>NZ_JBSHLM010000019.1:94933-249286 GCF_053644375.1 Streptomyces sp. NPDC055400 | reverse complement strand
CCGTCGCCCGAGGCGTGCTCCGAGCCCGCGAACAGCAGCAGCACGTGCCGCGGGGTGCGCAGCAGGTCGAACAGCCGCCGCGGGTAGGTGGCGAGGTCGCTCAACAGGCCGCGGCAGTCCGGTGCCCGGTCGCCGGGGGCGGGACAGGCCGCGGGTGTGCCGTCCGCCGTCTGCGGCTGGACCAACGGGCTGTCCGGGTAGGCGACCAGCAGCTGAGCCTGGCGCCGCAGCGCCATCTCGGTGTCGGCGCCGTTGTTGAGGGGGCCGGCACCGGCCTGGCGGACGGTGCGGGCATGGCGGACGGTGCGGTCGACCACCTCCTGCGCCACCGGGTGGCGTTCGGCGTGATAGCTCTCCAGCACGTCGTCCGTGGCCAGACCGCGGACGGTCAGGGCCAGTTTCCACGCGAGGTTGTGGGCGTCCTGTACACCGGTGTTCAGACCCTGCCCGCCGATCGGCGGCTGGATGTGTGCGGCGTCCCCGGCGACGAAGAGACGGCCGTTCCGGTAGCGGTCCACCATGCGGTGGCTGGTCCGGAAGGCGGACGACCAGCGCAGCGTGGAGGCGGTCGTCACTTCCGGGGACAGCCGGTCGAGCACGGCCTGGATCTGCCCGAGGTCCAGGCCCTGGCCATCACTCAGGCCCAGGACGGTCCCGTCCGGGGTGCTCGGGCCGTCTTCGCCCTCGGCCTGGGCGTGGGGGTGCAGCATCGACAGCCAGTACCGCCGGACGCCCGGCATCGGAATGCAGACGAGCATGTCGTCCACCTCACCGTTCGCGTCCAGGTTCACGGACCGCATGCTGTAGCCGGCGGGCAGTTCCCAGTCGACCTCGACGTCGCCGATCATGTACTGCTCGGGAAGGGCATCGCCCTCGAAGGTCAGCCCGGCCGCCTTGCGGACCAGGCTGTGCGCGCCGTCGCAGCCCACGACGTAGCGGGCGTGCAGCCGCTCGGTCCGGCCGCTTCCGTGCGCGAGAACGGCTTCGACCTCGTGCGGGCGCATCTCCAGCGAGCGGAGCTCGGTCGACCGCTCCACCTCCGTGCCAAAACCCGCAAGGTGCTCGGTGAGCAGCCGCTCGGTCTCGTACTGGGGCAGTGTGGCGAAGGGATAGGGGATCTCGGGCGGCAAAGTGAGCTCGACCCGGGGGCGAGGCTTGCCGTCGATGTAGACCAGCTGCCCCAGGTGTGGCACCGCCTCGTCCAGAGCTCTGCGGACCAGGCCCATGGCGTCCCATACCTCCAGGGTGCGGGGCACGATGCCGATGGCCTTGGCATGGGGTTGCGGGACGGGCAGCCGATCGACGATGCGGCAGTCCACGCCGTGCCGCCGCAGCTCGGCCGCCGCCGTTAGCCCCACAGGGCCTGCGCCCACCACGAGTACGTCGACATCGGCCATGATCAGGCTCCCTAGTTTGTCCGGATTGGTTCCCGAGCCAGTGGGCTTCACCAGGTTGCGCCGATCCGAAAGGGTTGAGGTTCGCCCACGGTGCGGAACCGGGGGAATCGAAACCCTTTCTTTGCCAATTGCTTACCGAGCCAGATGAAATGACGTCTCAGTCGCCCCGACAGTCTCGACGAACTCCAGCACCACCGGCTCAAGACGTTCCTGGGCCGTTGCCCCGAACCGGCCGCCCTGTCCGGACACGTCTGCGGGGGGATTACGTACAGCTGCGCAGCGACTACTGCGTCGGCCCGTGCGAGAGCTGTGCCTGCTCCGGTGCCCGGGGCAGGTGGCTCATCTCGTCGCGCCCGCCGACGACCTGTCGAAGGACACCGCCCTCATCCGCTGTCGGTGTCGTCCAGTGACCTACTCCTCGACAGGGGAACGTCGAACAGATCCGTACCGGTGCCTCAGGGAACGGGCGGTGCCGAGTGTGTTGCCGGCGACGGGGATTGCGACAGCTTCACGGGAGCCTCTCGGGAAACCGCCCGTCCCCCGGTCGGTCACGGCGTGGCGAGGAAGGCACGTACCCCCTGCGAGACGCCGTCGTCGGTGAAAAGCTCGTCGTGGTCCAGGCAGCCTGCCCCGGTGCTGGTGGCGCCGGTCAGCGGGACGCTGTCGTCGGGATCGATCACTTCGTCGCAAGGGGACCAGAAGGTGCTGTACCGCGTGGCTCCCGGGGTCTCGTCGCCGTCGGCGAGCCGGTCCTGGACGTAGCTTCCGGGGGACATGTCACGGCAGGCCTGGTCCCAGGCGGCGCAGGCCCACGCCGTGTAGGTGCCGTGGTTCGGTCCGCCCAGCGAGATCCAGTGGGCCACGTGTGCCGTGCCGCCGCCGAACTTGAGATACCGGCGGGTGACAAGGCTGCCGAAGGAGTGCGCGACGATGTCGACCTGGTCCGCTCCGGTCTGCCGGCGGACGGTGTCCACGTATGCGGCGAACTGCCCGGACAGCGTCTCGTTCACCGAGGGGGAGCTGTCGTAACTCCATCGGAAGAGGCGGCTGTCGGAGTATCCGGAGGCCTTGAGTTCCTCGGCCAACGCGCCCCAGACGCCGGGACCGGCGTTGTAGCCGTGGACGAGTATCACGGGCCGTTGATCGGCGGAGGCTGCTGCTGCGGAGGGTGCGGGGGCGGCGGACAGCAGTCCGGAGAGTGCGGCCGGCGTGGTCAGGATGAGGGTGAGGCGTCGTCGGCGCATGGATCCTCCCGCAATCGGCTGTTGGGGGATGGAGTGCAGCGCGATGGTAGGGCGCACAGCTTGATAGGGACAGGGTGATGCGCGCTGTGGGACCCAGGGTGGTGAGTCTCGAGGGAATGGGGGTTCGTATCCGCCCGGGTGCGGGCACGTCCGAGCCCAACTCGGAGGAAGGTTCGGATGATTGGCGCGCCTTCGTCAGGAGCTGGGCAAGGGGCAGTCTGCGAACAGCCCCGTGTCTGCCGGCTGTGGCACGGCGGACACGGGGCCGACGCATGGAGCAGTGGAGTCAGCCCTTGGGTGTGAGCTTCAGCGTCTGCTCGCCCGCGGTGCGGGCATCGCCGACGGCGCTGCCGCTGGCGTCGGTCCAGGCGCGTGTGGGGGTGGTCTCGACGCGCCGCTCGTCGTCGTCGGACATGCCGATGACGAGGCCGCTGTAGCGGTTGACGATCTTGTACGTGCCTGTGGTGTGCCCGTCGGTGTCGCGGCCCGGAATGACGAACCACTGCTGGCCGACCGTGGGGCCGGACTTGGGCGCAGCCGTCACGGTCGGCTTGGCAGCCCAGGCACGGCCCGCGTCACGGGTGGAGTCGACGCCGAGGAGCCGGCGGGTGGCGGTATTGGTGATGCGGTACGAGCCGTCGCCGTTCGAGGTGAAAGTCCAACGGGCGTAGTGCGATGTGGAGTGGGAGGACAGCGAAGTGGCGGTCTTGCTGTCGCCTGCCTGGGTGAGGATGCGGCCGTCGCTGTTTCCGATGGTGTAGGCCTTGCCGGACGTGACCGGGGCCGCAGGGGTGCTGGTTCCGATGGTGGTGTCGTAGTACTCGCCGTCGGCGCCGCCCGAGCACTGGAACGAGCAGTAGCTGCGGAACTGCTTCCCGACGATCGTCGAACCGGTCTTGTTCACGGAGTCCAGCATCCACCGGTACCAGGACCCGGAGAGGTAGTCGCCGGTGTCACCGATGAGCCGCCACTTCTGCGTGGCGAGGTTGTCGGTGGCGTAGAACCGCTGGGGTTCGGTGCTGTCCTGTGTGATGGCCTCGGGCTGGCCGATGTACAGGCCCAGGTAGGCGTTGTAGGCGATGTTCATCGTCAACAGGTCTGCCTTCGCGGGCAGTTCACCCGCGGCCTGCTGTTCTGCGACTGAGCCGTCATTGGCCGGATCGTAGTCGTGTGCGACGGGGGTGTAGCCGGTGGTGTGCGTGGAGTCGACCGGCTCCATGTTGCTTTCCCGGCCGCCGAGGCCGGGCTGCGACCACGTGCCGTCGTACCACTTCTTCCACGAACCGGGCGCCATCTTGCCGGACATCGGGGCGCGGGCGACGTGCGCCCTGCTGCCGTCCGTCCAGCCGCCCGGCACACCGCCCTTCGGAATCACCCTGGAGTTGTAGTAGACGTAGAAGTAGCCGGAGGCGGTGTCCACGAACAGGCGCGGGTCGCCATCGCCGTAGTAGTAGGTGTCGTGCGGGAACGCCGCGGCGTCGTCGCGGTTCGTGCTGTACGGCGAGGTGAGGACGTGGTTCTTGATGTCCCAGGTCTTGCCCTGGTCCTTGGATATCGCGTAGTCGATGGCGTCGTAGTGCAGGCCGTCACCGAAGGGGCTCGGCGTGAACTCGTTGTGGACCAGGCCGTACCAGTCGCCGGTGTCCGGATCGACCCAGACGCCCATCAGGTCGCAGTAGTTCTTCTGCGCGTAGCGGGAATCGGCGGGGGCTTGGGTGGCTTCGCGGCCGGTGGGGCTGTTGTTGCAGCGCCATGTGGTGTCGTCGTTGCGGTCGTCGGCGTTGGCGGGATTGACCGCCTTGTTCAACTCCTTGTCCTCGGTGGCCGCGTCGAAGTCTTTGCCGCTGTAGAACATCCACTCGCGCGGATCGCTCGCACTGTAGAGGGCGTGCGCGGACTGGTAGTGGAACGAGCCGTCCTTGTCGATGAAGGTGGAGGCGGGGGAGTCGTCGGGGTGTGACCACGAACCCTTCTGTCCGACGGTGACGGTGAGCGAGGTCGGGTCGGCGGACGCGGGGACGGACGCCGCCGCGCCGGCCAGCACGGCACCCACGGCGACGATGGCCGCGAGGGTTCTTGCTCTGGAACGGACTGACACTGGTGCTCCTCTCGTTGTCGATGCGCCTGCGGGCATCGGGCCCCCGGGCGGTGGTTCACCATTCGAAGACCGCCCAGCCGCGATGCGGCAGTTCGGGCGGTCCTGCTGCGGCCGGGCCGGAGCCTCCGGCGGGTCCGACTGCCGCCCGCATCCCTGGAACGTCATTTGTGTCTCCCCCAGCCCTAATTAGTTCGGCTAGGATCCAAAATTAATACTCCCTAGTCAACAGACTGGAGGCGAGACTCTTGAACTGGATGAGGCCAGCCGTATTGCGTGGCGCTACGGCCGCGTAACGTGACGGGGACCCGCATACGAAACGATCAGTGCGCATCAAGGAGCAGGCCTGGTGAAGGCAGATCTACGGGAAGCCGGCGTGCGTGACATGGGCAGCGGAGGGCCGCCGCGGGCGAGCGACCGCGCGTCGCTGCGGCGCACCAATCTCGGCCTGGTGCTGCGCCTGTTGCGTGACGCCGGACCGCGGCCCCGGATCCGGATCGCGACCGAGACCGGACTGCCCAAAGCCACTGTCACCAACCTCGTCGCGGAGCTGATGGAACGCGGCCTGGTGCGTGAAGGCGACATCGAGCGCCACGGTTCGGTCGGACGTCCCAGCCGCACCGTGGAGATCGACGGCCGCACCATCTGCGGCATCGGTGTCGAGATCAGCGTCGACTACCTGAGCCTCATCGCTCTCGACCTGCGGGGCGAGACCGTCGCCGAATGCCACACTCCGATCGACACACGGGGCAGCGCCCCTGAGATCGTGCTGGACCGCATGGCGGAGGTGGTTCGGGACACGCTCCACGCCCTGCGCGCCAAGGGGACGCACCCGGTGGGAGTGGCCGTCGCGGCGCCCGGGGTGATCGAGAGCGACACCGGCGTGGTCTCCTACGCTCCCAATATCGCCTGGCGGGACGTCGCTGTCGTCGACGGTCTGCGAGAGCGGCTCGGCCGTGGGGCCCCGCCGGTCACGTTGGAGAACGACGCCAAACTGGGCGCCATCGCCGAGTACTTGATTGCAGCCGAGGCAGGCATCCACGACCTGATCTACGTGACCGGCGAGACCGGCGTCGGCGGCGGCATCATCTCCGACGGCCGGCTCCTGCGAGGCGCCGCCGGATTCGCGGGCGAGATCGGCCACATGCCCCTCGATCCGGGCGGCGAACCGTGCGTCTGCGGGCGCGTCGGCTGCTGGGAGACGATGGTCGGCCTCACCGCCCTGCTGCGCCGCGCCGCCTCCTCGGACGACCCCGTCCACGACCCCACCGTCGACTTGGAACAGCGGTTGACCGAGCTGCGCCGCCGCGCGGATGCGGGCGACGGAGCCACCCTCGCGGCGCTCGAGCGGATCGCCGACGGTCTTGCGCTTGGCACCGCTCTCCTCGCGGATGTCCTCAACCCGCGGGCCATCGTCCTGGGCGGCTATTTCGTCCACTTCGGCGACTATCTGATCGAGCGGGTGCGTGGTGAATTCGCCTCCCGCGTCATGGCTCCCGCGGCGGGCGGATGCGAGGTGCTGCTGTCGACGCTGGGGTTCAGCGCGGCGGCTCGCGGCGGCGCGCATCTGGCTCTGGACCGGGTGTATCAGGACCCCAGCGGGGCAGCGGTCATGGCGCGGTGAGGAGCGGCGTTTCGCGAGGCGGCGGTCCGCTGTGGGGGAGTGTGAGTGTCTCTTCCCGGCGCTCTGCTTCGGAGTAGCGGTCGTTCACGGCCTCCAGGGGCGGTGTCGCCCCGATACCCGCATGACTCCCGCATGACAGGAGTCGCCGAGGAACGGGGCACCAATGGGCGTGCCCGCGCCACGCCGGGGCCGGTTGACCGCCACCGCACCGGTGATACGACGACGACCTCGACCGGTCCCGGCTCGGGCACGTCACGTTGATGATCAGCGTCTGGGATGGCCTCGCGTCAGTCCGGCGCGACCGGTTCGGTCGCTACCGGTTCGGTGAGCAGGCGGCAGGCGCGAGTTTGCTCCGCGGCCACTCCGCCCCCAGCTGGCTCTACCCGGTAGAGGCGGGCCTGTGGGATGCGTGTCACTGCGTCGGCGAGACGGCCATTGGTGAACAGGGCGCCGACCCCGTCGTCCAGCGCCCAGCCGCCTGGAAGTGCCCCGGTTGCCACCGTGGCTCGGTAGGAGGCGCGGCGCCCTGGTTCGCTGTCGTAGTGCGGGCAGACCGAGCCGGGCAGGAGCCCCAGCCCGTCGCTGAGGAACGTCAACGGCCCGAAGGAGTCGGTATGTGAGGCATCGGCCCAGCAGTTGGCGCCGGCGCTGATGCCGCACAGCAGGGTTCCCCGGTCATAGGCCTCGCGCAGTAACAGGTCCACCCCGTGGGCGCGCCAGACCGCCAGAAGATTCGCCGTGTTGCCGCCACCGACGTAGACGATGCCTTGAGAGAGCAGCAACGCCCGCACACCTTCATCGTCGAGTTCTCTACGGAACAGCGGCAAGACGCCGGCCTCACAGTCGCGTGCCTGGAACGCGGCCAAGAAGCGCTCGAAGTACCCGGGGTTATCACCGCTGGCCGTCGGCACGAAGCAGACCCTGGGTCGGGCAGCGCGCGAGCTCTCGAGCACCCAGTCGTCCAGCAGCCCATCGGCATCCGTGGAAAAGCCGCCTCCGAGGAGAATCAGCCGGCGTTCCGGAACGACAGTCACAAGCACCTCCCCAAGACACATGCATCGTCGCAAGGCACGGTGCCTGGCTGTCGAAGAGCCCGCAACCGAAATCGTGACTGAGCGAGCCAGTAACGCGCTCATCACGGACATTGCGCTGCCCCGGAATTCGCCGACCAGGCCACCTCGCCCGCGCTCTGCGCCGCGCCCTCGGTTCGACCTCGCGCGCCCTCCGACTGATCGCGGGCTGTGCAACGGCGGCGAATCGTCTCCTGAGTCGGATGCCGGGCAGCCCTTCCTGGGCGCACCGTGCCTGGATCACCTGACCGTGTCCGGCATCCAATGGCACCCCGGAGTAAGGGAGTTGGCGCACAACGGCTGCCGCCTCGAGCGTCATCTCGGCACGTCGGCCGGGGAGGCTCCAGTTGGGCATTGCCTGAACCAGTCAGACCAGCGTATCGTCAGTGGCGTAACTGGTCTGCGTAAGTGTTGGCGGAAAGGGAGTTCATTCTGTGCGGGTGTCGCCGACTGTCTTCCAGGACCCGGAGGTCCTGGGGCGCAAGCTGGCCGCGGAGATCGCGGTGGAGATCGAGGAGGCCGCGTGGGCGGGGCGGATGTATGTGCTCGGCTGCCCGGGCGGTCGCAGTGCCGCAAGCACCTACCGGGCGCTGGCGGCTGAGGTGGCCACGCGCGGCCTTGACCTCGCGCACGTCGTGATCGTGATGATGGACGAGTACGTCGAGGTGACGTCGTCCGGCCCTGGGGACCGGGAGTACCAAGCGATCGATCCGGAGCTGCCGCACAGCTGCCTCGGGTTCGGGCAGCGGGAGATCGTCGCACCGCTGAACGCCGCGGCCGGCCCGGCACGGGGGATCGGGCCGGAGCGGTTGTGGGTGCCCGATCCGGCCGATCCGGAGGCTTACGACCGGCGCATCGCGGACGTGGGCGGGATCGATCTGTTCCTCCTCGCCTCGGGTGCCGGGGACGGGCACATCGCGTTCAACCCGGTGGGCAGCGCGGGAGACTCGCGGACCCGGGTGGTGGCCCTGGAGGAGCAGACCAGAACCGACAACCTGTCGACGTTCCCGACGTTCGGCGGCCTCGCCGATGTGCCTCAGTACGGCGTCACGGTCGGCATCTCCACCATCCGTACGCAGTCCAAGCGCGTGGTGATGGTGGCGCACGGCCGGGACAAGGGGCGGGCGGTCCAGCGGCTCGCCCGGGCCGAGGGATACGAAGCCGACTGGCCGGCCACCGTCCTGGCCGACTGCGCGCGGCCGCGGCTCTACATCGACGAGGCGGCAGTGTCCGCGTCCGCGGCCCTCACATCGCTCTGAGCAGGCAGCTTTGAGCAAGCAGCTTTGAGCAGGCGGCTTTGAGCAAGCAGCTTTGAACAAGCCGCTCGAAAGCCCAAGTTCACAACGAATCCGAAGCTGTAACACCTGTAGCACCTGTGACACCTGTGACACCAACAGATCCTGGAGGATCGATGGCTCGCGTCAAGATTGCCTACCTGGGTGGTGGCTCCTCGCGCGCGGCGGGCACCATGGCCTCGTTCATGCACCACGGCAAGGAGTTCGACGGCTCTGAGTTCGTCCTGATCGACCTTGACCCGGACCGTCTGGAGACGGTCCGCACGATCGCCGAGAAGATGGCCCGCAACGAGGGCCTCGACATCACGGTCAGCACGACGACTAACCAGCGTGAAGGACTGCGCGACGTCGACGCCGTGCTCAGCAGCTTCCGCCCCGGTGGCTTCGAGGCCCGAGCGCTGGACGAGCGGATCCCGCTCAAGTACGGCGTCATCGGCCAGGAGACGCAGGGGCCCGGCGGCCTGATGATGGCGCTCCGTTCGATCAACGTCATCAAGGGGCTCTGTGCCGATCTGGCCGACGTCGCGCCCCGCGCCCGGATCTTCAACTACACCAACCCGGTCAACATCGTCTCCCAGGCGGTCTCCGACTACACCGACGTCCCCATCGTCTCCTTCTGCGAGGGCCCGATCGTCTTCCCGCCGGTCGTCGCCAAGGCCGCGGGTCTCGATCCGGAGAAGCTCAAGGCCAACCTCGTCGGCGTGAACCACAACTGCTGGTCGAACGAGGCGACGTACGACGGCCAGGACGCCTTCCCGATCCTGCGCGAACGCTACGAGGCACTCAAGGACAAGCCGACCGAGGACCGCAACGGACTGCGGGCGCTGCACCTGGCGGTGGCCATGGAGTCCATCCCCTCGGACTACTTCAACTACTACTACTTCCGCGACGAGATCCTGCGCGAGCAGCAGCTGTCGGCGCAGACCCGTTCCGAGGTCATCATGGACGCGCTGCCCGACTACTGGGCGCACTACCAGGAGCAGTCGTGCTGCGACGCGCCGCGCCTGGACCAGGGCCGCTCCCGCGGCGGCATCCACGAGCTGGAGCTGGCCATCGACGCGATCAGCGCGTTCTACAACGACGCCCCGACGCGCCTGCCGTTCAACATCACCAACACCGGCTCCTGGCTGCCCGGCTTCGAGGAGTCGACCGTGGTCGAGCTGTGGGGCACGGTCGACGGCAAGGGCTTCCACCCCGAATCGCAGAAGCCGCTGCCGCACTCCGTGCGCGGCGTGGTCCAGCAGCTGGCCGAGTACCAGATCCTCGCCGCGAAGGCCGGATGGGAGGGCTCTCCGGCGGACGCTGTCCGCGCGATGATGGCCAACCCCCTCGTGCCGTCGCTGCCGGTCGCCGAGGCGCTGTACGCCGAGATGGCCAAGGCTCAGCGGGCCTGGCTGCCGGAGCGTCTGGTCCCGTGATCGGGGCGGACTCGGTGCTGCCGGCGTCCGCGCTCTACCTGGGCGTGGACGCCGGCAACAGCAAGACGGCGGCCCTGGTGGCCACGGCCTCCGGCGAGGTGGTGGGCGCCGGGCGCTCCGGCTGCGGGGACATCTACGGGGCGCCGACGCCCGAGGATGCCGTGGCGGAGGTGCTCGCGGCGGTACGACAGGCGCTGGACCAGGCGGGGGCGGACATCGCGGCCGTGGTCAGCGCGGCGTTCCGGCTTGCCGGAGTCGACTGGCCCGAGGACCGGGAGTACTGGGAGGCGGCCCTGTCGCGTCGCTTCCCTGGTGCCCTGGGTCGGCGCAGCGTCCTCAACGACGGCTACGCGGCAATTCGTTGCGGGAATCCTGGTGGTATCGGCATCTCGGTGACCGGCGGCACGGCGGCGGCGATCGCCGCGCGTGGACACGGCGGTGAGCTGTGGGACATGGGCTGGTGGGGCCAGCACGGGATGGGCGCGGTGGGCCTGGCGAAGGAGGCCTTCCGGGCGGTCTTCCTGGCAGAGCTGGGGCTCGGGCCGCACACCGCGCTGACCGCGGCGCTGCTTGCGCACTATGACAAGTCCTCGGCGGAGGCGCTCAACCACTGGCTGACGCGCCGCCAGGGGCAGGCGTCGGGGCGGGAACGGACCAGTTGCGCGCGGGTGGTCACGGCGGTGGCGTCGGCCGGTGATCCGGTGGCCGTCGACATCGTCCGCGCCCAGGGGAACCACTTCGCCCAGTACGCCGGGGTGGCCGCACGGCGCACCGGGCTTGTGGGGGAGGGGCGGCCGGTGAGTGTCGTGCTGTCGGGCTCGGTCCTGATGGCCGAGGACTCCCCGGTGGCCGAGGCGCTGTGCTCCGAACTGCCCGCTCACGTGCCAGGAGCGGTGCTGCACCGCAGTTCCCTGCCCCCGGTGGCCGGGGCGTTGCTGGACGCGCTCGGCGAGGGCGGGGTGGCGTTGGGGGATGCAGGGATCGCCGACGCCGTCGTGGAAAAGGTGACAAGAAGCCTGCCGCCCAGGGAATTCCTGACCACCTGAGCGGCGGTCGCCCCGGCTGCCTGAGGCAGCCGGGGCGGTGTCAGTTGCCGACCGGGCGGAACAGGTCGGCCTGGAACCGGTAGGCGTCGCTGCGGTACACCATGCGTCCGGACAGCAGGAGCGAGCCGTCGTCCGCGTAGGTCAACTCCTCGCCGATCAGCACCGGGTCGCCCGGCTCGATCTGCAGCAGTTTCGCGGTGGCCTGGTCCGCGGCCGCAGCGTGGACCGTATAAGAACTGCGGGCGATGCGCAGCCCGCACTCCTGCTCCAGGGTCTCGTACAGCGAGCGGTCGGAGAGATCGATGCCGGCCAGCTCGGAAGCGAGGGCCAGCACCACGACGCTGGAGTCCACACACACAGGCACATCGTCGAGGCTGCGCAGCCGCCGCAGATCCAGAACCTTGGACGCGGGGGCGATGCCCAGTTGCTCGGCCTCCTCGAAGGTGGCCGGGCGGGTGCGCTGGTGGAGCACCGCGGACTGCGGGCGCAGGCCGCGGGCGCGAGCCATCTCGGAGAAGCTCTGCAGCGTGCTGGGCGGCTCTCCGACGATGTTGCGGCGTACGAACCAGCCGCGCTGCGAGGAGCGTTCGAGCTTGTTCTCCTCAGCGAGCCGTCCCAGTGCGAGACGCAGGGTCGAGCGGCTGACCCCGAGGGTCGTCGCGAGATCACGCTCGCCGGGCAGCCGGCTCCCGGGCGGGTAGACCCCGCGGCGCAGCGCGTTGCTGAGTCGGCGGTAGGTCTGCTCGACGGCGGCCCCCGCCTTGGTGTCGTCCACGCTCGTCATGTACCCACCGTACCAAAACTGGTCTGCTCGGCAGAGCTAACAAACCAACTTCAGAGATCTGGACTAAGTGGTCTGCTGGGCTCTAGGCTCAAACTCACCTACCCGGGCTCTCGGGGCATCCCATCGAGGACAGGAGACACCGTGGTCTCGCGCAGTAGAACCCGGCGGATCGCCAGCCTGTTGGCGCCGCTCGCAACGGCCGGCCTACTGGCCGGCTGCGTACCAGGCACCAACGGAACC
Organism: Streptomyces sp. NPDC055400; assembly: GCF_053644375.1. Classification (NCBI taxonomy): domain Bacteria; kingdom Bacillati; phylum Actinomycetota; class Actinomycetes; order Kitasatosporales; family Streptomycetaceae; genus Streptomyces; species Streptomyces sp. NPDC055400. The sequence continues at coordinate 237,073 of NZ_JBSHLM010000019.1, read as the reverse complement.
GGCGCGGCCAACGGCGCCGGTGCGGGCGCGGTGACCACCGATCCGGCCAAGATGGGCCACGTCACGGTACACGTCCTGGACTACTTCACCGGAGACCCCGACGACGCCTGGATGAAGTCGGTGGTCGACGCATTCGAGAAGAAGTACCCCAACATCACCATCGAGCGGACGTCACTGCCCTGGGGCGACGTGATGGCAGCCCTCCCGCTCAAACTGAAGTCCGCCGACGCACCGGACATCGTCCCGGCCAACAACGGCTGGCAGTCGCTGGGCACACTGGTCCGCGGTGGTCTGGTGCTCAACCTGGACAACTACGCCAAGGCCTACGGATGGCGAGAGAACTTCCCCGCGTCGATCGTGAACGAGCACCAGTTCACCACCGACGGCCAACAGATGGGCACGGGCTCGCTGTTCGGCGCCCCGGTCGCCCGGGCCTCCCTGATCGAGGTGTACTACAACCGGGCGCTGCTCAAGAAGATCGGTGCCAAGGTCCCGCACAGCTACGACGACTTCCAGGCCGTCCTCGGCAAGGCCAGAGCAGCGGGCATCACCCCCATCGCGCTGGGCAACTCGGACCAGCTCGGGATCACCGCACCCCTCTTCTCGCTCATGAACGCCTTCGGCACACAGAGCACCATCTCCGACTTCATCTACTCGCACGGCAACGTGAACATCGACCAGACGGGCTTCCCGCAGGCGGTCTCAGCCTTCAAGCAGTGGTCCGACAAGGGATACCTGGGCAAGGACTACGCGGGCACCGCCGCAGCGGACGCCGCCCAGGACTTCACGAACGGCAAGGGCCTGTTCCACTTCAACTACTCGGGCTCACTACCGCTCAAGGCAGGCCAGTCCAAGGAGTTCGGGTCCTTCGTTCTACCGCGCAAGGACGACGGCGACCCGGTCGCCACGGCTTCATCAGCAACCAACTTCTCCATCGCCTCGAAGTCGAAGCACCCCGATGCCGCGGCGGCCTTCCTCGACTTCGCGTCCGGCAGGCAAGCGGCCGAACTCGCCGTACAGAAGGGCACGATGCCCCTGCTGCAACCTGACGTGAAGGCCCCCAGCGGCGACCCCCTGTTCACGGACGACGTGGCGATCTCCCAGGAGGTCTCGGCGAAGGGAACCGCTGTGCCCTACCTGGACTGGGCCACACCCACCTTGTTCAACACTCTCAACACGACCATGCAGAGCATGCTGGCCGGCAAGTCCACACCGGACGCCGTAGTAGGCGCGGCAGCCAAGAACGTCGCCGCCTTCCAGCAGAGCCTGGCGAGGTAGTCATGGCCACACTCGACAAGAGCCGCACCCCGCACCCCGCAAGCCCGCACACCCAAGTCCGTCGGCCCCTACGCCGAGCGCCCCGTACCCATACGTCCCCGCACCGGCGCCGCCGGCGACTCCTGGGACTGGTCTACCTCGCCCCGGCGCTGCTCATCTACGGGTTCGTCGTGCTGCTCCCCGCCGGGCAGGGGGCACAGTTGTCCTTCTACCACTGGGACGGCATCACCAAGGCCACTTGGGCCGGGTTCGACAACTACACCGGCTTCTTCACCGACCCGACGCTGCGCCAAGCGGTCACCCACACCCTGTACTTCATCGCCTTCTTCTCCCTGCTGCCCATCGTCCTCGGCCTGACGAGCGCGGCGCTGGCAGCACGCAAAGACGTCCGCGGCGCCGGGATCTACCGCTGGTTCATCTTCCTTCCCCAAGTCCTCACCCCGGCCGTCGTCGCCGTGGTGTGGAAGCAGATCTACGCCCCCGACGGCCCTCTCAACTCCGTACTGACCGCCTTCGGCATGGGCGGACTGACGCGAGGCTGGCTCGGCGACTTCACCTGGGCCCTCCCCGCCCTCGGACTCGCCGGCACCTGGGGAGCGTTCGGACTGTGCATGGTGCTGTTCGCCGCGGGAATGCAGAACATCCCCGGCGAGCTCTACGACGCCGCGCGCATGGACGGAGCGGGCCCGATACGGGAGTTCTTCTCCGTGACCCTGCCCGGCCTGCGCGGCCAGCTCGCCGTCGTCCTGACGCTCACGCTGCTCGGCGCGATCCGGGTCTTCGACATCGTCTGGCTCACCACCCGAGGAGGCCCGGGCACCTCCACCATCACCCCGACCGTGGTGCTCTACCAGAGAGCTTTCGCCAACCCTGACGTCGGAGCCGCCTGCGCCATCGGTGTCGTCCTGGCGCTGGTCGCACTCGTCGTGTCCCTGGTCGTGGTCAAGATCTCCGAAGGAGACAACTGATGATCTCCAAGCGGGAAAAGATCTTCAACTACGTGATCCTTACGCTGCTCACCGTCGCGGTGCTCTTCCCGGTCGCCTGGATCCTCGGCGTCGCGGTGAGTCCCGACATCTCCGGGCACCTGGATCTCGGCCATCTGCAGTGGTCCAACTTCACCGAAGCCTGGAGACAGGCCGACTTCACCCAGTACCTGAAGTCCAGCGTGATCATCACCGGGACGGCGGTGGCCGTCTCGACCGTGCTGGCCATCCTCAGCGGCTACGCCTTCGGAGTCCTGGGCGTTGCGGGGGAGAAGCTGCTCTTCCCCTTGATCCTCTTCGGGGTCATGATCCCCATGGAAGCGATCATCGTCCCGCTCTACTACGACTTCCAGTACGCCGGCGTGACCGACACCTACCAGGGCATCATCCTCGCCCACGTCGGCACCGGAGTGAGCTTCGGCGCCTTCTGGATGCGCGCCGCCTTCCGCTCGGTGCCCGCCGGCATCGGCGAGTCGGCGCAGATGGACGGCGCCAACACCTGGACCATGCTGTGGCGGATCTACCTGCCGGTCGTCCGGCCCGCGGTGTCCACCTTCGTCCTGCTCAACTTCATGTGGACCTGGAACGACTACTTCCTGTCCCTGATCCTCGTCTCCGACCCGTCTCATCAGCCGCTGACACTGGGCCTGGGCGCCTTCTCCGGCCGCTACCTCGTGCACATCAACCTGCTCGCCGCGGCGGCGGTGCTGATCTGCCTCCCCGTGGTCGGCCTCTACGTGTTCTGCCAGCGGCAGTTCATCCGCGGCATGCTCTCCGGCGCTGTCAAGGGCTGAAGCGCGGCGGCCCTTTCACACCAAGCAACCTACGGCTCTTAAGGAACGACTGCGGGATGACCCAGCCCAACAGCTCTCGACGAGAAGATGACGCCACCGTGCGGGCAGATCAGGCACGGGAGACGGTCGTCGAAACGGCCCTCGGGAAGCTCGACCTCGACGCCAAGGCGCGGCTGCTGTCCGGCCAGGACCGGTGGTCGCTCCCCGAGCTCCCGGAGATCGGCCTGAAGTCCCTGGTCATGTCGGACGGCCCGATCGGTGTACGCGGCGTGCGCTGGAGCGTCGACGACCCGTCGATCGCCCTGCCGTCCCCGACCGCGCTCGCGGCAACCTGGGACCCGGAACTCGCATACAGGGTCGGCGTGTTGCTCGCCCAGGAGGCCCGCCGCAAGGGCGTCCACGTGCTGCTCGCGCCGACGGTGAACCTGCACCGGTCCCCGCTCGGCGGCCGGCACTTCGAGGCGTACAGCGAGGACCCGTACCTGACCGGCGTCATCGGCACCGGCTACGTGCAGGGCGTCCAGTCCGGTGGCGTGGGTACCACGGTCAAGCACTTCGTGGCCAACGACGCGGAGACCGACCGCTTCACCGTGAACAACCTGCTCTCCGAACGGGCGCTGCGCGAGCTGTACCTGGCGCCCTTCGAGGCGATCGTGGCGAACGCCCACCCGTGGGGCATCATGACCGCCTACAACCAGGTCAACGGCACGACGATGAGCGAACACCGCTACCTCGTGAACGAAGTCCTGCGCGGCGAATGGGGCTTCGACGGCTTCAACGTCTCCGACTGGTCGGCCGCGCGGTCGACGAAGCATGCCATCGAAGGCGGCCTGGACGTCGCGATGCCCGGCCCGCAGACCGTATACGGCCCGGCCCTGGCGGAGGCCGTCCGCGCGGGCGAGGTCGAGGAGTCGGAGGTCGACGAGGCCGTGCGGAACGTGCTGCGGCTCGCCGCCCGCGTCGGCATCCTCGAAGGGGCCGAGCCCGTCGTCACCGAGGTGCCGGCGGAGATCGACGGTGTGGCCCTGGCCCGCGAGATCGCCCACCGGTCCTTCGTTCTCGTCCGCAATGAGGGCGGTGCGCTTCCCCTGAAGCAGGGCAAGGTCGCCGTGACAGGTGCGGCTGCCCGCGACGCCCGGATCCTCGGCGGTGGCTCCGCGACGGTCTTCCCGTCCCGGGTCGTCTCGCCGCTCGAAGGGCTCACTGCAGCGCTGCCGGAAGGGACCGTGACGTATGCCGTCGGTGCCGACCCGCGCACCGAACCGGCCGTCGCCGAACAGGGCTTCGACCTGCAGGCCGTCTGCAGGGACGCGAGCGGCAGGGTCATCGGTGCCTATGACGTCCACAACGGGCAGATCCACTGGGCAGGCGCGGATCTCCCGGACGGTGTCACCCGCGATCACCTCCACAGCGTGGAGCTCGCCGGTACGTTCACGCCGCGCGACACCGGCCCTCACGCGTTCGCGATCAAGGGCATCGGAGCCTTCCGGCTCGTCGTCGACGGAACGACGTACTACGACGACATCCAGCCCCTCGACGACAACGACCCGTTCGGAGGGTTCTTCAGCGCTCCCCTGACCCGCGGCCTGGCCGAACTCACCGCGGGCGAGCCCGTCGAGGTCTCTCTCCGCCACGTCGTCGATGACGGTCCGGCGAGCGACATCTCGTTCACACTCGCTCACCAGGAACCGCAGCGCGACCCGGACGACCTGATCGCCGAAGCGGCAGCGGCCGCCGGGGCCGCCGACACCGCCGTGGTCGTCGTCGCCACCACCGACCGCGTCGAATCCGAGGGATACGACCGCACCAACCTCCAACTCCCCGGCCGCCAGGACGACTTGGTGCGCGCAGTGGCCGCCGCCAACCCGAACACCGTCGTCATCGTCAACTCCGGATCCCCGGTGGAACTCCCGTGGCGCAACGACGTCGCGGCCGTGCTCCTGAACTGGTTCGCGGGCCAAGAGGGCGGCGCTGCCCTCGCCGACGTGCTGACCGGCGCCGAGGAGCCCGGCGGCCGCCTGCCCACCACCTGGGGCACCCTCGCAGATGCCCCCGTCACGCAGGTCGTCCCGGATGGCGGTGAACTCCCATACAGCGAGGGCGTGTTCATCGGCTACCGCGCCTGGGAGAAGTCCGGTGCCGCCCCCTCGTACCCGTTCGGACACGGCCTCGGCTACACGCACTGGACGTACGAGTCGATCGAGGTGTCCGGCACGACGGCGACGGTCCGCGTCCGCAACGCCGGCAACCGCCCCGGCCGCGAGGTCGTTCAGGTCTACTTGTCCCCGGGCGAACCCGACGCGGCCCGGCCGGCCCGTTGGCTCGTGGGCTTCGCGGGCGCCACCGCGGGCCCCGGCGAGAGCGTCGACGCGGTGGTCGAACTCCCGCGCCGCGCCTTCGAGACGTGGGACGAGACGGCGAAGGCGTGGTCCTTTATGCCTGGCTCGTACGTGGTCCAGGCCGGCTCGTCCGTCGCGGATCGCCGCTTGACTGCTCCGATCAACGTGTGACCGGAGCGGGCTGCACCCCAGCTGGCACGAGGCACACCGACATCCATCCCAGTCCCGCGGGCCGCATGCCGGGGGCCACGGTGACCTTCTGGGTGCCCCCGACGTGGTCATGAGCGGTGAGCGTGAAGTCGAGCGGTTTGGTGCCGTCGTTGAGCAACATGAGCTTCACCTGGGCCTCGTGCCGGGGACCCCTGCCCTTCAGGAGGTCGACCTTCACGCGCAGGAGGCCACCGTCCCAGTCTTCGGCGGGCGCGAGCCGACCGGCGAAGGAGCGTACAAAGCCGTCGTTGGAGTAGATCGAGAACGCGTACTCGCCGTCGGTGGCCGAGGTGCCGGGCAGGGCTGACCGGCCGAACCCGTGGCCGGCGACGCCGACGGACGGTCATGCAATCCCCCACCTCGGTGGGTTTGGCGTCAGCCAATTCCCCATCCTCGCGGGCATGTTCGCCACGGGGCGGCGGTCGCGAACGGTGCTACGGAATGGCGGCTGCCGCCAGCCGCAGGCCGACTTCCACGAGGGCCCAGCCGAGGCGGGTACGGAGGTCCCGGGTTTGAGTGGTCGCGACCTCGTGGAGGTACACGTAGGCAGCCCCGCGCACGACCGGGCTGGCGTCCGTGAGCAGTGCGTCGCTGAAGCGCAGACCCTTGTGGACGCCGACCATCTCGTATCCGACCCCGTGGGACCGGGACCGCTGAGCGCGGCATCGCCAGGGCCGGCGGTCCTGATGCAGGCCCCAGGGGCCACTCACAGCGCCGCCAGGTGGCTGGCCGGCGCTCCCCGGGCTGTGCCTGCCGTCGTTCCGCGGGGCTTTTCAGCTGGGTTGATAGCGGTGGGTGACTGTTCGGGATGCAGGGGGTGGCGGGTCCTGTTTCGCTGATGTGGCCCGCTCTTCCTCATCACCCAAGGAGTGATCATGAGCGCTGCAGGTGAGTCCGGTCGTGTCCAGCAGATGCGTGCGAAGGTTCAGGACCTGGAACAGGCCGCGGAACGTGCCACTGACCCGCAGGAGCGTCAGCGTCTGAAGGACAAGGCCCGCCAGCTCAAGGAGCAGAGCGAGCACATCGGCGGTACGGGCAAGCAGGACATCGACCCGACGATGTAGTCCCGGTAGTTCCGAGCACAGACACCGGCCGGTGGCCGGCCTCCGTGGCTTTTCTGGCACGCGAGAGGCCCCCGGCCGGTCCTGCTGTCTCCGCCCCCTCGCCCGCGGCCCCGGCCGGCACTTCGGCGGGGCAGCGCCGCCTGACAAGGACGGAGGTCGGGTCCCGCGCAGCACCACCCGAAGGCCCCGTCTGTCCGGCTGCTCCAATTTCACGCGACGTCCGGCGGGAATGCGTACGGTCCCGCTGTGGAGACGACCGTGACCAAGTCCGGGAGCGATCACCTCAAGGGCCGGGCCCACGAGATCGCTCGCACAACACGCGGGCGCTTCCCCGACGCCCTGGCCGAGCCGCGCGCCGCGCACCCCGCACGGCATCGTGGCCCTCGACGGAACTCAGACCCCCGCCCGTGCCCTGACACCTCTCGGTGATGGACATGCGGGTGCGGTGGCCGGCGCCGCTCTGTCCGGTCCCGGTCGTGTCCACCTGCGGCATTGTCCGTCCTCGCTCACTGCCGGTCACTGCTGCATCCTCGGGTCCTCGGTGGGGTCGGCATACATACGGGGGCACACGCTGCCGATCGCATCGGTGCGCAGTTCGTAGTGCCATGGTTCGTTCTTGTAGGTCTGGCACAGCCCGTACTGCGCACCGTGTCGGGACAGCCATGCCGTCGCATCGGACCTGCCGATGTCCACCGCGTCACCCGACACGTGAGGCGACGTCTGTGCGGTGGCGACCCATTGGGCGGCCTCGTCTTCGGACCCGTACTTGGAGACCGCCTTGCCCAGAAGTTGATCTTGGTATTCCGGGGAACGCCAGCCGCTGTTGACACGGAAATCGACTCCCTGCTGCGCGGCATCCGTTGCCGCCTGGCGGAGGGCCTTGAGCAGACCTGGATCGAGGTTGGCCACACCCGGAATCCCGTCATCGAAGACCGAGGTGCCGTCGGGGACCGCGCCGTCGGCCTCGCCGAGCGCACCTCGGCGGTCACCGCGAGAGGCATTCGGTGGTGCGGCCGGGGTGGACTTCGAGGGTGGCGCGGCCGGGGACGACTTCGAGGGGGGTGCGGACGAGGAGGGCGTCACAGGTGGTGCGACTGAGGAAGACGAGGGCTTCAGCAGCTGGTAGCCGAGGGCAACGGTGATCGCTGCGATGACGGCTGTGAGGCAGATGGTGCGGAGCCAGGGAATCCGGCGGGTCCTCGTGCGAGCTGCCGGCGGAGTGCGATTCATGCTGACAGTCAAGGGAGCGTGATGTTGCCGGCACGTATCCGGTTTTCGATATGCCGACGATATGTGCGGCCTCGTAGCCTCGGAGCATGCGTGTTCTGATCGTCGAGGACGAACCCTTTCTGGCAGAAGCCATCCGTGATGGCCTACGCCTGGAAGCGATCGCCTCCGACATCGCAGGTGACGGCGACACCGCTCTGGAGCTGCTGAGCATCAACGCCTACGACATCGCCGTCCTGGACCGTGACATTCCCGGACCCAGCGGCGACGAAGTCGCCAAGAGCATCGTCGCCTCCGGCAGCGGTATGCCGATCCTCATGCTCACCGCGGCCGACCGTCTCGACGACAAGGCCACCGGGTTCGAGCTCGGCGCCGACGACTACCTCACGAAACCCTTCGACCTACGGGAGCTCGTGCTCAGGCTCAGAGCACTCAACCGCAGGCGTGCACACAACAGGCCACCGGTGCGCGAGATGGCGGGTCTGCGCCTGGACCCGTTTCGCAGGGAGGTCCACCGGGACGGCCGCTACGTCGCGCTGACCAGGAAGCAGTTCGCCGTACTCGAAGTCCTCATCGCTGCCGAAGGCGGTGTCGTCAGCGCCGAAGAACTTCTGGAACGCGCATGGGACGAGAACGCCGACCCGTTCACCAACGCCGTGCGCATCACCGTCTCGGCACTGCGCAAGCGTCTGGGAGAACCGTGGATCATCGCCACCGTGCCCGGAGTCGGGTACCGCATCGACACAGGCTCCGGCACCGGACGTGAGGCAGGGGACCGTGGATAGGCAGCCCGGGCTGAGCGTTCGCCTCAAACTCACCCTCAGCTACACCGGATTCCTCATGCTGGCCGGTGTCCTGATGATCATCGCCGGGTGGTTGTTCCTGACTCGTGTGAGGCACGTCGGGCTCGTCTTCCCGCCGAACTACCGCCTCTCGGTCGCGCGCGACTTCGCTCCGATGGCGGCCGTCACGATGTTGTTCCTGCTGGTGTTCGGTCTCGCGGGAGGGTGGTTCCTCGCCGGCCGCATGCTCGCCCCGCTGAACCGCATCACGCACGCCACCCGCATGGCCGCGAACGGATCGCTCTCCCACCGCATCCAGCTGCCGGGCGCCAAGGACGAGTTCCGTGAACTCGCCGACGCCTTCGACACGATGCTCGTACGGCTCGAAGCGCACGTCGCCGAACAGCAGAGATTCGCCGCCAACGCCTCTCACGAGCTGCGCACCCCGCTGGCCATCTCGAAGTCACTTCTCGACGTGGCCCGCACCGATCCGAACCGCGACACCGGCGAACTGATCGACCGCCTCAGTGCCGTCAACACCCGGGCCATCGATCTCACCGAGGCACTGCTCCTGCTCAGCCGCGCCGAGCAGAGGTCCTTCACGCGGGAACACGTCGATCTGTCCCTCATGGCGGAAGAAGCCACCGAAACGCTCCTCCCCCTCGCGGAAAAGAACGGCGTCACCCTCGAAACCAGCGGCGACATCGCCCCCACGATCGGATCACCGGCGCTCCTGCTCCAGCTGGCCACGAACCTCGTGCAGAACGCGATCGTCCACAACGTGCCCGGACAAGGCAACGTGTGGGTCCGCACCAGCGTCCGCCCCCACAGCGTGGTGCTCACGGTCGAGAACACCGGCGGGCACCTCACCCCCCAGCTGGTCTCGACTCTCACCGAGCCCTTCCAGCGCGGCACCGAACGTATCCACTCCGACCACGCAGGCGTCGGTCTCGGTCTGGCCATCGTCAAGACGATCACCCACGTACACGACGGATGCCTCACGATCACCCCGCGCCCTGCCGGCGGACTCCTTGTCGCCGTTGAACTGCCCACCCCAGCACCGCATACGGCCAACCAGGCAACCTTTCCACGGTTTTAGAGTTCGGGAATTTGATCAGTGACTGAAGCAACGCAAGCAATGTCGGATGGGCGGCACCAGGTCGACGCCGAGGAGCGCGCCGAGGCCCCGGACACGGCGGGGAACGGGCGGGACGCCGACGGCCGCCGGAATGCCGACTCCCATGGCAGGCGCGCGAGCATCCGCCGGGCGATCCGTATCGCCTCCCGGCCCGGGCCCTGGAGGCGCGGCCTGGTGCTCGCGGCGCTGGCACTGCTGCTCGGTCTGGTCATGCTGCTGCACGCGCAGATCCCGAATTCCGGGGGCCTCGGCAGCCTGGTCGAAACCTTCCTGCCGTGGTTCGGCGTGTTCATGCCGGTGCTGCTTGCCGGGGCGCTGTGGCGCCGATCCGCCTCCGCGGTGATTGCCCTGCTGCTGCCGGCCGTGGTGTGGCTGAACCTCTTCGGCGGACTGTTCGGCGACAAGTCACAGGCGGGCAGCGACCTCACGGTGGCCAGCCACAATGTCGGCGCCGAGAATCCCGACCCGGTGGGCACCGCCCGCCACCTGGCTGCCTCCGGTGCGAACGTGTTGGCGCTGGTGGAGCTGTCCGCGCAGGACAAGGGCACGTACGAGAAGGAGCTGGCGAAGGCGTACCCGTACCACACGGTGAAGGGCACGGTCGGGCTGTGGAGCAAGCTGCCGTTGTCGGACACCCAGCCGGTCGACATCAAGCAGGATGTGGGCCCGCTCGGCGACAGCAAGCCGGCCGACGTCAAGCTCGTCGACAACCGGGCGCTGCGCACCACGGTGGCCACGGACCAGGGACCTCTCGCCGTGTACGTGGCCCATCTGGGGTCCGTACGGGTCATGCCCAGGGGGGGCTTCCGGACGGAAACGCGGGACAGGAACGCGCAGGCGCTCGATGAGGCCATCGCCGCCGAGCAGAACGAACGGGTGGTGCTGCTCGGCGACCTGAACGCCACCACGGACGACCGCGCGCTCGACGGCATCACCTCGCAACTGCACTCGGTCCAGGAAGCGGCCGGAGACGGCTTCGGCTTCACCTGGCCGGCGAAGTTCCCGGTGGCGCGGATCGATCAGATCCTGATCCGTGGCGTGGAGGCGAAGAGCTCATCGGTGCTGCCTGCCACCGGCAGCGACCACCTGCCGGTGATGGCCGGCATCAGCTGGTGAACTGTTGGTGGGTGACAGCATTGCGGCTTGATCCACATCCACCCCTCGGGAGTGGGGCCTCCGAGCCCGACATTGGAGTACCGCACATGACTCGCAGAGAGTTGGCAGCGGCCGTGGCCGAGTGCGCGCCGAGGTGGCTCAGAAGGACGCCGACCATCCTGGCGGCGTTCGCCGTGACGGTCGGCGACGCGGGTCGCTCACCTGTGTACTCGACGGACTGAGGTCATGGAGTCGCTGCGGACGCTGTGGATGACGTCCATTGCCAAGTCGAAGTCGACGCCGCGGAAGTACTCGCCGATCGCTGTGGCTCCCTCAAGCGCACCCAGCACATTGAGGGATTGAGCCTCCCAGTCGCGGGCGTTCGCTACTGGCCTCGAGATCCAGGCCCGCACCATGACGGTGTGATGAGCCAGGCCAATCCGCTCCAGAGATTTGATGCGCGCGGTGGCAGTTCTGCCAGACCTGTCGGCCTGCCCCGGTCGTGAGCTTGTCAGTCCTACCTTCAGGTCCGGTCCGGGTCCTACGAAGCCGAGCGCGTAGATTCGCTCGCCGGGTGCATCCAAGGGCGCGCCTGCCATGTCCAGTTCCGCCCACGCCAGTTGGTTCGCCTGCCGTAAGTCTTCGACAGCGACGTCAGGGACTGCTTGCGGTAGTTGTGCGTATGCGTCGATCACCCGCTGCCGCGCGGCCGCCGCTTCTTCTCGATTCATCATGATGGTCAGTGTGCCGGGCAGGACTGACGGCGTGACTTCTACCGCGAGGGCGATGCGTTTGCCGGGTCGGCGGTAGACGATCCAGGCGATGGTGCGGCGCAAGCGGCGCAGCGCGACGGCGCTGTCGGGGTCGGGAGGGTGAAACCCCGCATACGCCGACACCACCGGCTCATCCTCGATCGACCGGTCGGCATGGATCGCGACAGCCGGCTTCTCCGGCGTCATCTCCGCCCACTTCATTGACTGTCTCCCGCGTGATCCGGAGATGCTCCAGCCCCGCCCTGGCCAGCTCCGGTTTCTCCGACAGCTCGGCGACCTCGGCTTCCCGCTCCTTCACAAGCAGCCGGGCGGCTGCCTCGCGCGCTTCCAACTCCTCGGACAGCGAGCCCATCCGCCACTCCTCCTCCATCACGGTAGAGACGAGAGACCCCGATCGCAGCCCGGCTGCCCGGTGACTATGAAAGTCAACCGGTTGCCGCTGAGGGGTGGCCGGCAGCGCAGACGATCAGAACCAGCCGGCCATGCGGGCAGCTCAGTCGGGCGAAGTCGCTCCGCGGTACTGGACCACCTCATCGAAGATGCTCCAGCCGTCGATCTCTTCAGTCATGGCATCGTCGGAACGCCAACCGCCTTTCAGGGCTGCGTCGAGCAGGGCTCTGACCGTGCCCGGCTCGTGCAGGTTCAAGGTTCTGCCGAGCTCCGTGCCGACGGCTCCTGATGGCATGAGGGACCCGTCAGGGACAAGCCTGTCGGGGCCTGCCTGGAAGACGATGCGGAGACGTCCCCTCGCTTTGCGCTGGCGGATGATGAGGGTTTCGCAGCAGTCCTCGTATCGGCCGTTGCCCAGGGCGCGGTGGGTGTGGCTCAAGGTCCAGAGGAAGTTCTGCCCCTCGACCACGAGACGTCGTGCCCTTCTATCGCTGCGAGCCATCAGCCAATGCTATCGAGAGCACGTTGACCAGCGCGATCAATCTCCAGCGTCAGAGTCACCCGGCGTCAGCACCCAGTACGACCTGCTGGGCTCCCGAGCATCGGCCCGAGGTGGTCGATGATGCAGTCTGCTGCCGGCTTGGACACTCTGGAGCGCGGCGCGAAGTGGCGCATCGTCAGGTTCGTGCGCCAGTACGCCGCGACCAGCAGAGCCGGGTCCTTCACCGAGAGGCTCCACGGCCGTCCGCGGCACACCGCGCTCACCGACTTGCCCAATTGAGACTCACTCAACAAACAGCGGGGGATCTTGGCGGCAGTCGCCCGGAACAAGGAGCTCGGTCCCTAGGGCCTGTCCGACGGGTCGCGTCACCGACCCCGCACCCGACAGCGCTGTCACCTGAATGGCGCAACATGACGTGCCATCCACATGGTGATTAAGCTGATTAGTACCCCAACCGAGACAATCCGTGAAAGGGGAACCAAATGTGCATTCGACGAATCCTCCCCGCCGTCATCGCCACGGCAGCCCTCGCCGGACTCGGCCTCACAGGCGCCGCCAGTGCCACCGCACCCGCACTGGGCGCCCCAACCGACGTCACCCCTTCTCAGTGCAAGCAGGGCGGCGGAACGCCCGATCTGGTGGACAACCTCTGCAAGGGTGGTATGCACAACGGGGAGACGGTCGACTGAACCGCACAAGGCGCCCCGCAGTCACGCGCCACGGGGCGGTCCCGCGCAAGCGTAGCCGGGAGAGTCGCAGGGCCTGTGTCGACCCGTCCTCGATTGCGAGGTGTCCGGTCCGTCAGTCGGTGTAGGCCTCAGACACCTTGAGGGTGTCCTCATAGAGGTACATCTTGACGATCTTGTCGCCTGCCACTTGGAAGTGCATGGCGATGGGCATCACGTAGGTCCGGCCCGTGGTCTTCGCGACGCGCGTGAACCGTCCCAGCATGACCGCGTGGTCGCCGTCAACGAGGAGAGCCTCGAGTTCGTCGACATTCTTCTCCGGGACGATGTTCGCCGCGAGGGTCCGGAGGTAGTCGGCCACGTCGCTGCCCTTGGAACGCTGGCCCGTCCAGGGCAGAGACGGTGAGCCGGGAACGTACCAGTCGATGTCATCCGCGAACACCCCGGCGACCGCCTGCGGGTCTCCGGCGGCCAGCAGGCCGAAGAACTTCTCCACAACCTCACGCGTCGCCATGATCAAAAGCCCTTCAGAACGGGATCCTGGACTGTCATTCCAGGGTGATGGAGGGGGAGTACGTACTACTCCTGAGCCTGTACGGCTCGCTGTCGCACGCAGGAATCGGAAATTATTCTTCGCGGAATCCCGGGCAATTCTTGTGATGTGTCAAGTAGAACAGATATGGACCGCGTGGTCAAGAATTGATGGTGCCGCCCGCAAGCTGCTCTGCAGCAGGGCGAGCGGCAGGATTTCGACGGGCCCGATCGGTCGCCTCCGATACTGAGGGCCGCCTCGTGGTTGAAATCTGAGCCCGGCGACGGTCCCGGTGCTGACGGGCATCCTGCGCACCGGCGTGCCTGCTCGATGGCCCTGTCCAAGCCCACTGGTCTGGCCCGCCCTGTCGGAGCCCTGGTGCCCGGCTCTTCTCGTCAGCCATCACGACTGCAGTGCGCCGCTGAGGGCAGGTGCTATGTGCGAGGCGGGACACGAGGTGCCGCTCGACGAGGTCGGCAATGCCCTTGCTCTGACGGACTGATCACCGCGAGTCCTGCTGCAGGGTGAGTCCGCGGCGGGTGCGGGGCCAACCGCTGGGTCAGGGGCGGGGGAGCTGGGAAAGTGCGGCGCGGCCGATCTGGAGCAGGGCCGAGCCGTCCATGTTGGTTTTGGCGAGAAACTCGATGCCCTGAAGGACGGCAAGCAGTAGGCGTCCGAGCTCCTGGGGGTCGGCACCCGGGTCCAGGGCTTCTTCGTGCTGTGCTTCCTTCACGCAGGCAACCAGAAGATCTTCGACAGCTTGATAGGTGGTTCTGGCCCGCGAGGCCACTTCAGGCTCTTGGCTGTGCAGCTCGGAGGTGCTGTTGACCATGAAGCAACCGCGTCGCCGCGTGTCTTCCGCAAACCCCGTGGCTGCGCCTTCAAGGAGGTCTGTCAGTCGTTCCATGGCCGTGCCGGGTCCGGTGAGGATCTGGCGGACACTGTTCAGCTGCTCGTCGCGATAGCTGTCCAGTACCTGGAGGAAGAGTTGGCGTTTGTCGCCGAACGCCCCGTACAAGCTTCCCTTGCCCAGCCCTGTAGCTCCCATCAGGTCCTGCAGTGATGTGGCTGCATAACCCTGGTTCCAGAACTGTTCGCGCACGGATTCCAGAACGTGGCTCTCGTCGAAGTTTCGGGGGCGGCCCATGGCCGCACCTTACCACTTCTTGACTCATCGGTCCATAAATGGTGGGGTTGTCCGCGGCCCGCGGGTGGCTCGCCGCGCTCTACAGGTCCAGGATGATGTCTTCGGTGGGCTTGGAACAGCAGATGAGGATATTGCCGTCGGCGGGGGGCTCGACCGGCTCGGGTGAGTACGTCACTGCGCCGGACATGAGGGCGAGTTCGCAGGTGTGGCATACGCCGGTGCGGCACGACCACTGGACGGGGACGTCGCAGGCTTCGGCGAGTTCGAGCAGGGAATCCTGGGTGCTGTTCCAGGGGACGTTGAGACCGCTGCGGGCGAAGGACACCGTGGGGCCGGTGCCGGCCGCTCCCGCCGGCTGGTGGGGCGCGGCCGCGGTCGCGGAGTCTTTGATCCCGGGGGTGAGGGAGGCGCCCGCGCCGAAGATCTCGGTGTGGACGCGGGACGCTTCCAGACCTGCGTCGATGAGGGCGCTGGTGATGCCGTCCATGAAGGCTGTCGGTCCGCACAGGTAGGCGTCGGCGTCGGCCGGCAGGCCGAGGGCGCGGATGCGGTCGGCGGAGAGGCGGCCGGTCTCCGCGTAGTCGACGCCCTGGCGGTCCTTGGGGGCCGGTTTGCTGTAGTAGACGGTCGACCGGGCGTGGGGGAGTGTGCTGATCAGGTCCCGGCTTTCTTGGGCGAAGGGGTGCTCGGTGCCGTCGCGGGCTCCGTGCAGCCACCACACCTGTCGAGTGGAGCGGTCGCGGACGAGCGCGTGCAGCATGGCCAGTACGGGGGTGACGCCGACGCCGGCTGACACCAGGACCACGGCGTTGTCGCCGCCGGCCAGACAGAAGGTGCCGCGGGGTGCGGCGGCGTCCAGGTGGTCGCCGGTGCGTAGGTGGGCGCGCAGGTGGTTGCTGGCCGCGCCGTGGGGTTCGACTTTCACGCTGATGCGGTAGGTGCCGGTGCCCGGTTCCCCGGACAGCGAGTAGCTGCGGATCAGCGGCGCAGTATCTCCCTCGGGCTGAATCTTGACGGTAAGGAACTGGCCCGGCAGCGCGGCGGGCAGATCGGAGCCGTCGTCGGCGGCCAGCGACAGGGAGAACACGCTGCGGCTCTCGGGCTGGATGTGGGTGACGGTGAGCGGACGGAAGCCCGGCCAGGCGGGGGGCGGGGCGGTCGCCGCGGTGTTCAGTCCCGCGCTGCCGGAGGCCCCGGCCGCCTCGTTGCCTGCCTGGTCCAACAGGGTCTGCATGGAGGCCCGCCAGCCGGGGCTGAGCGCGGGGATCCGCAGGGCCCGTTCGACCTGTTCGCGGGTGTGCCCTGGCAGATAGAGCACCCGGTCGATCTCCGTGACGGTCATCGCCTCGGGGCCGGTGGCGACCTTGACGATCTCCTGCCCGGCCTCCACCTCCCCTTCCTCGATGACCCGCAGATAGAAGCCGGGGCGGTGGTGGGCAACCAGCAGAGCTGCCATCTGAGGCTCGCCCATGCGCAGACCCACGCGGTAGCAAGTCACGCGCGGCTGTGTGACCTCGAAGAGCGCGTCGCCGATGCGGTAGCGGTCGCCGATACAGACCTCGTCGTCGGGCAGGCCATCGACGGTGAAGTTCTCGCCGAACTGTCCGGGAGTGAGGTCGTCGCGGCCCAGTTCCCGAGCCCAGTAGCGGTAGGAGTCGGTCTGGTACACCAAGACCGCCCGCTGCTCGCCGCCGTGCCCGCCCAGATCGCCTTGGCCGTCGCCGTCGATGTTGAGCCGCCGCACCATGCGTGGCCCGGACACGGTCTGCTTGTAGATCCCGGTGTGCACGTTCTTGCCGTGCCAGGGGACATCCTTGGGCATCCCGACGTTCAGTGCTGTCAATGTGGCCACCACGCCACCTTTCTTGCGCCGGCTTCCATGCGAACTCGGGCAGAGGGCGCGTCGTGTCGGCTTCGGGCCTGTCGGCCGCTGTCTCAGCCGCTTTGCGGTCAGGCTCCTGGCGACCAGGCCGGTGTCCTCGTAGAGGTGGAGGCGGACCAGGCGCCCCGACTCGACAGTGATGTGGAACGCGACGGCATGCTGAACCGGCGGCCGTTGTCCTTCACGACCGGGCTGAACGTGCCCAAGGCCAGGGCGGCGACGCCGTCGACCAGGAGGGCGACGCCGACGGCATCGCCGAAGAGATCGACTGGTTCGTGCCAGGGGACGAAAAGGTGCTTCCCTGGGCTGGCCGGCGCACGCGACGTGAACAGTTCCTGGCCGTCGACGGTTGTGGTGTTGTGGTGCGTGGCGGACACGTGACCTCCCGGAAGCACCTGAACGCGGAATGTGCGCCAAATCCGCCCGTGAGAATCGGTACGGTCGAGGGGCGAGAGGCCGCAGGCTCAGAGTCGGGAAACTATCTACGTGAAGTGACGCCTGGCGGCAGATGGCGCCTGGTGTCACCTTGGCCACGGTAGTCGCGGAGCTCAGGTGGGGCAACGCAGCAGCGGAATGAGCGAGATCTCGCATTCTCTGGCAGCCTGTTTGCAGTGCACGCGGTCTACGCGTGGAGGCCACGGGCCCTCTTCCCGAACCGGGCCACGGACACGGTAGTGGGGCGCGACCTTCGTCGTCCCCAGTGTCCGGGGGCTCGTATCCGCGGCGACCACGACTGTCCCCGCGCGGGTGCCGCGGCAGGTCGGCGACCGTGCTGCGTCAGGTCGTGCCGCCATCCCATGCCGGGCGAAGTCCGGCTCCGGATACTGGGGCGCTCCGCGTCCAGCGTCGCGTGGAGTCCAGATCTGGCGGGCTGTCATATCCGGTGTCGATGCGATCGTAAGGAACCTCACCATGCCTTTCATCACCACAAAGGACGGCACTGAGCTCTTCTACAAGGACTGGGGCTCCGGTCAGCCGGTCGTCTTCAGCCACGGCTGGCCGCTGACTGCCGACGCGTGGGACCCGCAGGCCAAACTGGTCGTGGACAACGGCTTCCGAGCGATCGCCCATGACCGGCGCGGCGGCGGGCGCTCCGGCCAGCCCTGGGACGGCAACGACCTCGACACCTACGCCGAGGATCTGGCGTCCCTGATCGAGACCCTGGATCTGAGGGACGTCATCCTGGTGGGCCACTCGACCGGCGGCGGTGAGGTGACCCGCTACATGGGCCGGCACGGCACCGGCCGGGTCGCCAAGGCCGTTCTGCTCAGCGCGATCCCGCCGTTGATGCTGAAGACGGCGGAGAACCCCGAGGGACTGCCGATCGAGGTCTTCGACGAAATCCGCAACGGCGTCGCGAACGACCGCTCGCAGTACTACCAGGACCTCAGCGCGGCCTTCTACGGCGCCAACCGCCCTGGATCGACGGTGACGCAGGGCACTCGCGACGAGTTCTGGCTGTGGTCCATGTCCGTGGGCATCAAGGGCGCCTACGACTGCATCAAGGCGTTCTCCGAGACCGACCTCACCGAGGACCTCAAGCGGATCGACGTCCCGACCCTGATCATCCACGGCGACGACGATCAGATCGTCCCCATCGTGGCCGCGGGCAACAAGTCCTCGAAGCTGGTGAAGGGCGCGACCTTCAAGGTCTACGAGGGCGCCCCGCACGGTTTGTCGATGGTCCCGAAGTTCGCCGATCAGTTCAACGCCGACCTGTTGGCCTTCGCCCGCGGCTGACGGACTGGCTGCTGCGTCGCAGCAGTACAGATGCCCTCGACGGGAATGAGGTCCGGTGCATAGCGCCTGAACGCGATCCCGGATTCTGAGTAGCCTGGGCGCCGTGCGTTGGTCGGGTGTGTGAGGGGGCCGGCCCTTGGGCTGCGGCGAGCGGTCGCGGGGCCGTTGCTCCACGGACGCGTGAGCGCGGCGACCACGGCGTCGCGGGGGACGGCGGGGCCCTCGGTCCAGCGTTTGCGCAGGTGCTCGCAGTAGGGATCGACGAGGCTGGTGCGGTACTTGGGGACGCGGAGCATCCGCTCGGGGCCGGTCGGCTCGGGCCGGGGGGGCTGCTCAGCGCCTCGTCTCGTACCTGGTCAGGACCACGCCGCCGGGAAACGTCCGCGTCTCCACCAGGTTCAGGTTCACCCAGCTGTCCAGCGCGGCGAAGAACGGCGTGCCGCCGCCCACCAGGACCGGATGGGTGGCGATCGCGTACTCGTCGATCAGCCCGGCGCGCATGGCCGCCCCGGCGAGCGTTGCGCCGCCGATGCCCATTGGGCCGCCGTCCTCGGCCTTGAGCCGGGTGATCTCGGCGATCGCGTCGCCGGTGACCAGGCGGGTGTTCCAGTCGACCTTGTCGATCGTCGAGGAGAACACCACCTTCGGCGTGTCCCGCCAGTTCCGCGCGAACTCGATCTCCGCCGGGGTGGCGCCCGGCTGCTGGTCGCCGGTCGGCCAGTAGGAGCTCATCGTCTCCCACAGCTTGCGCCCATACAGCGACAGGCCACTCGCCTGCTCGTGGTCGAGCCACCACTGGAACAGCTCGTGGCTCGGCGGTCCGCTCCAGCCGATGTCGTCGCCGGCCGCGGCGATGTAGCCGTCCAGGGTCAGGTTCATGCCGTAGATCAGTTTCCGCATGGCCCAGCCTTCCGTCCGTGGGTGTCCGGCGTAAAGACCAGCGCGGCGCGCGAAACTCATCGGTGCGCGATCTGGGCTCGCCGGTAGTCCTCGTGCTCAGGGCTCAGCGTGGTGTGCTCGGCCGACACGGGCAAGCCGCCTGATCTAGACCTCGCCCTCGCCCTCGCCCTCGCGAGGAAACGCCACGGATTTCAGACTGATCATGGGTGACAAGGCCGTGAGACAGCCAAGAACACCCAGGTCACGCAAGATCGACACGTCACGAGCGGCGAGGCCCCACCTCTATCGGGTTGCGGACCCGTGCGGGCTCGGGCCCGGTAGAACTGGGGGTATGTCGCGTGCGCAACTGACTGATGCTGACTGGGAGTTCATTGCTCCGTTCCTGCCGATCGGGGAGTTCGGTCCGTATCCGGAGAATCCGCGGGCCCAGTTCGAGGGTGTGGTGTCGAAGTTCCGGTCGGGGGCCAGTGGCGGGAGATGCCCGGCCGGTTCGGGCCGTGGCAGACGGTGTAGGACCGGTTCCGGTACTGGCGGAAGGCCGGCGTGTTCACGACCCGCCCCGAGGGCGTGATCGCCGAGGCCGCGAGGCAGGGCAAGACGGACTTGTCACTGGTCAGCGTGGACTCGACCATGGCCCGCGCGCATGACGATGCAGCCGGACTACCCGTCGACGCCGAAGTCCTGGAGGCACTGGAGACAGCGGTCGCCGAAAAAAGGGGCCGACGCGAAGAACAAGACCGGCAAACCGACCCGGCAGGCGAAGAACGCCAGCGGTTAAGGCACCGCACCGCCGCAGGGCCCGCGTGGCCGCCGCTGACCTGGGACGTTGCCGCACGGTCCCCAGGGCCCCGGCTGACCACATCGCGACGACAGTGCGCCGCTGCCTTGCCTACTGCTCTGAATCTCCCCAGGTGGTGCTCCTGAGGTACTGGACCTGGATGTGCGACGGTTCGGCCTGGTGCCAGCACTCATGACAGCGGTCCACAACTCGCGGGGCGGCGTGCACGGAGCAGGCGCCGAGCGCATCAATTGCTCGGGAAGGAAACCTGTGTGAGTTCTTCGGAGACGTGCCAGATGCGTCGGGCCTCCTCGGCGCTGCGGAGGCGCGAGTAGAGCTTCTGCTCTCCGGGAGGACCGCCCATGTGCCCGAGTCCGCGCGGCCCATAGAACCCGCCACGTTCGGCGTCGGGGGAGGTGGCGGCGTGGAGGGCGGGAAGTTGCGCGGTGCTCACTGTCCCGACGATGATGCCGCGGGCCGACAGAGCCCGGATGATGCGCACACCCCTGGTGTCCTGGTCGCGGCCGACCTCGGGGCGAGCGGCGAGCAGGTTCGTCGGAGCGACCCCGGGATGGGAGAGGTTGCTCGTGATGCCCCAGCCATGGGCCTGACTGCGCCGGGTGAGTTCGAGGCCGAAGAGCCCGAACGCGATCTTCGACTGACTGTAGGCCTTCATGCCGTCGTAGGAGCGTTCCCAGTTCAGGTCGTCCCAGTTGATGGCGCCCCGATTCGCCGCGACGCTGACCTGTGAGGTCACGCGTGCGTGGCCGGCGTGCAGCAGCGGCAGCAGGTGGGCCACCAGGGCGAAATGGCCGAGGTGGTTGGTGCCGAATTGCAGCTCGAAGCCGTCGGCGGTCGTCTGCCGGTCGGGCGGGGTCATGACGCCGGCGTTGTTGATGAGGATATGGATCGGCCGGCCCTCCTCTTGCAGGGTCTTGCCGAGGGCCGTGACGGAGGCGAGCGAGGACAGATCGAGCTCGCGGAGCGACACGTCCGCCTCGGGCACCGCCTGACGGATCGTGGCGATCGCGGCTGCCCCCTTGCCTGGATTGCGAACGGGCAGAAGCACTTCGGCCCCGGCCGCGGCGAGCCTCGCGGCCAGACCGAGCCCGATGCCGTCGCTTGCTCCGGTGACGACGGCGCGCTTACCGGACAGCTCGGGGACGGCGATGTCGATGGGTTTCCGTGGCATGTGCCCGCTCCTGGGTTGTGTCGTGCCCCCACCGTTGTGGACCACTGCGGCGTCATTCATGGCGGCTCGATCCACTGACGGGGACAGTGGGTGCGTCATCAAGCCTCGGACGGCGCCGCGCCGGAGGCAACGGATGAAGGGGGGATCAACAGTCCGTGGCTTGCGAGATACGTGGGCGGTAGAAATGAGCATCGAAGGAGGCGCGCATGGTGATCGACCGGACAGGACTGGCGGGGTTCCTCCGGCGCCGCCGGGAGTCACTGCAACCCGAGGACGTCGGTCTCCCGCGCGGGCGGCACCGCAGGACGAGCGGGCTGCGGCGAGAGGAAGTGGCTGCCCTCTGTCACATGTCGACCGACTACTACGCGCGGCTCGAGCGAGAGCGTGGGCCCCAGCCGTCCGAGCAGATGATCGCCTCCATCGCGCAGGGACTCCATCTCTCCCTCGACGAGCGCGACCATCTGTTCCGGCTCGCCGGACACCATCCGCCCACACGGGGCGCGGACAGCGAACACATCGGGCCCGGACTGCTGCGCATCCTCGATCGCCTGCAGGACACCCCCGCGGAGATCGTCACCGAGCTCGGCGAGACACTGCGGCAGACCCCACCGAGCGTCGCGCTCACCGGCGACCTGACCGCCTACAGCGGCCCGGCCCGCAGCATCGGCTACCGATGGTTCACCGACCCCGCCACGCGCCGGCTCTACGCGTCCGACGACCATGCCTTTCTCAGTCGCATGTTCGTCTCGGGTCTGCGCGGGGTGGCCACGCTGCGGGGTCCCGGTTCCCGCGCGGCCCACCTCGCCGACCTGCTGCTCGCTCAGAGCGAGGAGTTCCGGCAGGTGTGGAACGAGCACGAGGTCGGTATCCGTCCCAACGAGGTGAAGCACTTCGTCCACCCCGAGGTCGGCGCACTGGAACTGACCTGCCAGACGCTGGTCGATCCGAACCAGTCGCACCTCCTGATCGTCTACACCGCCACCCCCGGCAGCGAGAGCTACGAAAAGCTGCAACTACTGTCCGTCATAGGAACGCAGGAGCTGCGATAGAGGGCCCGCCCCAACCGCTGTCCAGACGGCGGGCCGACGTCTTGTTCGCGATGCTCCGCGACGGAACCTTCTACGAGCCGCAGCCGTGGGCCGCAGTCACCTGACCTGCGGGTCTGCGAGGAGAACGACTCGATCGGCCTCCACGTCGAAGCCGAGCACCGGATGGCCGGAGTCGCCTTCCGGGTCCATCAGCACCCGGCTTGCCCAGCCGCCGCCCGATCTCCCGAAGGAAGCCGCAGAACATATCGAGTCGCTCCTGGCCTTGCCACTCCCGCAGGTCGACGTCAAAGTCGACTTCATCGTCGGCATGGAAACGGAAGATCGCCAACACATCGGCAGCCGGCCAGACCCGCAGGTCCGGGCACTCGGCATCCGCCGGACGGGACAGCACAACCTCCGCCCGGGGCACCGGAAGCACCCTCTTCCCTTCGGAGTACTGGCACTTCCAGCCCTTCTCCACGACAAGATCGAGGACCGCCTGCCAGTCCTCCACCGAGGCATCCGGGACACGCACGTCCGGCAACGACCCCATCAAGTCCGGGTCGAAGAAGCACTTCACGTCATCCCACGGCAGATCAGCCACCCCGCCATGCTGCCCCGGCTCACCGACCCGACGCACCCCCGTTTCCCTTGACCAAAGGCATAGGGGCACCCCCCAGGGCCACCCTCATGGGAACCTGCAGTTGACGGTTGAAGCAACACGCGGCTGCTGGTGGCCCGTTCGGTTCTGCACACGCGGCTGGTCGGCGGGAGTGGACCTGGAAGTCCGCGGGGATCGATCTGTACGCGGTGCTACGAGGTGGACCACTCGATCAGGGGTGGCCGGACCGCCGCACACAACGGGTTCCCACGCGCGTCCGTCAGCCCCAGCCTCCCCACCAGCAGGCCACCCTCGACGGCCGCCGCGAGAGTCCCGGGGGCGATGCCGTCGAACCAAAGTTTCGCCCGCCGGAACATCGTGAACGCCTCGTGATCGTCGACCGTCCCCCAGGACAGGTAGATGAACCTGCCGCCGGGCCGCCCCTGCACATAGGGGCCCCGCAGGTCTCAACCTCCCTCGACGGTCGTGGCCGTGACTTCCAGTTCCCACTGCGCCGACAGCGCATCTCCCGGATGCAGGCCGAGCAGCTCACGGGGCCGATCACGCCGCTGCACCGCGACGTGGATGTTGCGGTATCCGGGACCACACTCTTGCCCGCACTCCCGGCCGGGCAGATTCGATCCCTCGATTCGAACCAGCATCCCTCCATCATCCACCGCAGAGCATCCACCCATCTGATAGCGAGCCTGAAAGGAATCACGGCCCTACCTGAGGAATTCGGCCCGCCGCTGTCGCGGTCGCGGAAGGGATGTCTCCGGCGTCGGCCCGGGACCATCCTAAAGATGCGTACGGGGCCGGAATCACCTGGTGGGAGACCGTAGCGGACGGCAACTGTTCTGGCAGGTCACCTCGTTGTTCATCCTGCCTTCGCTGCGGCAGCGGGCCCTGCACGGCCTGGCAGGGACCTCGCCCCCTCGTGAGCCTGGGCCGCACCGTGAGCACCTGTCGCGGCTGTTTCCGCTGGTCCCTGACCGTACTGGTGGCCATGGCCGGTCTTCCGACGGGCGGCGGCATCGCCCATGTGATCACCTGGACGGGCGTGGCAGCCGCCACCATGACGGTGCTCTGGCTGGCGTTCGCGCTGCGGATCATCCGCCTCGCTCCCACCTGCCCGGCACCAGACGGTGGTCCGGGGCCCAGCGGCGCCGGGTCCGAGAACCCCGCCGCCAGATGCCCCATCGGCCCGGCGGAGCGATCGCACCGCCACTTCCGGAGGACGAGCCTGACGGCGCAGCCGCCCTCGCCTGAGCGGGCCCGCCCGGTCGGTCAGTTGGCCCTCAGCAGCGGGCCGAAGGTTGTCCTTCCGATCTCCTCGGCGCGGTCCCGATCGACGATTCGCCCGTCCACGTCCGGATGCTGCTCGATCCACGCGAGGACGGTGACCTTCTCGCCGGTAACCGGATCGACGGAAGAGGTCACTGTGTACGCCTCTGGATGGGCCGCAGAAAGCCGGGCAAGCCACGCCGCGCCCGCCTCCCGCGCCAGTACGCGCTGCGGGACCTTGACCCACCGGGCTTCGGCTACGACGTATGGCTGCAAGCAAGCAAGGACGTTGACGCCGCGTCCATCAACGATCCGCGCCTGGAGGCCGGTTCTCTGGATCTGCTGCGCCGGGTCCATGAACTTGCCGGTGTCTACCAGGGGCAGGTTCCCGAGGCCGCCGTGTACTTGGACTACCTGCTGGACGGCGGCAGCCTGCCGATCGCCCGCGGCCAGCAGGTAGAACTCGTGCCCGTGGAGGCCATGGCGCAGGCCCAGAATGCGCCCGGCACACAAACGATGCGCGAGTCGATCCACGGTCTCCATGCGGCCGGCGCGTTCGTGGTGTTCGCGCACGAGCAGGACGGCGGTGAAGCGTATTTCGTACGTATGGGCCGCCCTCCGCAATCCCCCGGTGATCCGTGGCAGTTTGTGGGGGAGGAGGACGAGGCTACTGCCAGCACCTGTATCCCGGATGCGATCTGGCGGGAGTTGCCTTTGGATGTTGCGGCGACGGTGGCGTACATGCGTGCCTGTCGCTCGCAGCTCGGCGTCCCCGACCCCGAGGAGTACGGCACGCACGAGGGCGTGAACGGCACCAAACATGCAAGGGAGTTGTTCGCGGCAGCGCTGGCCTCTGGGTTCGTCGACCAGAAGGGCTGCGAGGCCTGCCCGTCCGGGCACTTGTGCACGCGGGCAGGGGAGACCGGAGCTGCTCTTGACGGGCGACGTCGAGCCCCGGGAGCAGCCGTCGTCGCCCGCAGGGTGGTTCAGCCTGTTGGGCGGGATGAGGATTTCGTTCCCAGCTCCTGGCGGGCGTCGATGTGGAGGTCATGGACCTGCTGCCGAATAGAGGCGCCCCGGGCGTCGGCGAGCGGGTGGAAGCCGTCGCCGACGAGGCTGCCCACCTGGCGGACACGGCCACTGGGTGGGGGTCGTGGAGCCGTGACGCGGTCGACGACGCCCTGGAGGCGATCGAGACCATTGCCCAGGCGCTCGCGGTGGTTCACCGCGACGCTGTCGGCGTCCTCGTTGCCGCCGCCCGGCTGCGCGAGCGCCTCGCCCTGCCGCATGCGGACGTTCCCGTGGGAGTGCCCAGTCCGGGCGCCGGCGCGGGAACGACCGCTCCCCACCAGGGCCAACGGCGGCGGCGGGTCTTGGCCGGAGGGCAGGGCGTTTGCTCTGGCGGCGCTCGTCTGCGCGCGTAGGTCTGCGGAGTGCAGGGCCGCCCCGGCAGTTGGGCGGATGGTCCGGGTCCGGGCGGGTCCCCACGGTCCACGTTGCCGTGTTGTACGGCGGGCGAGGCCAGGAGAGTGGGTGACGGGCTCCAGCGGTGACGTCAGGCGGTGCGGGCGCGTCCAGAGCGTCTTATCGGCGCGCCCGCACCGGTGGGGCAGCCCTACAGTCGGCGCGAAGGCGGTTGGCGTCCCATCTGTGTTGGGGCTGTCCCAGGTGCTGGGAATCCTCGGCGGCGGCGTCCAGCACGGACTCCGGCGGGGCGTCGCCGGCCGGATGTACTTCAAGGCAGCCCGCGCGACTGACCAGCGCTCGGAGTGCGGGATAAGTACGTTCGGCGATGGCGATATCCCGCGCGTCGAACTCGCCGTAGAAGTATGACACGCCGCCAATCAGCGCGGTCTTCCACGCACCGGTCGGCCAGCGTGACAGGAGAGCCTCGGCCGTCATTGGCTGTCCCGCCGCCGGCAGCTTTGCCGGGAAGCAGCACTCGGCCAAGCCCGGCTGATTCATATCCTCGCGTTAGTGGCTCTCTGCGACGGCTACGCGACTCGACTGCAAGGATGTCCGCCCCCGTGCCGGGCTGTCGAGGGTGTGTGCGAGGGCGAGGAGGGAGTCGTCCGACACCACCCGCAGGCTGTACTCCGCGAGCAGTGCGGCCATCTGCTGTGGCCTCCACAGCGAGCGCCACGGCTCGCCCGACGTGACGGAACTGCCGAGCACGCGTGTCAGCAGCCGCCCTGCGTTCGCCTTCACCGACGGCGCCTGATAATTGACGACGAGTGCACTGCCCGGGACCGTCCGGGCGGCGAGCGCGGCCACCGTGGCGCGCACCTCGTCGCGCGTGAGGTACGGGACGACGCCTTCCCACAGCCATGTCGTCGGCGCGGATGGGTTGTGCCCGGCGGCGTCCAACGCCGCACCCAGATCATCGACGGCGAAATCGACCGGCGTGAACCGTACGGAACGGGCGATGTCAGGCAGCTCGGCGGCGGGGCGATTGCCCTCATCCGGTCCTTGGACCACTTGCGCGGCCTCGGCGAGGCGTGCGCGCTTGTCCTGCTGGGAGGCCGGATGGTCGACCTCCCACACATCTGTCTGCGCGAGCTCGGGCAGACGCCACGCGCGCGTGTCCAGACCGGCACCGAGGATCACGAGCTGGCCGGTCGCGCGGGCGCGCAGGGCCTCGTCGATCGCGACCGTCCGTGGCACGACCACCTCGGCGCACGCCCGCACACTCTCGTACGCGGTGCGCGCCTGCCAGCCCTTCGGCGGAGTGCTCGCGCGCACCTCGTCCACGGGCGTACGCTCCGCGACGCGCAGCAGCCGTCCCGCCACCGGATCCGCGAACCGGCCTGTAGCGGCCCTCCCGTCCGCGGCCGCTCGCCCCTGGCAGACCAGTACCGCCGTCCGGCTCGCCGCACGCCCACTCTCATTCATGGAGCCATATTCAACACCACCCTCTGTCCTGCACCACCTTCACCGAGAAGCGGACATCACCTCACGCACCGACCTCTCAGGGGCGTCAAGCGGCTGCTGACCGCGATGGCCCGCGCTATGGGCATCGGCCCGGACAACGTGTAGGTCGGGAACTGTCCCAGCGAGGGACTTCCCGTTCTCGCCGGCCGCTGTCAGCGGTGGCGGCTACGGTTCGCGCGTGAACGTGGGAACTGAAGAGACCCGCCTCGTGGTCGTGCGCGGAAACTCGGCGTCGGGCAAGTCGTCGGTGGCGGCCGGAATCCGGGACCGCTTCGGGCGGGGACTGGCCCTGGTAGGCCAAGACAACCTCCGAAGGATCGTGCTGCGCGAACGCGACCGGCCGGGCGCGGCCAACATCGGGCTGATCGGGATGACGGCCCGCTACGCGCTCGATGCTGGATTCCATACGGTCGTTGAGGGGATCCTGTACGCCGACCGGTACGGCGAGATGCTCCAGGGCCTGATCCGGGACCACCGCGGGATCACGCGTTGCTACTACCTCGACATTCCGTACGAGGAGACGCTGGTCCGGCACGCCACGAAGCCCGATCTTGAGTACCTGGCGCAGGTCACGGACGCGCACTTGCGGGACTGGTACCGCGAGCGGGACCTGCTGCCCGGCGGCATCGAGACCGTCATTGGCGCCGCCAGCAGGCAGGAGGAGACCGTGGCACGCATTCTGCGGGAGACCGGGCTGGACCGTCTCGCGCCCGTCGACCGCTGACCCCCCCCAACGGGCCTTCCACGAGGCGCGATCAGAGCCGCGACGCTCGTTGTGTGTCCTTGTGCCGAGCCGGTGATCCAGGGACCTGTTGGTCCGCTGTCCTGTGAAACTCGACCTGCCGCGCAGCATTTGCATGGCCCGGCTGCGCAGGCCGGATTCCTCCGCGATACAGCGGACAAGGAGCCAGCTGAGTACGGGCTGCTGCAGCAGCCCGTGGGCCGCAGCCACGCTGAATGCGGAACACAGTTCAGCGCCTTCTCGCAGGAGGTCGCTGCCTTTGGTGGAGTTGGCCTCGATCCGCGAGGCCGCCGGGACATGCGCTTGCAGCGAGCGCGACAGGGGCTGGATCTACACGGCCCCCTTCTATACGGTCCACGAGGTCAACGGATGTTTCTGCCCGTGGTGTATCGCAGATGGAAGTGCGGCCGAACGGTTCGCGGGCGAGTTTGCCGACTCCATCGGGCTGGACTGTGCCAGCGAAGACGTCTTGCATGAGGTCACCCGCCGCACCCCTGGCTTCCACGCCTGGCAGGATCCCCACTGGCTCGTCCACTGCCAGACCGCGGCCGCCTTCGTGGGTGAAGCCGGGTACGCCGAGCTGGCCGTGCGTCCTGATGCTCTCGCCCAGCTGCGGGCCGACATGCGCCTCGACGGCTGGCGGGACGAAGCCCAGCTCGAGCAGTTCCTGACCCACCTGGGGGAGTCTGCTACTGCCATGCTCTTCCGCTGCACCGTCTGCCGGGCCCATCTCGCCTACGTCGACGCGTCGTAGGAGCCGCTACGTCGTCAGTCTGCGGTAGCCGATGAGGGCGCAGGCGATGCTCGCGAAGGCGAGGAAGCGGTCGGCTTTGCGTTCGTAGCGGCGGTGCAGTCGTCGGCAGCCGGTGAGCAGGCCATGGTGCATTCGACGGTCCAGCGGTGACGGCGCTCGGAGGACTCGATGTAGCCGGAACTGGTCTGGAGCCTGAGGTGGCCCAACAGCGCCGCACCAATTCGGACCAGGGTTCAAGCAAGGGAATTGCGGAGGGCGGCAGCACGGGACAGCCCGCGTGCGTATGAACCCGCAGATGATCACACCGCTGGAGGAGATCGAGATCGACCTCCTCGCCCGCCGTGCCCGCGCCGAGGCCGAAGGCTGGCTCGGCGAGATCGAAGGCATCGAGCTGACGCTCACGCTGCTTCGGCAAAAGCACGCCGAAGCAGTGCGCTTGGCTGGGGTGCCCCGAACGGTCGACCTGGGCATCCCGAGCCCACGGCGCGCGGTACGCAGGAGAGACGATCAGGCTGACGACTGAACCAATGCTGACCGCCGGTCTGCCCGAGGTCAAAGGCCTTTCAAGGCACGTTCGAGTGACGACCGTCCTGCCGGCCCCCACTCCCTCTTGCCGCCGGGCAGGCCGAGGTCGCCGTTCTGACCCATCAGCATCAAGAACAGGCTCTTCATCACGGCCAGCCCGCGCGCCCGTCGGACTGTCGCCTCATCCGCCTGTGCGTAGCTGTCGAAGAACCGTGAGGCGCCGCCCACGGGGAGCAGTAGCCAGGCGGCCGCGAGGTCCCATGCCGGGTCGCCGGCGAAGAGGGCGCCGAAGTCGACGACGCCCGCCAGCGTGCCGTCCGTGACGACGACGTTGGCGGGGTGCAGGTCGCCGTGCACCCACACGCGCGGGCCCTCCCATTCGGGAGCTGCGACCGCGTCGTCCCACACGGCCCGGATGTCGTCCTCGGCGAAGCGGCCGAGGTCCACGGCCTGCAGGAAATGCTCGAAGCCGTCCGTGCATTCCTTGGGGTGAGCGCCGAAGTCCGAGGCGTCCGGGGCGTCGGTAGGCGCCGCCACATGCAGCGCCTTGAGGAAGGCCGCCAGCGTGTCGGCCGCATGGTCGCCGCGAGTGATCGAGCCGTGGTCCAGCGGCGTGCCCTCGACCCATGTCATGACGGTCCACACCTTGGGGAACCGCTCGGACGGTGCGCCGGCCCGCACCGGAGTCGGAATCGCAAGTGGCAGGCGCGGGGCCAGCACCGGCAGCCAGCGGCGCTCCTTGAGCTGGGGCTCGGGGGAGGTGTCCATCCGTTGCATCCGGACGGCCAAATCGTCCCCCAGCCGCCACATCTGGTTGCCCCAGCCGCCCGCCACCTCGCGAATGGGCAGCTCGGCCAGGTCCGGATGCTGCTCCCGCAGCAGGGCGCGGACCAGGTCTCCGCTGATCTCAATCTCGGATTCGATCACGGAGAGTCACAGTACTCGAGGAAGGTGAATCCGACCCCGCCCTTGGGGAGATCCGGTTTCCCGGCACGGACTCCCACTTCCTCGCGGTACCGGGTGGTCCCAGGCGTGCACCGACTCAAGGGCGGCGGCGCCCTCCAACTCCATTGCCGACGAGCCCGGCTTACCCGGCCCGCTCGCCACCTGACCCGACCAGCACAACGACCGCGGACCGGCCGAGGACGTTCCACAGAACTCACTGCTGACCCGCCCTGTTCGAAACAGCAATCGGCGCTTGAACCCAAAGTGTTGGTGCAGTGAAGGCAGAAGGTGAGGCACTCGGACAGGTGGACGCGGATGTGGTCGGGTAGGTGGGGCCGGCGGCTCGGCCGCACCGGGTGGCGGTGCCGCTGCCTGATGGGAGCGGGGTTCTGTCGCAGGCGTTGAGGGCTCCCGTCGCGGCGGAGGTGGCTCGCCATGTTGCGAAGGCCGGACTGGGCCGCAGGGTCCGCACGTCTGGCGGCGAGTCGTACGTGACGACGTCGCATGGTCGGGTCTGGTGGTTGAGGTGCTGGCAGGTACAACTCGTCATGTCGTGGTGTGTGAACGATCACGTTATTCCCCAGGGGTAAGTTCACGTAATTCCCCACCCCGTGGACGCGCGTCGCGGGGGGTGCCATGATCACGCTGGTGTGCGGCGTGGGTCCGGCGCCCAGGAGTGAGACCGTGGAGCTTTTCGTCGCTATACCTCTTGTGCTGCTGGCCTTGCTCTTTGCCGTTCTTGGTGTGGCAGCGGTGACCCGTGGCTGGGTGCTTCCCATGAACCGGCGCCGAGTCCGTAACCCCCGTCTCTATGGCTGGGGACAGTTGGTGGTTGCCTTCGCGCTGTGCTGGCAGGCCATCTTCCTGGTCATCAGCGACCCCGGCACCCGGGCATGGGGCACCCTGATCGGCAGCGTGGTACTGGTGGTCGGCCTCGGCGTGATGTTGGTGGGCCAGCTCGCGGGGAACCGTCAGGGCTACGGCGCGTCTTGAGATGCGCTGTCGATAGGGCTTCGAGGCGACGCCGTGGAAAGGGAATCAAGAGCAATGAGAACCGTCACTCTGGGCAGCCAGGGCCTCACCGTGTCCTGACCGCCGACAAGGTGGAGGACATCGAGTTCTTCTACCCCTACTACCGCTTCGCCGAAGAAGGGTACGACGTTGCTGTCCTGACGCCCGGCGGCACCATCCTGACCGCCTTCCGCGGGACGCAATTGCAGGAGACCCGCCTGCTGGCCACTGCCAACGTCGATGCCTACGACCTCCTGTTCATCCCCGGCGGCCTCGCCCCCACCGCACTACGCGAGGACCCGCAGGCCGTCTCCTTCGTCCAGCAGTTCGCGAAGACCGGCAGGCCCATCGCCGCCCTCTGCAACGGCCCTCAACTCCTCATCGCCGCCGGCCTCGCCGATGGACGCAACATGACTTCGTGGAAGGAAGTCGCCCCCGAAGCCCGTGCGGCGGGTGCGGGTTGGCCGGGCGTGTGCGGGGTGCCGGGCAGTTCGGCGGCTGCGCACCAAAGGATGATCGGCGCGGCTCGGCTTGGCCGGCTGCCGGGATGGCCGTACGTCTCCACCCGAAGTAGGGCCCATGCCGTCATGTCCCGCCGGCGGTGACCGTTGCGATGCTTGTGCGTGCCTGTGGGAGAGGGCGGGCCGAGGGAGAAGTCCCCCAGGACCACACTCCAGTGGTAGTGCCCTTCGACCGCGATCAAGTCGCGGAAGGCCGCGGCGTAGTCGTGTGGCTGCGACCGCAGGTGCCCCAGCAGCTCACGGAACTCCGCGATCGCTTCGGCACAGCCAGCCAGCAGATCGTCGCAGCCGTGGCCTCCTGCCGCGCACCGGACGATCGCCTCGGCCAGCCCACGAGCCCTCGCGCTCTCCGACCCTTGACGCATCAGACGCATCAGACGCATCAGACGCATCAGACGCATCAGACGCATCAGACGCGGCAGTGCGGCAAGGCTGGCGGGGCACACCAAGTCGGTCTCGAGGATCAGCCGGTAACCCAGCTCATCCCACGCCTCGGCTTCGTCGTCGCGCTCGGCCTGCGTCAGGAGCCCGGGGACGCGATCGATGTCCCCGTAGCAGTCGTAGATCTGTGCCCAGTTCAGCACCTGAGCATTCCAGCCGCCCTGAGCTACCGGGGACGACTGCGCATCCATGAACGCCATTGCGCGATCCATCGGAAAGGCCCTAGTGGTCGTAGGCGGTCAGTGTGAGCATGACGGGCCGGCCGCGCATGAACCTGGCTCTACCCTCATCAGGCTCCCTTGGAATCGGTCATCTAGGCTGGCGCGGTGGCTGATGAGGAGGAGCAGGTGAAGCCGTCGGGGGTGTGGGCCACGGCGGTGGGGGTGGCCAGGGTGCGGGCGCTGGAGAGCGAGCGGGAGAACGCGCTGTTCCGTGACCCACTGGCACAGGCCTTCGCCACCGCCGGCGGCCGGGGGCTCTCCTCGCCGCCGCTGCCCGGTGACGAGGCCGCGCGACGCCGCCGGCTGGGCGTGGCGTTCTCCATCGTCATCAGGACGAGGTTCCTCGACGACCTGTTGCAGGAGGCCTGCGCGTCCGGGGTCCGGCAGGTCGTGCTGCTCGGCGCGGGCATGGACAGCCGGGCCTTTCGGATGGACTGGCCCGAGGGCACCCGGCTGTTCGAGGTCGACACCGCCGCGCCGCTGGATTTCAAGGCGTCGGTGCTGCGCCAGGAGCGGGCCGTCGCACGCTGCGAGCGGATCACCGTCGAGGTGGATCTGCGTGAGGACTGGCCAGGCGCGCTGGCCGCCGCAGGGCACGACCCGGCGGTGCCGACCGTGTGGATCGCCGAAGGACTGCTGATCTATCTGCCCGAGGACGCGGTGGAGCTGCTGCTGGCCCGGATCAGCGCGCGGTCGGCGGCAGGCAGTCGGATGGGACTGACGTTGGGCTCGCGCGGCGTGATCGAGCGCTTCGGCGTGGACGCCGTGCCGGGATCGCCGGCGTCCATGTGGGTCTCGGAGATGCCCGACGACCCGGTGGGCTGGCTAGCCGGGCACGGCTGGGAGGCCGGCAGCCACACCCTGCGTGAGCGTGCTGCCGCCTACGGCCGCCCGATCAGCACCCCGCCGCAGCGCGAGGAGCGGCCCGGCGGACTGATCTCGGCGGTCCGCCGGTAGAGCGCTGTCGTCGTTCAGTGGCCTGTGGAGTCGTTGTGTCCCTGACCTGGTGTTGTTCACGTTGGTTGAGTGGGGCGGTAGGTTGTTGGCTCAATGAATCTGCGCACAATGCGTGGCGTGTCAGCCATTTGACCTGCAGAGTTCTGAACTCGGGTCCTGACTGACCAGGTTGTTCGGGCGGTGCGCAGTTTCGTTGGTCCTCGGTAAGTGGCAGGGCTGCGGCTGGCGATGGGGCTCATGGAGAGTCCCTGATTTCGCGCCTCGGGATTCCCAGATGAGCAGTTGTCAATTCCTGTATTTCCTGCGGATGGTTGAACCGAGGTGGTGGGCTGGTGCGTTGAATCTCCTGGGATCCCGTGCTGTTCGGCCCGTAGTTTTCCGCCGGCTGTCAGGGCTCCACGCCGCGTGCTGTAAGCAACTCGACTACTGCGTGGTGGGGGTCGGCGGCGTCGGTGATCAGTCCGCTGATGTCTTCCCGGGCAGGACGCGGAACCGTGATGCTGTGCCGATCTTCTCGGACGAGGCGAGGACGACGGTGGGGCTGTGGAGGAGTGCGCGGGCGCTGTGGTGGTGAGAGCGAGACTCACTGCGGCGCCGGTCAGAGCCGTGGCGCGCAGGAGGGTTCTTCTGGACGGATGCACGGACCGGGCTTCTTGCTTGGTTGGAACCGAGTGTGGCAGGTGCGGGTGTGGGGTTTCAGTCGACGTCCCCGTATGTGGTGCCGACTTTCTGGCTGTCGACTCGGTTGATGATCTGGTCGGTTGTGTTGTCGCGGTCGTACACACCCCACTTGGGCTCGTTGGCGCTGTCCCACGTCCGCCCGACGTAGTGTTGTGCACCGTTGTTGAACGTCTGCTTGACGCCGTCGAACCACAGCTCCACCCAGCCGCCCGTCGTCGAGTCCGACGTGTGGATCCCCACCGCGAAGCGGTGCCAGTCGAGGACGGCGACGGGCGCGGACCAGATCTCGTGCCGCACCTCGCCCGGGGCCACGTAGTAGACGTGGATCGCCCCGTTCTTGAACGTCATCAGCAGCGGATAGTTCTGGTCCGCCTCGGGATACGACTTCCACTGGAAGACGACGAAGTCACCACTGTTCGGCAGAGTGACGGTGTCGACCTTGCTCTCCCAGCCCAGGTAGTACGTCGCGTTGTTCTGGAACACGTACTTGCACCCGTCGGCTTTGATGCCACGCGACTCGCACCGCCACTCCGTCGTGCCCTTGGTGTAGCGGAACACCGTTCCGTGACCGTCGGTCTGCGCGGCCGTGACGAGGCTGCCGGGCGCGTTGCACTCTACGGTCGGGAACACGCCGGTGTCCTGCGTGGCATCTCCGTCCCAGATCGCCGCCGCGCTCGCGGGGGAGGCGACGACACAGCACCACGCGAGCGCGACTGCGGGCAGGGCCATGAAGTGTCTGCGCATCATGTTGCCTTCCTTGAGGGGAGGAGGGCGCGGCGACCCTCGGTGTGTGAGGGCGGTTGGGCCGCACCGTGCGTCCGAGAGCAGCCGAGCGCGGCGTAACCGGAGGTGCGCTCACGGGCCTGGACGGCGTGTTCGCCGGGTGCCCAGGCCGCTGATGGCGCGGCGGCGGTCCCGGAGGCCCCGGATTGCGGAATCAGGCTGCCTGCAAGCACACCGGCAGCCCGCACGCATGGCGGCCCGGAGCCGCCGGGTGATTCGTTCGAGTGTCATAGCGTTCCTCGGAAGCAGGAACTGACTACGGCGCAGATCGCTCATTCGTGGGATGTATCAGTCGCAGCGGCGGTCACTCCAGCGTGACGGGCAGCTCAATGAGCCAGCAACGTATGGATTGATCGGATCACCGTCAGGGGCTGACGCAGAATCAAACGTAACTGCCAACGCAGCCGTTGCCCTTGCGAGTTCGTTCCCTGCGCTCGGAAGAAGAGCACCTGAGGTCAAGAGCATCGCCCCCACGTCACTGCGGCATGAGCACTCCGAACTGTCGGGGCACATCGGCCGCGCCGCTTCTCCTCGCCCCCCACACCCACTGCCAGCGCTGTGCCCAGCTCAGCCCAACAGCGCGCGGCTCACTCAACCGAGGGCAGGGCCATCCGACTTCCCTTCGCTCGCTAGGTCGAACACCGAGGATCGTCGTTGACGCCTGGGTCTGATCGGGGCTCGCCGCGCTCTTGAGGTCTGGCGAGTCCTGGTTGATCGCCCGCGTGAGCGCGTGAGCGAGGACGCTTGCAGGGCGTGCTCGGGGCGGTACGAGTCGGGCGAGGCTTGGCGCTCGAGGTGGCGCCATCCGGGTGTGATGCGGCTGTGTCGGGCCGCGACCGCCGGACTGATTGATCATGCTGAGCGCAGAGCAGAACCATGCCCAGTGAAGGGGTGCTCAGCATGCCGATCGACTCGGGCGCCAGTCATCCGGACCGCGACGCTCAGTTCACGCACATCAACGCCGCCGCCGCGGCCTTCCTCGGAGAGAACCAGCCGGTGATCAGCGCGGACAGCAAGGCCATCGAATGGCTCGGCAACCGCGATCGGCCCGGAGCGCATCTGGCGGCCGGGCAAGACCCCCATCCGTGTGGACTGCCACCCATTCATCACCCGTGACCAGCCCGTGGTCATCACCTACTGGATTTACGACGTCGCTCGCAACACCGGCTGGGTCAGCGTCGGGACCGACCACGACACGGGTGCATTCGCGGTGGAATCCGTCCGCCGCTGGTGGCAGCGCCCGGCGCAGATCCTGAGGGATTTCCTTCGAGGTGCGCGCATCGGGGGCGTCGAGTAGGCGTGAGGGGGCACCGGCCACCGGCAGGACGACGGGGACCGGTACCTGCTTGAGGCGCTCGACCAAGGCGCGCCAAGCCTTCATCTGGGCGGACGTTCCCTGCTGCGGGCTGTGAGTGAGGACCTCGACCAAGGCGACCGGCGTGCCGCCCTCACCGACGACGGTCCAGTCCGGTGTCAGTTTCCCCCACAGCAGCTCGAACTCCACGGTGAAGCCCTTGCGTCGCAGCGCTGCGCCGGCCTCGGCCTCGTGCGCGGGATCTCACCACGACTGCGACCGGCGCGGTCGTCATCGGCGTTGTGTGGTGGATGCGGCGGCGGTGTTGAGCAGGGCACCGACAGTCAGGGCTGCCCTGCCCCGAAATGTGCGGTGGCGAGCACCGTGCCGTCGGGGGAGGTCAGGCGGGCGCCGGAGAGCGTGGTCGGGTTCACGGAGGCCGGGGCTCCCCAGTAGCCGTAGCCGTTGTGCAGGGTGAAGGTACCGACGCGTACGGTGCTGCCGTCCTTGTGTACCAGCACGCAGGAGACCTTCCCGCCGTACATGTTGCCGGCGTCCGCGAGGTCAACGGACATGTAGACCCAGGTCGGCGGCCCGCGATGGAGGTAGATCTCGCCGACAGGCTCCTGGCCGTGTCCTGCCGTGGTCAGCTGCGCATGCTGCATTCCGGCGCCGATCTCGGCGGGACGGGAAGGAGCGGCCGCCTCATTCGAAAGGACCGTGCCGACGGCCCAGCCGCCGAACCCGAAGGCCAGCGCGAGCGCGGCCGCGGCGGCTGCGAGCCGCACTCGGGCACGGCTGCGGAACCCTTTGCGAGGGAGGAGTCCCCGGCCGTGCAGGCGGCTGCGGTCGTCGTGTGTCGCCGCCTGGTGCAGCCGCCGCGTCACCCGGGTTTCGAACCCGGCCGGCGGCTCGCTGCCCGGAAGCAGACCGAGCAGACCGTCGCCGACGAGGGTCAGCTGCTCGACGTACTCCCGGCAGTCCGCGCAGCGGTCCAGATGCTCCATTGCCCCGGCCCGCTGACGGCCCGGGAGGACGCCCAGAGCCAGCTCGGCGCCGATCTCCCGCAGCTGTTCGCAGGTCACGTCATTACCCATGGTCGCCTCGCTTCGGAGACACGAGCGTGGACCGCAGCTTTCCCATGGCGGACCTGATCCGTGTCTTGGCTGTGCCCAGCGGGATCTGCTCCACATCGGCGATCTGCTGGCCCGTCATCCCGTAGATGCCCGCCATCACCAGAGCCCGGCCCTGTTCGCGTGGCAGCTGCGCCAGGGCGGTACGCAGGGCCGCCGATGCTTCGTCGGCCAGGGCCAGCTGCTCAGGCGTAGCGGTGTCGGTCACGACGTCGAGGAGCGTGTCGAGGTCTTCAGGGGCCACGGGCACCGGTCGGCGCGCTCGGGCGACGTCGATAGCGAGGTTGTGCGCGATGGCCGTCAGCCATGTCGTCACCGATCCGCGGCGGGAGTCGTAGATCTGCGCGTGCCGCCACGCCCGCTCGAACGTCTGCTGGGAGACGTCCTCGGCGAGTTGTGGATCGCCGAGGACTGCGATGGCGACGCCGAAGACGGTGTGCTGGAACCGCCGCACGAAGGTGGCGGCGAGCTCGGGGTCGCCCGTTGCCAGCCCGGACAGCAGAGCCTCGTCCGGGAGGCGGCCGACCGGGAACCGGAACCTCTGCATACCTTGATATACGGTCCGCCCCGGCCGGCGGATTGCCAGACGGCCACGGAAAATCACCCTCACATTCTCTCCCGATCCCGCCGCCGCATCCACGGGCCGAGGCGGTCCCTCCCCCTGGTGGCGCCGGGGGACCATCACCTTCGGTTCCTGCGGCGCTGTCATCTGCCCACGGGCACCTTCCTTCGGAACGGGGCGAAGGGGGCGTGCGCCGACCGAGTGCCGTACCAGGCGAAGAAGGCGACCAGATACATGCCTTCAGCGGTGATCGACAAAACTCCGTACGGGGGGTCCCAGCCCTGTTCGTGGTAACCGGGCAGCCCGGTGGTGCGCGAGAGGGCGAAGCCAAGGATCATGCCACCGCTGACCAGGGCGCCGGCCCACCATGCCGTTACGGAGTTCCGTAGCGCCAGGGCGCCGGCAGTGACGAGCAGCGCCACGCCGCCGGCAATGAACAGGATTCCTATGTACAACGTCTCCGCAAGGTGCTCGGGGGCGATGACGAGGTGGACCACGGCGCTGAGTAGCGCGCAGCAGACGGCAACCCCTGCCGGCGTTGCGGCGGCGGAACGGGAAGACATCAGACCTCCTGACCAGGCACCGCCGACGGCAGACCAACGCCGCGCAGGTGCCTGCGGGTGGGACTCCGATGGGGCCGTGCACGCCGACGGGAACTGTTGGGCTGGGGCCGCTGGGCGTCCGCCAGGGCCGACGAGCCAGCCTCATGTGGGGTATACGCGACGGGCTGGCAAACGGTTCATGATCGGTCATGAAGCCGGGCCGACTTCACTTCTGCTTCGAATGAATCATGAACTTATTTCGTGGCAGCAGCGTATATCCATAGACACATCCATTACGGGCTACAGTCCAAGTCCCCTGCGCGGTGGGGCGAGTGGCCGAACGATCCGCACAAGGCCGCGGATGGGACGAAAACCCCCTCGGTAGCGAGACGGCTGAGGTGGGCGCGCGGCTACTTCGTCTCATATTCCGCCACAGCTATTCCTCTGCAGCGAAGTTCAACTAAGGAGGGCCGCAACCATGAGCGCCCCCATCCTTCGTCGTGGTGCCGCCGTCGTGGTGGCGAGCGCCATCGCCAGTACCGCGGGTGTTGCCCTGGCCGGTCCGGCCGCCGCCACCCCGGACCCCAAGGGGCACCGGGTGATCGTGGTCGTCGAGCGGAGTCACGAGTTCTGCCGCTTCGGCCACCGGACGGTCGTCATCATCGTGAAGAAGGACCACGGCCGACTCATCGTCATCCGCAAGATCGTGCGGTGTGACGTCCGCCGGCACCACGACTTCTTCCGGCACCACTTCGTCAAGCACGTCGAATTCCGCCGAGCCCACCGGTTCAACGTCGACAACAACCGCGTCCACGTCTTCCTGCCGAAGACACCGCTGCGCGTCACCATCACGGCGCCACGCGGCACCACACCGACCACGCCGCAGGTGTCGGTACGGACCGGGCCGACACAGGTCTCCGTGCACACGGTCCCCGCACAACCCAACCCGGGCGGCTCCGCCGGCATGGGGGCAGGCAACACCATCAGTGCCGGCACAGGTGGCATCAACGTCGGATCCGGCGCGAGCGATATCAGCTTCGGTTCCGGTGGCAGCACCGCCCGCGGATAGCCGGGGATGGCTACCTCCGAGGACAACGCTGGACGCCGCATGGCGGGCGAACCCGCCCCGCGGCGGGCGGAATTCCGCGACGACAACCCGCCCGCCCGCCCGGCCGCAGCACGTCCTCGCCGACGACGTCCGGTGCAGCCTCTGCGCGCTCTCGATGCCGAACCAGGCGAACGCGCAGCCGTCATCGAACGCAAGGCGGCGTTGCTGGAACGTATCGCCGTCGAGGACCGGCGCCCGGAGTGCGCACAACAGGCTGACGAAGCCCGCGCTCATGCGGCAGTCCTACGTCAGGGAGCCCAGGAGTAGCGGACCACAGTTGCTACTCGCAGGGAGAAACGACGAACGGCCCCTCGGCTGAGGGGCCGTTCTTGCGCGGGTCAGGCGCGAGGAGCGGGCAGTGCCGGGGTGGGGCCGGTGATCAGAGAGTCCCGTCCGGCGGCGAGTTCGGGTACGCACTTGTAGATCGTGGTCCGGGACACTCCCAAGAGCTTCGTGATCGAGGCGAAGGCAACCGGCTGCTGACCCAGGCCCTCAGTGGACGTTAAGTCCGGTCTTCCTCGGTTCGTGATTGCTCGGTCCTGGGACTGATCGCCGTGCAGGTCGTCTGCTGGGCCTGTCCAGGTTGAGATGCGGGTATGGAGCGAGGGCCGTACCCGAGCGACTCAGCAAACGAGCAGTGGGCGTTGATCGAGCCGATGATCACGGCCTGGAAGCAGGACCGGGTGGCGCGGTGAGCGACCGGAGATCCGGGATCCTGCGACCTGAGGGAAGTCGTCAACGCGATCCTCTATCAGAACCGGACGGGCTGTCAGTGGCGATATCTGCCCCACGACTTGCCGACCTGGTCGGCGGTGTTCTACTTCTTCGGCCTGGGGCGCGAGGGCGGGTTAGACCAGCGGATCCAGGAACCGAAGACACTGTCAGTTACGGGAGAGGGCCCGGCGATTAGAGGACCCGTCTCGCGTGATCACCGGCACCCAGTCCACCCGCGCGGCCGCGGGTGTCCCGAAGACCACGACGGGACTGGACGGCAACAAGAAGACTCGGGGCGCAAGCGAGCACTGGCCGTCGACGTTCTGGGGCTGATCATCGGCGTCGTGGTGCTGGCCGCATCCGCCCACGACAACGCCGCCGGCGCCGCCGTGCTCGACCATGCGGCGACGCGGTGCGGGACGCGCCTGGAGAAGGCCCTGGTGGACCAGGGATTCAAGGATCAAGTCATCATCCACGGCGCGTTGTTGGACATCGACGTCGAGGTCGTCCGCCGCAACCCCCAAGACCAGGGCCCGGGCTTCGTCCCGCAGCCGAAGAGGTGGATCGTGGAGCAGGTCAACGGCACGCTGATGCTGCACCGCCGCCCTGGCCCGCGAGACCACCGACCTGAGACTTTCGCCCCACGCGTCTACTTTGCCTCCATCGCGAACATGGCCCGCCGCCTCACCACATCCGCCCCCACCTGGCGTGACATCCTCAAGCTGGCCGCGTGAACGTCACCGAGCTCCTGGCCAACCTCCAGGCCCAGCACGTCGAGACCACGGACCGGGCCGGTGAACTACGCGGCCAGATCGAGCACTTGACCGCGATCCTGGCCGGGACCGAAGCGCGACTCGCGGACCTGGCGCCACCACCCGGAAGGGCATCACCGAACTCGCACCGGCCGAAGAAGACTCCGAACCGGCAGAGTCGACCACCGCCTACCAGGCCATCGTGTACGCCTTCAGCCAGCGCCCCGGCCAGACATCCCGAGCCCGTGAGCTGCACGAAATCCTCGGCATGCCCGCCGACGAGGCGACCGTCAACGTCACCCGCAGCCGCCTCGGCTGCCTCGTCCGCCAGGGCTTCCTCACTCAACCCGGACGAGACCGCTACCGGAAAGGGACTAACATCCGCTTAGCGGGCTGGAACTGAGAGCGGCGACGGCCGCCACTCTCGCCTGATCAATCCGAATACCCACGAGTCGGATACCTCGCCGTTCACGACGCAGTCCTCCCGCAACGTCCCTTCACGCACGAATCCGATCTTCTCCAGGACCCGGGCAGATGCCAGGTTGCGCGTATCGGTCTCGGCCTGAACCCGATTCAGGTCCAGTGTGTCGAATGCCCATTGCAGCACGGCGTGCGCGGTCTCCGTCGCGTAGCCGTGGCCCCACATCGCATCGTCGAGGCAGTAGCCCAACGATGCGCTGCGGTAGTCCGGGTTCCATTCGGTCACACCGCACCAGCCGACGAAGGCACCGTCAGAGGCACGGTCGATGGCCACCCGTGCCCCGGTGCCTTCGTCCGCCATCTTCCGGCACATCGCGATGAAGCGATGGGCGCGGGCCCGCTCGTTCCACGGCGGGGAATCCCAGTAGCGCATCACGTGGCTGCTGTTGTGCAGCGCGAAGAGGGGGTCTGCGTCGGTGTCGGTGAAGGGGCGCAGTCGCAGGCGAGCGGTGTGCAGTATGGGGGTGGCCAAAGTCATGCGCACCATCTTGCGTCCTCATGAGGCGGGCAGACACCGAATATCCGACTTCGATCCGGTTCTCACGGCCAAGGCACCGCCTACCAGCCGATCGTGCACGCCTTCGACCAGCTCACCGGCCGGGCATTCATGATCCACGAACGGCACGACTACATGGCCTGCCCGCCGGCGACCCGGACAGAGCGGCTACCGCTCACCGAGTTGACTCACCTCAGCATCCGGCAATACCAGCGGCCGAACGGCCAGGTCATCGCTCTGCTTGCGGTGGCGCCCTCCGAGGGCGATCGCGAGCGCGGATCCCGAGGTCCGCGGGGCTCTTCCATGTCGTCGCCCAGGTCGTCCGCCGGCAGACCCGCGACGGGAAGCCCTTGTGCTGGAGACGTACGGGCGGCCGCTGTCTGGGCTGCCCACGGCCGCATCGCCCTACCCGCAGGCGGCGACGGTCGTGTCGTTCCTTGTCGCAGGGCTGATGGCGCCCTCGGTCGAGCGGTCGGCCGAGCGCGCACGAGGCAAGGCGTGAAGCCAGTCCACGCCGAGCATGGCAAGGCCGGCGCCTGCGGCCGAGGCCGCGCAGGGCGATGCCCGCCACAGCAGCACTTTGATCCTGCGGTGCCGCGGTTGGCGTATGGGGGCGTCCGTCGACGCCCCGGTCATCGAGTGCGCGGGCTGGGAAGAGGCGTGGGCGGTCTCCTTCGTCGGGGCATGCGGAATCGGGGCATGGCAGTTGGAGGGCAAGGACACCGCGCGGTCGGGCAGACTCCCGGACGGCGGCATACGCCCGCCGGCAAGGGCGGGCGACAAGGAGGCCCCGGTCGCCGGCATGGCGAACGAGGCCGTGCAGAGCCTGGGGAGATTGATGGTGCTCTCTCAGAGGGCATTCAGCGAAGCGGACGCAGCAGCGATCCGATGCTGCTCGACGCCTGCGAGGCTTGCCCCAACTCGGGGGCAAGCAACAGGGGTTGGGTCATCGGCACCAGTCGGGGACCGGCTCGGGGGACGCGGGCACGGGCACCTCGTGCCCGCGGCACAGCGACCGGCCGCGCCAGGTCGCGATGACCGTGGACCCCCGATCGTGCGTCCCGAGCGGCAGATGCGCGAACGTCAGCCGGTGGAGCCAGACCTCCACACCCCCTGAGAAGTCCCTTGCTGAATCCTTCCGGCATTCCCACGCTGGCCTGCGGCTTCACGGAACTCCGGTCAGAGCCTTGAAAATCCTCACCGCCGCTAACCCGTTCCCCAGGTCTGCTCACCTTGCTCCCTCGCCATCGGCGCTGACCTGCGGCGGCGCTGACGGCCGGCGTCGGTGCCATGAGATACAGCGATCATTGCCGACAACGCCGCTCTCGAAATTGAGTTGTCCCGGCGGCCGCGATGCCCACAAGATCTACCCATGACCACGATCACCGCCTTCATGCCGCTGACCTCGACCGCCCGTTCGGCGCGAGTCCAGCAGCAGCCCGGCCGACTGTGGAAGCCGACGCTCGCGCACTCGTGATCGCCGCCCTGGTCGCGGGACTCCTTGCTGGCTACGGCATCGCCGTGCCTGTGGGAGCGGTCGCGACCTACCTTGTAGCTCTGGCAGCCCGGACGTCTCTGAAGATCGGTGCTTGTGCTGCACTGGGTGTCGCAACCGCCGACGGCCTCTACGCGCTGATTGCCGTGCTTGGAGGCTCCGCGCTCATCCCCGTCATCGAGCCGATCGCCCTTCCGCTGCGATGGGTCTCGGCCTTGGTGCTCATCGCACTGGCGGCGCGCAGCGGCGCGGCGGCAATCCGTCGGCATCGTAGGCGGCAGACGGCAGCTCGGGCCGGTGAGGTCCCCCTCAGCCCCGCACGGGCCTATATGGGGCTGCTGGGAATTACGATGATTAACCCCATGACCATGATCTACTTCGCGGCACTCGTGCTCGGCAGCCAGACCGCGACGGCTCCAGACCGCCTGGAACAGGTCCTATTCGTCCTCGCCGCCTTCGCAGCATCCGCCAGTTGGCAACTGCTTCTCGCCGGCGGCGGAGCATTACTCGGCCGAACTCTGGCCGGCAGTCACGGGCGACTCATCACCGCCATGGCCTCCAGCACCCTGATCACGGCGCTCGCCATTCACCTACTCGTTTCAGCGCCATGACACGTATCGGCCGCCGAAAGTCTCCAACTGACGGGCGAAGCGGCACCCGTGGCACCGAGTGACCTGCAGAAGGAGAAACCAAAGTGAAGATCGTGGTAGACGACCTATCCGGCCCTGAGATCGTCGGCTTTCTCGATGAGCATGTCCAGCAGATGCGGTCCATCACGCCTCCGGAGAGCAAGCACGCCGTTGATCTCGATGCCCTCCGCAAGCCCGAGGTCACGTTCTGGTCAGTGAGGGATGGTGACACCCTGGTGGGCTGCGGTGCGATCAAGAGGCTGGACGGGGGGCACGCGGAGCTGAAGTCGATGCGTACCATGCCGGCGCGGGAGCGGAGCGGGATCGCGTCCCTGCTGCTGGAGCACATCATCACCGAGGCCAAGCGGATGGGTTTCACGAGGCTGAGCCTGGAGACGGGCACGGCCGAGTTCTTCCTGCCAGCTAGGAAGCTGTACGAGAAGTTCGGGTTCGTCCACT
This sequence comes from Streptomyces sp. NPDC055400, assembly GCF_053644375.1. NCBI lineage: Bacteria > Bacillati > Actinomycetota > Actinomycetes > Kitasatosporales > Streptomycetaceae > Streptomyces > Streptomyces sp. NPDC055400. Next base: position 192,549 of record NZ_JBSHLM010000019.1, on the reverse strand, counting down.
GCGAACCGTTCGCTGACTACCAGACCGACCCGAACAGTAAGTTCATGACAAGGAAGCTCTAAGCTTTTTGTTTAACCTCGCCGGTTCACCCGACCTGTTGATCTCGGCTTCTTCCTGAGACAGCAGGACGGCCGTTCTTCACGCTTCGAGGTGTCGAGCAACGTCGCGTGAAGGAACGGCCGCTGTGAAGAGTCTGGCTCCTGCAGGTCCCGCAGACGCCGCGTTGGGCGTGCTGTCCCACTTTCGTATCGAGTTCTACGACTGCCTCTACCAGCGGGCGGACTCGCTCTTCGAGCTGACCGACGCGGTGCTGTGCGCGGACGGTCCGGTGACGTCGCTGGTCGGGCTCACGCTGACGGCCGAGCACCGGCGTGGGCACGGGGCGATGTACGACGCGGTCAACCACGGCTGGCTGGAACCCCGCCGCCTGTGCAGACTCCTCGCCGCAACGCCGGTGCCGCGTGCGGCAGACGGGCGGATCGTTCTCGCGGTCGATGTGAGCAACTGGCTGCGACCCGATGCCCCGACCAGCCCGGACCTGCTGTTCTGCCACGTCTACGGCCGCGGCCGCGGCTCGGATCAGTTCATCCCGGGATGGCTCTATCCTTTCGTCGCCGCCCTGGAATCGGGACGCACCTCCTGGACCGCCCTGCGCGACGCGATCAGGCTGGGGCCGGCCGACGATGCCACCGCGGTGGCCGCTACCCAGCTCCGCGATGTCGTCCCCCGCCTCATCCACGCCAGGCAGTGGAAGCCCGGTGACGCGGACATCCTCGTCGTGATGGACGCCGGCTACGACGTCACCCGCCTCGCCTTCGTCCTGGCGGATCTGCCCGTCGAACTGGTCGGCCGGCTTCGCTCGGACCGGGGTCATGCTCCGCGACGCAGCCCCTCGCCTCTCCACCCCGCACGGCGGGCAGCCCCGCATGCATGGCGGCGTCCTCACCTTCTCCAAGCCCGACTCCTGGCACACCCCCGACCGGACCACCGCCTGCGACACCAACCACTACGGGACGGCCGCTCGCCTGGGACCGGATGCACCCACGCCTGGCCACCCGCGGCCCGTGGCTCGACCACTGCGGCGAACTCCCCCTGATCCACGGCATGTTGATCCCCCGCTTGTCTCTGGCGTAGAGCTCCTGGCTCATGACCTGGGCGACCAGGTTCATGAACGGGTCGATGCCGGTGGTCTCCTCGCAGCGGCCGAACACCTTCGCGCGGTGGACGTCGTAGGCGGGCAGGTAGGCGAGCGCGCCGCCGCGTCCGTAGGTGTGGTTCACCCGCATCGTCGTCCCGGAGCGCGCGAATCCACGAGCAGCGCGCGATCGCTGTCGTCACTGGTCATCACCCTTGGGGCGGGCGTCCAGGGGGCGCCAGGCAGGGCCGCTGTCGCTCTGCCGGACCTGTCCGAAGACCGCGTCGGCGAAGTGGCCGCCGAAGCCGATTGTGTCGGGCTCTTCCAGTTCGACGACGAGACGGCGGCGGTGATCGGCGGCCCCCACGGGGTCGTGATCGAAGGCCGAGGACCATTCAGGGTGGTCAACCTGGATCGGCGAGTGCAGGGAATCGCCGAAGGCGATCAGTCGCCGCCCGCCCGAAGTGATGACGTACTCGGCGTGCCCGGCCGTGTGACCTGCGGATATCCGCGCGTGTACGCCCGGGAAGATCTCCTGTCCGTCCGCCACGGGACGCACCAGCGGCGCCAGGGCTGTGACCTCTGCGGTCATGCCCTGCTCCTTCAGCAGGTCGCGCTGGGCCCATTCTGGCGCGGACACCAGGTAGTCGGCATGGGCGAAGGCGGGCCGAGCACCGCCCGGGGCAGGATGCCAGGCCCAGCCCAGGTGGTCGGGGTGGAGGTGGGTGAATGCGATTGCCTCGACCGTTTCCGACCCACGGCCGAGCTGGGCCAGGCTCTCCAGGAGCGCGCCCCCATGAATGACGCCGCGCGGGCCCTCCGGAGCCGCGGGGAGCCTCTGCGGTCCGAAACCTGCATCGATCAGCAGGGCGCGATCACCGTGCTCCACCAGCAGGGCGCCGATACTTGCCACGAGATGGCCCGAGGCGTCCAGAAGTTCCGGGTGGGCAGCCCACACCTCATCGGTGGTGTCCGGGAACAGGGCCCGTGGCCGGAGCCGTACATCGCCGTCCGGTACGTACGAGACCTTCGTGTCGCCCAGTTGCAGCGAGCGGATTCTTGCCGGCCTGCGCAACCGGTCGGTGCGGTCCAGTGCAGAGTTCGCCATGGTTCTTCCTCTCCTGGTGCGGCGTCGTGTCGTCTCCGTGGGTCTCAGCGACGGCGTCACCATATGCGTCAAGCTCAAATCATTCAAGCTCTAATTATTCTGACTTGATGAACTTGCTAGGGTGGGGTGATGACGACGCTTCCGGAACCGCACGCCATCGCCGAGCGGGAGATCTGCGGTCTGGTGGGCGCACTTGCCCAGCAGATCGCCAATCACGTACGCGTCCGTGCCGTCGCGCTCGGCCTCACCCCGGCCCAGGCGACTGCGCTGCGGGAGATGACCGGGCCCATGACCATGCGAGAGCTCGCCGAACGCATGAGCTGCGAGCCCTCCAACGCCACCTTCGTCATCGACAAGGTCGAGAAGCTCGGCCTGGTCGAGCGCCGCGCCCACCCCACCGACCGCCGCGCAAAGCACCTCATCCTCACCGAGGAGGGCGCGGCCCTCCGTGAACGGCTCCTCGAACTCCTCGCCCAGGACTCGCCGCTGGCCGGACTCACACCTGAGCAACAGCGCGCCCTCCAAGACCTGTTGGAACAAGCCGTCATCCGCTGATGAGCCAAGGTCTCGGAATCCGGCTCGGACACCAGGAGGTAACCAACCGGCCGATATCCGGGGCGAATTAGATGTTCAGGTTCGTTGAGGAGACGAAAAGGGCGTCTGGCACGCGCTGCTGGGCGCCGCCTACACCGCTGGAGGCGTCGTGGTGACGCTGATCGGGAAGTGGCTCCGCATCTTGATCTGACGGCGGGCCACGACGGACGGCCGTGGCACTCGCACCATCCTGGTGACTTCCGTGGCCGCGAACGTAATATCCGGCAAGACCGGTGATTGATCGCGCGGGGCGGGGATGGAGAGTGATCCGCTCCCCATTCGCAGGCGGTCCGCTACGGCGAAGGCCGTACTCCACCTGGCCAGCCTGCGGCGGTCGAGCCGGGGATGCGCGCTGGCCTACGCTGCGCAAGAACTGCCCTGAGGCCCGCCCTCGGGAACGGGCCCCAGGAGCCGTTGGGGCCCCGCGCGCGGTTGGCGTGGCAGCGCGGGGCCGTAGGCACGTCGCGTACAGACGTCCTGCGTCGACGTTAGGGGCTGAGAGGCATGCCTGTCGCGCCAGAGGACGCCGTTCGCGTCAGGGCCGTCACAGGAAGCCCTCCGGCCCCAGCTCTGGCTCGTCCTCGGTGAAGTCCATGCCAATCCACGGGTCCGGCATCCGGCATCCACTCCTCGAACGGGTCGAAGCCGAGCAATTGGACCTTCCTGGCGCGGGTGGACTCCTTCGGCTTCCACGCCAGGCGCGACGGTTACGTTAGCGCCAGGTGCGCGGCCGGGGGGCATGTAATCGGCCTTGGGGTAACCGCTGGGGTGCGGGCATTCCTGGAGAGTCCGGGTTAAACAAGGCGCAGAGCAATCCTTCTCCGAACTAAAGCTCGCATGGGGTTGGGTCAGCCGACGTCAGAGTCCGAACGCGGTGGTCACCTGCTCAGTGAGATCGTCTTCGGTCATCGTGGTCTCGACGTGGATGGTGTGCAGTTGGAGACGCTCGGTTTCCTCCTCTAGGCGTATTGTGAACATGTGGTCACGTTCCGCAATGTTGCGGCCAGCCTTTGCGGGATCGCTGGTCTTCCATGCAAACCCTTGCCCTGGTAACGACCGACTTCGGATGGCGGCCTGGCGGAAATCGGGTGTGGGAAGAAGCCAGAGTGCGTGCTCAGGAGCAGCAAGCAGAGGTTTCACGAGGTGCGGCAGCAGCCGAAATCCCTCGACGATGACGCATGGCTCCTGCGGCAGGCGAAGGAGATCTTGAATGATCAGGCCGAAGCCCTCGCCTTGAAACCAGTGGAAGGTCTCAAGCATGACCTCCGGAGTCCGGCTCACCCATCGCTCGTCCATGTCCATGGCCATGAACTTGTGCAGGTGGGGGGCCTCTTCGGGGGTGGTCCGCATCGCGTGATCATGCATCACGTCGTCGGTTGCGTAGAGGCGCCAGCCGTAGCGATCGGCGAGTCGGCGTGCGATGGTCGACTTGCCTGCACCACTCCCGCCACCAATCCAGTAAACGTTCTGCAGCCGTGCCGGAAGCTCTGCGGCGTCGGTCACCTCTTCATGCTGTCCGGGCTGCATCTTTCTCCGATCCGGTGGGACGACCAAGGTGAGCCTCGTTGCGGTCGTCGTGGTTGGCGGCTTTCTCTGAAACTACTGCCTGCTGGCGAGAGGTCACCCGGATTGGTAGTGACCGTGCGCCCGGCGATTCGGCTGAGATCGGGCATGCCGAGGTTCACGGTGGTTGGCTTATGGAGCTGGGCCGGCTTCTCCTCGGCGCTGGCCAGGCTGACCTCCAAGCCCTCGACCTCTCCGATTCAGCCTTCGCGCTGAGCTTCGGCGATCCGATCGAGCAGGTTGTCGCGGATCTCGATCAGACGGTCTCGCTGGGACGGTGCAGGCGGCCTCCAATTGGACCAAGAGCGCGAGCATCTGCTTGCGGAGCGCGTCCTCCACCAGCGATGGCTGGTGCGCCCAGTTGGCGCGGAGGATCTCCCGGGGCCGGTCGGCCTCGGTCTCGATGCCGCGTTGGCGGCCGGCGCGCTTGAGTACAGCCTGCAGCTGCGTGCGCGTCAGCCGCGAGGCCCACGCCGGTTTCGGAGCCGCCGGGCTCGCATCACCAACACCGACGAGCCATCTTTCGACGGGTGTTGACGCCCGGCAGCACGGGACGGCGCCGATCTTTCGGGAGGCCTCGCGTGCAGGGAGGACGTCAAACATCCGTCCAGCACAAACCGGCGCCAACACAGGCTGGACGGCGACAGGTGTAGATGGCGTCCCGCCATGTGGTGTAGCCGATCCATCCTTGGGCGCGCGGTCCAATAGGCGTCCGTCCGAGGCCCACATGCTTGTCACCGCTGAACCGCTGAACCGCTGAACCGCTGAACCGCTGAACCGCTGACCGCTCCGCGGGGCGGTCGGCTTCGCGGCGGTCCGGTAGGGCCGGGGCTCAGCTCAGGGGCCGGCCGACGGACACGGCGAGGGCGAGCTCCCGGGAAGCCAGGCGGGCTTGGGCGCCGGCGCGGTGGGGACGTTCAGTCGGCCGGAGTCGTCGGTGAGCCGGTTCAGGGTGGTGCGCACCAGGGCCGCTGTCGCCTGGGGGACCCGGTCTGAGATGACGATACGGGCGAACGGCGAGGCCGTTGAGTGGAGATCGATGCAGGTCGCCGGGAGTTTGCGGGGGCGGATCGCGACGAAATCCTGCGTTCCCGCGTGCTCCCGGACACCGAGGCAGAGTGCGCCTGGGATCCACATGCCCTGGCCGGGTGTGCCGCGCAGGACGGGGCGCCAGGAGGGCTCAACGGTCGCCTTTGTCACCGCGGAGAGTGGCACCTTGACGTCGCCTCGGCGTGCGACGATCTTCTCCCACCAGGTCAGTCTGACGATCAACTCGTCACCTCGGGCCGTAAGCCGGGCCATGGTCGGAGCACCTCCTTCTCGCCTTCCTTCACCGTAGCGGTGGCTTGGGCGACGGTGTCGACGACGGGCATCACGTCGGTCAAGTCCGTGATGTGCAGGAGGCGCCGGATGCGCCGCTGCGGGCATACCAGGCGCAGCTGGCCCTGACGGTCCTTGGCCGCGTGGTGCGCGGCGACCAGGACGCTCAGGCCGCTCGCATCGCAGAAGTCCAACCCGGACATGTCCACAACGACCTGTGCCGGGGTGCGCTCGGCGATGACCTCTTCGAGGTGGTCGCCGAGCTGGTTCTGGGTAGCGATGTCGAGCTCACCGCTCACCTCGACGACCGTCCATCCACCGTGGCGACGGGACGACACTCTCAGCCAGTCCATCAACTTCACCCCCTCAGCCTGTGTCGGGAACGCCCACCGTCGCGGGCGGCTGAGGGCCCGCGGGCGACGTCAGCGGATGGCCTCCGCCCACGCGGCGGCCATCCTGCACGCGGTGACCTCCCGGTCCAGCGCCGCAAGCGTCACGGCGGCACCCGGCCTTTGCGGGTGCCCCGTCGGCGAGCCGATCGAGTCTGCGGAGGGCCTGGAACGTAACAGCACCAACGGGAGTACCCCCTCTCACCGTGCGGCCGTGCCCTATAAATCCCATATAGCTTGGTTTGTAATCAAAAGCAATACGCCTTGGGCAGGAGGTTTGGCGCCGCAACGTCAGCCGGTCGAGCGGGCCCCACGCCCCTTGCCACGCTGCGTGCAGCGTGGTCCTTGGCGGGCGCGGTACCTCGTCACTCAAGACCGCGTACGACGGCGGTGCCACCGTCCGCATCCTCGCCGAGAGCACCGGCAGGTCGTATGGGTTCGTGCACTACATCCTCACCGAGGCCGGCACCCCTTTGCAGGGCCGCGGAGGTGCCGCCCGCAGTCCTGACCTGGACGAACGTGATCCACGATCCGCCGTTTCGCGCGAAGGGCGCTCCCGTTCTCGGCGCCTTCCTCGAAATGCCTGGCCCCTTCGAGGTGCACCACGACGAGGACGACCAGGTGGAGAGTCCGCAGGACGCCAGCGCCCCGGCCCTCCCCGCGCCACGTGACAGGCGGGGAGCATGAGCGGCCTGTGGCGCCAGGTCCTGGCCGCCCTCCACAACGACCACCCCCACGAGCAGCACGTGCGCGAGGAACTGCTTGCCCTGGGGGCGGCCGAGCTCGCTCACGCCCGCCGCAGTGGCGACGAGCCGCTCACCGCAGAGGACGTGCAGCGCATCGCCCTGTCCGGAGTTCTCCCTGCTGCTCGACGACGGGCAGGCCCGTGCCGCCCTCGCCCAGCGCGGCAACCAGGGCCGGTGACCTCAAGCGGCCTCGCGCGTTGGTGGGACGATGCCCACGACGCTGCGGCCGGTGCCCGCCAGCGCCCCGCCCGTCCGCTCGGGTGAAGCCGTTGTGCCCCCCGGCGAACGAGCCGATCTACACGGCGCTGGCAGCCCGGTGGACCGCGGCGGGGCGTGTCGTGCCCAGTCAGGTCGACCAGGAGTGGAACATGCTCGTGAGCCACTGTCCGTGGCCGACCCGATAGACCGGCGTGGCGCGGCGGGCCTTCCCCCGGGGCCCCGCACCACGCCACCTGGGCCGGCAGCCCCGGAAGCCTGCCCGGTCACCCGGGGCTGCCGGCGTTGCCGGGTGGGTTCGTCGCCGTCGAACTCCCAGACGGCGGGCAGCCGGGCGGCGGCCCAGTCGTGCTGAAGCCCGTCCGGGGTGGCATGACCGGCGTACTCGGCGAGCTGTCAGCCGTTCTTGCGCCCCACCGGGCCCAGCAGCCCACGCACGTAATCCGGCTTCCGGCGTTGTGGCTCTACCCGGACGAAACAGGATCCGAACCGCAGGAACAGATTCTCAAGTTCACGGCCCCAGACGCTCGTGGGCACGCCGTTGATCACGTCTACGGACTGCTCGGTCTGTTGTCACTACATGCGGCGCGGTCACATTAAATGTGGCGCGGTCACACGTTCGCGAGACGGTCCGCCAGGATCGCCCAAACCCACCCCGCTACACTCCCCAGACCCATGCCGTTGACTAGCAGTAATGGAGAAGTACGGCTGGAGTACTAGGCCGTCTGCGCGTTCGCGCGTCACCGGCCCGGACATCTTTCCTGGGTCCGGCGGCGCAGCACATTTGGGTGGAGCGGTAGCTCTCAGCGCCCTTCGGTGGCCGGCGGTGTCCGACCATGCTGGACGGCGCATCAACCCTCGCCCGTGATCCCGGGCAATCGGCATAAGGCGAGGCGACGGCCGGTCTGCGTCGCACGGTCGTTGGCTCAGCGTAGTGGTACGAACTCCATTTTTTGAATTTCTGTGTAAAAGCCACCACGGTGGGCTTGACAATAGCTATGAGGGGTACTTTGCGGTTAGGTGCAGAGAAGGACAACTCCCTTGACGGGGTTGGGACGGGAGCGCGCTGTGGCTGGGAACCAGAAGGCCAAAGCCAAGAAGGAGCAAGTGAAGGGAAAGGTGAAGGAAACGACCGGGCGCGCGATAGGCAATGAAGAGATGACCGCTAAGGGTCGCGCGGAGAAGGCCAAGGGGGATGCACGCCAGGCCAAGGAGAAGGGGAAGGACATCTTCCGCGGTTGATGAAGACTACCTGTGAGCCTGCCGCACGATATCGCGTGGCAGGCACAGGGCGGTGCGGAGAAGCGCCACGACGTACAGATCGATGAGTCATTTGCCCGGGCCTGTAACCACCGGCGACCGTTGTTGTCGATTCGCATACGGTGGCGGGTATCCCACCACTGCTCTTCTCACTGAGTCGTGCAGTGGTGGCAGAGTGCCCTGGCCCCCCGAACGTCAGCACGGCGCAGGCCGCCGCCCTATGCCCGATTGACGAGCAACCAGCACCCGTCAGAGTCTGTGCTCCGAAACGAGCGTTCTCGCAAACGATCACACAGCACGAGGTGGGCCCGTCGGCTCCCACGCAGTGAGCCGTCCCCACCACAGCGTTCACAGATGCCCTCGGTGCGGCCGGCGAAAGCATCAGTGACAGCATGAAGCCGCGCATGCTCGGCATCTGTCCAGCTGCCGCCAGGCTTCCACGGCCGCGGAGGCGCCTGAAATCTGTCCCGCAGAGCCCACCCACCGGCGGGTAGGTGGGTTTCGCATGTGGTCGAGCGGTTCGCACGGATCGCAGGCCAACTTGCCCATGTGGAAATGCCGTTAGGCGTCACGTACGCCCAGCAGGACAGGCGTCGGCGACGGCTGCGTCGTGCTGCTGGCGAGCGTCTGGCGACCTAGTGTGAAGACGTACGTCGCCTGACGTCGATGGCTCCGCTCGCGCTGCATCACCCCGCATCTCCCGTCGCGGCACCAATAACTCAGAGCAAGCTCGGACGGCATCGGTCGCGAGACGCTCCGTTGTCGGGTGCCGCAGACTGCTCGTCGCCAGGAACACAACGCATGGACGAACGCTTCCTTCGCTTCGTTCGTGTCGCTGCGACAACGCACCTGCCGCCTCAGATTCCGCAAGTGCAATGACTTCATAGCTGAAGCGATTTGCTCCACTGGATGACATCCAGCCCCGAATCGTAGAGAGGCGCATAATTGAAAGTGTCTGTCTGGGATTGGAGAGGCTGATGGTCATCCTCGGTGTCATCCTGCTTGTCATCGGATTTGTGACTGGAATTTCCATACTGTGGACCATCGGGGTTGTCCTGTTGGTGATAGGCGCCATCCTGTGGGTCCTCGGAGCTGTTGGTCACTCTGTGGGTGGCAGGCGGCACTATTGGTGATGACCGCCTGAGCCAGCGCAGGATTCCTGGCCACCGTCCGACGGGTTGCACACGGGCACCCCCATGACGACGCTCCTCACCAGGATGTGTGTGGGCTCCGCTCGAGTGGCCCAGGGGTGCGTGACGGAGACATGCGAGTGCACGTAGTGCCCGCTCATTCCGGCCATGGACGCTGATCTGACGCTCGTTCACCTCACGTGCGAGATGGCGATCAGACTCACGCGCGGCGCCCTGGATAGCCTATGAGAGCTCCGGGCCCTCCAGGACCGCTGTTGGCCTGCTGTTGCGCCCCAGGCGCCGTGGCGTGTTCTTGATGCCGATGACCCGCGACGTTTCGGGTACTCGACACATAGACGTCGCTTGAGGGGCAAGGAGGCAGACGATGCCCACAGGTTCAAGTCCCAAGCGGGAACGGCAGTATGAGCACATCAAGGAGAGCGCCGAAGAGCGTGGTGCTTCGAAGGGCCGGGCGAAAGAGATCGCTGCGCGCACCGTCAACAAGGAACGCGCCCGGTCGGGCGAATCGAAGTCGGCCGGCAAGACCTCCACACAGGACAAGAAGTCGGCCCCGCAGCGTGGCGGGGAACGCTCGCACACCGGCGCGCAGGGACCGACGAAGGATCAGCTGTACGCGGAGGCGAAGAAGCGCAACATCGACGGGCGGTCGTCGATGAACAAGCAGGAGCTGCGCAAGGCTCTCGGCCGCTGACGACTCGGCGGCATGGAGTCCGCAGCGTCGGCTCTCGACGCTCTCGTCACGATGCCTTGCAGCGAAACATCGCGACAGTTTCGCGTCGCGACAGAGCCGAGCCGCATCACAAGTACGGAACGCGGTGAGCCAGGCAAGTGGGTACCCCGTGTCCCGCGGCGTGCGGCACCGAGTCAATCCCGCCCCCTAGGCACCCTGTACCCGCTCCGGCGGCGCCGGGTGGGCGTTGCGAGATGTCACGGACCTCGGCCGGGGCATGCTCGGAAGGTGAGGACGAACCCGGACCGGACGCATTGAAGGACGTGAGGCACATGGCGCGCGCGGCTCTGTTCGACGTCGACGGCACGCTCGTCGACACCAACCACCTGCATGTGGTGACGTGGTGGGAGGCGCTGCGGCAGGCCGGACACGACGTCACGATGCATGACATCCACCGGGCGATCGGCCTCGGCTCCGATGACCTGCTCGCGCACCTCCTCGGCGAGGACCGTGACCAGGACGAGGACGCGCGGCTCAGCACCGGGCACACCGCGTTGTACGGAACCTACTTCGACCGACTGCCGCCGCTGGAAGGTGCCCAGGATCTGTTGAGGGAGCTGGCCGGACGGGGCTGGCGCATCGTCCTTGCGACCTCGGCCGGGGGCCCGGAACTGAGGGCGCTGCGCCGTGCCATCGGCGCGGACGACGTGATCACGGGGGTGGCGAGCGCCGACGATGTGGCTGAGGGCAAGCCGGCGCCCGATCCGGTCCACCGGGCGCTGGAGCTGGCGGAGACGGACGCTTGCGACGCGGTGTTCGTGGGGGACACGGTCTGGGACATGAAGGCTGCCTCCAGGGCAGGTGTGCGCGCCGTCGGTGTGGTGTGCGGCGGCATCCCACGTACGGACCTCGAAGAGGCGGGAGCCGAGGCGGTGTACGACGGTCCTGCGCACCTGCTCGGCCTGCTCGACACGAGCGTCCTGGCCCCGATGAATCGCACATAGTTTTGACGCATGCGCCTACCTGCTGGAAAGAATTGCCACCGATCCCGCGAACGTACGAGCCATGAGTTCCCTCCCGCGGGACCGGGTGCCCGGCCGCGAGGCTCTCATGCCGTTGTGTGACGTGGCGTCAACCTCGACGGTGCCGGATCCAACGGTGTGCGCAATGCACTGCGGTCGTTTCGCCAGGCTCTCAGAAGGTGGCTGCCGAGACGTTCTTCGAGGAAGACGGTGGCCTCGACACCGTGGGCGACATCGGGGGCGAGTGCCGGTTCGTCGGACAGCAAGCCGCCGACGACCTCGCGGCGCACGACCTGTTCGTGGACGGCGTCGGCCTCCACGTGCTCGTCGTAGAAGCGTGTCGCGGCCGCACCCGCGCCGGTGCGCCGCAGGGCCGCGGCCAGTCGCCGCGAGCCGGGTGAGGAGGTCACCTCGACGGCGGCGAAGTGACCCACGAGGGCTCCGCGCAGAGCGCGGTGCAGACCGAACAGAGACATGACGTTGACGGTGGCCAGCGCCTGTGCGGGAGCGACGTCGGCGTAGTGACCGTAGTCGGTGTCCAGGCCGAGATCGGTCATGAGGTCGGCGAAGAGCTGGGCGTGGATGTTCTCGGGCCGCCCGGCACCGAACTCGTCGAACTCGATGGCCACCATGCCGGCCTTGGCGCGTCCGCGCAGGCGCGGGATGACCCACACGTGCGGATCGGCTTCTTTGAGGTGGTAGAGGGACCGCAGCGCGGCGTACTCCCTGAGCTGCTCCGCCGTGCCGTCCCTCTGCAGGAAGTGGGTCACGCTCGATTCGTCGTGGTCGGCGGGCTCCAGCAGGAGAGGTGCGAGTGCGGCGTCCGCATCGGCCTGCGAGGGTACATCGGCCCGCAGTGCACTGTGGAAGCGCTCTTCGAGGAGCCCGCGCAGAGCCAGGAGATCGGCGTCCCATTCGAGTTCGTCCCTGACACCGGCGAACCCCTGGTAGTGCATTTCGTAGAGCATGTACAGGGCGAGCTGGAGGTCATCCGCGTATGGGTCGGTGGTCCGCGGCAGCGGCTCGATGCGTGGTGTGGTGGTCGCACCGCGAAGTGCGTCGACGACGTGACGCGAGATGTCGCCGCGCGGCAGGGGGAGCGTCGGCCGGCGTCGGGGCTCCCGAGTGTCAGGATTCATGATCGGACCGCTCTCGGCCGCGTGAATCGGCTGGCGGCCTGGTGGTACCAGAAGCCCCCCTGGACAGCGGGCTCGCGTCCGCCGTCTTCTGTGACTTGGTGCGTCCACGATGGCTGGTGTCACACCACGGGTAGGTGCGGCTGCGCCGACAGATGCAGATCGCGACGGTGAAGCGATGCGAGACGGACACCGTCCCGTCGTCGGCTACCACCTCGACGGGTCCCTCCACGAGCAGTGGCCCGTCCGGGTCGACGGTCACACGGCGCGGTCGCTCAGATGCGTGCGGCACGGATGACCACCAGCTCTTCCCTGTTCTCGTCGCCCATGAGTCCGCGCCTGCGCAGCCAGGGCGCACGGGCACGGAGCACCGGTCCGAAAGGGATACGCGCCCGGTCGACGACCTCGGCGTACAGCCCTGCTCCGGTGAGCCGATCCAGGGTGGCGTCGGTTCCGGACAGAGCCGACTGCACGAGCAGCAGAACACCGTCGGCCCGCAAGGAGCCGGGGGCGGTGTCGCAGATGAGGTCCAGCAAGGCCCGCCCATCGGCCCCCGCGTCCCATGCACGGGCCCTGCCACGACGTTGCGGACCGTCCGACGGAGACGGGACGTAGGGCGGATTGCTGATGACGAGGTCGTAGGTGTGTCCGCGTACCGCCGTGGTCAGGTCTCCGTGCCGTACAGTGACGCGCTGCCGGGACAGCAGCGCGTTGAGACGGGTGGTCCATACGGCGGCCCATGAAATGTCGACGGCGGTCACCCTGGCGCCCCGCCGCGCGGCGTGCAGGGCCAGCGCCCCAGTCCCAGTCCCCACATCCAGCACGTCAGTGCCGGGACCGATGGGCTCCCGGTACAGCGCGCTGGTGAGTATCCGGGTGTCGCACTGCGGTGCGTACACGCCGGGCGGGCGGAGCAGGTGGGGCGTGGTCGTGGGCGCCTGGGCCAGGGCCGGTGCCTGTTGAGCCATCGGCTGACTCCGATCCGTGGGACGCGCGACCGTGGCAGTCGGGTGTGCGTCGTTCACATTCGGCGGATGCGCTGTCTGGTCTCGTGTGACACCGAGTGCCCTACGAGGCGGGATCCACACGCAAGAGGGACTGTCTGGCAGGAAGGCTTGGAGGGCGTTCGGGCGTCGCGCCCCCGAGCGTCGCGGCCTCGTCCTCTCCGGCGTCCCGGCAGGCAGTGCCTGTGTAATGTCGCCCGAAGTCACGATGCCCTGCGCGGTGTACCCGTGCGGATGGCAGGCGCTGCGGGTGGTGCGTTGCAGACAGCGCAACGGATCGGCGGCGCTGTGGGCACCGCCGCACGCCCTGCCGGGTGTGACCCACGTGCTCCTCAGGGCCACCCACGGCGACCAGCACCTCGCTGTGGCCACTTCTGGGGATCGAAAACCCGTCCCGGTGAGATAGCGGCGTTCGCTCACGGCCGGATCCTGCCAGGGGAGTGTGTGACATGGGGGCTGAATGAGGGTGGGGCAGGTGTTGAAGGCTCGTCAGGGAACTCGCAGGTGCACGCCGACGGAACAGCCGAGCACATGGAAGCAGCGGACCGTCGCAAGAACCCGACACCCGCGAAGTCCTCACCTCCCGAGGCACCTCGGAGCCGTCGTGCCGCAGGGGCCGTGCCCCGGCGTGCTCAGTCGGAAGGTGGCAGCAATGTGCCCAGCGGACCGAGGTCGAGATTGAGGTCCTCCATGGTCAGCCCGTACTGGGCGCACAAATCACTCATTCGCTCATGGAGGACCATGAGCGTCGCCCCGAGGCGCTCCTCCTGCTCGTCGGTGAGATCTCCCTGATCGACCCGGTGCAACGCCTGCCGCTCCATGAGCTGGCGCAGTAGCTCCACCAAGGTGAGGACCAGCTTGATGAGGTCCCGCTCCACGGTGTCGGGGTCGGAGGTGATCCGACGTGCGGGTGAGTGTGAACGCCTGCTCGACGGCGACAAATCGCGAGGCGCTGCGGGCAGAAGCCGGAAGGCGCGCTCAGCGGCCTCCGCGACCTCTTCACGGCGGCGGGCCGAGCCACTCTTGCGCTCAGCGGGCGGCTCGTGCCCGTCCTCAGCCGCCATGGTCGTCTCCAGACGGCGTCGTCTCAGCCCAGGGTGAGGGGTTCTGGGCGCTGATGGACACGATCAGCGCCCTGAGCGAGACCCGCACCAGATCGATGTCGGCGATGGACAATACGACGTCACCGGTGAGCACGACGCCACCGCTGAGCAGGCGGTCCAGCAGATCGATGAGCGCGACTTGCCGCTGCGCCAGTGGCTCGACCGTGGACGACGGTTCGTAGGGAGTGGTCATGGTCGCGGACTTGTCGAGGCGTCATCGGTTTCGGCGGGTGGCATGGCGAAGGAGTAGGGGGCCCAGGGGCCGGTAACCTCTATACGCACGCCCTGCAGTCCGTCAGCGGCTTGCTCAACCCCGGCTCGAAACTCCTCACACTGAGCCAGAGGCACGAGGTATGCGTCATTGACGACGTTCTCGCCCGCTGTGTCGGCGAGAGCGCCCTGCTGCACACGGTGGCGCGCCCTGTCGACGGCGTGCCGGCGCCCCACTCCCTCGACCGCATCGGCCGCTAGCTGGGCAGCCTGGTAGACGCTGTCCCGGACGCTCTGCTGGTGCCTGCGGTTGCGCAGGTAGGCGCGTCCCGGCGACATGTCTGCCTCTCGCCGGGACTCAGCGGCGGCTGGAGCAGTGGACGGCTCGACATAGATCTTGACCCCCCATTCGACGTGCTCGGCCAGGCGCGCCAGGCGATCCGTGAACACGGCCTGCCCACCATCCAGGACGTCGCGCGCTCTGGTGTCGTCGAGATACACCGTTGCCAGACGCAGCGGAAGCACCGTCGTGCGGGTAGCAACGGCCTCGATGACGGCGTGGTGCGCGCGGGCGACGGCCTCGAGCCAGTCCAGGTCTTCCAGGCGTTGCTTGAGGGCGTCCTCCTGGAAGTCCTGCGCGGGCACGTGACTTGCCACGAGTACCAGGGTGTTGTCGTGACTGCTCGGCACGAGGCGGACCGGGGTGTCAGCGACCCCATTGAGCGCGGTGATGAGCTCCTCGAGCCGGTCGGCATTGCGTGCCACGGCATACACGTAGGTGACGAGGTCATTCATCGCGGGCACGTCCTCGTCGACGGCTGTCGCGTGGTTCATCTGCCTCTGCCTCTGCCTCGGCGTCCTTGTCTTCGTCCGAGCGTTCGTGGCGTTCATGCCCGTGCTCGGGGAGCGCCTCGCGGTCCCGGAGCGCATCGATCTCGGCGCGGAGCCGCCGGTTTTCCTCGGTGAGTGACCGATCGTCCCGGCTCCGTGACGACAGTGAGGGGTCGTGCTCCCACCAGTCGATGCCCATTTCTTTCGCCTTGTCGACCGACGCGACGATGAGCCGGAGCTTGATCGTCAGCAACTCGATGTCGAGGAGATTTATCTGGATGTCGCCCGCGATGACGATGCCCTTGTCGAGCACGCGCTCAAGAATGTCGGCGAGATTGGCGGAAGAGCCCTGCCCGTATGGTGGAGCTGCTCTGGAAGGATAGGAGCCAGGCCTGCTGGCCAGAGGTTCATTCACGATGGTGGCCTCGTGTTCCCTCGTCGTGCGGGGTCAGGGCTGCCCGCCCCGCCAATGCGCCCGGATCTCCTCCAGGCGGTCCAGCAGTTCGTCCTCGCGTCGGTCGAACGTCTCCTCGTCGATCTGCCCCGCAAGCAACTGCCGCTCGAGTTCTGCGAGATCGGCTTGCACAGGGGCTGGGTCGTAGTACTCCTTCTCCGCTGCTTCCAGGACGCGGTCGACCGTCCATACGACGCCGCGCACCGGCGCGAGGGGGAGGGTGACGAGCTGCGTGAAGAGACCCATGAGTACTCCTCAGACGAAACTGTAGGGAGGGAGAGGGGCGCTCAGCCGGAGCTCGAAGTCGTCGCCCAACTGATTCGCCACGCTCAACTCCGTGGTCAGGAAGCCCTCTTCTTGGTCATCGGTCACAAGAAACGAGACGCTGAGGAAGTCCGATCCGGTCGGGGTCGAGGAGTCAAACTCTCGGGCGAAGGGGCGCAGGGCCTCGATCACACCTGCGGCCAGGGCCTCCTGACGTGTCTGCACCTCGTGGGCCACCAGCTCGCCGAGTTGGACGGGCGTATCCGGACCTGCCGTACCCGCGCGAATCTCCTCGTTGAGCTGCCGCGCCGTAGTCGATTCCTGAAGGATCTCACGCAGCAGGGCGTCCTCGTTCTGCGACGCCTTGAGGTGGTACTCGGTGCAACCCTCAAGTACGCGGAGTCTGTCCGCATACTCCTCGGCACGTTCCTCCAGGGCCGCCTGTACGGCTTCGTCGTCCGCAGCCATGAGCCCGAATCTCAGAGGAAGCACCGTGCCGTCCGCCATGAGCCGCTCCTGCACCGCTTGGTGCGCGTTGATGTCGCGACGTTTGGGGCGAAGGTTCTCTGGGGCGTCGCTGACAACAGCACACAGCAATCCGGCCGTCACTACGCGCAGCTCGGCCGGAGTCTCGCCGACGCCGTGGAGATCGCCGAGGCGCAGAGGGTGCTGCTTGCCGGTGATGGAGTATACGTAAACGGCCATGGCTTACTCTTTCTCGCGGGGCGAGCCCTTCTCCCGTCGGGAGGCACGCCGGGCAGGCCGCCGTCGCCTCTCCACGGGTTCCCTTTCCTTCTCCTCCTCTTCAGCCTCGCCCTCCTCCTCCTCTTCGTCGGAGTTACCTTCGGTGACACCTTTGACGGAATCCGTGATGGCTTCCACGGCGCCCGAGAGGGCGCCTTTGGATTTCCCTTTGGCTCCGCTCTCCACCGAATCGCCGACGATGTCGGTGAGCTGGCTCGGTGCTTTTCGCCCGGACTCGAGATCGAGACGGTTACATGCCTCTGCGAACCGCAAGTACGTGTCTACGCTGGCCACGACGATGCGAGCATCGATCTTCAGTATTTCGATGCCTACCAGTGACACGCGGACGAAGACGTCGATCACAAGCCCGCGATCAAGAATAAGTTCCAGGACGTCGTAGAGGCTGCTGCTGGTGCCACCGCCCTGTGCGACAGTACCTCCACCTTGCGGCACCACAGTCATGGTGCCTCCCTTCACCGGCAATTCGGCTGTGTCTCAGCCTCGCCGATCGATCTGTCCTCGGGTGTAGCGGCGCGTCCTTTCGTAGGCCATGAGATCGCCCTCTTTACTGAGAGTCACTCGGTAGCTGGCCATCACGCTGGTTGTTTCGGGGACGCGTTCCAATTCGAGTACCTCGACATCGGCTTCCCACCCGTCATCGGTGGGTTTTAGTGCCGAAACCGACTCTGGCGCACGCCCGAGCAGCTCCTGCAACTGCTCTGCTGCGGCACGCATAGCCCATGCGGCACCGCCCTTGCCTGAATGGCGTCGGGTTTCACCGCTGGCGCCCCGGGTGGTACTGCGGTCACCGGTGGAGCGCCGCTTGGCGGGTTCTGCCGGGGCCATGGTCACTCCCGTCGTCGGTGCGGGCGCCAGATCCCACGCGCGAACGTAGAATTTCATCATATACGGCCATATCTCGCAGTGGTGGTGGGTGGCTTCGAGGAAGTCTGCCGGACGAGGATGTGAGGCTTTTCGGGGGTGACATGGGGCTGTGCGAGACGGCGCATGCGATCTCTCTCCTTGATCCGGGCCGGGCCGGGGGGCCCTGAACCGGCTCCTTGCCCCTGCCCTTTCCGAAGGGAACCGCTTCATGAACGACACAACCAAGATTGCTCTTGCCACCGCGGTGGCGGGCGGCTACGTGCTAGGGCGTACCAAGAAAGGGCGTCTCGCGTTCGCGGTGGCGACGTATCTCGCCGGACGCCGCTTTGGGCTCAATCCTCAGCAGCTCCTGACTGAAGGCATGCAGAAACTCGGAGATGTTCCAGGGGTTGGCGAGCTGAACGAGCAGGTGCGTGGCCAACTGATGGACGCGGGACGTGGAGCACTGGTTGCTGTGGCCGATCGTAGCCTCGTCAGCCTCGCCGACTCCCTCCATGAACGCACGCTGCGCATCGGCGAGAAGGGCGAGGACGAAGCGGAGGAAGAGGAGGAGGAAGAGCCGGAGGAAGAGGAAGAGCCGGAGGAAGAGGAGGAGGAAGGGGAGCCGGAGGAAGACGAAGAAGAGGCCGAGGAGGAACCACCGCGGCGCCGCCGTCGAGCGGGAACCACCGCGAAGCAGCAGGCGGACAAAGCCCGCCCTCGTAAGACCGCGGCAAAGAGGACTGCTCCCGCCAAGAAGCGAGCGCCGGCGAAGAAGACGGCAGCGAAGAAGGCGCCGGCGAAGAAGACGGCAGCGAAGAAGGCGCCGGCGAAGAAGACGGCAGCGAAGAAGGCGCCGGCCAAGAAGACGGCAGCGAAGAAGGCGCCGGCCAAGAAGACGGCAGCGAAGAAGGCGCCAGCGAAGAAGTCGACCGCCAAGAAGACTGCTGCGCGGCGGAGGTAGGTCATGGCCACCACAGATCGCGGCGTCGACCGCGAAGAAGGAACGGGCCTGGAAATCCTGCGCGACGAGCTTGCCGCCTACCTTGGCGCACAGGCGGAGCACCTAGTCGAGCGTGCCGGGGACAAGCTGGAGGATGTGACCGACCAACTCCTCGACGTAGCCGAGAACGGTGGGTCCCTCAGTGGACTCGGTGGGTCTCTCACCGGTATCGGTGGACGCATTCTCAAGGGCGATTCCCCGCTGAAGGCGATCGTCGGCGAGAAGGCCAAGGACATGAAGGACAACGTGGTGGGCAAGGTTCAGCAGGCCTTCGGAGGCGGAGGCGGAAAGAAGTCCGGCGACACCAAGTCCATGAACATCGTCGAAGTGCTGGACGTGGGCGTCCCGATTCGCACCGCATACAACCACTGGACCCAGTACGAGGAGTTCAGCAGCTTCACCAAAGGTGTACGCAGCGTCTCCAAGAACGACGAGACGACCAGCGACTGGAAGCTGAAGGTCGGCCCGTCGAGCCGCAGTTGGAAGGCCACCGTCCAGGAACAGGTACCGGACGAGCGGATCCTCTGGACCTCGGAAGGCGCCAAGGGCACCACCCGCGGCTGCGTGAGTTTCCATGAACTGACACCCACATTGACGCGTCTCGTGCTCGTCGTCGAGTACTACCCCTCGGGGCCCTTCGAGAAGACCGGGAACCTCTGGCGCGCCCAAGGACGGCGCCTGCGCCTGGACTTCAAGCACTTCCAGCGTTACGTCACGTTCGCCGACGAGGACGTCGAGGGCTGGCGCGGAGAAATTCGCGACGGCGAGGTGGTCCGGTCCCATGAGGAAGTTCTGGAGGAGGAGGAAGCAGCAGACGAAGACGAAGCGGACGAGGGCACGGGGGAGAACGGGGAAGAGCAGTACGAAGACGAAGAGGGGCCCGATGAGGAGGAAGAGTACGAAGAGGCCCCTGATGAGGAGGAAGACGAAGAGGAGTACGAAGACGATCAAGAGTGAGCCCTCTCCAACCTGCGAGGTCTGTAGGCGTGTTGGGCCGCTGTCCCCCGCCAACCAGACCCCTTCTCGCCGCACGAGTCCCACCAGCACGATCACCAGTGTGGGTACCGTCACGGACCACATCGAGAACGTGGGTGTCAGTCCCTACGAGGAGAACCCGGTCAGGTACACGCGAGGGTCCACCTCACCCACGCTGGCTGTGCACCCCGTCGTTCCCGCAGCCCGCCCCCTACCAGGCCAGCCTGGACGAGCCCCCGCAATCTCTCACCTGGCGGCGTGACCTTCGACGGTGACGACCTGGGCGCCGTGCTGCGTGACCGCGCGGGTGAGGCAGCTCAACACGTCCCGCCGGAGAGCACCGTGCATGCGCCGTACTGTCCGTGGTCGCAGGCATCCTTGGGGCTCGCCACCCCCAGCCGTTCGCGTAGGGCGTCGAGCAGCGTCGTGAGCGTGTCGACGAGCAGCTGACGCGGGGTCCCATCCACCTACATGGTGATTTTGGTATTCATCGACCGAAGAGTCCCTGCACCACCGCAGCTCACACGGTGCGTGGCAGTGCCTCTGGCGGGACGTCAGGAGGGCATCCTCACCTGCCCGTCCGTCTGCGCAAGAACTCGCGTGCCGCAGCGACGTCTCTGGGAGGAGGTTCCCAACTCCGAGGCCGGCAGCGTGATGTGCTGTCGCCTCATCCGGTCCGAATCGGCTCAGCCCTCTGTGCCACGCCCGGCGTGGGGATCCCATTCGGGTCGAGGTGGTCCGGCGACCTCCACGTGGGCCGGACGCAGCAGGTGGTCACCGACGCGGTACCCGAGGCGGAGGATCTGCGTGCAGGTCAGTCGGTCGGCGTCCGAAGAGACATGGTGGGCCACGGCATCGTGGAAGGTGGGGTCGAACGCGTCGCCCTTCTCGCCGAACGGCTGAAGGCCCAGCGCGCCGAGTTGGGTGCGCAGGGCGTCGGTGATGTCGTTCAGACCCGGCGTGATCGGTTCGTGCTCGCGCATGCGGTCTACGGCATCGAGCACGGGAAGCAGCGCGCGGAGGACGTTGGCGACGGCGATCTCCCGCACGGCCATGCGATCCCGCCGTACTTGCTTGCGGTAGTTGTCGTACTCCGCCTTCACCCGCTGCAGGTCGGCCGTGCGCTCCTCGAGCAGGCGCCGCAGTGCCGGCTCCGTGATCTCCAGGCTCTCCTTCTTCATGGTCAGCCCGCCTCGGGTTTGTCGTCGTCGACGATCTCGGCGTCGACGACCTCGTCATCGGCGGCTGAGTGCTCGTCGCCCGGGGCTCCGGCCTCGGGACCGCCCGCGGCCTGCGCGCCCTGGGCCTGGGCGTACATGGCCTGGCCCAGCTTCTGCGAGACGGCGGCGACCTTCTCGGTGGCGGTGCGGATCTCGGCGGTGTCCTCGCCCTTGAGCTTCTCCTTCAGCTCGGCGATGGACTCCTCGACCTCGGTCTTGACCTCGCCGGGGACCTTGTCCTCGTTGTCCTTGAGGAACTTCTCCGTCTGGTAGACGAGCTGCTCGCCCTGGTTACGGGTCTCGGCCGCCTCGCGGCGCCGGCGGTCTTCCTCGGCGTGCTTTTCGGCTTCGTGGACCATGCGGTTGATGTCGTCCTTCGGCAGGGCGGAGCCGCCGGTGACGGTCATCTTCTGCTCCTTGCCCGTGCCCAGGTCCTTCGCGGTCACGTGCATGATGCCGTTGGCGTCGATGTCGAAGGCGACCTCGATCTGCGGGACACCACGCGGGGCCGGCGGCAGACCGGTGAGCTCGAACATCCCGAGCTTCTTGTTGTACGCCGCGATCTCGCGCTCGCCCTGGTAGACCTGGATCTGCACGGACGGCTGGTTGTCCTCGGCCGTCGTGAAGATCTCGGAACGCTTGGTCGGGATCGTGGTGTTGCGCTCGATGAGCTTCGTCATGATCCCTCCCTTGGTCTCGATGCCGAGGGACAGCGGGGTCACGTCGAGGAGCAGGACGTCCTTGACCTCACCCTTGAGGACACCGGCCTGCAGGGTGGCACCGACGGCGACGACCTCGTCCGGGTTCACGCCCTTGTTCGGGTCTTTTCCAGAGAGCTCGCGGACCAGCTCGCTCACGGCCGGCATACGGGTCGAGCCGCCCACAAGGATCACGTGGTTGATGTCCGACATCTTGACGCCGGCATCCTTGATCGCATTGTGGAAGGGCGTCTTGCAGCGCTCCAGAAGGTCGGACGTGAGCTGCTGGAACTGGGCGCGCGTGAGCTTCTCGTCCAGGTGCAGCGGGCCCTCGGCGGACGCCGTGATGTAGGGCAGGTTGATCGCTGCCTCGGAGGACGAGGACAACTCGATCTTCGCCTTCTCGGCGGTCTCCCGGAGGCGCTGCACCGCCATCTTGTCCTTGGACAGATCGACGCCGTGGCCATTCTTGAACTGCTGGACCAGGTGATCCACGATGCGCTGGTCCCAGTCGTCACCGCCGAGGTTGGTGTCGCCGTTGGTGGACTTCACCTCGATGACGCCCTCGCCCATCTCGAGGATCGAGACGTCGAAGGTGCCGCCACCCAGGTCGAAGACCAGCACTGTCTGGTCGTTCTCCTTGTCCAATCCGTACGCCAGTGCCGCGGCTGTCGGCTCGTTGACGATGCGCAGGACGTTCAGACCGGCGATCTCGCCCGCTTCCTTGGTGGCCTGCCTCTGAGCGTCGTCGAAGTACGCCGGGACGGTGACCACCGCGTCGGTGACGTCCTCACCCAGGTAGGACTCGGCGTCTCGCTTCAGCTTCTGCAGCACGCGCGCGGAGATCTCCTGCGCGCTGTACCGCTTGCCGTCGATGTCTGCGCCTTGCGGAAACCGCCAGCCGTGGTCTCCCATGTGTCGTTTCACGGAGCGCGCGGTGCGTTCCACGTTCGTCACGGCCTGTCGTTTGGCCACCTCGCCTACGAGTACTTCACCGCTCTTGCTGAAGGCCACGACTGACGGGGTCGTCCTGGCCCCTTCAGTGTTGGTGATTACGGTGGGCTCACCGCCCTCGAGGACCGAGACCACCGAGTTCGTCGTGCCGAGATCGATACCGACCGAGCGAGCCATCTGCCTCTCCCTCCTCTGCCATGGTTGCCAGAGTCCCGTCAACCTTCACCGGGCCGTCCCGTTCGCAGCAGGAGCTCGGGCGTGTGCATACCACCTGTTTTATGTCTTTAGTACCCATGCTTGGGAGAGCCACACGGTCCGCTTGGATGTGAGGGGCACAGGCCCCGGGCGCTCGCCGTGCCGACTCAGTAGGAATCGGGCAGGTATGGACGGGGTCTCCAGGACTTGCGGTCCAGGCTCTGCCACAACGCCTTCTTGTAAGCCGCACCGATACGACGCCCCCTCGCTGGGGCTGAGCGCTGATATGGCCCGCAGCCCGCAGCCCGCAGCCCGCAGCCCGCAGCCCGCAGCTACCAGGGGTGCGAAGCCCCGCAGGGCTCCCCGGCTGCTCGGCGGGGCGTCACGCTCGGCTCACTCACAGCGGTCCCTGAATGCCTGTGGGCGCGTGGGCGGGCCGGGATTGCGGCGAAACGTCGGCTCAGAAGCCCGCCCAGCCCCCACCCGGGCGGGCC
Source organism: Streptomyces sp. NPDC055400 (assembly GCF_053644375.1). Lineage (NCBI taxonomy): Bacteria > Bacillati > Actinomycetota > Actinomycetes > Kitasatosporales > Streptomycetaceae > Streptomyces > Streptomyces sp. NPDC055400. The sequence goes on along the minus strand of NZ_JBSHLM010000019.1, from coordinate 169,226 downwards.
TTCTTGAAGGGCGCGCAACCCCGGTCTGAGGCCCGGTGACACAGAGCGACTGTTCGGCGGGCGATCTTTCTTTGTCGCTCCTACGTTGGAGGAGCAGGCGTCACACATGACGCCACAGAGAACGAGGAGTTGTCATGGCCGGTAAGGGCGGCACGGACAAGATCAAGGGCAAGGCCAAGGAGATGACCGGCAAGGTCACTGGCGATCGCGGCAAGGAGGCCGAGGGCAGGGCCGACCAGGCGAAGGGCGAGGCTGAGGAGTCCCTGCGTGAGGTCCACGACCGTGCCCGAGGCGCTGCTGAGCCCATGAAGCGCCGCCACAACTGACCGACACGTGAATGGGCCCCCACCATACGGTGGGGGCCCATTCACGTGTGCAGACTCGGGGACTGACTCCGTGCGTTACCGTCCGTGTCCGTTAGTCGGAGCGTGTGCTGGGAACTCGTGCCTGGATCTTGGCACCCCGTACGGAGACGAGGCGAGGACGACGAGGACGAAGTGTTGAAGACGAGACCTCAACGCCGCGGCTCTGGGTACTGGATCGCCGAACGACAGACCCAGCACGGGCTCTCGGGCTATGAGGAAGGGAGGCCGCAGATGGCCTTGGAAGGCGGCGCGTCGTCCGGTGGCCTTATTCACGAGTCGTGAAGGCAGTCGTGCACGGCTTTGGGAGTCACCCGGATCCACGGTTTGGTGAGGTTCACGAGTTTTGAAGTCAGTGGGGGGCTTGCCAGGGCGGCATCGGGGTGTTCTTGGTGGAAGGACCGGGTCGCAGCAGGCATGAATGGAAGGTCGCCGGGCCGAGGATGCACCTATTCGCCGGCGCGGGCCACAAGTAGCGGCTGGAAGAAGCCCGTCTCTTGGGGCAGCCGCCACTCGGGGTCGACAAACCCGGCCTCGGCTGCGAGGGCGGCCAGCCGGTCCCGGCCAAGCGCCCAGTAGGTGGTCCGGCGGACCTGGACGCGCCATTCTCCACCTGCCGGGAGGAGTTGGAAGTGCTCCAAGTCGTAGTGCTCGCCGTCGTCGTGCCAGTGCCAGAGCTGGAAGGTGACCGTCCGCTCTTCGCCGCTGGCGCCGTTGGTGTTCCGGTGGACTTGTGGCGGCGTGGAAGCAGGGCGGTCGCGCAGCAGATCGTCGTAGGGGCGCGTGCTGAGCAGCAGGCGGCCGGTGGGGCGCAGCACGCGGCGCATCTCGGCGAGGGCGGCGTGCACATCCTGCTCTGTCAGCAGGTGAGGCAGCGAGTTGTCGGCGCAGACGACGGCGTCGAACCGGCCGTCGGGAAACGGGAGGCGTCGCATGTCGGCAGCTGCCGTGCGCAGACTCAGGTTCCGGCGGGTGGCCTCGCGGGCGGCGCGGGCGGCGGCGCGGGGGCTGAGGTCGGTCCCGGTGACACGGTGCCCGCGCAGCGCCAAGCCGATGGCCTGCGTGCCGATGCCGCAGGAGCAGTCGAGCACCGTCGCGCGATCCAGGCCGATCAGGGCGTCCAGGGCCTCCCCTTGCCGGCGGGTGCTCGCGTCCCAGTCTGAGTAGATCAGGTGGTAGTCGTCGGCCAGTTCGTCATAGAAGTGCGCCACAGGTATCTCAGGCATGGCCCGAGACTACTGATGCCCCAGAGGCGATGATCAACCCCGTGATCGGGTGGGAACGACCTCACTGTTCACAGCGCCGTCATTTCTCGTGAACATCTGCGAGCGCGCTGATCGCCGGCTGCTGCTGAAACTCATCGACAAACGCTGCTGCCGAACGTGAACGAAGCCAGTCCGGCGAGGGCCCCGGTGTAACGGCGGCGGGCCCAGTGGTCGACGTCTCGGCGCTGCGGTGTGAGCTGTCACGGCGGGTGGATGGTGAAGTCCGCTTCGATGCCGGCAGCCCGGGCGCTTACGCGACGGACGGCTCGAACTACCGTCAGGTGCCGCTCGGCGTGGTGGTGCCGCGGACCGCCGATGCAGGTGCAGAGGCGATCGCCGTGTGTCGAATTCGATGCGCCGGTGCTGTCCCGTGGCGGCCGAACGAGTCTTGCAGGCCAGTGCACCAACGCCGCTGTCGTCATCAACTGGACCAAGTACTGCGACAAGCTGGTATCCGTCGTGGCCAGGCGCACGTGCGTGGTGGAGCCGGGCATTTTGCCTGGGGAGTTGAACCTACAACTGTCCGGGTATCAGCCGAAGTTCGGGGCGAAACCCTCGACCCACAGCCACTGCTCGTTGGCGGGATGATCGGCAACAACCACTCGGGATCTCGGGTCATTGCGCTCCCCACGTCCACGTCCACCCGGCTGCCACCGTGCCCAATACGCGCCATCTGGAGTGGTTCCACGACCACGTATGGATCGAGACCCTCCTCTTCGACGGAGCGCTGGACCCAGCGGGCGGAACGATCCGCCCTGGGGGAGCGGCGCCGCATGACACCGCCTGACCTTCCGCCACCAGTCGGCTGAGCCTTTCCGAGTTCAGTGAGCTGCGACGAACCTTCGCCGGCGTAGCGAAACCCGGATCAGAACCTGATCTGATCGACGACCACGAATGTCGGCGCCCATGTTCCGCTCCATCATCTGCAGAGCGGCATCCGCCAGATCCTCATGGATGTGGGCGACCGCGTCGCGGGGCACCATCACCTCGAGGTGACGGATGTGGGTGTCCAGTGCCGAATAGAGAATGCACTGCTCCGTGACCTGGCCGCACAGCACGACACGCTCGATTCCTTGCTGTCGAAGGAGATAGCTGAGCGGCGTCTCGAAGAGGATGGAATGCCGTGCCTTGACGACGAAGAGGGTCTGGGCTGAGGTGGCGGACGAGGTCCGCGTGCGGGCCCGAGAGGGCTGTCTCCAGGAGCTCGCCGTGATGGGATCTCCACTGTCCGAAATTGTCGTTCGCGTAGATGACCGGAACGGCGCTCCCGCGGGCACGTTCGAGCAGTCGCACGATGGCCGGGAGCGCGGCCTCCGCGGTGGGCAGCAGCAGGTGGGCGTCATCGTGTCCGTATGTGTTGATCATGTCGATGACGACGACCGCGGTCCTCCTCATGCCTTTCCCCTTGCATGCTGCGGCGGCACCTCTCCCAGCCCCCGCGGTCCGCGTCAGGTGATTCAGGTCCCGAGCTGCGACAGCACCTTGGTGCGGTAGAAGTCGAAGAAACCTTGCTGGTTCTTGCCGATCTGGTTGATGTAGACGGTGTCGAAGCCTGCGTCGACGTACTTCTTCACCGCCGCCACGTGGGCGTCGACGTCGTCGCCACAGGTCAGGTTCGCCTGTACACGTTCGGGCGTGACGAGTTCTGATGCCTGCTCGAAGTGGCGCGGAGTGGGCAGCATCTGGGCGAGTTCGCCGGGCAAGTGCGCGTTCGCCCACAGGCGGTGAGCGGTGCGGACGGCTTCTGCCGTGTCCGTGTTCCAGCAGACCTTGAGACCCGCGGCCACCGGTTTGGTTCCGCCACCACTGCGGCGGAACCGTTCGATGGCGGCGGTGTCGGGGGACATGGTGATGAGGCCGTCCCCGATCCGGCCGGCCACTTCGGCGGCCTGCGGGCCGAAGGCGGAGACATCGATGGGCACAGGCTCGTCGGGGACGGTGAAGAGCCGGGCGTTCTCCACGGTGTAGTACTTGCCGCGATGGCTGATCTGGTCGCCGGTGAACAGGCGCCGCATCACCTGGACCGCCTCTTCCAGCATCTCCAGCCGGACAGGTGCCTCGGGCCAGGCATCGCCCAGAATGTGCTCGTTGAGAGCTTCCCCGGTGCCGATGCCCAGCCGGAACCGGCCGCCGAGCTGGACGGCACTCGTAGCGGCCGCCTGAGCGACCACGGCCGGGTGCATCCGCATGATGGGGCAGGTCACGGCGGTCTCCACGGGAAGTGACACGGCTTGGGAGAGTGCGCCGATCACTGACCAGACGAACGGGCTCTGCCCCTGGTCGCCGTTCCACGGATGGTAGTGGTCGGAGATCCACAGCGAGGTGAATCCGGCCTGTTCCGCCATCCTGGCCTGTTCCACCAGTTCGCTCGGTGTGTGCTCTTCGCACGACAGGAAATAGCCGAATTCCGTCATGAGGACTCCTCAGGGAGTGAATGGATTCCTCACCCGAATGGCCCGGCGGCGGACGAGGAGACTTCCCTGCGCCCATTGCGTCCCTGCATACCCACGGACGGCGACGTTCCGGCGCTCGATCGTCACTCTAGGGGCGGGCGGCACCGGGCGCATGTGTGCGGCAGGGGTGGCGTCAGCGTGAGGGGTCTGCGATCCGCAAGGGCGTGGGGCCGGCGGGAGCGGCACCCGCGTCGCGGGACTTGGCCAGGTCGGACCACCACGCGTTGCCCTCCTCTATGAGACGCAGCAGGATTCCCTCACGAATGGCCCAGGGGCACATGGTGACCTCGGTGATGCCCATGAGCTTCATCGCCGTGTGACCCACGAGGGCTCCGGCCAGGCTCTGCTCCGCACGCGGTGCGGAGATCCCGGCCAGCTGAGCACGCTCGGGTGGCGGCAGGACGGCGAGGCGATCGACTGCCCGCCGCAGGTCCTTTCGTGCCAAGTGGCGTGGGACGAGAGGGGCCCTGTCGGCCAGGGGGCGCACCGCACAAGCGGCCCAGCTGCTCGAACGTCCGTGACGTGGCCACGGTGGTGCGGGGCCCCTCCCAGCGGATCCGCCACGCCGCGTCCCGGAGCTGATGGCGAATCCTGCGACGCAGCGCCTTGACGCTCTCCGCGCAGGGCGGCTGCTCTTCGCTGAGGAACTCCCGCGTGAGCCGGTTGGCGTCGAGAGGTAACGAAGCCGCGAAATCGGGCAGCCTGCCGCGCCCGAACGCCACTTCCAGTGAGCCGCCGCCGATGTCCAGCATCGCCAGTGGGCCGGCTCGCCACCCCATCCACCGTGGCGCTCCCAGGAAGGTCAGCTCGGCTTCAACTTCGCCGGGCAACGTCCGGATCCGGATGCCCGTGCGGGCGTCCACGGTCTGCATGACATCAAGGCGGTTCGGCGCGTTACGTACCACGGTTGTTGCGTAGGTCAACGGCGCCGCGGCGCCCCAGCGTTGGGCTACCCGCGTAGCGGCGGAGACGGCCGTGACGAGTTGCCCGATGCTTCCGCAACCCTCGAATCTGTTGGCGGTCAGGAGCCGCTCTTCTGGGCACGGACCACGCCCAGGGGAAAGTCGTACGCCTCTCGGCGGATTGTCGCGTCACCCAGGGACAGGGAGAGTAGTCGCTACATTTGTCGCCGATTGTCCTGGAGGCACCGTTGAGGCCACACCCCCATGAGCAGCGAAGCGATGAGCCTGCGGCCGAAGGTCCTGAGGAACCCGTGCCGGACCGGGATGGCGGAGCCTGTCAGCCGCAGCCGGGGGTCTTCGACGTGGTGGTCGACCAAGCGGCCGGCGTGCTCATCGCCGTAGGGCGGATGACGTCGGCGGAGGCCTGGGACGTCCTGCGGGAGACGTCCATGCGCACAGACATCAAGCTCCGTCACGTTGCCGAGCTGCTGGTCGAGTGGGGCCGCTCGGGCGTATTGTGCGCCGACATCCGCACCGAACTGGATCGCCAGCTCGCCCAGCGCGGGCGAGCGCCCAGGATCTGATCAGGCGCAAAGGTGGCGCCACGGCTCGGGGAGTCGGAGGCCCCTGGGTACTCCGGCCCCGGCACGAAAGAGCGGCGTTACGTGCCGTGGCGGTCGGGTACTCGGCCGCCATGGACCGTTTGGAGCGGCTCGAACACGACAACGTCAGGACCGACGAGTCATGATCTGGCGCCCAAGGACCGTCGTCGTGACCGGAGCGAGCGCCGACCAGGTCGCTCTCGTTGCCTGGGCAGGGCCGGCTTGACCGGCGCGGCGGACGAGGTGCGGCACGCGGGCGGCGAGGTCCTCATTCCTCACTGCCGACGTGGCCGCCCCGAAGGCCAGGTGATCGGGCTGTCAAGCATCTACGTGATCGACCTCTTTTCCGTCAAGCTCGTCGATCGCCGTAGTCTGCGCGAGGCCGCCGAAAGCACCGGCTGCCTCCTGACTGCCCACGGCATCTTCGACGACGCCGCGCATAAGAGCTCCTTCGAGGCTGCACTGGCCCGTCATCCGGCAACCGTCGCGTCCGCCGTGGCATGCGGTGTCGGCGCCGCCGTCGCTGCGAAGGTCGCACTCGGCAGGCGCAGGGCAGGGCGGTGTGAGAGCTCACGAGACCCGTTGGGATCCTGACCTGGGGCGCGGTCATCTTCACTCCCTATGGCCGCCGCCCGCGTCCGATCCACCTAGCCCGCAGGCAACGCGCAGCAGTGGTGGGCTCAAGTAGCACTGTGTCGAGGCGACCAACTTCTTCACCGGGACGTCCCCGAGCCCAGCCTGGACGCCGATGCTCGCATCGTGTGGATCGCGGACTCAGACAACGAATCGCCTGACAGCTCCCTGTCGTGCGCCCCCGCTGCGATGCAGCGGCGCAGCTGCGTGGTGGCGCCGACCGCTCGTGGGTGACCACTGGGCCGTTGCGGCTTTGGCGCCGGAGCTCACGGGCCGTGGCGGAGGACAGGGTGATGACGTGCTTGGCCGAGACGACCGACAAGCGCGCCGCCGTACACGGTGTAGCCGACGCCGATGAGCCAGGACTGCACCACCAGGATGGTGCCGACTGCCCCGTAGGAGACCGCGTTGGACACGATGAGTGGACCGAAAACCAGTTCGGAGAAGAGCCGGAGGCCGGCGAAGGCGGCCACGGTCGCCAACGCGCCAGGCAGCAGGCGCAGCCATGGGACGCGTGATCCGAGGAGGAGGTGTTGCAGCCACCAGAAGTAGAGCACGCCGCCGCACGCGCCCACCGTGATGCGAGGAGCTGTCGATGCAGCGGCGTTGGGCCAGGGCAGGCCACGCCATGTACTGAGGAGGATCAGGGCGATCAGCCCGGCCAGGCCGAGAACTTGGCGCCACAGGGTGTGCCAGGCGCCTGGCGGCAGGTGCCAGATCCGCTCGTAGGCGGTTTGGACTGCGGCCATCAGGGAGATCCCGAACACGGCGAGGCCGACCAGGCCCAGCGCGGTGGTGGTGCTCAGGACGGCGCGACGGGAGGCGAACAGCTCGTCCACGGCGTGGGCCGAGCTACCGGACACCGCCAGACCGTCGGCGATCCAATCCGCGATGCCGTTTCCACGGGTAGGCAAGGCCGCCGCGATCACGACCAGTAGAGGCACCAGGGTGACGAAGAACAGGGTGGCGAACGCCAGCGCGCGGTGCAGCAGTTCGACGTCTCGACCGGCACGCCACACGCTCCCGGCGGTTTCCCCGACCTGTCGGCTCAGCCTTTTTACGTGAGTACCGATCCGTTCTCCGGCCACGGAAGCACACTTCCTTCGCCAGTGGCGCGGCCGGAGAAGTCACCTGCCGGTTGCGGGTTTCCAGCTGCCCCATCGCGCGCGGATGCCCTCGGCTCCCGCTTGACCCAGTGTCCCTCGGCGAGTGTGCCGCCTGCGACAGGAATCGCGCCGACGGCGAGGAGGACTTGGCGATGCTCCCGGCTACAGGCTTCCGGCCTCTCCCGGCTGCTGCCAGACCACCCCGGGGGAGCGCGGGCGCCCGAAGTGACGGGTGCGTGCGTCCGAGCGGGCACGGAGTGTCTCCTTGGGGTCAACGAACAGCTGATCAGAGCGTGTGTGGCACCGGCTCGCGTGAGACGACGTACGTCCATGTCTACGGCGGCGGTGAATCCAGTGCCTTCGTGGATGCTCACCTTGGACGAGCCGCTGGCGGGGCATCGGGCGGCCGTCGGCGAAGCAGGCTGCGACAGCGTCACCGCTCAGATCGACAGGAACTCCTGGATGCACCTGTCCCAGTCGATGCGGGACGCCTCCGTGCCCGCGGGCACCAACTCGTGGGTCATGGACAGGAACCGGGCCAGGGCGCCGGCGGGCGTGGTCAGCAGCGCCACCCCCGCGCCCCCGCCGAGCGCGATGAACACATCGCCGCCGTCACCCGGTGCGATGTGGACATCGCCGTCTCCGGCGGGCCCGCGCAGCCCGGCCGCCAGGGTCTCGCGGGACAGGAGCCACACCGCTCCCAGCTCTGCCGCTCCGAAATCCAGCCGGAGCGCGTACGGGTCCTCGGGCTGGTAGCCGCATTCGACATCCAACTCGCGCCACGACGCCACACCGTCGAGCAGACGCATCGGCACCCGCATGCACACCCCGTCCATTCCTGCCCCGCCTTATGTAAGTCGCACTTGTGAGAACCAGCCCTGCGTCCATGTGCCCCTATCGGCCACACTCACCCGTCTCGGTGCACGGATCCGGTGAAGCAGGACCGCTATGGCCCCCTGAAGCGCCTGTTCGTCGTGGTCAAGCGGGGCCGGCCGAGCCCCTCGCAGGGCGAGTGTGTTCGCCAGCGCCGCTCCGATGCCGTGTGCTGCTCCTGTCACCACCACGGTGCGGTCTTTGAGGGGGCTGTCATCCATGGCGGACGCTCTCTGTGTTCCCCCGGCCCGGCCCTCAGTGGGCGAGCGGTGGTCTACTTCCCGTGCGGTCCCGGTGGGTCAGGACGCGTTGTGCGCGGGTGAGGCCGGGGAGCCGGCGCAGGGCCGCGCGGGCGGCATTGGCTCCGGGGGCTCCATGGACCCCTCCGCCGGGGTGGGCGGAAGCTGCGGCGAGGTAGAGACCGCGTATGGGGGTCTCGGGGCGTCCCGTTTCTGGAACTGGGCGGAAGACGAGCTGCTGGTGGATTGCCGCGGTGCCGCCATTGATGGCGCCTCCGTGCAGATTACTGTCGAGAGACTGGAGCGTGGGCGGGGCCAGGACGCGGCGGGCACGTATGAGGGAGCGGAAGCCGGACGCGAATCGCTCGACCTGACGTTCGAGCCGGTCGGCCATGATCTCTTGCTCCTTGGTGCTCCAGGTACCCGTCAGGCCCTCGTCGCCCGCGTCGGACTTGATGACCTGCGGGACGTGCGTGTACGCCCATGCGGCTTCGGTCCCTTGGGGCGATCGCGACGGGTCCGCCGTCGTCATCTGGCCGAACAGGGCAAAGGTGCGGTCGGGTACCTGGCCCATGGTGATCTGGGCTGCGAAGCGGGTGAGTTCGTCCATACCGTCGGCCACATGCACGGTTCCGGCTTGTGCCGCTGCTTCGGCCTGCCAGGGCACGGGCCCGTCGCATGCCCAGTCGACCTTGAAAGTGGCCAAGTCCCACTGAAATCGCCTCAGGTCGTCTATGAGCTGGGAGGGGAGGTGCTCCGCTGAGACGAGTTCGCCGTACAGGGCGGGCGCGGACACGTCTGCCAGGACGGCGCGTCGCGCGGTCACCGTCTCTCCGCCGGCGGTGAGCACACCGGCGGCCCGCCCATCACGCACGATGATGCTGCGGACTGGTTGCTCGCAGCGGAGAATGCCGCCACGTTTGCGAAGCCGGCGGACGAGAGCCGCCGTCAGGACCCCGGCACCGCCGGCCGGCACCGGGAATCCATAAGTCTGTCCGAGCATGGACATCAGCCAGCCGAAGCCTCCGCTGCCCGCTGCTTCCGGTGGGAGGTCGGCATGCAACGCGTTCCCGGCCAGCAACAGTTTGCCGCCTTCCCCCTGAAAATCTTCGTTCCCCATGCGGCGCACCGGCAGGATCAGGTGCGGGCCATCCACAAGCCGCCGGCTGCCTTCAGCCTTACGCCGAGTCGGGCCGTAGCGCGCAGCGGAGGGAAGGGGGTGAACAGAGCGTCCAGAATGTCGGGGCCAAGGCGTTCCCACATCTCGTGCAGAGATCGCCAGGCGTCCCCGTCGCCCGGGTGAAAGGCGTCGAGGGAGTCGGCGGTGGCGTCGATCCCGCGGGCCAGCACGGCACACCTGCCGTCACTAAGCGGGTGGGCCAGCACGCATGGTGCGTGGCTCCAGCGCAGACCGTGGTCCTCGAGACCAAGTCGTGCCAGCGGGTAGAAGGAGCTGAAGAGGTCATTGACGAAATCGGTGTCGACCTCCCTGTTGTGGCGGACCGCGCCACCGGGCTCGGCCTGCTCCTCGAGTACCTCCACGCTCCATCCCTCGTCGGCCAGCAGGTTGGCCGCCACCAGCCCGTTGGGGCCGGCTCCGATCACCACCGCGTCAGGCATGGCCGCCGCCAGCGCCGTGAGCTACCGCCCTGTGGCCCTTGTGGAGGCCTTCCAGCTGTTCGGCCTGGGGCTGCTCCTCGCAGACCCGAGCAAGGCGGGCCAGCATCGCGCGATGCCGTAGTTGGATCAGCGCCTCCACCGCTACGTTGTGGAGTAGTCCGCTAGCTCCCTGCAGCGGGTGCTCGTCCACGATGACCAAGCAGTACTTTCCCCAGGGACGGAGCTCGATTGCGATCCGCGCTGTCCCCAGCGCGCCGGCTTGCGCCTCCAACCCGAGAGCGGAGCCCTCCTCACACTGTCGGACAACCGTCTCGTTGGTGAGCCGCAGAGGGCCTACACGAACGTCGTAGCTGATCGCCGAGTCGACCTGTGGCCACTGCCCCCGCACCGGCTCTGAGGCCGACGTTCCCACTACCCACTCCGCGTATCGGCTGCCGTCCGCGAGGACGGACCACACAGTCTGCGGAGTCACCTTGATCAGACGATGCCGTACCGCCATGCCGTACCTCCAGAGTGTTCGGCCCCGAGTTCACTACCAAGTGCCCGTATCAATGCGGGTGAACCGAAAATAGCCACGCAATTCATAGCGGACCGGTCGCTCGGTGTGTATCGGCGGTAGACGCGTGGTTGCCATCCGAGGTTGGCTTGACTGCAGGGGTGTTGCCTGTGTGACACACGGCTGCGGCGGAGCCGGGAATCGGCGCGGCCGAGAGAGCGCTCGGCCGTGAAGGCCGGAAGTGGCGCCAGCCACCGCTTTTGGAGCGGGGGCGAGTGAGATGGAGCGGCTACGGACCCGAGGATGCCGGTCTGCGAGGCGAAGTGGGGTCAGCCGGGGGACTTCGCGACACGGCTTCGGCGCCGATGCCCGCGCCGGGAACTCTCTGTGCGCCGGGTCTGTCGGTACTGAGCGTCAGGCTGCCTGAGCCTCTTCGTTTTGCTCCCAGTCGTGAGTGATCGTCAGTTTTAGACCACGAACCTCATGATCGGTCTTGTCATCGGTATTGGGAAGTAGCGGGCACCCTCATGGTGCGAGCTACCGGTGACCCGGCCGGCGCACTGTCCCAGCACAGGCAAGCGGTCGACACCCGTCTTAGGAGCGAGGTTGGGGGATCGCAGGCGTGACCTGGGAATCCCCGACTTGGGCAGGGTGGGGACGTATGCACCCTGGCGCACCTCGATTCCCCCCTGACTCCCCGTCCGTTCTGGCACGGGTCTCGTGGCTTGGTGACTGGGCTGTTAGCGGCTCCGGGAGGTCGACTGGGGCCGATGTGGTTGCTGTGGCGTGGACGCTGGGCGGTGTCGCTGAGCCGCGGACGGTTCAGTCCGATGCCCTGGCCGGTGCGGCGGGGGTGACATTCAGGGCCTGGGCCAGCAGGGCACGGGAGTGCGCTCTTGCGTCGGGGGCCGCGATGATGTCCTGGACCATGACTTCCTCGACGCCGGTGGCCTTGGCCATTTGCTCGAGCTGGTCCCGGACGGTGGCGGGGCTGCCGGCGATCTGGCGCGGCCAGTGGCCGTCCGTGATGACCGTGGGGATCTCCTTCTGCGCCTGGGTGAGTTCGCGCGCGGCCTCATCGACGGTCGGCACGTGCGCGGCGGGGCCGGTGCGCGCCAGGCGGGCCATCAGGGCCGTCCTGGACCAGTTCAGCCGCTGCGCCTCCGCGTCGCTGTCCGCGACCACGACGCTGACGGACAGGACTCCGCCCGGCCCCTGTGGCCCGTGGCGCGCGGGCCGGGCGTGCGCGCCATGGCGGAGCAGGGAGCGGGCGGCTCCGTCGGGGTTGATGAAGCCCGCGAAGGCGTATCCGAGACCGAGCTCGGCGGCCAGTTGGGTGCTGGTGCCGGAGGAGCCGAGGATCCACACCTGGGGCCGGGAGGGAATGCCGGCGGTCGGATCGAGGCGCGCGAACGCGTCTGAAGCGGCGAAGCCACGATCGAAGTACGCGAGGATTTCCCGGACTTGGAGGGCGAAGTCGTCGACGGGCGGGCTGTTGCGGTCGCGGCGCAGGGCGAGGTCGACGAGGGGGCCGGCGGTGGCCCGGCCGAGGCCGAGGTCGATGCGGCCCGGTGCGAGGGCTTCGAGCTGGAGGAAGGTCTCCGCGACCTTGTAGGGGCTGTAGTGGTTGAGCAGCACCGCACCCGAGCCCACCCGGATACGTGAGGTGGTGTGGGCGGCCAGGGCGATGAGGACCTCCGGGGAGGTGGAGGCGGTGCTGGCGGAGTCGTGGTGCTCGGCGTACCAGATGCGCTGGTAGCCGAGGTCCTCGGCCTGGCGGGCGGCGTCGACCGCGTCCTTCAGGGCCTGCTGTTTGTCGCTGCCTGGGGCGACGGTGGCCAGTTCGACGAGGGAGAGCTTCATGGGTGTTGGTCCTTGCTGCCGCCCGCTCGACGGGTCGGCTCGTGGAGCGCGGGAGGGCCCCGCCCGCGATGTGTGGTCAGGCGGGCAGCGGCGTGTGAGTGCCGTAGGAGCACCCGTGGTAGGTGAGGGGACTCGCCTCGCCGGGCTGTGCGGCGGTGGCGTGGGCGAGCAGGACGGTGTGGTCCCCCGCGGGGACGAGCGCGTCGACCTCGGCGGCGATCCAGGCCGCCGAGCCGGGCAGGCGGGGCAGTTCTTCGCTCGCCGTCCAGGGGACGCCGTCGAACTTGTCCGTGCCCGAGCGCGCGAAGGCCGTGGCGAGTTGGGCTTGGTGGGTGCCAAGTACGTTGAGGCCGAAGCGGCCGGTGCGGCGGGTGATCGCCAGCAGTTGCGACTCGTTGGCCAGGGACACCAGCACCATCGGGGGCGTCAGGGACAGGGAGGCGAAGGCGCTGACCGTGGTGCCGTGCGGGCGGTGGCCGTCGAGTGCGGTGACCACGGCGACCGGGGAGGCGACGGTGGCCATGGCGTCGCGGAACGTCTGGCGGGCGGAGGAGGGGGTGGGTATCGGGGCGGTGGTCATGGCCGGATCGATTCTGTGACGCGTGGGTCGAGCCCGTACTGGGCGCGGGCGCCGAGGTGGTCGCGCAGGGTGGGGCCTTCGTAGTCGCGGTGGAAGAGGCCGCGGCCTTGGAGGAGGGGGACGACGTGGTCGACGAAGGCGTCGATGCCGTCGTGGTAGCCGTCGATGGCCAGCGAGAAGCCGTCGCAGGCTCCGGCCTCGAACCACTGCTGCATGTGGTCGGCGACGTCGGTGGCGGTGCCGGCCACGACCGGGTGGTAGTCGATGACGCCGTGGGCGAGCACGTCGCGCAGGCTCCAGCCCTCCTTGGCCACCTCAAGGGCGCGGGCGGAGCGCGGATCGTGCGCACTGGGGACGGCATCGGCGAGCTGGTCCGCGGTCAGGGGCTCGTCGATCTGGTCGTAGGAGAGCGGCAGACCGATCATCGCGCCGAGGTAGCGCACCCTCTGGCGCAGGTCGACGGATTCGTCCAGGAAACGGCGCCGCTGAAGGGCGGCGGCGCGGGAGAGGGCGATCGTCGGCATGAATCCGGCGAACATCTTGATCTCGTCCGGGTCGCGTCCGGCGCGCTTGGCGGCATCCCGCAGGGCCTGGCGCTGGGCCTGCCCGTCGGCGATGGTGTACGGGTTGGCGTAAACGCCGTCGGCGTACCGGCCCGCCAGTTCCAAGCCGTAACTGCCGCCGCCCGCCTGGAAGATGACCGGCTGGCCCTGCTCGGACGGCGGGACGGGCAGCGGCCCGCGGGCGGCTACGTGGCGGCCCTGCAGGTTGACCGGCTGGATCTTGCCCATGTCGGCGAACCGCTTGCCGTCGACGTCCAGGACCCAGGCGTCCTTCTCCCAACTGCCCCACAGCGCCTGCACGATCTGAACGGCCTCGTGGGCGCGCTCGTACTTCTCGGTACGGGGCGGGACCGGCCGGCCGAAGTTCGCCGCGGCGGCGGGTTGGGAGGTGGTGACCGCGTTCCAGCCGGCCCGGCCGTGGCTGATCACGTCCAGGGCCTTGAACTGGCGGGCGAGGTTGTATGGCTCGTTGAAGGTGGTCGACGCGGTGGCGACGAGCCCGATCCGCTCGGTCTCCCGCGCGATGGACGTCATCACCAGGAGCGGGTCCACGGGGAAGTGCGGGGCCTCGTCTTCGAGGTCCACGTCCAGGACCGGGGTGTCCGCGAAGAACAGCAGTTGGATCTTGCCGCGCTCGGCGGCCTGAGCGTAGCGCACGAACTGGTCCATGTCCGTGTAGCTGGACAGGTTCGTCCCCGGCAGGCGCCAGGCGCCGGGTTCGGAGCCGTAGCCGCTGGTGAACTGCATACACAGGAGCATCTGTTGGCTGGTCATGACCGCTCCTCCAAGGGGAGACGAAGTGCAGCGGAAGGTGCGCCGCCTCCCGCTGCGGCGGCAGGAAGCGGCAGCCGCCGAGAGCTGGGGTGTGTCAGGGCTGGTGGGGTGGTGCGCCACAAGAGGCCGGAGGTGCCGCCCCCGGCCCGCCGTGCCGCTCCCGGCGCGCGAGGAGCAGCACGGGGCCCTCTCACGCCGGGAACGTGCTGCGGCCGGGGGCGGCAGGCGTCGTCACCGGTGGGCGGCGCGGTTCATCTCGACGACGTCCTCCAGGGTGGGGTTCTCCGGGAGGACGGCGGCGCGGCGCTCCATCAGGCCGTCGCGGATGGCCGCGTCCTTGACCCGGTCGGCCGCGGCGAGGGCGGCCGGCAGCTCCTGAAGGGTGAGCTCGGTGCAGTAGGCGGGACCGTTCGGCTGCTGGCGCCAGGACTCGGCCAGCGTCCCGGCGTCGTAGGGGTCGAAGCCGGTGTCGTCGACCAGGCGCATGGCCACCCGCTTGGCCTCCGCCAAGTCGCCGGCGACCGGGATCGCGATGCGGCCCGGGGTACCCGCCACAACGCCCTTGGTGCGCTGGGTCTCGGCCAGGGCCGCGTTCCACGCCTTGACCACGGGGCGGCCGAGCAGCTTGGCGGTGTACTCGCTCTCCACCATGCCGTTGTCCACGGCCTCGATCGGATCGACGAGGAGTCCCGGGTAGTAGTTGGCGGTGTCGATGACCACGGTCTCGGCGGGGACGGAGGCGAACAGGTCGGCCAGCTGCCCGGCCACGCCGAAGGGGATAGCCAGGATGACGGCGTCCTTGCCCTGCACGGAGTCCTCCAGGGCCACGGCGCGGGCACCGCTGTCCAGCACGTCGGCCGCGACGGCCTCGGGGCCGCGGGCGTCCGCGATCTCGACGTCGTGACCGGCCGTGCTGAGCTTGCGGGCGAGGTTGCCGCCGATCGCACCGGCGCCTATGACAGAAATTTTCATGATTTGTTCCTTCAAAGGGCGCACTGCCCCCAGGGCAGCGCGATGTGATGGTTGTGCCGTGGGGCTGTCGGAGGGCAACCCACATCGCGCCGAGACCGGGGGTTCCGGCGGCCGGCCAGGTGCGGGCGCTTTTGATGGCTTACGGCATGTGAGTTACGGCATGGCTTACGCCTGGGCGTCCTGCTTGCGGTAACCGCTGGCGATGAGTGCGCGGACGCGGTCCAGCGACTCCTCGTCGGTGCCACCGACACCCTTGAGCCAGGCAACGGAGCAGGCCGAGAGGAACAGGTCGTACCCCTGCACCGAATCGAGGACGTGTCCCGCCAGTTGCGCGGCCCGCACGTACTCCTTGGTGGCAGTGATCACGGTGTCGCACGGGATGGTGAGTGGGTTGTCCGGGTCTTGTGCCCTGGCCGCAGCCATGAGCGGCTCCGGCAGTCCGCTGAAGGCGCTGAAGTAGTCTTCCAGCGCCCGCAGCCACTGCTCCAGCGCCTCAGCAGCGTCCTCGAGCTTCGCGATGTCCGCCTGGCGGGCCACCAGCTCCTCGGAGCGCGTCTGGAGAACGGCCGCCAGCAGTGCTTCCCGCGTCGGGAAGTGCCGATACAGGGTGCCGGCACCCACGCCCGCCTCCTTGGCCACCGCCTCCAGCGAGGTACCCACCCCGAACCGCAGGAAGTGACGCTGCGCCGCCTCCAGGAGAGCGGTGCGGTTGCGCTGTACGTCCGCGCGGGGTTTGCGCCCCTGCTGTCCACTGACGCTCATGCGACCTCCCGTTCTCCCTCGTTGTGGAGACTCCGTAAAACGGAGACTGCCTCCGTACTCACTCGACAGTAAAACGGAGATAGCCTCCGGTCAAGCTGGGGCGCGTGGTTCCGAACCAGCAGCCTTCAGGAGCCTTCAGGAATCGGCGAACCCGTCGGTTTCAGGACCCACCGGTGAGGTCCTGGGGCCCGCGCTCTGTCGTGCACCGGGCCCGCTTGTGCTGCGGAGGGCGGTTCGGGTCTGCCCGCGTCGATCTGAAGCGGATCTGCGGTCATGTTGCTGGACCCGGCAGGAAACGGCCGCAGGCGGTGGACCAGCCGCTGGAAACGAGCCCTCCAGGCGTTCGACATCGCCTTCGGCGGACGCCTCTCAGCAGTCCACAACTGACCCCAGCCGGACGTCCGCACGTGGACCGCACCGTCGGTGCGCGTGTACCGCGATGCGGTGGAGCACTGGTGTGAGCTTGTTCCGCTTTGACGGACACCTTCAGTGTGGTGGTCAGGCTGCGAGGGCGGTCTCATAGGCGGCGGGGCTGCGGTATCCGAGGCTGCTGTGCAGTCGGTGCAAGTCGTACCAGCCCTCGATTCGAAGTCTTCTACAACCGCAAATTGCTGCGGAAACACCCGGCCGGGGGCTACGTCACGACGCCGGAAGCCCGACAGCGACACGAGCAACACATGCCCTCGCCGTATAAGCATCGAGTGTCCGACATCACGAGGGACCTTCAACACCCGGTCTCCACCCACAGCTGGCATCCGTGCGGTGCGGCGAGTCGGCGGCGCCGACCTGTTGCGCGCCCGTCACGACGAGACACGACGAACCAGCCGAAAATTCCAGCAAGTTCTTGGCACGGTCCCGGCCCGCTGTTTGACTCAGCTGATGATGACTGGCAGAGAGGAACCGATGACCACCGACATCGATGTCCTGGTCCTGGGCGGCGCGGGCGTGGACACGATCGTTCACGTCCCCGAACTACCGCTCCCGTTCTCCGACAGTTACATGATCCGGCCCGGCATCACGGCCCGCGCGGGGCAGAGCGGCGACTTCGTCGCGCTCGGACTGACCGCCCTGGGCCTGCGCACTCATCACCTCGACATGATTGGGGACGACCACGAGGGAGAGCTGGTCCGCGCCCTCCACCGCGACCACGGCATTCCCCTCACCGCGATCCCGCAGCCCGCGGGCACCAAGCGCGCGGTCAACCTCGTCGGATCCGACGGACGGCGGCTGTCCCTCTACGACGACACCCGCTCCCGCGAGTCCGACCGGCTGCCACCCGAGCAGCCCCCTCGACCACTCCACGACGTCCCCCCTCGGCACTCCCCAACCGGCACCCGAAACAGGTGCCTTCCGTTCTCGTGAACATCGACCCCGCCCCGATCCAACCGCCTCCCGAGGCGGTGAACAACTGCCGTCCGAACTCGCGAACAAAGCCACGTGGCTCTGCTCATGAGCTGTGACAGCACTTGTAGGGGAGTTTGGGAGGCACCAATGTGATCGGGGGAATCGAACTGTTCACGAGATTCGACAGCGCCTGCGCGTAGCCGGTGCCTCCCGAATTGTTCAGCGGGGCAGGCCGACTGCGCGGGAGATGACGGTGTCGAAGGCGCGGTCGGGGAGGATCCGGCGCAGGGCGATGAGGGGGCGGGCGCCGAAGCCGGTGGCGTAGCGGGTTTTGGGCCGGCGGGCGGTGACGGCTTTGGCGATGGCGTCGGCAATGACGGCGGGCGGGGAGTTGCGCTTGGCGTTGGCCTCGGAGCGCAGGGAGGAGGCGACGGCGGTGGCCTGGGCGGTGTAGGGGCCGCTGGATGAGGACTTCTCCAGCTTGTCGGCGGCGATGGCGCCCCATTCGGTGGCGATGCCGCCGGGTTCGATGACGACAACGTCGATGCCGAAGGGCTTGGCCTCGAGGCGCAGGCAGTCGCTGAGGGCTTCGAGGGCGAACTTGGTGCCGTGGTACCAGCCGCCGAGCGGGGTGTAGATCTTGCCGCCCATCGAGGTGACGTTGACGACGGTGCCGGAATGCTGGGCGCGCATGTGAGGCAGGACGAGCTGGGTCAGGCGCAGGGCGCCGAAGACGTTGACCTCGAACTGGTAGCGGGCCTCGTCCAGGGGGACGTCCTCGAGGGCGCCGTAGGAGCCGTAGCCGGCGTTGTTGACCAGGACGTCGATGCGGCCGGTCTCGGCGGTGATGCGCTCGACGCCGGAGCGCATGGAGTCCTCGTCGGTGACGTCCATCGCCAACGGGCGGATGCCGCGGTCGGCCAGCTTCTGGAGCCGGTCGGTGCGGCGGGCGGCACCGTAGACGGTGTAGCCGAGTTCCTGCAGTTTGAGGGCGGTGGCCTCACCGATGCCGGAAGAGGCACCGGTGACGAGGGCGGTCTTGGAGAGCATGGCTGGTTCCTTACGACTAGGATGAACCTTGGTTCACTATCTATCGTGAGCCATGGTTCACCTTTGTGCAAATAGAAGGGCTGACGAGCCTCATGACCCAGGCCAGGGCGCCGCGCGCCGACGCGGTCCGCAACCGCAAGAAGATCCTCACCGCGGCCGGTGAACAGATCACCGCCCACGGCCCGGACGTCGGGATGGACAAGATAGCCGCCGCCGCCGGCGTGGCCGTTGGCACCTTGTACCGGCACTTCCCCACCAAGACCGACCTGGTCGCGGCCGTCGTCGCCGAGTTCGTCGCCCGCGTCGCGGACGACGCCGAGGCCGCACTCGCCCGCGTCAGCACCGGAACCCGCGCCTTGGACGAGCTGACCGCGTTCCTCGGCCGCGTCATCGAGGCGTCCGTGACCGACCGCGCCGTCAAGGCCGCCGCCCAGGCCCTCGGTGCGGAGCCGGGCGACCGAGCCGCCGAGGATCGCGCGGGGGCCGCCGTCGCCGCCCTCATCCACGCAGGCCAGGCAGACGGCGACATCCACCCTGACGTCACCGTCAACGACATCTACCTGCTGTTCTCCACCGCCCCCACCGACCAGCCATCCGTCGACCGCTGGCTCACCCTCGTTGTTCCAGGACTGACCACCCAAGCCCGGCCCGCAGACAGCTGAGGACCGGGGGATGCCCGCGCATCCGGGACTTGTCCGACAGCGGAGGTCAATAACCCACCCAGGTGCTGTCATTTCTCGTGAACATCGAACATCCCCGCACTGAGGCGTTGTTCAAAGTCGTGTACATCCGCTGTCGCTACTCGTGTACAAAGCCACCTTGCCCAGCCCCGGCTGACCAACCACACCCACCGCCCCCAACGATCCGCATCACCACACCGGCACAGTGGAACCCGGCGCCCACCCGACGCGACAACCGGGCTGCCAACCTGGCCACACCCCAAAAGGCCGCATCATCAAAAGCCCAGAGCCCCCGTCAGCACAACGACGAGGGCTCATGAACGATCGAGGCTAGTGGTGGATCAGGAGTTCGCGCATTAGTCGGAAGACGTTGGCGGTAGCCGAGACTGCGGCCAGAACTACACTCCACCGAAACCTCAAGTTGCGCTGCTCCCTCTGCCGCGAGGTACCGTCAGAGGACATGATGCATCACCTCTCTTGTGGTGATCTTCTATGCCCGTCGGGGCGAGTCGAAGCTGTCCAGGCTGCTCGCGCCGACGGGCTTCTTCGTGGACCTAGACGAAGGATGACAAGAGATGGGCGATTCGCAAATTCGGTCTGGGTTTTCCAACCACGAATTTGCTTGCCCCGCCGAGGAGTTGTGATCGCTTTCACGGTCGTGTCCCGCGGAGTGGCGTAGCCGCGATCATGGCAAAGTTGCAGGTCGCGCACACAACCAGCCGACCAGGCAGTCCTGCCACCTGTTTCTCCGTCAACTCGGTGGCGGTGGTCCCGTAGCAATCGACCCGCAGCCCCACCGGCAGGCTTTGGCGAATCGCGCCACCATCGCCAATGCACGCCGACGGCACCAGCGCCTGACGACTGTCGGGCTCGCAGCGGCCGTGAGGCACTGAGTCCAGCCTGCGACCTGCGCCTTCATTGCGATCGCCGCTATACCACTTGGCGGTGCTACCGCTGGGTGGCGCGAAAGTGTATGCCGGCGACAGAACTGTTGAATCGATTCCGGCCACTTTCGGAGGGAAATGCGTTCATGGCGTCCGGCTTTTCGACCGGTACGAATCGCTCAAAACGCAAACCCCAGGTCGTTCTGCGCCGCCAGCAGTGTCTCCGCATGCGCAGGCACCCGTAAGGGGGTGCCCAGCGTTGTCCTGCCGGGATTCCCGGTGTCCGCGGGTATCCGGATCACTCGTCGCAGACCTCTTACGCACAGGAATGGTGTTGGCTTAAAGCTGCCTCAGGGAACGGTGGGTGGAGGAGTGGCCTCCGCCCACCGCCCGTTGAGCCAGACCGTGCCTCGCCGATCCTCGCTGCTCCCGCCGATGCCGTCCGCATGTTCCGCCTCGACCGCACTGGTGGCCAGGCCGCGGGCCTCTACCTGTGTTCGGAGAAGGACTCGCTGCGCGTGTTGTTCGAGCAGTGGGTGAACGACCTCGGCATCCCCGTCCTCGTCTCCCGCGGATACGGCAGTGAGACCTACATCCGCACCGTGCGCGAACGCGTCCTCACCGAGCAGCGCCCAAAGGTTGATCGGGGAGATCTGCAAGGTCGACTTGCGTGCGCGTCCTACAGAGGAGGCGGCGAGCGGTTGCGGGGCTCGCCGGACCCGACCGACGGTCAGATCCTGCCACCTGTAGCCGGATCTTCGATGGCCGTCGCGGCGCGGCGTTCCGCGGCGACCAAGGCGCCTACGCGCTCGCGCTCCGCACGGCCCCAGGTCTCCTTCGTGACCAGGATGCCGATGAGGCCGATCACCGCCGCGCCGAGGTACAGCAGCGCGGCGCCCGGCCAGCCGAAGGCGCCCACGAGGGCGGCGGCGAGCAGTGGGGCGAAGCCGCCGATGGCCGCGGCGAGCTGGTAGCCGAGCGAGGCGCCCGACGTACGGGTCGCGGTGCGGAACTGCTCGGTGAGCAGGGATCCCTGGGTGCCGGTGAGCGAGGCGTGGATGAGGCCGATGCCGATGATGAACACCGTGACAACCAGGGCGGGTTGGGCGGATTTGGTGAGCAGGTACATGGGGAACGCGAAGAGGACGGCCGCCGTGCACCCGGCGATGTAGAGGGGCCGGCGTCCGATGCGGTCCGTGAGCGCGCCTGCCAGGAAGGTGACGCCGATGGCCAGGACGCTGGCGACGGTGATCGCGCCCAGGGCGACGGGCCGCAGGTCGGGGTGGTGGTCGGTGATGTAGCTGAGCAGGTAGGTCGCGGTGGAGTAGTAGGCGAAGGACTCGACGACGCGCAGCGCGATGACGCGCAGGATGCCGCGCCAGTCCCCCGCCAGCGTCGCCAGGAACGGGTTCTTCTCCGTACGGCCGTCGGCTCGGGCCTCCTGGAACTCGGGGGATTCGGAGAGCCGCGAGCGCACGATCAGCGCCGCGATCACCAGGACGGCGCTGACCAGGAACGGGGTCCGCCACTGCCAACTGCCCTCCAGCGTGGCGCTCCAGGCGAACACACCACTGGCCAGCGCGATGCCCAGCGGGTTGCCGGACTGGGGTATCGCGGCGAACATGCCGCGCCGGTGCCAGGGCGCGTGCTCGTACGCCATGGTGATCGCCCCGCCCCATTCGGCGCCGAACGCGAGGCCCTGGATCATGCGGATGACGACCAGCAGGACCGGGGCGAGCACGCCGACCTGGTCGTACGTGGGGAGCGCGCCGATGAGGAAGGTGGCCGCGCCCATGACGACCATCGCCGCCACGAGGACGGGCTTGCGGCCGAACTTGTCGGCGAAGTAGCCGCCGACGGCGCCACCGATCGGTCGCATCACGAAGCCGACCGCGAGCGTGGCGAAGGAGAGCAGTGTGCCGACGAAGCGGTCGCTGTCGGGGAAGAAGACGGCGCCGAAGTAGAGGGCGGACGCGGTGCCGTAGGCGATGAAGTCGTAGTTCTCGACGCTGGTGCCGAAGGCGGCGGCGATCGCGGTTTTGACGCGGTCCTTGGAGCCGAGCACGCTCGGCTGTCCGGTGGGGGTGCGGGTGGACATGGAGGTCTCCTGCGGGTTCGGGGCACGTGCGGGTACGCCGAGGGGACGCCCGGCGCGGTGTGTGCGGGCGTTGGGTGGGGCGTCGGTGCGGGAGGGGCAGGGGTGGTGCGGCGCCTGTGCTGCGGGAGTGGGGACGTGTCAGGCGGTCGTGGGCGTCAGGGTGTCGAGGGCGTTGAGTTTCGCGACGCGGCGGCGGGTGTCCACGTCGTCGTCGAAGGTGGCGGCGAGGAACTCGCGGACGATGTCGGGCACGAGGGCGTGCGGGACGAGCCAGGCGCCCATGGCGATGGCATTGGCGTCGTCGTGCTCGACGGACTGGTGGGCGGAGTACGGCTCGTGGGCGAGGCCGCAGCGGATGCCGGGCAGCTTGTTGGCTGCCATGACGGCGCCCTGTCCGGTGCCGCACACGAGCACGGCACGCTCGGCGGCGCCGGTGCGCACCGGCTCGCAGGTGGCGCGGGTGATGTCGGGGAAGTCGACGGGTTCGCTGCCGTGCGTGCCGCAGTCCACGACGTCGTGCCCGAGCGCCTCGATGGCCTGCCGGACCGTGTCCTTGAGTGCGAAACCGGCGTGGTCCGCGCCGAGGGCGACCTTCATCTGCAGTTCCTTTCGCGTGTACGTGCTCGAATTCCGCTGCAGCGCTCAGCGTTGGTGCTTGGGTGCCCGGTCGACGAAGGACGTGGGGATGCGCCGTCCTGACGCCGCACGCCCGGCGATGAGGTCGACGACTCCGTGTACGCCGAGCCGGCCGATCTCCGCCGCGTCCTGGCGGACCGCGCTGATGGGCGGCGAGGCGAACTCGAACCAGTCGAGGTCGTCGATGGACACGACCTCGATGCGGGCCGCGCGCTCGGCGCCGAGCCGCTCGCGCAGCGCGCGCACGGCGCCCAGCGTGGTCGTACCGTTTGCGCCGAAGACGGCGGTGAACGGGACGTCGCGGTCGAGGACGCGGTTCATGGCCTTGGCCGCCCCTTCGGCGAGGAAGTCGCCTGCCTCCAGGAGCCGTTCGTCGGTACTGATGCCGTGCTGTTCGCGCCCGGCGAGGTAGGCGGCGCGGCGTTCGGCGCCGGTGGAGATGGTGTCCGGGCCGCCGATGAAGGCGACGTCGCGGTGGCCCCGGCGCTGCAGCCAGTCGAGCACCTGCGCGACGCCCTGGGCGTTGTCCGTCCCGTACATCGGCGCGTCGATGCCCTCGATGGTGCGGTTGAGGAAGACGAGCGGGAGGCCGGAGGCGACGGTGGCGGCGAGCTGCGGCGAGACGGTGCTCTGCGGCGCGAACAGCAGGCCGTCGATGCGCTGGGAGGCGAAGGTCTGCAGGTAGGCGTCGGCCTGATCGGCGTCCTCGTTGGCGTTGGCCAGCAGGACGGTGTAGCCGTGCCGGCGGGCCTCCTGCTCGGCGGCGTGCGCCAGTTCGGAGAAGAACGGGTTGCGGATGTCCGAGACGAGCAGCCCCAGCACGTCGGTCCGGGCGCGGCGCAGGGCGCGTGCGGGCCCGTTGGCGACGTAGCCCAGCTCGGCGGCGGCCGCGAGCACGCGCGCCCGTGAGTCGGCCGAGGTTTGGCTGCTGCCGCTGAGCACCCGCGACGCGGTCCCCAGCGCGACCCCTGCCCGCGCAGCGACGTCCTTGATCGTGGCCATCCGTCGCTCCACCTCCTTGTGGATGCCAATCCCATGGAAACGTTTCCATAGCGTGGATGACTCAAAGATCGCACACTGGCCACCCCGGAGGCAATGGGTCTGTCCGGCGGCGATCGCCGCCGGCGAATGTGGTCCTGCCGCGTTCCGGACCGGTCAGTAGCCTGATCATGAGGTCGTCCCGGGTGACCTCAGCCGGATTCGCGCGTTAGAACTGTGTGACCACGACGACCCGGCCCGCTCCAGTCACACCCCGCGAGGAAACGGTTCTACCTTCGCCCGGTGAGCCGATCTTTGCGGCGTTGGCTGCCCGCTGGAATGAGCAGGGGCGTGTCGTGCCCGGGCAGGTGGACCGGGAGTGGGTCAGGCTGGCAGGCAGCTGCCCGTGGCCCACCCGATAGGCCAGCGTGGTGCGGTGCTCTCCACCCTCATCCCCGCACCCGCTGTACCGGCCGGTAGCCTCGACGCCCGCCCGGTCACGAGGCTGCTGGACCGGCCGGCAGCCTCGACGCCCGCCCGGTCACGAGGCTGCTGGACCGGCCGGTCAGGGTTGAGCCCCTCCCGGTTCGGCGGCCCGCGGCCAGGGGTGTCGGCGGGTGAGTCTCGTCCATTGCTCATCCGATAGGCCGGGGATGGGGCGGCTGTCCGTCTCCCACTGCCGGGCGAGTTGGGTATAGATCGGCTCTAGTGTGGGGAACCGTTTCTGCGCCGCTGTGCCGATAGTGCGGGCGAGTCGCACTGTCGTTGTGGTCACGTTGGTTCAACGGTTTCTGGAGCGTGCGGGTTACCAACGCCAGATGGGCCCGGATCTGCGCAGCACGCTGACAGGAGGCTTCTAGGCGGTGTTCGTGGTGAACAGTCGTTGGGCCGCGGTGGTGGCTCCGGTCAGCCTGAGGGGGATGTCGAGGCTCTTGCACATGCGGTGGGCGCGGACGACGACGCTGAGCATGGCGGGAGTCGGTTCCCCGGCGGGGACCTGGACGGTGACGTGGCGGGGCCTGTGGGTGTGGACGAGGGTCTCGATCTCTACGGCGGCTGCGGTCCGGGTGTTGACGTTGACGCTGTGGTGCAGGGTCACGCGCAGGGTGTCGCCGTCGACGCTGTGACTGATCAGCATGATGGCCTCCGCTCGCCGTGTCTTCGGCAGTCACTCCAATGGGAGCCGCTTGGAGTGACCGTGCCAATGTGCCTGCCCCGGCCACGGCATGGGCGCTCCCGGCGCGGCGTGTCCCACAGGCGTGCAGCCTTTGGCCGCCCGTGTCCGGCCTGCCGTACGCGGGCGGGGGCTCTGCGGCCCTACTTCATGGCCCCTCCGGCCCGGCAGCCTCACCCGATCGAGTGAGCCCGCCACGGGGCCAGGGCGGGTAGGCGCGGCGGATGGACAACTCCATCGGCAGTCTCCGGCATCGGTGCGCGAGGTGATCTCCGGCATCGTCACGGCCGTCCGCGACGGCGACGACGCCCGTATCACGGCCCTGCTCGATCGGCTCTCGACGGTCGTGGACCCGGCTGCGCTCTTCCCGCTGCACAGCTGTCTGAACGAGGACCTGCGCGGGCCCGGCGCCCGCCTGCCGCTCTGACCCGCCGTGATCGAGGGGGCGTATCGCATCCCGGGCGCGGCTGAGGGTGGGCAGGGCCACTGGATAGGGGTTCTTCTGGAACCATGGCCCACCCCGCGGACGTGGCATCGTCGTGGGAATGGGCGCCGGTGTTCTACGAAACGATCCAGGTCTAAGCCACCGGTCCGGGCAGCTGCCGGGTGACCGTGGCCGGGGACCTCGAGCTGTGCGCCGCCCCGCCCTGCGCGAGGCCCTCCGCGATCTCCTGTGCCGTCACGAGCGATTGGACCTGGACTTCGGAGCGGTCACCTTCTGCGACTCCTGTGGGCTGTCCGCGCTGCTGGCCGCCGACGCCGAATTGCGGCTGTGTGCGGTCCCGCGCCCGCTGATACGGCCTGACCGCCAGGGCCACGGACTGGGATGCCCGCGGACAGCCAAGGTGACTGCTCGTGTCTGTCTGCGTTAGTCCTGGTATGACCACGATGACGGTGGGGTCTATGCCCGGTCTCGTTGCGCAGGGCGGTGACGAAACGCCTCGTCACGCTGGTGCGGGCACAGAATCGATCTTTGACCACCTTGTCCGCAGCTGGGAAGCCGTCGGCCGTATGCTCCCCGGCCGGCCGGATACCGAGTGGGATCGCCTCGCGAGGCCATGGTCGGAGTAGATGTTGGGGGAGGGAAAGTGAGCGGCCCGCCTCACCCGCCCATTCCAAAATTTTGGAACGGGCGATTACCGCCCGCAGTGCGGGCACCGGTCGCCGTGGCGACCCCCGGTTCTGA
Source organism: Streptomyces sp. NPDC055400 (assembly GCF_053644375.1). Taxonomy (NCBI): domain Bacteria; kingdom Bacillati; phylum Actinomycetota; class Actinomycetes; order Kitasatosporales; family Streptomycetaceae; genus Streptomyces; species Streptomyces sp. NPDC055400. Next base: position 143,131 of record NZ_JBSHLM010000019.1, on the reverse strand, counting down.
ACCACCACGCCCCGTCCCTGAGAGGGCCCCTTCTCCAGTTGTTTCATCCCGGGTTGCCGGGTTGCCGGGTTGAGGGCGGTTCAGGTGCCGCGCCAGCTCGGGGTGGACTCGGCAGTGAGCCTGCGGGTCGTATGAAGTTTGAGTGGCAAGAGTTCCTGGTCGTAAGGGCCGGGCGGCAGGCGACCGCACTTCCCGTCTCCGCCGGTGCGAGCCGAGCTAGGGCGGTGTAGACAGGAGTCATGCCGCAGCGCCTCGAAGGTCTTCGACGGCCGGTGCGAGCGGGTCGGGCGTTGATCGCTATCCCGATCGCGTGGATTGTTGCGGTGTCCGTGATCGACGTTCTTTCTCCGCCCTACATTCATCTGGGTCCGCTGCTCGTCGCGGCACCGGCGATCACGCCGTTGTTCGGCGGTCCCTGGACGGTAGGCCTGGTCGCTGGACTGGCGGTGATCGCGCAGGCGATCCTCGGGGCGCTGCGCGATCGTGACGGGATGCTCTCGGCCAATCACCAGGCACAGATCCTTGCCCTGATCCTGGTGGGCGCGAGCCTCGTGATCTTCGCTGTACTGCGGGAGCGTCGCGCAAAAGAGCTGGCGCAGGTGCGGTACGTGTCCGAGACTGCCCAGCGTGTGGTCCTGCCGCCACTGCCCAAGAAGCTCGGACCGCTGCGCGCCGCCTCCCTCTATCTCGCCGCGGAGGCCGAGGCCCGGATAGGCGGGGATCTGTACGCAGCGGCACGTACCACCTCCGGCACCCGGCTAATGATCGGCGACGTGCGGGGCAAGGGGCTGACCGCGGTCAATGACGCCGCTTTGCTGCTCGGAGCGTTCCGCGTCGCGGCCCACCGCCAGGCGAGCCTGGGCGAGCTGGTGGCCTACCTCGACCGAAGCGTGTGCTGGGACCTGATGGAGCCGGGCGAAACGAGCCGCTACGGAGAAACCTTCATCACCGCCACCATCCTGGACCTGCCCGACCACGGCGGGCGGGTCCAGATGATCTCCTGCGGTCACCCGCCTCCGATCGTCCTCCGCGACGGACGGCCCACGACCATCGACGCCCGCCGTCCCGCACCCCCCTTGGGCCTCGGCGAGCTCTCGCATCCGCGCTACCGCGTCGACAGCTTCCCGTTCGAGCCGAAAGACCTTCTGCTGCTGTACACGGACGGCGTCACCGAGGCCCGCGACTCCACCGGCACCTTCTACCCGCTCGCCGAGCGCATCACAGGCTGGACCGAGAACAACCCCGACGCCTTCCTCGACCGTCTCCGCCGCGACCTGCTGCACCACGTCGGCGGACACCTGAACGACGACGCCGCCGTGATCGCCATACAACGCCCCGCCACGCCCCGCGCCTGATTACGGCACTTCGGGAGGCGGCCCTCCGCTGCCGAAGCCCCTCCAGCAGGCCCTCGACACGACCTGCCGGCCGGACTGCGAGGTCAGCTGGCGAGCAGGGTGTCGAGCCAGTCGAAGATGCGCTGGTGGAACAGGGAAATCGCACCTTCGTGGCAGTGCTCGCCGGCGCCTTCGCATTACCCAGACCCTCGCCCTCGTCGACGGGATCCCGCCGGTGGCCGGGCGTCCGGGCCATCCCCGCCGGCGCCCCGAGGCCGTGCTCGGCGACAAGGCGTACGACTCCCGGGCCGTCCGTCGTGAACTGCGCAAACGCCGGATCATGCCGGTGATCTCCCGCAAGGGCGCCCCGAACATCAAGGGTCTGGGCAAGCTCCGCTACGTCGTGGAGCAGACCTTCGCCCTCCTCCACCAGTTCAACGCCTCGCCGTCCGATGGGAACGGCGCCTCGAACTCCACGACGCCTTCCTCTCATTGGAATGCGGTCTGATCTGCTGGCGACGACTCAAGAAGTCCCACTCATGATCCTGTTACGAGCTCTATGGACCAAGTTGATCCGGGCCCTGGCTCGGTAGCGAGGGATCTCTGCGGGGTCGTCGCAATGCTCCGGCTCGAGCCCGGCTCGACGGGCGGGGAGGCTGGGTGTCCGGAGTTGTCCACGATCACGGGGAAAGCTTCAGAGGTTCTGGGCAGCCGCAGGATCAGCGACTCAAGCCGGTCTGGCAACGCCACATCCAGGACGTCCGCCAGTTGGTGGTCATCCTGCAGCACTGCATCGAGAGGGACGTCGACCTGCTGTTCGGCTAACCGTTGGCCGGCATTACCCGCCCACGCCGACCAACGGTTACGGACAGCTCGTTAGGGAGGCTGCTTCAACCGGTCGACGATCGCCCAGTCCACCACGTGCGACAGCTGGATGTACGTCTTGTCGCCGGACGCTGAAGTCCGCTCGTCGCGGAAGCCCAGGAACTCGTAGGACCGCGGGTCGAAGATGAGGTACTTGCCCTGCCCGAACGGACTCCTGGGGTAGGACATCCCCACCCCCGTGCGCCCGGCGGAGTCCTTCACCCCCGGAATCGCCTTGACCCCAGGCACCAGGGCCAGCGCCTCGTACGCGGCGGGACGCAGCCCCTGGGGCAGCACCGGCCACTTCAGGATCTCACCGAGCATGAAGTAGGCGTCGAACCAGTCGTCTGCGGTGAAGTCACTCATCGGCTTGCTGGACGTTCCGACGCCGATGATGCCCGGGATGAGCTTCTCCGGGTCGGTGGGCAGCTTCTTCAGCTTGCTCCACTCCCGAGGGGGCCGCACGCCTTCGCCCTTCTTCAAGGGCTCTTCCCAGATCACCCGGCCGAGCTCCATGGTCAAGGAGCGCTTGGAGCCGTCCACCGAGTCCCAGTTCACGTCCTCGTGGGTCCTGACCGCGCCGGTCTTCCGCTCCGTCTCCGTGATGACCCGCTTCGAGTAGATGAACTGGTCGTCGCGCGGCGCCACCGGCTTCTCCTGCTTTCCCGCCCGCGCTGCCGCCCCGTTCAGCACTGTCGCAGCGCCGACGTTGTCCATCCGCGGGGCCGCCGTGCCCGATACACGGCCGGCACGGTCGGGGTGATCGCCCTCGTCGGCACCGTCCTTGGACATCAGCACCGCCGTTCCCGTAACCGCCACAGCGACCACTGCGGCTGTCGCGAGGCGGAGCGCGTGGCGGCGGCTGGGGGCGGCGGCGGGGTGCCTCTCCGCGTGCGCCATCGCGCTGAGCAGTCGGTGGCGGGCCTTTGCTCGGGCCGGTTCGGTCAGCGGGGCCGTGTCCGCGTCCCAGTCCCGCAGGAGTTCGAGTTCGTCAGTCATGGCCGGGTACCTCTCGCAGTATCGTCGGATCGGATCCGCCCAACGTTTCGCGTAGCTGCTGCGAGCCCGGTGCAGCCGTGATCTGACCGTGCCGATGGGGACACCGAGGGCCTGGGCGACCTCCTCGTAGCCGAGACCGCCCCATGCCACCAGCAGCAGCACGTCCCGGTGCCGCGCGGGCAGTGCAGCCAGTGCCCCCGCCAACTCCTGGCGTACGGCCTGTGCCCCCACCCGGGCCGCGGCCCGGTCGGCCAGCGGCTCCTCGTGATCGGCAGGAGCCGGGATACGGGCCATGGCTTTGAAGCGCCGGGCCTCGGCCCGCCGGTGTCGGCCGACCAGGTTGGTCGCTATGCCGAACAGCCAGGGCCGGGCGCCGTCACCCGTGGCCCGCGACGGGTCGTACCGATGTCGCTGCTGAAAGGCACTGGTGAAGGTTTCCGCCATGAGGTCATCGGCCGGCTCGCCGCCGAGCCTGCGGGCCAGATAACGATGTACCGCATCCGCGTATCGGTCGAAGAGCACGGCGAATGCCTCGGGCTCATCCCGGGACCGCGCAATCACCGAGGCATCACTCTCCGCCCCCGTGCGGACGCCTGGCTCGACGGTCATCGGGGCTCCTCTCGTCCAAGGGAACATGCTTCGAAGGCTTGGGCTTTCATCTCTCCTTCGCCGCTCGCCCCCGGCGGGTTCCCTCGGGTCCCTGGCATCTAAAGGTTGTCCCGCAACCGCTGTGCCGATTGAGGCGTTGGCCGTGCGCTCGCAGGGATGGTCCTGCGTCTGTACGGGCGTTGGCGCCGCGCGAGTCGTTGCCCCCGCGCCCGCCGGGGATGGTCCGTACTTCCCCGCCGGCTATCTCCGCCTCTGCTTCGCCCTCGCGCCTGCGGGGTGGTGTACGCGCACACGTCCTGCTCGTGATCAGTCCAACGCGTGTGGGGGTGTCCGTCGTTGCTGGCGAGCACCCCCATACCTTCCTGACCGGGCGCGTGGTCAGCTGCGGACGATGTTCTCCGCCTGGTGGCCCTTCTGGCCCCTGGGTGATGTCGAAGGTGACCTTCTCGCCTTCGACGAGTTCGCGGTAGCCGTTGCCGCTGATGTTGGAGTAGTGGGCGAAGATGTCGGGGCCTGCGCCGTCCTGCTCGATGAAGCCGAAGCCCTTTTCGCTGTTGAACCACTTCACGGTGCCGCTGGCCATACGTCTGTCCTTCACATCACCCGAGCTCGTCCAGCCGGCAAGAGCTCGGCCTCTATGCGCTCCGAGGAAGGAGCGCTACAACACGGCTCGTCCTGCCCCACATTGTCGCGACTCGTTCGATCCTGGTGATGCCGAGGGTGGTGAAGAAGGCCGCTGTCTCTCCGGCCGCTGCACTCGATCACCTCATGGTCTGGGTGGTCATTGGCCCTTGGCGACCTGGCGGCCTCTGCACTTCGCCGACGCGACAGGACATGCAGCGCATCCCGAACGCCCACGCCCTGAATCTGAACATCGAATGCGCAACCCCTACACGGGGGGCGTGAGATCTGCACAAAAGCATGCCGGATGACGTTCGGTTGGTGCGGAGTGTCAAGTCGGAAACGCCGCGGGGATGCCAGCCATCCTGCGACCCACGCAGCTTGTAGAGAAGCTGCCCCCAATTCGTGTCGAGGTCTGCACGAATGCGTAGCCCACGCGTTTAACTGCCCTGGTGAGGATGCCGTTTGGCTGGATGCTCGGCGTGCTCCGTGATTTGATCCTTTGTGCCGCCAGGGCCGTACGAAGGTTCCCGGAACTAGACGTCGCGCGCCTGCGGCTGCGGCTCGCCGTTCGTCCCCACATGGGCCGCTCCCCCCTTGCAGAACATACATACGAAGGGAAGTCCCACCATGAACTCCGCTCCCCAGGTTCAGACCATTGAGATCTCCGATGCTGAGCTCGACAACGTCTCCGGCGGCCTGAGCCCGCACGCCGGCGTCATCGCCGGACCCACGGCCGTCAGCGACTCGGACATTCTGGCTCAGGTCGACGCAGTCAAGAGCGAGGCCCTGGCCGCCGGCAGCCAGTACCACCAGGCCGGCGTCTTCGTCTCCTTCTGATCGGTAGCCTCCCGCTGCTGAGCTGTCGGCAGTTGTCGACGTTGCTCAGAATGGAGCGCCCTCCTCGGCCCCAACAGACGGCCGGGGAGGGCGCTCCTGCTTTGGGGGAAGACCCGTGGTGAGCACCGCATTAGGAGTTCAGTCCGCTCACCGTCGCAGGCCCGTTCCGGGCCGGCTATTTGGCCTGTCCGTTGCGCTTGAAGCCACCCTTATGCGCCGATTTTCTCCCTCGTTGATGTTTTCTCCCTCGTTGATGTCGAGCGTAGATGTCACCGACGTGTCGCGTAGCCGGGGCTCCCATCGGGCATGGCGGCAGAACGTCACGGACCAGTGAGGGTGGAGAAGTGCAGGCGCAGACTGTCTCTGGTCCAGTCACAGTTGAACTCGATGCCGGCTGCCCGGCCGCTACGGATGACGATGTTCGCGGCAGCACCAGCCGTGAGTCGACCGCTCGGGTCGTAGATCGGGCGCTTGTGTTGTGCCGTGCGCTCGGTCTCCCATCCGTACCCGTCGGTCCTCCCAGACCACCACGATCGGCCCGCCGATCTGGATGTGGGCCCGAAGGAGTAGGTCCCGGTAGTCCTTCCAGGAGTCTCAATGATGAAGTCAAGCCGCTTGCGTGACGGGTGGGGCGGGGGTGAAGACTCGTCCGTCACGCAGCAGTGCCCACAGAACGCTGACGCGGCGGCGGGCCAATGCAATGACTGCCTGGACGTGCTTGCAGCCCTCGCCACGCTTCTTGAGGTAGAAGTCCCGGTTCGGTCCTTCGCGCGTCGTGCTGGTCTGCGCGGACATGTAGAACACCCGTCGCAGACGGCGGCTGTAGCGCTTGGGACGGTGGAGATTCCCGGTCCGTCGCCCGGAGTCGCGTGGGACGGGTACCAGCCCGGCCGCCGATGTCAGATGGCCGGCGTCGGCGTAGGCCGACAGGTCGCCGGCCGCGGCGACGAACTCGGCGCCGAGTATGGGCCCGATGCCTGGCATGGACTCGATGATTTCTGCCTGCGGGTGGCTGCGGAATGTCTCGCGGATCTGCTTGTCGATCCGCTTCAGCCGGTCCTCCAGGGCCAGGATTTGCTCAGCCAGTTCGGCCACGATCTGAGCGGCGACGTCCTCGCCGGGAAGTGCGGTCTGCTGGGCCTGGGCCGCTTCCAGAGCGGTCGCGGCGACCGCGTCGGCGCCGCGCACGCTGCGGTTGGCCAGCCAGGCCGTCAGCCTCGCATAGCCGCGGCGCCGGATTGCAGCCGGGGTTTGGTAGCCCGTCAGCAGGACCAGCGCGCTTTTTTGGGCCGCGTAGTCGAAGGCCCGTTCCAGCGCAGGGAAGACGCCGGTGAGCACGTCGCGCAGGCGGTTGATCATCCGCACCCGGTCGGCCACGAGGTCGGTGCGGTGGGCCGTGAGAAGCGCGAGGTCGGCGGCCAGCTGGGCGGGCACGTCGATCCTGGCGAAGTCATTGCGGTGGCGTGCGGTCTCGGCGATGACGTAGGCGTCGCGGGCGTCGGTCTTCGCCTCGCCCCGGTAGGCGCCCGACATGCGGTTGACTGTGCGGCCGGGCACGTAGACGGCCTGCTGGCCGTGCGCTGCGAGCAGGGCCAGCAGAAGCGCGGAGGACGTGCCGGAGATGTCCACCGCCCAGTGGACCCGGTTCGCCACCTCCAGGATTTCGCCGAGCGCGGCCAGGATCGCCGACTCATCGTTCTCGATCTTCTTCGACCACAGCGTCGCGCCGGTCTCGTCGACCACCGCCGCCCAATGATGGCCCTTTCCCGCATCGACGCCGGCCCAGACCTGGGCCTTCCGCTGACTCACGTGCCCCTCCTCGCGCCATCTGGCATGCCGTCGGCCCGAGGAACACCCCGCTGTCATCTCCGTAATCAGCGACCGCACGTAGCGCGCACATCTCAATCAGCAGCCAGGGCGCCCCGAAGAGCCGGGCGGCCACTCCTGGCTAGCCACTGAAGGCTGAAGCTCTTGAGCCACACCCGGCCCTCCCGGGCCGACTAACAACTTACGGAGAAGCTCTTCCGGGCGCCCTTCAGTAACAAGTGGTTGCGGGGCCGGTCGATCAGGCGGCTGTGTTGCCCGGGTTTGTAGCAGCACAGGGCGGCGACCGAGGTGCGTCGGCGGGATCTGCCGCGGACGCGGATGATGGGGGTGTGTCCGCGCCGGCGCCAGGTGCGGGCGCGGGGCGGCGTCATGGAGAACCCGGCCTCGTCCTCGACGACGATCCAGGCCCCACGGGCCGCCGCGAGGCTTTTACCCGCGGTCACACCTCCTTCTTCCACAGCTCGACGGCGTGCTCGTCGCGCTCGAGGGCTCTGCGGGCGGGTGCCTGCCAGGACCAGCCGTGCCGTTTCAGCAGCCGCCACACCGTCCCCACCGACAAACTGAGCCGCAGACGACGGCGGATCACGTTCTGCACCCGGGCCAGGGTCCACCGCTGATCCTCGAAGCCATGTGCAGCCGGCCCCTTCGCCAACTCCTCCTCGAGTACGGCGAATTGGGCATCGGTTACGGACGGGGAGTTCGCTGGCCCTGCCGAGCGCAGGGCCTCCATCCCGCCCTCGCGCCATGCCCGGCGCCAGCGTTCCACCGACCTCACACTCACCCGCAGATCCTTCGCGATCACCGCAGTCTTCTCACCTGCCGCGAACCGCTCGCCGGCCTGGAGCCGGATCTCCTCCCGAAACGCCCGACGCTCGGCGGTCAGACCCCCACCCTTCGGATAACGCATACAACCGACATACCGCAGGGATCATCAACCGTCACCACCCGACGACAACCCGAAAACCTCAGTAAGAACATGAGTGAGATGGGCAGTTGAGGCCGGGCTCCGGCTGGCTTTGTTCCTTTGGTGACCGTGTTGTGCGTTGTCCGCCTGCCACTCCTCACGGTGGGCCGGGCGCCGCTGTAGCGCCGTCCAGACAATGGGTCCATGGAGGTCCTCAGGGAGTCCCGGGCGGCGTAGAACCGCTCCGTGAGGTCGGCGGGCGCTTTTGCAACGCCATGCGGTGGACACCAGCTTCAGCGGCGAGGCGACGATGATGAGGCTGTCGTTTGAGTGTGTGGGCCGGCCGGCCGGGAGGCAATCCGTGCCTGCGTGGATGCGGGAGCGCTCGTCCTCGTGTGGCTCGTTGGCGTTCTGTGCAGCGGAGCCGGGGCGACGGCGAGCGCGCGGAAGCGGTCGGCGGTGAGACGGAGGCGCTCTGCCACGGGCGCGGCAGGTGGGCGTCCTTTACGTCGAGTCGGTCGGCGTGCTCTCATGCCGCGCGGGCGTGGCTGTCGGTTGCAAGCGCGCACGTGCCGCCCCCTCACCTCGTCCGGGCCGCAGACTGGCACGGCCAGTCCGAGCCGCCGGTGATCCGTCTTGCCAGCCGGCAGCTGACCGGGGTCGTGGCCGGCAGGACCGTGAGCACGGTCGTGCAGCGTTGCCGTCAACGGGGCCGACGCTTCTCACTCGGCTCTCACTGTCATCACGGCGTCGGCTTACCTCCGTTCGCCAACGTAGTGACGGCTGCCGTCTCGCCGCTTCCGGCTCGCGGCGCGGTTGTTCTGTCTGCAGCCCGCAGGGACAGGCCGCCGCATCGGCGTGCCCCGAGCAGTACGTCGGGGTGAGCCGCATGCCATAGAAGCTGCCCCGAAGGGAGTCATGATCAGGCTGACGTCCATCGCACGTGACTGTGACGAGTCCGACGACGCACTGAGCGACCTGACAGATTCACTGCCAGAGAATGAGGATCCGGACGACGACGCTGAGACGTCTCTCTTCGAGACGCTGCGGGCCTACTTCGAGTAGGCATGGCGAAGTACGCGGTGGTAACGAGCACGATGCAGTCGAGGAGAAGAGCACAGCTCGCGTATGAGTACAGCGGACTACCGCCATGCACCGTCCGCCCGCATTACCCGGCGCCTACACCGCTATCTCGACCCACCGGAGTGTGCTTCTTCGGTCGGCCGCCGCCTGTTCGCGGTGGACGGGCTTCGCCTGGTCGCCGCTTTGCTGGTGGTCGCCTACCACTTCGTCGCCTCCGGCGCCGGGAGCACACGGGGCGCCTGGGGAATGCCCACCGCCAAGGTGTTCCCGACAGCGCACCACCTCGCGCAGTACGGGTACCTCGGCGTCGAGATCTTCTTCGCCGTCAGCGGGTTCGCGATCTGCTGGTCGGGGTGGGGGCGTTCTCTGCGCCAGTTTGCTGCCTCTCGCATATCGCGCCTTTATCCGGCGTACTGGCTGGGCGTGCTGGTCACCACGGCCGTGCTCACCCTGTCTCCCACCGTCAACAAGCCGAAGCCCCACCAGGCCGTTCTGGTCAACCTCACCATGCTCGAAAGACCTCTGGGAGTTTCCGAGGTCAGCGGCGTGTACTGGACGCTGTGGTCGGAAATACGGTTCTACCTGCTGTTCGCAGTGGTGCTCCTCTTCGGCGCGACGTACCGGCGGGTGCTGTTGTTCTGCCTGGCGTGGACGCTGGTGTCGATCCCGGCAGAGCTCTCTGGCTCCGCGTCGTGGGACGCGGTCTTCGAGCCGTCGTACAGCCAGCCGTTCATCATGGGCGTCTGCCTGTATCTCATCCATCGCTTCGGTTCGCGTGCCGAGACATGGGCAGTCTTCGGCTTCTCCTGGCTGGTCGAGGTCCACGAGCTGGCCCGCCGCTCCACGTGGACCTCCAACGCCCTGGGCTGGCACGTCTCATGGTTCGGCTCGGTCGCGGTCTTCACCGTGCTGCTGGCGCTGCTCGTGCTCTGTGTCATCGGCCCGCTCGCCCGCCTCGACGTGCGCTGGCTCAGCACGGCGGGCGCCATGACGTACCCGCTGTACGTGCTCCACGACGAGATCGGGTACACCGCGATCCGGGCGTTTCGCCACGACGTTCCGCGGTGGCCGCTGCTGATCGCGCTACTGGTGGTGTTGCTGGCGCTGTCCCACGCGGTGGCGCGATGGGTGGAGAAGCCGGTGGGCAGGCGGCTGCGCCGCTTCCTGGAGACCGCCCGCCGCCGCTGACCGCTCGCGCCCGCAACTGAGCCGGGGACGGGCGGCATTCAACTGGGCCCGCGCCACGGACAGCCACGCCGGCAGCTCGTTGCGCGGGCCGGTTCCGACGCCTGCACGCCACGCGGTCGCGTTCCCACCGCGCTCTAGTTTTTTTCGCGCCCTCCTCTTACATCGCGACGCAAGGCTTGGGGGAGTCCTGGCGAGTACCCGCGGACCGGTGGCGTATGACGTCGCCCTCTCCGGCCACGAGGTCTCGCATTCACTCGACCCCGGGGTCCGCATGAAGCTCGATTTCCAGCCGCGCCACGCCCTCGGCGCCAACGGCGCGATCAGCACCGACATCAGCCTCGCAGCTCTCCCGGCGGTTTCATCGTGATGCGCGACAGCACGGCGCGTGGCACTGAGGTCCCCGTACGGAACCGGTCCGGCCGAGCATGCACGACCACCGGGCACGTCAGTGTCGTGGTGATCGTTTACAACGACGCGGAGCACATACCCGACGCGGTGCGTTCGGTGCTCGCTCAGGGAGAGACGGTGGCCGAGGTCATCGTCGTCGACGACGCGTCGGTCGACGGGACCCGGGACGCTTTGCTCGCCTTCGCCGACGACGACCGGGTGCGGGTGCTGTCAAGGGAGCGCAACAGCGGCGGCTGTGGAACCCCGCGCAACGACGGCATGGCTACCGCACGTTCCGAGTACGTGATGTTCCTCGACAGCGACGACACATTCCCGCCCGGTGCCGTCGACGCGCTGCTGGCGGCCGCGGACGCTCATGACGCCGATGTCGTGGCGGGTCAGTGCCTGCGCCGTGAACTGCCCGACGGCCGGACCACGGGGTGGCAGCCCCAACTCTTCGACCGGTCTGCCGGCGCTGAACTGCCGGGTCAGGTACTCGAAGGGATCGGACAGCAGCCTGGGCTCCTGTGGGACACCCTGTCGGTAAACAAGCTCTACCGCCGGGATTTTCTCACCGAGCACAACGTCAGGTTTCCAAGTGGTGCCTTCCACTACGAGGACTTCGTCTTCACCGCCCGGCTCTACGCCGCGCAGCCGCGGCTCGCGATCGTGGACACCCCGGTCTACGTCTGGAACGTCCGCAGGCAGGCGCCGAGTCTGTCCATCTCCCTGCGCCGCGCGGTGATCTCCAACTGGGAGCACCGGGTGGCTGCCCACCGGCAGGCCGTGGAGGTTTTGCGGACAGCCGGACACTCCGATCTGGTGGCCGCCGCGCAAGGCAAGTTCCTCGACTACGACGTGGCCATGTACACAAGAGATCTGCCACTGCGCACCAGGGAGTATCAGGAGAACTGGTGGAAGGTGACCGGTGGATACCTCAGGACCTTCGGCGCCGCCGGCTACGCCGCCGCACGCGTGCCTTCCCAGTGGCTCGGCCGTGTTGTGGAGGCACTGCCCGAGCCCGCGGAGACCGGCCGCCTGGTGGAGCTGGCGGCCCGGCCGCCGCGCCTGGTGCCGCCGTACAGCAGCGACGGCGCCACGCCCGTGTTTGGGCCGGGCCCGGCGTCCGTTCCCCTGGAAGGACTCGACGAACTGGCCCCCCGCGAACTACCGATAGCGATCGACGGGCGGGTGACGACAGGTCGGGTCACCCGGCTCACCCTGCGGGTGTATGACCTGTACGGCCAGCTTGCCGCTCTCGCCCCGCAGACCGTACGCGTCGTCTTTCGGGAACAGTCCGGGACACGTGCCGATCGCGTCACCGAGGTTCCGTTGGTCCCGGTCGAAGAGGGCTGGGTCGCGGAGGCGCGGCTGCGGACCAGCGAACTGACCGGTCCGGCGGACCTGATGGCCTGGGGCATCACGGCCGAAGTGCGGTGTGCCGGGGGCGAGGCCGTGCAGGCCGAGGTGCGCGCCGCGGGGGCCGAGCAGGCATGCCGCCGGGCCGTGTTACGTCTGGGACGCCCACTGTTCGTGCAGGTACACGTGACGCCGGGATCGGCCCTCAGGCTACGTGTGGCGGACAGTGCCCGTGGGCTTGGCCGCATCACCGGGGGGCGAGCCCGCAGGCTGATCCGGCGGTTCCGGTAGCCCACGCGGTACGCGTCGCCGGCGCATGGACACGGAGGCACAAGTTCCCGCTGCGGCAGAGCGTGCTTCCTCAGTGCGGTGGCCAACCGACCGAGAGAAGAGAAGACGCCCGATGAGAGTGTTGGCGAGACCAGACTCCGACGATGCGGCCGCAGCCTTGCGTCGTCCTCGCCCGCTCCCCACGCTGTGGAGCGGCATCCCCCTCATCGTGGTGCTGTCGACGTACAGGCCGAGAACCTGCCGAAGATGGCAGAGGAGCTGATGCCTGGCTGCTGGTCGCCTACCCGGACAACCCCGTTGATCCAGCCGCAGGCGGCGGACGGCACATCCGCGGCCTGTCCTGCCCCCGGCGACCGGGCACCGGACTGCCGCGGCCTGTTGAGCGATCTCGCCACCTACCCGCGGCGGCTGTTCGACCTGCTGCGCACCCCGCGGCACGTGCTGCTGCTGTTCGCGGGCTCGGAGCACGCCTCGGGCGACGGCGCCGCCCGGCTCGAGGCCTGCGCCGCCGAGGCGCATCGCGCGGCCCACGGCCTCCTCGACGCCTATCTGGTCACCGCCGCAGAGGTACCGGAGGACGCCCGCCCGGTCGGCCTGCGCCCCCACGGGTGCGCGACGCGGCGGGCGAGTTCCGCGACGCCTATGCGCCGCGTGACGGCGAGGCCATCCTGATCCGCCCGGACGGCTACCTCTCCGGACGCTTCCACCCGGCCGTACCGGAACACCTGACGGCGCATCTGCGCCGAACCTTCGCCTGACTCTCTGGCGCTGCTGCGCAGTACCACGTTCGCTGGGTGATCCAGTACCCCACGGGCAGCGGACTCTCCCTCAAGGACCCCCGGTCCGGCAGGCCGCAACCAGCCCTGGTTGCGAGGTCCTGCTCCGGGGCAGCGACTTCTGAGACGTCGTACGACGCGCTCCCAGCCTCTCGCATGGAGCGGAGCTCGGGGGCGTCGCCGCGGGAGCACGGGAGGCCCCTGTCCCAGCGGCGCCGACCGCCTCACACGGGTTCGACGGTGGGAAGCAGCACGTCATCAGCGTGCCTGGGTCTGATGCTGGTGATCACACTCGGAAAGAGACCGGCTTCCTATTTCACCAGACCGCGGATCACACCGCGCGCTTGGCGCAGGCCGGGACCCGCGACTTTGCGCAGCGTTGGCAGGTGTGGTTCCGCTTTCGCCAGCAGTCCCGCGCGCTCCCATGTGATCTTGAGGCGGCCGCCGCCGTGGCCCTCGGGCTCGACGGTGACGTGGTGTTCGGCCATGCCGCGGCGATGGGTGACCTTCTTGCTCAGCCGGGGAAAGTTCAGGGGGGCGAGCAGCACGCCGGTGTTGTGCTGGCGGTGCTGGGAGATGGTGAGCACCGGATGGCGCACCCCGGAGAAGCCTTGCAGCGGAAACGGGACTGCACCGAGGTCGATGGTGACGGTGCCCTCGAAGAGCCCCGGGTGGACCGGGTCGAGCCGGAAGGAGGCGCTGAGTCGTTTTCTTGCGGGCGCGAGGTGGATCGTTGCCACGACCGGGCCCATCGGCAACTGGTTTCCCGGGTCGTAGGTGCGCACGTCCAGGGTGATGCGGGAGCCGGAGGCCGGCGTGACCCGGGTGATCTCGTGTCGCAGCAGGGCGTTGCGGAACGGCCGGCTACGCGGGGCCAGGTCGGTGATCTCCAGCTCGCGGGCGGAATCCGGGTCGGCAGGGATCACTGAACCCCAGTAGACGCGCCCTGCGGCGTCCTCCGTGACCTCACGCGGTCCGGCCGCGCGGTCCATGCCGCGCGCCGCTAGCTGCGCCTCCTCGTACCGCCCTTCGCGCACCAGCTGGATGACGACCCGCTGGTCTCGCGGCAGGCGTTGGAACGCCTCGGGGGCGAGGCTGTCGAGGTACGGCGAGACTTCGTCGCTGAACTGCTTGATCCAGTCGTGCGTGCGGTACGGCAGGTCGCCGGTGTACATCCGCAGGTCGTGCCTGAGGAACTTGAAGTCCTTGTCGGGCTTGATTTCCTGGTGACCGCTGTCGACCAGGAAGTCGTCGATGAGCTTCGCGACATCGACCCGGTCGCGGACATTCTCGATGCGGTGGCGCTGGTTGGAGATGGACAGCGCGTCAGCGGTCTCGAACGGTGATATGTACCAGCTGTAGACCGGGTCCGGGACGATGGTGAAGGCGCGGGCGAGGCAGTACGCCTGCGCTGAGAACAGCTGGTCCTCGTAATGGATGCCGAGCGGGAAGCGCAGCGTGTGCCGGTCGATGAACTCCCGGCGGTACATCTTGTTGGTCGACAGGTGCTCAAACAGCACACTGGGCTCGTGCCGGATGCCACGCACCGTGCGTGTGCGTTCGAACAGGTGCGGGTGCCAGTAGGAAAGCGTCCCGGTGTCGGTGCGGACCCGCTCGACGGCACCCATCGCGAAGTCGACTTCACTGTCGGCGCGCAGCGCCTCCAGCAGGATCTCGCAGGCCTGCTCGGGGAGTGTGTCGTCGCTGTCGAGGAACATCAGGTACGGCGCCCTGGCGATCTCCATCGCCGCGTTGCGCGGGGCGCTGCACCCACCGCTGTTCTGCGGCAGACGGTGGTAGATGATGCGGTCGTCCTGAGCCGCCAACGCCCGTGCCACTTCAGGGGTGTTGTCAGTGGAATGGTCGTCACTGATGATGATCTCGATGTTACGCAGGCTCTGGCGGCGCAATGACTCCACCGCGCGCGGCAGCCGCTCGGCGTCGTTGTACACGATCACTGTGACGGTGACGTCGGGGGCCGCCTTGGCCATGGATCCTCCGGTGGGAACTGCTCGGTGAGTGAAGTCGGGGGCGAAGCTGGTCACGGGCGTCACCTATGCGGACGGTACGGAGACGGCGGCCGATTCGGGGGTCGGGGCAGGCATGCGCTGGTCGAGCGGAATGACCGGCGGGACAGATTCCTGCCCGAGGAAGACGTGGCGCGCGACCCGCTCGGCGGCATGCCCGTCGTCGAACTCGCAGAACCTGCGCCGGAATTCGGCCCGCTTGGCCGCGGTGGCCTCGTCCCGCCAGCCGCCGTTCAGGAACAACTGCTCGATTCCGTCCTGGCTCAGGGCGACCGCGCCGGGGGCTTGCTCGGTGAGGTCGAAGTAGACGCCACGGGTGGCGGAATAGGTCTCCCAGTCGTCGGCGAAGACCACGATCGGGCGGTCCAGGTTGGCGTAGTCGAACATCACCGAGGAGTAGTCGGTGATCAGCGCGTCGGACGCCAGGCACAACTCCTCGACGGAGTCGTACCTGGAGACGTCAATGATCAGTTCGCGCCGGTGCAGCTCCTGCAGCGGGGAGAGGCCGCGGTCGTAGAAGTAGTGGCCGCGGACGAGCAGGACGAAATCGTCACTGAGGGCCTTAGCCAACCGCTCCAGGTCGAGCCGCGGAGTCCAGGCGGCCTCGTAGTCCCGGTGCGTCGGCGCGTACAGCAGTGCCTTCTTGCCGGGCGCGATGCCGAGCCGCTCGCGGATGCGCAGCACGTCCTTGGCGGTCGCGGTGTAGTAGGGGTCGTTGCGCGGGTAGCCGTAGTCGAGCGAGGTGAACGGTACTGGGTACGCACGCGACCAGGTCTCGGTGGAATGCCGGTTGGCGGAGACGCTGTAGTCCCAGCGGGCGCACCGCTCCAGCAACGCCTCGTAGTCCACGCCACGGGAGGTGGCCCGGTAAGGGATCTGGTCGGTGCCCATCCGTTTCAGTGGCGTGCCGTGGTGGGTCTGCACATGGATCTGACCCGGTCGCTTGATCACCGAGTCAGGGAAGTTGACGTTGTTGACCAGGTACTTGGCGCGCGCCAGCACGCTCCAGTACCTGCGCGAGCCGGGCACCACGTAGTCGATCCCGGCCGGAACCAGCGGCACGTCGTCGCGCCGGACCACCCACACCTGGCGCATCTGCGGGGCGAGTTCGCCGAGCTTGGCGGAGATCGCGCCCGGGTTGCAGGTGACGCCGCGGTCCCAGTAAGCGGAGAAGACGGCGAGGTCCTCCTCGATCGGGTGGCGCAACTGCTCGCGGTATGCCCCCTCCTTCGCCACCTCGGCGGCCTTCTTCTTCGCCTTGGCTGCGAGGGTGCGCACGCTACGGCGCTTGCGGTTGGCGAGCTGCAATGCACGGTAGCCGGAGTAGGAGTCGCGCTCCAGCATGGCGTGGCGCACGCCGTTGAGGTTGGCGGGCCGCTGGTAGTCGGCGGGCTTGTAGCGCAGGAAGTGCGCGGAGGCGCAGTGGAAGAACTCCGCCTGGTCCCGGTCGGACATCCCCGGCAGGGTGAGCACCTTCAGGTAGCGGCGGACCATGCCGCTGAAGACGATCCGAGTGGCCTGGGTCATCACGGGCCCTGAGTCGAGCAGCTTCCACAGCGCCTCGTACTGCGGGAAGAGGTTGGAATGTCCTTCCTCGCCCAGCGGTACCTCGCGCGCATTGCGGCGCACCAGCACCGCCTCGGTGGCCGCGATCCGTTCGGCGGCGAGCAATGAGCCGATCGCCGGGAGCACCTCGGTGTACTCGTCCTGGCCGAACAACTCCTGGTGCGCGGCGTAGAAGTCGGTGCGCAGCACGCGATTGGCGATCGTCGGCGTCAGGTTCAGCATCTTCTGCTGCGCCTCGATAGTGAAGACCTCGCTGCCGGGGGCGATGAGCAACCGCCCGTCGCCGCTGCCGATCGAAGAGTCGGACCAGGTCGAACGGACGTGGTCGAAGACGATCACGTCGGGCCGTCCGGTGTCTTCGGCGCGGCGGGCCAACGCCACCAGCGCATCAGGCATGAGGGAGTCGTGCCCCTCCAGGAACAACACGTAGTCGCCGCCGACCTGCTGGGCTCCGGCCGCCCGCGCGGCACCGGCCGGCAGTCGACGCGGCAGGCGCACGGCCCGCACCCGCTCGTCCCGTTCGGCGTACTCGTCGATGATGGCTCTGCTGGCGTCTGTCGAGGCGTTGTCGACGACGACGACCTCGACCTCGGTCTCAGCAGATGCCCCGTTCAGAGCGCTCTCGAGACACTCCCGGAGGTAGCCCTGCGCATTGAGGACGGTGACGACGATGCTGAACAAGGTCATGAAGTGACTTTTCCTGATGAAGACGGGACCAGTACGGGTGATGTTGCGAGAGGCAATGAGATCTCGAATGTTCAAGTGCTGAAGTTCTGCGGCCGCTCATGCCGATGGACACACCGGTGTGCCGCGCGGCGCACACCGTCCTGAACACGCTACGCAACACCCCACAAAGACCAGGTGAGAGAGAGGAAAGAAAAGGGGAAGCGAAAGGCAGGAGATCGACGAGCGACGTCACGGGGCTTCGGACCGTGTCGCTCCCCGCCGTTAGGGTGGCGCTCATGACGACGTGGTTGATCACAGGCGGAGCCGGCTACATCGGAGCGCACGTCGCGCGTGCCATGGCGGAAGCCGGAGAGCGGGTGGTCGTCTTCGACGACCTCTCCACCGGCATACCCGCGCGGCTTCCGCGGGGGATACCGCTGGTGAAGGGCTCCACGCTGGACCGCGCGGCGCTTGATGCGGCCATCACGGAGCACGGCGTGACCGGTGTGGTCCACCTCGCCGCGAAGAAGCAGGTGCCCGAGTCAGTCGCGCAGCCACTCTTCTACTACCGGGAGAACGTGCAGGGCTTGGAGGTCCTGCTGGGCGCCTGCGCGGCGGCGGGCGTCCGGCACTTCGTCTTCTCCTCATCCGCGGCGGTGTACGGCATGCCGGATGTGGACCTCGTCACGGAGGACACTCCCTGCGTGCCGATCAATCCGTACGGCGAGACCAAGCTCGCCGGTGAGTGGCTGGTCCGCGCGGCCGGTGCGGCGTACGGCATCAACACGGTCTGCCTGCGCTACTTCAACGTGGCCGGGGCGGCCGCCCCCGAACTCGCCGACGTCGGCGTCTTCAACCTGGTTCCGATGGTCTTCGAAAAGTTGGACGCGGGCGAGTCACCGAGGATCTTCGGTGACGACTACGCCACCCCCGACGGCACGTGCGTACGCGACTTCATCCACGTCCAGGACATCGCCTCCGCCCACCTCGCCGCCGCGCGCCGTCTCGCCACGGACTGCGCGAGCGGTTCTGCGGGGGACCTGACCGTGAACATCGGCCGCGGTGAAGGGGTCTCCGTCGCCGAGATGGTCGACCGCATCCGCGCCCACACCGGCCGCGCCGGACTTCTCCCGAAGACCGAGCCCCGCCGCCCCGGCGACCCCGCGCGGGTCGTCGCCTCCGCGGACCTGATCGTCAAGGAACTGGGGTGGTCCGCGCGGCACGATGTCGACGAGATGATCGCCTCGGCGTGGGCGGGCTGGCGCCTCCGCCACGGTGGAGCCTGACGACCGGGCGCGGCGGTGCCGGTGCTGTATACCGCTCGTCGGGCGCCGGAGGCAGACTGCCAGGTGAGGTCATCGCGCCAATCTGACCTTCCCCTCATAGCGCGTGGCACCAGTGAAGCCCGAAGAGCCGGACGGGCCGGCCGAACATGTCAATGCTCACATCCGGCGTACACGGTCGCCTCACCAACGGTTTCGCACGATGGGGGCATCAGCAAGGCACCCAGTGCGAGGTGAACACTCATGAACGTGACACTCACGAAGAAGAGCGGGAAAGGTCCGCGGATGCAGACAGCCGCCATCGGCGCCGTATGCGCGGCCATGCTCGCAGGCGGGGTCGGCGTCGCGATTGCCGGCCCGGTCTCCACACCAGCCGTACACGCTGCAACGGTCGCTGCCACGGCACCGGCCACGTCCATCACCGCTCACGCCAACCACACCTCGGTCAAGGCCGGTTCGAGCGTCACTATCACCGGCAAGGTGACCACCATCAAGTCCGCCGCCACCTCAACAGCAGCGGCAAGTGGACCCCTCTCCGCGCCGGCACCACGGTCAAGAAGCTCGGGGGCCTACAGCGTGCACGTCAAGCTCAGCACCAAGGGCGCCGAGCAGCTGCGTGTGGCACACGGCAAGACCATGTCCCCCATCGTCCATGTCACGGTCACCTGAGATCACCTCCTGGGGAACACTCAATCGTCACCGCCGCTAGGCGGTTGTAGGTGTCGTTACCACGCCCTGTCCGCACCTCTTTCGGCCAGCTGGCTGGAAAGCGGGGTGTTCGCGCCGAGCCCGACTACGGAACACCTGGTTCAATACGTCGAAGACCGGCGCAGACAGACTGCCGCGCGGCCCGACCACTGTGACCAGAGGGCGTCACCCCTGAACTGGGACCACCCCCAGCGCTTCCGCAGCCGCCACCGCTGCTCTCCTGCATGCTGCGGATCGCGTGCTCGTACCTGCACGGGCCGACTCCCGCGACAGGTTGCAGGGCTTGGTTGCGGCCGTCCCCAAATAGGATTCCGGGCAATGGGGGTCACGTGTGGCGCCACGTGGATACGACCGGAACGACAAAAGGTATTCAGTCCAACCTCTTTGAATAGAGGGAGAATCGCCTGACGCCCGGTGCCCCCTCGGCGAATCCGAGGTAGAGCCGCCGGTCGCTGCGGCGTACGGCAAGTCCTTCCGGCTCACGCGGGGCGAGGTGCGGCGCTGTACGGTCAGGGAAGTCCTGGTACGGCGTCCCGGTGCGCCAGTTGACCCTGGCGAGGCGGGTGTTGCCGTCGGACGTCACGGGATTGCCGGGACCGTAGCCGCTGCCCATGAGTTGGTAGACAGTATCGCCGTCCAGCGCCATGCCCTGGAACGGCAGGCCGAGGTGGGCGTCGGGCTGGGCGAGGTCGGCGAGCGGGCGGAAGTCCCAGGCAGCGAAGCGGGCGAGGTCGTACACCGCGAAGCGTGGGGCACCTTCGACCTTGTAGCGCAGCAGGATTCTGCGACTGCCCTGATCGAGGGCGGCGCAGTTGCTGGTGGAGCCCGGCACGGGGCGGTAGGCGGCGAGGCCGGCGCCGGCGCGGGTGAGGATGTGTCCATTGGCGAACCGGAACCGGCAGATGCCGCGGCCGTAACCGGAATCGGGATGGGCGTCCCACTCCGCCCACAGCCTGCTGCCCCGCGGGTGCTCCTCGACGCCCATCGCCCCGCCGTGGCCGAAGCCCTTGAGGAACATGTAGCCGGTCAGGGCACCGCGCAGGCTGAGCCGGTTGAGGCAGAGGTCTCCGCGGCGTGCCCGTTCGGCATGGGTATGCGGGCGGCTCTCGCCGGGCAGCCTGATGCCGCCCTGCATGACCTGCAACGCATACAGGCAACCGTGCGCCTCGTCGAAGGCGAAGGACTGCAGCACGGTGCAGTGGCGAAGCCGGAGACCGGTGAGCCATGAGGTTCCCGGTGCGGCGAGATCGGGTGTGTCCTGCCGGGTTCCCGTCGTCTCGACCTGCGCCGCCGCGGCCGGGAACTTGCCGCCCAGGGCCGCGAGGGCTGCGAGCCCGAGCGCGTCCCTGCGGGTGGGCGGTTGGGGGGTGAACCTGGCCATGTCGGCCACCTCTCGGTTTGTTCGCGTAGGACGGTCCGGTCGGCCCACTGGCTGCCGGAGTGGGGTACTTGGGAGCGCGCTCCGCCGGTGACGGAGCGCGCAGGGAGCAGGGGCGAGGCCAGGCCGCACCCCTTGCCATGGAAGTCGGCGTGGGTCCGCGCCCGCTGCCCTACCTCGCCGGAACGATGCCGAGGTTGCGGACGTAACGGGCCGAGACGTAGCCCTTGTGGTCGGCGAGCTCGTACCAGAGTCGGTTGCCGTGGACCTGGGTGCCGTGCGTCTTGTAGGCAAGCCACACTGAGGCGCCGCGGTGCAGCGAACCGATCACGCGGTAGCCGGTGCCGGCGCCGGAGCGGACGTTGAGGTGCCCGGTGCGCGTCGTGACACGACCCAGGCTGCTGTGACGGAACTTGTTCGGCTTGTGAGTCTTGTGCGTCTTGTGGGCGTTGTGCGTCGTACTCGGCGGCGCCGCGTGCCGGGCGCAGCTGGTGATCCACGCGGGCGCCTGCTGTGACCGCGGAGCCGGGACGGCGCCGGCCAGCGCGAGGGTCGGCGTGAGGGCGAGGGAGGCGAGCGCGGCGACGATGCCGTACCGCACCGGGCGCAGGTTCATGGGTTCTCCTTGAGGACGGGTGTTGAGCGGTGCGCCACACACGGTCCGCAGTTCCTGAATGCGGTACTGTGCCCGGCTGCCGGCCCCGTCGGATCGGTGTCGGCGTCTTCAGTGATGTCCGGCGTCTCCCGCCGTGACTCCCGTTCCCAGGGGCCCGGGACGCATTGGGAATTCCCCCGCACAACGCTGGAGCTGACGCGGCCCCCAGCCCCGGATCCGGGGAACGGGCCGGGGACGCGCACCCTCACGGAGCCGATGCGGACGTCACCTCGGATCCGTCCTCGCTGGTGCACACCAGCTTCGCCTCGGCCACCGCGCACGCCTCTCCGGGCCAGCGGGTCGACGCGGCCAGCATCGGACTGAACTCTCCGTCCGCTGCCGGGGCAGGATCCGCTTCCGGGTCCGGATGCGACGTGAGGCGCTCGTAGGGCCCGGCCTCGATGGACACCTCGCGGGCCGGGCGGCCCCGGGGAGCCTGCACCTCGGCCCAGACCGTCGAGCACGCCGGGCTGTATCGCAACCGAACCACATACCCGCCACTCGCCACACTGCTCTCGGTCCGGGCGTCCTGAGCACATCGCGAGGGATGCGGGGGGCGGCCCTGGCAGGACTCGCCCCGACAGAGATCGCCCCGGCCGGCCCCCGAGTTCGAAGCCCCGCCGACGGCGAGCCGGAGGGAGACGAGGGAGCAGGCGGCGAAGGCGGCGCCCCCGAGCAGCACGCACGCGGCGGCAAGTAGCGTCACGGTCGCGCGCCGCCGGCGGCGGGGCGCCGCGGGCGGGGTCACGGTCACGGCCGGCGCAACCGCGGCCGGCGACGCCGCCTCCTGCACGGACCGGTCATGACGAGCGTGTGCCGCGCCCCACAGGACAAGCAGCCGCGCGGCATCCGCTCCCGCCTCCCGCCCCAGCGCCTCCACCGCCTGTCGCGGCGGGAACTTGGCCCCGTTGAGATACCTGTGCCAGGCGGACTTGCTGTAAGCAGTGCGCTCGGCCAACTCGACCAAGGTCAGGCCGGTCCGGTCCTTGAGCCCGCGCAGGCGTTCCACCAACAGGCGCGTGTCATCGTTCAGTTCCGCGGGCAGCGGTCGCCAACGAGCCATTCCTGTCCCCTTCGTGCTCTCCGCATCCCGGGGCCGCTCCCGTCCTGCCGTGCCCACGGCACCAAGCCGCCCACTTCGTCCC
Organism: Streptomyces sp. NPDC055400; assembly: GCF_053644375.1. NCBI lineage: Bacteria > Bacillati > Actinomycetota > Actinomycetes > Kitasatosporales > Streptomycetaceae > Streptomyces > Streptomyces sp. NPDC055400. The sequence continues at coordinate 120,621 of NZ_JBSHLM010000019.1, read as the reverse complement.
AGATGCGCAGAGATAGGTACCCTTGCGGCTTCCCGGCGACGCATATCACGGAGGTTTCTCAACGAACCCGTAGGTAGGTGACGCTTCATGGGCAAATCGGACGCGGAGTTGATGTGCATTGCGTGCGCCGTGGGCGCTACGCGCGACCACTTGACGCACGCCAGAAGACAGGTCCATCGCCTCATCCTGGACAAGCGGCCAGGCGCCTACAGGGCGACAGGCCCGGCAGTCAGGATGTGTTCAGGTTGTCGCTGGCACGCTCACGGTATGACACAGGGCTCCTCGCAAACGGCGTCTTTCGCCGTACCCCGGCACGCCTCTGGCGGCGACTCCAGGGCCCGTTGGAACAAGGTCCCCGAGATCACCGTCTGCTTCTGGGGCATCAAGATCCTCTGCACGACTGTGGGGGAGACCGCGGCAGACATGCTGGCAGAAAAGGCCGGGCTGGGGCTGACCGGCGTCTCCGTGCTGATGAGCGGCCTGCTGGCGCTGGTGCTGGTCGTCCAGTTCCGCACCCGCGCCTACCGCCCGGCCGTCTACTGGCTCGCGGTCGCGCTCATCAGCATCGTCGGCACCTTGATAAGCGACAACCTCACCGCCACCATGGGTGTTCCCCTGGAGTTGAGCACGGTTGTGTTCGCCGTGCTCCTCGTGGCCGTCTTCCTCATCTGGTACGGACGCGAGACGACGCTGTCCATCCACAGCATCGACACCACCACCCGTGAAGCCTCCTACTGGCTCGCGGTCTTGTTCACCTTCGCTTTGGGCACGGCGGCCGGCGACCTCGTCGCCGAACGCATGGCCCTGGGCTACTTGACCTCGATCGTGGTCTTCGCCGCGGTCATCGCTGCCGTGGCTGTCGCCTACTTCGCGCTCGGCCTCAACGCGGTGTGGAGCTTTTGGACCGCCTATGTCCTCACCCGTCCGCTGGGCGCGTCGATGGGCGATTACCTCTCCCAGCCCACCGGTGTCGGCGGCCTGGGTCTGGGCACCGTAGTCACCAGCGTGCTCTTCCTCGCGGTCATCCTCGGCCTGGTTGTCTGCCTTTCGCTCACCCGCAAGACATCTCTCCGGCCAGGACACCTCTCCGGCCAGGACACCAGCCTGAACCATCGAGCACGACGGTCCGGGCGGTCCCCAGGGGTCAGCCAGGCACTTCGACGACGGATACCGCCCCCGTCGTCGAAGACGGCGACGTGCCACGCCTCCGGCCGCCCACCGACCAGGTCAGCCGCATGACCAGCACTGAGTGCGGCACGAACGACCTGAGCACCCCAGGACCGTCGTCGCGAACCGTGATCCGTACGTCCTGACGCGTTGCCTGCGAGGACAGCGTCGTGGCCGAGCGCGCATATCGCAGGCATGTGCGTGCAGTGCACTGACGATGCGCTCCTACACCGCCTCGGTGCGCATCCCCTATGGAAGGACCCATCGTGTTTCTGTGCCCGGATGTGTGCACTCTCGCCACATCACAGCCGCTCGCAGTGAACATCCTGGACGCCGGCTCTCTGCTGGCCGCCTTTGGCGCACTGGGGGTCGCCTTCGTCCTCTTCGCGGAGACCGGTCTCTTGATCGGGTTCTTCCTGCCCGGAGACTCCCTGCTGCTCACCGCGGGACTCCTGTGCATCTCGAGCAGCAGCGGCGTCCATCTCTCGGTTCCACAGGTCCTGGTCGCTTCCGTCGTCGGTGCACTGCTCGGCGCCCAGGCCAGCTACTGGATCGGCCGACGGGGCGGCCGCGCCCGGCTCGCGCGCAGCCGATCACGGCGCCTGCAGGAAGGCGCACAACGCGCCGAAGAACTCCTTGCCCGCTACGGACACGCCAAGGCAATGGTGCTTGCCCGCGTCGTCCCGGTCGTGCGCACCGTCCTCAACCCGCTGTCCGGTGCCCTGGACGTCCCGGCGCGCACTTTCGTGCCCTGGCAGTTCGTCGGCGGGGTCGTGTGGACCGTCGGCCTGGTGCTGGCCGGTTACGCACTCGGTTCCTCCGCCCCCAGCATGGACCGCTACCTGGTGCCCCTGGTTGCCCTGATCGCCGCCATCTCACTCAGCCCGCTCGTCCTGGAAATCCTGCGCAGCCGCAGGAACCGAAGCCGTGACCCCGCGGCCCTCCGCCTCCCACGGCGGAGGCGGACTGCGAGCACCACATCCCGTGTCATCACGGCCCGCGCCCCCGTCATGCGCATGCCCAGGTCCGCCGCCTGGCTACGCAGCAGCGGCCCGACATTGCGCCGAGTGTGGGTCAAGTGAACCCGCTCCCCAGCGCGACCCCCGACGCCGCCGGACGCCGGATGCGGCAACGCCCGGTACTGCTGTGGACGGGCGGCATCGCCACCCTGCTGCTCGCGTTCCTGATCTCGGCAGTGCTGATCTCCAATGGCGGACTCGTCGCCGGCGACGCAGCCCTGCACACCTGGTCCCTCGAACACCGGCCGCCCGCCGCACAATCGATTGCCCGTGCCGTCACGGACACCGGCACCTCCCTGTGGCCATACCTGATCACCTTCCTAGCCGGAGCGCTGACCGGCGCCACCTGGCGCACCCGGCTGATTCGCGGCGGGGCCGGCCTGGGCATCCTGCTGGCCGGCCAGGGGATTCGGGTGGCCCTGATGACCCTCATCGCCCGCCCCCGGCCCCCGCAGTCCGACTGGGCCACCCACGCCTCAGGCTTCTCCATGCCCTCCGGGCACACCACCACCTCCGCCATCACCGCCGGACTGGTGTGCTGGGCCCTGGCCCACAGCGTGCACCGCACCTTGATCCGCTGCCTGCGCACCGTTGCCGTGGCCTGGGCCGTCTGCGTCGCCCTCACCCGTATCTACCTGGGCGTGCACTGGATGAGCGACGTCCTCACCGGGTGGCTCCTGGCCACCGCCTGCCTGACCTTCCTCATCGCAGCCCTCGCCCCACTCGAACGGAAGACCGCCCCGCCCACCAGGTTCTGACCCTCCACCGCACCTCACCTACACCGCACTCATCCCCCCGGGCAGGCCACGCGTGATGGCGATGCCTCCTGCCCTCACGCAGCAGGCATCGCTCTGCCCACCCACCGCCTGCGCGCAACGAAGAGCCGCACCGCTCCGGGGCGGGATCGACCACCACATACTCCCTTGAGGGGCCATGAAGATTGCCTTCCTGATCAACAACGCCTATGGCATTGGCGGCACCATCCGGGCCACCGCCAACCTCGCCGGCGCACTCGCCCGCCGCCACAGCGTTCAGATCGTCAGCGTCCAACGCCCCATCGACACCCCGCAGTTGACCTACGGCCCCGGTGTCAAAGTGACCTCGCTCATCGACATGCGCAAGGACACCCGGGGGGCTACGAAGGTGACCACCCGCTGACGCACCCAGTCCAGTTTGCTCGCGCCGCCCGCGTGGGACTTGGCGCTGGCGTCGCGGTTCATGAAGTCGGACATCGTGGTGCCGGTCATGCTGGTCGCGAGGATCACGGTCCAGTAGAGAACGGGTTGTAGCGGGAGGAGGAGTGCAGCTGGACAACCAGTGGCACCACGAAGATCAGGAACAGTGCGATCGTGGTGAGGAAGTAGCCCAGCCTCAGGGTCTGCGCGAAGAGGTCGCCCCCGTCTCACCCAGGGTCGTCGCGGCGATCTTCATGATCCAGTACGCCGGCGTGACCGCGGGCAGCTTCTTCATCACCGACTTGGGCGTATTCGAGGTGCTTGCCACGCCGAGGTCGGTGAGGACCTCCGGTTTCTCCAACTCCGATTCTCCTTTCCACGAAGAGCCTGAAAACCTCCTGAATGCGGACCGTTAGGCGGGTCAGGCCGCGTGTCGGGCGGCACTCTCCGGATCGGCGACGTCCTTGCGCGTCACGCCCAGGTACACGATCAGGCCGAGGATGACCGCCAGGAACAGAGCGCTGGTGATCACGGCGCCCAGGCCCAGGCCGCCGTCTCCGGTCGACTGGGAGAGGTAGTCGCCGATCGAGGCGCCGAGCGGGCGGGTGAGGATGTAGGCAATCCAGAAGCTCCACACCGCGTCCAGGCCCAGCGCGAAGTGGGCGTTGGCCACCGCGGCGATGGTCGCCGCGAACAGGACGGCGGACAGCCAGTAGCCGAGGTCCATGCGCTCGGAGACAAGGTCACCAGCGGCGGTGCCGAGGGCGAAGGTCAACAGCACCGCGAGCCAGTAGTACGACTCACGGCTCGTGGTGTCGATGTGGTGGATGGACAGTGTCCGCTCCCGGCGGTACCAGACCACGAAGACGACTGCGAGAACGATCGCGAACACCGTCGTACTCGTCTCCAGAGGCACGCCCATGTTGTCGGTGAGGTTGTCGCTGATCAGGGTGCCGAGGACGCTGATCAGGGCCACGGCGAGCCAGTACACGCCCGGCCGGTACGCGCTGGTGCGGAACTGCACGACCAGCACCACGGCCAGTAGCGCGCTCATCAGCACCGACACACCGGTCAGGCCGAGGCCCGCCCTCTCGTTCAGCAGATCGGCCGCGGTTTCCCCGACCGTCGTGCACAGCACCTTGATGACCCAGAAGTAGACAGTGATCTCGGGCACCTTGTTCCAGCGCAGCCGGTGCCGCGCCACAGCGGCAGCCCCGCCCGCCTCGGGGGGCGCGGAGGTCTCAGACGTTTCATAGGTCATGAATAGCGACTGTGCCACCGGACACCTGAATGCATCCTGAGTGCCGCGCGGCACAGGGTGCACCGCTCGTCGCGCACCCGCAGCATGAGTCCATGAACAACAACTCCCTGCTCCTCCGCATACCGGGGTTCCTTCCCGCCCTGCCCCTTGTGACGGAGGAAGACTGCCTTGAGCACCCGAACTGCCGCCCAACCGTCGACTGAGCGGGCGATGAGCTGGCTGCGAGGCAGGCTCGGCCGCGCGGTCGTCCTGACCTACGCCGCCGCCCTGCTCCTGCCCGGGCCCGGGCTGTGGCTGCGCCAGGCCCACTCGCTGCGGCTCGGCGAGGCAGGCAACCTGCCCGTGGCCACCGCACCGCTCCTGCTCTCCCTGGTGCTCTTCTCGGCCGGACTGCAGGTGCCCATACGCGCCCTGGGCACCCTGCTGCGACGCCCGATCGCCCTGTTGGCCGGGCTTGTCCTACACCTGGCGATCCCTTTGCTGACCATCCCCGCCGTCGCGTTCCTGCTGCGCCAAACCCCCGATACTGACGGCGGCAGCGGCCTGGTCACCGCGATGATCCTCATCGTGGCCATGCCCGTCGCCGCCGGAGCCACCGTATGGACCGGCAAGGGCGATGGCGACCAGCCGACCATGGTGGGACTCGTCCTCGCCTCCACCCTCCTCAGCCCGCTCACCATCCCGCTGATCATCAGCGCCCTGCTGCCGCTGCTCAGCGGAGGTTACGCGGGCACGCTCGCCCAGGCCGCGCACACCACCCACGGCGGATTCGCTCTGGTCGGCGTGGTCCTGCCGTGTGCGGCCGGCATTCTGTGCCGCCTGGCACTGCCCGCGCCGTGGTTGGGCCGCGTACTCGGCGTCGTCGCACCGGTCGCCCTGGCCGGCTCGCTTGTCCTGACCTACATCAACGCCAGTGGCGCCCTGGGCTCGTTCTTGTCCCACCCGCGTCCGCTGCTGCTCGTCGCCGCGTTGGCCGTGGCGACGCTGGTCTGCGTGCTGTCGTTCGCGGTCGGCGGCGGCGCCGCGCGCCTGCTGAAGCTGGACACCCCCGCGGCGTCGTCACTCACGCTCGCCTGCGGCATGAACAACAGCAGTGCGAGCGCCGTCCTGATCACCGCCACGCTGCCCGACAGACCGCACCTGCTCCTGCCGGTCCTCGCCTACGGGCTGCTGCAAAAGACGGCGGCGAACCGAGTCGTACGCCGGGGGCCCCGACGCTCCGTCGGTCCGGTCCCGCCGCTCTGCGCGCGCTGACGAACCGCCATGCGGTGGTTCCGCACAAAGCAGCTGGAATCCCCATGTTTCGACACCCGACCGCGATCAGGCACGTGGCCATCACCAAACCCGTCAGCCAGGGAGGACTCGGGCTTGCAGAGGATGCCGACGCCAGTGAGGGCCATGGTCAGGAAGTTACCGAGGAGGCTGCGGTCCATAAGGACGTACGGCGACAGTAGCGGGCTCGATGTCGGGCTCTGCCAGCACAGGAAGGCCGCGAGCAGGACGAGGCCGATAGCGAGCGCGCCGACCACCCGCTGGTCGCCCCGTCGGTCCACCACTGGGCCCGGGTGGGTGAGGGCGGCTGGCCCGAGGGAGCCGGGCAGGCCGGTCGAAGGGGGTACCGGCGTTGGCGTTGGTGTCGGTGCGGTCCACCGGGGCGTCGTACGGCGGTACGTGGACGCCATCAGGGCGACCAGAGCGAAGATCAGGTTGAAGCCCAGAATCGGGCACGCGGGCAGGGACACGCCCGTGAGCAGCCCCAGCACCGGACCGCCGACGCTGACCGCGGCGTAGACCCCGAAAGTCCTGACGCGTTCCCTCGGTCCGGTGAAACCGGTGGCCACCATGGCGAGCGCCGCCGTCACGAGCGCGCCGAAATCGCCCTGCAGGACGCGGCCCAGGACCACCGCGGGCATGGGGGAGGAGAGGGGGAAGGCGCCGGTCGCCGCAGAGCAGGCTGGCCGCCGCGAAACCAGCCAAAGGGACTGGCCCGGTCCCGACCGTCAGGCGGCTGATCAGGGCAGATGGAGAACCGGGACGGAAGTATCTAGGGTCAGCACGTGGCTTTCATCATGGTGTGCGAAGACGACGCGGCGGTCCGCGGCGTCCTCAAGCGCGCCCTGGAGCACGACGGACACACCATCTCCGTCGCCGCCACGGCCGACAGCCTGCTGCGGCAGCTCGCACCGGCGCCCCATCTGGTCGTCCTGGATCTCGGACTCCCGGACGCCGACGGCCGCGACGTCTGCCTGGCCCTGCGGGCTCGCGGCGTCGACGCACCGGTGTTGATGCTCACCGCCTTGGACGGCCTGCATCACAAGGTGGGCGGCTTCGAGGCCGGCGCCGACGACTACATGACCAAACCCTTCGACATCCCGGAACTGCTGGTCCGCGTCCGAGCGCTGCTGCGCCGGGCCACCGTGTCACCCTCACCGCGCGAGGTCGTCCTCGATCCGGCGAAGCACGTGGTGACCCACGACTCGGTGAGCCAGAGCCTGACCCCGACCGAGTTCCGGCTACTGGGCCGCCTGATCGCCTCCCAGGGCGACGCGGTACGCCGCCACGCCCTCATCGCTGCCGGCTGGCCACACGGAGCGCAGGTCAGCGACAACACCCTCGACTCCTTCGTGCGCCGGCTGCGGACCAAGCTCGGTCCGCTGGGTGTGGCCGAGCGTCTGGCGACCGTCCGCGGCGTGGGCTACCGATGGCAGTGACGGGATTCCGCAGGAGGGCCGTCGCGCTCACTGTGCTGATCGCCACCGCCGTGGTCGCGATACTGGTCGTGCTCTCGCACGTGCTGCTGAGCGGGGTCACGGACGCCGACGCGCACGATCTGGCGCGTACCCGCGCCGAGGCGGTCGCGGCGAACGTCACCACTGTGGGCGGCCGTGTCGTACTGACGGAGAACAGCAGCGAGGCGCTGGACGAGGTCGCCTGGGTGTATGCCGACGGCCGCCTGATCGACGGGAACGTACCGGCAAGCATGGTCGGGCGCGTCGAGGCGCTCGCAGGCTCACGGCGATCGCAAACCGCCGCCGTCGACAACTACCTCCTGTACGCGCGGCAGGTCCCGATCGACGGCCACCACGTCATGGTGATCGTCCGGGTGGACCTCACGCCCTATGAGACATCCGAGCAGCACAGTCTGACCTTGTCGCTGATCCTGGGCGGCCTCGCAATCCTCCTGGCCGGTGGTGTCGCACACCTCGCAGTGCGCCGCGCGCTGCGGGTCGTGCAGGAGATGGCCGCCCTCGCCGACGACTGGGGCCATCACGAACCCGGGCGCCGCTTCAACCTCGGAGTCCCCCGCGACGAGTTCGGGGAACTGGGGCGGACCCTGGACAACCTCCTGGAGCGCGTCGACAACGCGCTGGCGGACGAGCGCCGGCTCACCGACGAGATCGCCCACGAACTGCGGACACCGCTCACGGTCCTGCGGGCCGAGGCGCAGCTGGCGCAGCTGTCCGGCGAGCCGGTGGCGCCCGAGGCGGTGCTGAGCGAGGTGGACCGCCTCAATGCGGCGATCACGACGATTCTGCGCGCCGCGCGTGCACGGACAGACGCTGGTACCCGGTGCGATCTCCGCTCCGCCGCGTTGCAGGCGATCGCTGGCCGCGCGGTCGAGGTCGCCTTTCCCGTGAAGGCCGAGGTTGCCATGGCGCCCGACGTCGCCGTGTCGCTGCTGTCACCCCTGCTGGAGAACGGCCTGCGGCATGCGAAGTCCCGTGTCTGGATCACCGCGCGCAACCAGGGCGAGGCGATCGTGGTCGATGTCCTGGACGACGGCCCGGGGTTCGATCCCGCAGACATCGACCGGGTCTTCGAAGCGGGTGTGACCGGCGGCGATGGATACGGGCTGGGGCTGCCGGTGGTGCGGCGCATCGCCGCCTCGGCCGGTGTGGAGGTCCGCGCGATCGCGGACGGCCGCGGTCACGTCGAGATGACGCTTCCGGCCGCGCGTGCGGTGACGTAGTCAGGTTGCTTGCAGGTTCCCCGCGTAAACCTCCCTGCATGACAACGACAACGGAAGCGCGCACGCGCAGCGGGCGCCTCATGCTCAACAAGGTCCCCGAGGTCACCCTCTGGTTCTGGGTGATCAAGATCCTGTGCACCACCGTGGGGGAGAGCTTCGCCGACTGGATCAACATGAAGCTGGGCGTCGGCCTGGTGAACACGGCCTGGATCTTCACCGGGGTGTTCGTGGTGGTCCTGGCCGTCCAGCTGCGGCTGAAGCGGTACGTCCCGTTTCCGTACTGGCTGACCGTAGTCGTTGTCAGCGTCACGGGCACCCTGTACACCGACATCCTCACCGACCAGCTGAATGTGCCGCTGTGGATCAGTTCCGCGGTCTTCTCCGTGCTGCTCGCGGTCGTCTTCGGCGTCTGGTGGGTGCGTGAGCGCACGCTGTCGATCCACTCGGTCACCACGCTGCCGCGGGAGTCGTTCTACTGGCTCGCCGTCCTGGTCACCTTCGCGCTCGGCACCGCGTCCGGCGACTGGACGCTGGAGCTGACCGGCTGGAGCCCGGGCGCCTCGGTCCTGCTGCCGCTCGGCCTCATCGCGGCGATCACGGCCATGTGGCGCTTCGGCGCGAACCCGGTGCTGTCCTTCTGGCTCGCTTACATCCTGACCCGCCCGCTGGGCGCGAACATCGGTGACTGGCTCGCCTCCCCGAAGGTCGCTCAGCCGGGCGAGCCGACCGGCCTCGACCTGGGCACCTTCACCACGAGCCTGATCTTCCTCGGCCTGATCCTGGCGACCGTGGTCTACCTGACGGTGACGCGCTCGGACGTGACCGAGACCTTCGAGGCGACCCACGCCGCACACGCCACCGGCGACCCGCGCAAGGAGCGCGTCGCGCTGGCCGGCTTCGGCCTGCTGGCGGTCGCCACGGCGGGGCTGCTGGTCTGGGCCCACGGCCAGCCGCACGTCGGCCCGGCGGCGGAGGAGGACAACACCTCCGCCGTCCAGATGGCCCCCGGCCAGGCGGTGAAGAAGTTCCCGCCCGCCAAGGTCGCCGCGCTGAAGTCCCTCGCCTCCACCTCCCTCAAGGACGCCCGCTCGGGGAACGCGAAGGGAGCGCACGCGGCCGCGCAGTCGCTGCGTGACCTGTGGGACGCCGACCAGGCATCGCTGCAGCCGCTGGACCAGACCGGCTGGACCTCCATCGACGCCCAGATGGACAAGGTGCTGGGAACCTTCGGCATCGATCACTCGAACCCGCCGATGCCGCCTGCGCAGCAGGAGAACGAACTGACCGCCCTCCTGACGGACATGGGCTGACAGACCGCACAGCGCCCGGCCAGCTCACCCGGCCGTCGGGCTCGGTGTGCCGGGCTGCGCCGAGAACCGCGCAGCCTCGGCACACACCGACGAGCCGCAGACAGCGCAGGCGGCCGGGGCCGCTTGTGGCAGCCCGGGCGTGTCCGCAACTCTCGTGGAGCGGTCGAAGCCGGCGTCAATGGCTTCGACCGCCCCGAGATCGCGGCCGGCTTCGGCATCTCGGTGGGAACCGCCCACGCCCACACCACTTCGCCACCCTGTCTCTGTGCGGTCGGCCCAGGGCGCGGTAACGGCATCACTGCCGTTCCGTTTCCCTGGACCGCCGTCCCGCCGCGCCGCCGTCCCGGGTGGACCAGGCCATCGCGGAGGCAGTCGAGCGGCAGACCACCGCGATGCGTGAGCTCAGCCGTCGAGCGTTCCCCGAACCCGAGACGGTGCCAGACGACGCGCCGACCGCGTCGAGGCGGCCCGCGTCCAGCGCCGCCGCCAGGGCGCGACGACCGAGGCTGCCGCCCTTCGCCGGACCCGTCTCGAACGGCCGGGAACGCCGTCCTCCGTGTCCGCTCCCCGGTCGTTGGACAGGACGGCGTAAGCGACGCGGAGATGATCTAGCGGCCGAGGGCCTGTCGCACCGTCAGGTTGTGGTACTTCCGCAGCCGGTACAGCTCCCAGAACGACAACACCGTCACCGACACCGGGGCGCCGAGCAGGAACACGATCCGGGCAACGACGGGAACCTCGGCGTTCGCGTTGCTGATCACGTCGAGGGCGGCCATCACCCACACCAGCAAGGTGGCGAGGATCGGCGGCAGCACCTCGTGGATGTCGGCGGTGCGGAACACGTGCATGAGGCAGAGCGCGATCCCGTACAGGGCGAAGCCCACCGACCACGCGCACAGGGTGATGAGAACGACCATGCCGGGGATCCCGATGGCGTCACGGAAGCCGGCGGTCGCCGGGTCGGGCGCGACGGCGAGGGGGAACGTGGCCATGGACCCCATCAGAGCCGCCACCGCTCCGAAGGACTTCAGGGACCGACGCAGGTAGAGCCTGCGCAGCGCACCCTGCGCGGCGAACGCGAACAGGGCGATCACGAACGGGAAGGCACACACCAGGAGGAGTGTGCTGGTCCAGCTCTGGTCGAACTTGTCGCCCGCGACGGTCTCGACGCCCTTGGCGGTGTCGACCGGCTGGTACGACATGACCAGCACGAGCCAGGCGGCGATGCCGAGCCCGGTTCGCCACATCTGGATCTTGCGCACCGTCAGGTCCTCGACGGCGTCCGGGCGCGAGGGGCGGAAGGCCCGCTGGGCGGCGTAGAACGGGTTGTAGACGCACTTGAGGATCCGCTGCCCGCGCGTCAGCGGCGGCCGGGGCGGGCGCGGGAACGGCGGCTGCGGGCCACCGCCGTGCGGCGGCTGTGGCGGGTATGGGCCCCAGCCCTGCGGATGCCCCGGGTACCCCTGCGGCGGCACGGGCGCGGGCTGCGGCGGGTAGGGCCCCACGCCGGGACCTCCGGCCCCGGGGTAGGGCTGATTGCCGGGACCGGGTCCCGGCTGTCCACCAGGGCCGGGTCCGCCCGCCGGACCCCAGTAACCATTGCCACTCATGCCGTGCGCCCCCGATGTTCGGTCTGTGCCGTGCGCGGCGCGGCACGAAACCGCCCGCTCAACGTGCGGCGTGATCCTACCCATCGCGGAGGCCGAGAAGTGCACGTCATCCCGGAGCGTTTGAGGCCCTGTCTGCCTCGGGCGACAGGTGAGCGTCCAGCTGCTTCTCCACATCCGGTTGCTTTAGCTGAACTCGTCAAGTGTCCTCATCTGACCTTGTGTCAGCACAACGACTATCGGTGAGAACGATTCGTCTGAGCTCCTCCACATGAGGGCAGGGCGCAACACGTGGCGACGGCGAATGGATGGCACGCCTACTGCGTATCGGTGCTGTCTAGCCCTTCCGTTGTCTGTGAAGTTCGGTGTACCGCGAGCGCATGGCGGTGCTGGCCGCCGGGACGGCGGCGAAGACGAAGGTCTCGCTGTTGTCGAGGCGTCTTCCTGTACAGGCGTCGACCAGGACCGGCTCGACCTCCTCGCCGCTGGCGGCGTCGACCAGGATCATCGATCCTCCTGCGGTGCCAGGTGTCGGTTTCCCCAGGCGGCGAAAGCCACGATCACCGGTCGCAGGGACCTGCCCCGCTCGGTGAGAACGTATTCGTAACGGGCTGGCTTGTCCTGGTACGGCCGTCGCTCCAGCAGGTCGTCCGCGACCAGCGCTGCACACACGCCTCACAGTAGATTCCGCACCCCACGAAGGCACCCGCATCACCCTGCAGATCCCGCGCCACGGCAAGAAGGCCGGAGGGTTGTGGTCGTAGTCGCGCGCGAGCGCGCCGTCGCTCTCCCGACTGCGCCCGCAGTTCGGTTAGGGCAGTCTCCTGCGCATATCGTCGGCCACGGTGATGCCCGGCGAAGGCAGCCGCCTTGGCCGACGAACTGTCGTCCGTACTGGAGGTCACGGCCGGCTACGCGGATCTGGCGAATCGGGCGGACCCGGCACATGGCGCGGGCGTGGGACCGTGCCTGCACGCCGGTGCCCAGGACCGCCAGCACCGAAGCGTCCTAGCGGGCCAGCAGTGGCGGGGACAGCGCGGTGTCCACCTACGCCGAGGCGCTCGACGGCGCTGACATCGCCGCCGCGACCACTCACTCCCTCGAACCCGTGATCCGCCGCCCCTGGCTGGAGCCCGGGCACATCACCTCAGTGGGGTACAACCCGGCCGGACGCGAGGTCGACGATGCCACAGTCGCCCAGGCGCTGGTGTGCGTCGAGGTGAAGACGACCGACTTGTCGGTGGACATGTTGATCACTCAGTTGGGGATCACGATGCCGATGGCCGGTGGCGCACTTGCGTAGCCTGCCGCGTCTCGGTGGTGTCAGCTTTGTTTCGACTGGTCGGAGGCCGCGGCTGCTGTGGCGGCGGAGCGGGATCCGACCAGGAGCAGGCACAGGACGGCGACGCCGGCGATGACGCCGGCCAGGACCAGGAGCGGGTCCAGTGGGCGGGTCGCGTCGGCGGGCTGCGCTGCTGGCGTCGCCTCCGGCTGGGCGGGGGCGGGTGCGGCGGCCGGGGCGGTGGACGAGGTGGGGCTGCCGCTCGCAGCGGGTGCGGCGGCCGTACCGCTGTGGTGTGTGGGTGCGGCGGATGCCGGGCTTTGGGTGTGTGCCGAACTCGGCCCGGGCGCCATCGGCATGTCGTGGTGGGAGGTCGGGCTCGGTGCCGGAGCACGGGTGGCGGCGGCCTTAACGACGATCTGCGCGGTCATGCCGGGGTGGACGGTGCAGACGTAGCTGTACGTTCCGACGGTGGTGAAGGTGTAGCTCCAGGTGCCGCCCTTGTTGAGCATCGGTGAGTGGAACGAGGCCGGGCCCGAGGTGGTCCTTACGTTGTGGGGTGCGGTGTCCCGGTTGACCCAGGTGACGGTGTCACCGGCCGTGATGGTGAGCGAGCGGGGGCCGAACGCGTAGCCGGACATGACGATCTGGTGGCCGGCGGCCTGCGCGGCGGGCGCCTGCAGGAAGGTGAGGGCAGCCGTGAGAAGCAGTGCGGCGAGCAGGGCGCGTGGGCTGCGGAGGGTCAGGCGGTGCGGCATGTGAACTCCGCGGCGATGAGCAGACGCAAGCGGTCTGCGGGGCGGGTACGGGACAGGGCGAAGCCGGTGGTGCGGCGCAGCGGGTCGTAGGGAACGCGGGTGGTGCCGAGGACGAGGAGGCTGGCGCGCAGGGCCAGGGTCGCGGGAACGCCGGGGAGGGTCGTGTCGCCGATGGCGAGTTCGCCCGGGATGCGCAGCCGCGAGTCGTCGGTGGCGGGTTCGATTGTGGTGCTGACGAAGGTCAGCTCCTCGCCGCCGAGTGCGGTGCCGGTCAGTCTCAGGCTCAGGACGCAGTCGTCGGGGGACGGCGCGACCGTGAGGGTCGCTTCGTCCGCGGCGACGCGGCGGCGCAAAGTCGGCAGGGGACCGAGGAGGGTGGTCAGTTCGACGATGCAGCGGTCGTCGGCGGCGCCGTAGGTGCCGGGGTGTGGCAGCCAGGAGGGGCCGAGGACGGGCGGGGGAAGGGGCTGGGTGGGAAGGGTCTGTGTGTTCATGGCAGGCACCTCGGTGTGCGAGGGAGGGGACAATGGCCGGGTGGCGGGCCGGCCGACTGCGACTCGGCCGGCCCACCACCTTCTTCTGGGCCCGGTTCAGCAGGAGTTGGTGAGGTAGTCCTCGGTGGGGGTGAGCATGTGCTCGGCCCAGACGGTGTGCATCTTCACGTAGGCGTCCGGGTTGAGGATGTCCGCGACCTGCTGGCCCAGGGACTCCTCCAGGTGCGCGGAGTTGATGTGCTGCAGGAGCACGGTCAGGGTGTCGTCACCGACGGAGCCGGCACCGTTCACGGCCGGGGTGAGGATCGACTCCACCCAGACGGTGTGCATCTTGATGTAGCTGTCGAGCTGAAGCGCGTCCTTGACCTGCTGGCCCGGGGACTCCTCCAGGTGGGCCTTGTTGATGTGCTGGAGGATCGGCAGCAGGACCTGCTGGATGCTGACGCACTGCTCGGTGCCGCCGTCACCGCTGCCGCCGCTCGTACCGCCCGAGCCGCTGCTGCCGCCGGTCGAGCCGCCGGAGCTCGATCCGCCCGTGCTGCCGCCGGTGGAGCCCCCGGTCGTGCCGCCGGTCGAACCGCCTGTGGAGCCGCCGGCCGAACCGCCTGTGGAGCCGCCGGTCGAACCACCTGTGGAGCCGCCGGTCGAACCACCGGAACCGCCGGTCGAGCCGCCCGTACCCCCGCCGCTGTCAGCGACGACGGTGATGGAGGCGGTCATGTCCGGGTGGACGGCGCAGTAGTACTTGTACGTGCCGGCCTTGGTGAAGGTGTACGACCAGCTGTCGCCCTTGTTCAGCGTGCCGGAGTCGAACTTGGCCGGGCCGCTGGTGGTGGTGACCGTGTGCGGAGCGGTGTCCTCGTTGATCCACTTCACGGTCTGGCCGACCTTGACGGTCAGCTTCGGCTGGGCGAACTTGTAGTTCGTGATCTTGATGGTGTAGTCGGCCGCCTTGGTCTGCGCCGCCGGCTGTGCCATCGAGTGAGCCTCCGCGGCCGGCTGCGCGGTGGCGGGAGCCGGGGCTCCACTGGCCGTCTGGAGGAGCGCGAAGCAGCCCGCGGAAGCCAGGGCCGCGCCCAGGCCGGCCGTCAGCAGTACCCGGTTGCCGCGCCGGGCGTGTGATCCGTGCCCTCGCTCTCGCCGAGCGCCATCGGCGGAGGCGGAGTTGTCAGTGCTCATAGGGGAGGTTCTCCTTCGAAAGGAACGGCTGGTACGGGGTTGGGCACCGGTCAGCGGCCGGGGGCGGACGTGACCAGCAGACTCGTCGCGGCAAGGACGACGAGGACGAGTCCCGTCTCCGCCGCGACCGAGTAGACGAAGGGCCGGACGGTGGCGCGGTCGCCGCGCAGCAGCACGGCGATGTCGAGCCGGGTGCGCACCCAGCTCCGGCTGCCCTGGGCGATCAGCAACACGGCGGCCAGCACAGCGAGTTTGATCAGCAGCAGCTGCCCATAGCCGGTGTCGAAGAGCGCGCTGAACGAGCCGACGACCTGCCAGGCGAGTACCGCTCCGGCCACCGCGATCGCCGCGACGCAGACGCCGGCCATCGTGGAGTAGCCGGAGACGGCGGTCGACAGTTCCGCCGGCCGACGCCGTGGCAGCACGCCGAGCAGTAGGAAGACGAGACCGCCCAGCCACAGGGAGACGCCGAGCAGATGGACGAGATCGGCCACAGCGCCCCAACCCGGGTGACTGCCCTCGGAGTTGTGGCCCGCCATGCCCGTAGTACGCAGCAGACCGAGGCCGACGACGGCCGCGCCGACCCGCCAGCCCGGCGACCGGGCCGCCCGCTGGCCGCCCTGCATGAGCGCGGCCAGCACCACGGCCGCCAGCACCCACATCAGAGCCCGGCACGCGAGTACGACACCGACCTCGCCGTGCAGCAGGTCCGTGTACGTGGACACCTTCAGCGCGTCGCCCAGCGGGCCCATCGCGCCATACGC
Source organism: Streptomyces sp. NPDC055400 (assembly GCF_053644375.1). Lineage (NCBI taxonomy): Bacteria > Bacillati > Actinomycetota > Actinomycetes > Kitasatosporales > Streptomycetaceae > Streptomyces > Streptomyces sp. NPDC055400. Next base: position 104,635 of record NZ_JBSHLM010000019.1, on the reverse strand, counting down.
GCCCTGCAGTCCGGCGCCCGCCAGGGTGGCGACGAGCCCGGCCGCCCAGGACGCGGCCAGGATCCGGCGCGTCCTGCGGTCCTGGGAGCCCTGCGGCCACAGCATCGCCAAAAACCCGAGGCCGCCGACGAAAAGGGCCAACGCCAGATAGTCCACCCAGCGGACGGCGACCCACACCTTGCGCACGGCATCGGAAGGCGCGGGGGCCGCTGCCGCGGCCTTGTCGCCCCCGGCTGTCGGCGCGGAGTCGGAGGCACCTGCGCCGATGACGAAGGACATGCTGCCGGAGGTCGGATGCCCGTCCTCTTCGTCAATGACATGCCAGTCCAGAGTCAGTCGGCCGGCCTCGACTGTGGCCTTGGGGATGGTCACGACGACGGATGACGCGCGCCGCTGCCCGGTGGCCGGCCGCGTGATGGTCAAGGGCTTGCCGCCCGCCGCCACGTGCAGGTCGGGCAGGTCCACGGCCTCGCTGAAGGTGAGCGTCACCGTGCCCGGGGCGTGGGAGAGCCGGGTACCGTCCTTCGGGGATGAGGAGTCCAGTTCGGTGTGGGCGGACGCGGCGGGCGCGCCGACCAGTAGGGCCACGAGAGCCAGAACGGCTGTCACCACAGCGCGAGTTCTCACCGTGTCAGCTCCGCAGCCAGGGCCGGGTCCGACGCTACGCCGGCGCAGATCGCCGTCGAATCAGCCGACATGGCCGCTGAGTCAGCGGACGCGGACGGGGTGGGCGACGGGGGGCTTCCGCCCGTGAGACCACTGAGGCCGTCCAGAAGTCCGGTCACGGGAGTGATCACCCCATCGAGAAGCGGCCGCACCAGATGCACTTCGCCGTCCGCGCAGGACTGCGAAGGAGACGGCGACGGAGTCGGGGACGGGGATGAGGAAGGAGGCGACGAGGGCGAGGGAGATGGCGACGAGCCGCCGGAGTGGCCTGGAAGATTGTCCCTGCTGCCGTGCCCGGCATGACCGCCGCCGGTGTCCTTCGTGCCGCTGCCCGCGGGCACCTCACCGACGGGCAGTGTCCAGGAACCGTCCGATGTCCCGCCCTCCGAACCGCCGGGATCGGTGCCTGTGGGGCCGGAGCTGCTCCGGTCGGACGGCGACGCGGGGGCTGCGGCGGCCGGAGGAGCGGCAGTGTTCACGTTCTGGTCGGCGGGGGCGCCGATCCCCGACGCGTATCCGAGTACGACGATCACCGCCGCGACGAGCGCGCTGGCGACGATCTCGTCGCGGTGGTCTCCTGGCCAGGACGCCCTGGCGAAGAAGGGCATGACTCCTCCTGACGACGGCACGCGCTGGCAATGCCGAAGAACGGGGTGCAATGCCAAGGAGTGGACCGACGTAAGGAGTCCCTGTGGATACGCGTCAGTTAATGCGTCGTTTCATTGCCTCACTTCCGCACCGTGTCGCACTGTGAGAATGGGCCTCACCGGTGGAATACGCGCATTACCGTCCATGGAGGAATGGTGAATGCGAACAGGCTGGCCATTATTCCTTCACTGAATTTACTTGCCTGCATATGCGGCCGTGCGCGCATGCGGGTGCGGCAGGTTCAGTAATCGACTTTGGCTCGTTGGTTGCGCAGGCGGAGACCGGGCAGCGTTTCTCGATGGTTTGGGACGCACTCGGCGACCAGGCGGCTCATGAGAACGGGGAACAGTCCGGCCTGTCCTTGCGCTCGGCGTCGACGAAGATGTGGGCGGGCAGCCGGTTGGCGATTTTTGGTCAGAACAGCGGCGGCGCCAAAGACGATCAGCTTCGTCAGGTGCAGTACCAGGGCCGAGGCGGCCTCGGTGCCGATGTAGGCGCCGCGCAGCAGGCCGCGGCGCGGAAGCGCGGGGCGACCATCGGACCGACCGAGCCGACCAGCGCCGAGCCGAACCCGGACGCGGCGCCGACGGCCGCGTTGCGTCCGCTGTCGATCGAACTCGCGTGCCCCGATCGGCGAGAGCGCGGAGCGGCCGCACTGTAGTGCAGATCTCTGCACCGTGGATGTCACCCTTCGCCAGGCCAGATAGTGCAGAGGTCTGCATCGGCAGGGCAGGGTCCTGCACCATCGGATGGTGGGGTGACGATCTTGCCGCCCGACCCCGACCCCGACCCCGACCCCGACCCCGACCTCACCGCGCTGCGCGTCGCGCTCGCGCGCCTGCGGGGCGAGCGCGACTGGACCTTCGATGAACTCGCCGCCCGCAGCGGCCTGTCCCGGCCCACCCTCATCGATTTCGAGCACGGCCGCACCACCGGCAGCGTCCCGCGCCGTCCCTGTCCCTCACGAGACGTGGGGCGAGGAGGTCACCGCGGTCGTCGTCCTACGTACCGGCGTCGAGCAGCCCACCGAGCAGGAACTGATCGACTTCACCCGGGAGGAGGTCGCCTCGTACAAGGAGCCCCGCCGGGTCCACTTCGTCGACGAGCTACCCCGTAACCCCAGCGGGAAGATCCTCAAGCGTGAACTCCGCGCCGCCGCCAAGAACGGCTGATGTCCTGGGCGGGGTCGAGAGCGGGACTGCAGGAGACCCTGGAGTGGCCCTTCGCGTTGCTCCCTGGTCCACCGAGGCGGATCAGCGGTCGGAGAGGTGCTGGGGCGACGGGTCAAGGGATTCGAACCATCCGAGGAACTCGCGCATGTCGTCGGGGTGCCTCGGGTGATCTTCGCCTGGCCGGCCTCGCCAGCCCTGCTCACCGGCGCCGAACCCACGCCCGAGACGGTCGCCGACAACCTGGTGCTCATCCAGCCCGGCCAGCCCCTTCTCGCTTTGGAAGGTTTCCTCCGGAGGCCGGGGAGCCGCGTGCCTTTGTGTCCAGCTCGCCGGAGCGGCCCGGGGCAGCACGGCTGCACCCGCCGATGGGTGGACCGGTGGTTTCTGGCTCGCTCGCGAAGGGCGTCGGCTGTGTCGCGGCGGGTGCGGGTGCGAAGGTTCAGATGCTCAGGGTGATCGCGGCGGCGATTCCGCCCAGGCCGAGGGCGAAGGCAGCCTCGGGCCAGCCGCCCGTACCCCAACGGAAGAACCGGTCCACGGCCAGGCGCCCGGGACCGGTCGCGGCGACAGCCAGGGCAACCACGGCGATGCAGACGTTGTACTCGATTCCGCCGCCCGTCTCCCAGAGGCCGTGGGTCCCGGTGACGGTTGCCATGGCGTTGATCATTACGCCGATGATGGCGGCGGCCGCGAGCGGTGTGAGCAGTCCGAGAGCCAGGCCGAGGCCGCCGAGGAATTCGGACAGACTGCCGATCAGGGCGAAGAGTTTTCCGGGACGGAAGCCGAGGGCAGCGAACCCCTTCCCGGTGTCCGTCAGGCCCTGGCCCCCGAAGATGCCGAACAGTTTCTGAGCGCCGTGCCCAGCCATCAGTAGCCCGAATGTCAGCCTGATCAGCAGAAGTCCCCAGTCTTGGGCGGACGATTTCGCTGTGACGGTGCCGTGCGCTGCCGATTCCGTCGTCGCCGGAGGGCGGTACATGATGCGTTTGGTAACCATGGGAATGCTCCGGTTCTAGGAACGCCGGGCCGGTCCCTGTGGTCGTCGCCCACCGTCATCTCGGCGCCGCGGCCCTGGTTCTGCCGGCCGCGCTCAGTGGTAGCGCCAGGTGGCGTCGGTGACGTCCTCGGTCGGCAGCCCGACGACGTCGCTGTGGTGAACAGAGCTGCACATCACCCCCTGGTGGGGCCTAGTTGGACGCAGCATTGCCCGGGACACGGGGCGAGGATCGCCTCTACGCCGGTTACCTCCAGGCCTTGCAGGTAACCGGCGATGAAGGCGCGGTTCATGCTGCACACCAGCTCGGGAGCCTTGGCTGACAGAGGGTGGAACGGGCAGTTCTGCAGGCGGAGTTGGGTGGGGGTTTCGCGGACCGGCTCGAAGCCGTGCTGGTCGAGCATCCGCTCGCAGACGCTCAGTCCACGTTCTGCGCCGAGTCGGCCCGGACGCGTCTGCTCCCGCTCCCGCTCGCCCAGGTCCCGGCCGCGCCGGCCGGCTGTGCGCACGGCGACGTGGGTTGCGGATTCGCCGTCGACTTCGGTGAGGACGGCCTCCAGTAGGAGGTCGGCCAACAGTTCGTGGCGGCGGTCGGGGATGCTGACGTGGATGTGGCTGTCGGTGGGTTCGTAGACCTTGGGCTGGCGACCGACCTTCCGGAGTCCGGCCGGTGATTCGTACCGAGCGCGCAGCAGGCCGGCGTCCACGAGCTTGTCGAGGTGGAAGGCGGCGAGCTTGCGCGAGATGCCCACGCTGGCGGCGGCCTCGTCCCGGGTGACGGGACGGCGCTGACGCCGGATGAACGCGAACATCTGCCGCCGGGAGTCCTCGCCGAGGACGCTGACGGACTCGATCGCCGCGTCACCTGCGGAAGTGTGCGGCGTTACGTCAGAGGCCACACCTCCACAGTAACGCGCACACCGATAGGTGCAACTAACGATTCCTCGTCCGGCTTGTCGCAGGGCCAGGTAGCTTGAGGCCTCCGGCGAATAAGACCAAGATTTGTTGGTGAAACTAGAGGGTCGGAATGGTGGATCCGGTGCATGAGCAGGCCAAGCGGCCGGTGAGCGCTGCGCTGGCCAAACCGTACGGGCACCCCTTCCACCCGATTCTGGTCACCGTCCCGATCGGTGCGTGGGTGGGCAGCTTGGTCTTCGACATCGCCTCGCACCTTGTACGTGATCCGGAATTCCTGGTCCGGGGGGCGACGTGGCTGATCGCAGAGAGAACCTGTCCAAGGACCTGCTGCGCCGTCGGCTGCTGGTGGTCCTGTTCGGCCTGGGCACCAACATGGGCATCAAACGCGTCGCGGTCACCGACACCCACGGCGCGTCCATCGTCGTGCTGCGCCTTCGCCCACATGCTCGACTTCAAGCTCATGCCGAGGCTGAAGAACATCGGCTCCGCCCGGCTGTACCGTCCGGCGGCTGGCGAGGACGGCAACTGGCCCCACCTCGCGCCGGTGCTGTCCACCAAGACGATCAACTGGGACCTGATCCGCCAGCAGTACGACCAGATCGTGAAGTACACCACCGCCCTGCGCCTGGGCACCGCGGAGGCCGAGCAGGTCCTGCGCCGCTTCAACCGCGGCGGCCCGAAACAGCCCATCTACCAGGCGATCGAGGAACTCGGGCGGGCGGTGCGCACGGCGTTCGTCTGCGACTACCTCGCCGACGCCGAGCTGCGCCAGGAGATCCACGAGGGATTGCAGGTCGTGGAGAATTGGAACAGCGCGAACAAGGACCTCTTCTACGGCAAGGATGGCGACCTGGCCGGGGCGGACAAAGAGTCCCAGGAGGTGTCCATGCTTGCCCTGCACCTGCTCCAGTCCGCCCTCGTGCACGTCAACACGCTGCTGATGCAGCAGGTCCTCGCCGACGAGAAGTGGGCCGACATGCTCACCGATGCCGACCGGCGGGCCCTGTCACCGCTGTTCTGGCCGCACGTGAACCCCTATGGCCGGTTCGAGCTGGACATGAACAGCCGCCTTCAGCTGGACCTGACCGCCACGGCCGTGCCCGGCCCGCGCGCCCCGCAGGACGAGGCCGCACCAGCCGGGACGTGACGCCCCGGTTTCAGACGCGGGCGGCCGGAGCGTTCTGCTCCCGGCGGGCGCCCAGGGTGGCGGCGAAGTCCTCGGCGCGGGCCAGCTGGGTGCGCAGGTTCTCCACCTGCTCGGCGGCTGCCTGCCGGTAGGTCCGCACCCGCTCCAGCAGCCCCTCGCGCTCGCCGGCGTCGAACGCGTCGTCGCCGTCCAAGCGGTCGGTGGCGTCCCGCAGGTCGCGCATCTGCTCCAGGGTGAATCCGAGAGGCTTCATCCGGTGGATCACCATGAGCCGGGCTACGTCCGTCTCGGTGCAGAGGCGGAACCCGCCCTGGGAACGGGCGGAGGGGATGACCAGGCCGGTCTCCTCGTAGTGCCGGATGGTGCGCAGAGACAGCTCCGGCCGTGGCCGAGCAGAGCGGAATCCCGGCGTGGATCTTCCTTGCCGGGCGCGGCGTTATGGCGCCGCGCGAAGCTGTGCGGCCTCCTGGCGCAGCGCCCCCACGGTGGCCGTCACCTCGGGACAGCGGTCGCGGACCGTGACGGCGACGATGGCCCGGCCGAGCCAGGCGGGGTCGTCGACTTGGACGATGCGGACGCCGGTGGGGACCGCGGCGGCCGCTACTTCGGGGAGTACGGCGATCCCGAGACCGGCGGCGACAAGGCCGAGGCGAGTGGGCCATTCGCGGGCGGCATAGGCGATCCGCGGGTGGTCGAGGGTTGGCCAGGCGCCGAACTGGGGGTCGTCGCGGAGGCCCTTGCCGACGATCCAGGGTTCGTCCCCCAGTTCGGTCACCGGAATGGTTCCGCGGCCGGCGAGCCGGTGGTTCGCGGGGACGGCGAGCAGGAGATGGCCGTCGAGGAGCAGGTCGCGGCGCAGTCCCTCGAAATCGTAGGCGGGCAGGTCCGCTCCCACACCGATCACTGCGACGTCGATGCGGTGAGCGCGGAGTTGGCGAAGCTGCGTGGGCGAGGACGCCTCGCCGAACTCGGCGATCAAACCCGGGTGGTCGTTTCGCAGGCGGGCCAACGCCCTGGGGACGAGCACGGCGGCAGCCGAGGGGAACGCCGCGATGGCGACGCGCCCGGTGACGTGGTCCTGCAACCCGGCGAGGTCTTTGCTGACGGCGTCGATCTCGTTGAGGGCTGTTGCGGCCCGGCGGGCGAGCATCATGCCCGCGGGAGAGGGGGTTACCCCGCGGGCGCCCCGGACGAACAGCGGTACGCCTGCGGCGGCTTCCATCGCCGCCATCTGACGGGACACCGCTGACTGGGTGTATCCGAGTGCGTCGGCCGCGGCGGTGAACGAGCCGGTGTCGACTACGGCCTGGACGACGCGGAGACCGGTGAGGGTGAAGTCGGCCACGCCGTCATCTTGACACATTCCGAAACCGCATGTCTCCTATGCAAGACCTTCGCTGGTGGAATGTCTCGATCCACAGCACGATGGAACGGCAACAGCAAGCAATCCATCCATCTGTAGGGAGTACCAGCCGTGGCCAAGTCCTGGTTCATCACGGGCAGTTCGAGGGGGTTCGGCCGCGAGTGGGCGGAGGCGGCGCTCGAACGCGGCGATCATGTCGCGGCGACGGCTCGGGACGTCAGCCAGCTGACCCCTTTGGTCGAGCGGCACGGGGATGCGGTTTTGCCGGTCCGGCTCGACGTTACCGACCGCGCCGCGGTGCATGAGGCAGTGCAGCGCGCCCAGGCGCATTTCGGTTCACTGGACATCGCGGTCAACAACGCCGGCTACGGGCATTTCGGCATGGTCGAGGAGGTGAACGAGGACGACCTCCGGGCTCAGATGGAGACCAATTTCTTCGGTGCGGTGTGGGTCACACAGGCCGTGCTGCCTCTTATGCGGTCGCAGCGATCGGGGAGGATCCTGCAAGTGACCAGCGAGGGCGGCGTACGTGCATTCCCCGGCATTGGTGCGTACCACGCCTCCAAATGGGCCCTTGAGGGATTGTCGGAGGCTCTGGCGCAAGAAGTTGCAGCCTTCGGCATCCACATCACCAACGTCGAGCCCGGCCCCTACGCCACCGACTGGCTGGCCCGCGGGGCACGACACAGCGAGCTGCACCCGGACTACACCGAAGTCCGCGCGGCTACTGCACCGGATTTCGAGGTAGGCGACCCGCGCGCGACCCGCGACGCGATTCTTCAGATCGTCGATGCGGACCAGCCCCCGCTGAGGATCTTCCTCGGCAAGTCCTTCACCGATGTCGCTGGTCTCTACGAGGAGCGTCTGAGCACCTGGCGTCAGTGGCAGCCGGTCTCCCTGGCTGCGTTCGGGTAAGACGTCATCTCAATTGGCGGCGGATGCCGCAGGTAGTCGCTGGCAGAGGTGCTCTCCAGGCGGTTGAATGCCGTGGTGAGCGACTACTGGACACCCGCGCATCAAGCAGTCGACCAGGAAGACGCAGAGGCCCTGGCTCGATTGTTGGCCGCCGGCTCCGATCCCGATGAGGTCTTCGGCAACGTGACGCTACTGACGCATGCCATCGACGTCGAGGGCGACGGCTTCCTGCAGAGCGGGCAACCGTTGACCGTGCACACCACGGCCGTGCTGTTGGCCTTCGGGGCTGATCCGAATCTCGCAGATCCAGATGGTCACACCCCCATGGAACTGGCCCGCCACTATGGCCACGATTCGGCGATGAACCTGCTGCACATCCACATCAGCAGGCGAGACGCCGATAGCAGATAAGGGTGCAGGCAATGGGCCTTTTCCAACCTCACGTTGTGGGGGCGCGGTGGAGAAGACTGCGGCGCTTCCTCCCGTATACCCGCCCGGCTGCGCCGTGGCGTCGGCCCGGCACCGGTGATCAGCTGGGGTCTTCGAGGCTGCTGTCTGTGATCGCTCGGAACAGCTCGCGAGCCCGCTCGCAGAACTGCTCGACATTCGTGATGTCCGGCTCGTCACCTTCCGCCAGCATCCGGGCCTGGAGCTGCTCAGAGCGCAGCCCGCCGTAGCGGGCCCGCACCTCAGCGGTCACCGGCTGGACCGCGATGTGCAGGTGCTTGCGCGCGTCGCGGCCGTGCGACCACATGCAGACGTAGGTCTGCTCGGGTTGGCACAACGTCTCCACGACACGAGCGGTATCGCGCAGCAAGGGGCCGAGTTCCGCCGCTGCCGTGTCGTCGAGCTCGGCGACGGCCACGACATGCTCCCGCGGACCGACGATCAAGGTCCCGAGATTCATCGGCCCGACGACGTGGTTCACCACCCAAGCAGCGGTTTCATGTAGGACACCCCCGGGCAGCTCCCGACGCCCGGTCAGAAGGTCACACCCAAGACATCCCGTCACATCCACGCGCACCAGCCTATACAGAGCCCGCAGCGATGATGGCGACGGCCAACTTGGCTGACCAGTTTGCCGGTTGGCCAGGAACTCGATGAAGCTCCTGGTAGACGGGTTCTCGACCAAGATCACCTGTGTCCGCCAGGAGCTTCGTGTGCTTGTCTGCCCGTCCTCGATCGATCTGTCCAGCCGTACCCTGAGGCACCTCAGTAGACAACTCGCCATCCGACAGCGGGAGATCGGGACGCCATGGCGGCGCCTGTCTGCCGGCCGCCAGGCCCTGGTGGCCCTGGCCCACCTGGGGTGTGGCCATACCTACGCCCGACTCGCCGCCGGGTTCGGCATCGGGATCGCGACCGTGTTCCGCTTCATACGCGAGGCAATCGAGGTGCTGGCCGCGCTCGCGCCGTCCCTGGCCGAGTCGATGGCGGCGATCCGGACCAAAGCGTTCGTCATCCTCGACGGCACCCTGCTGCCGATCCCCGGCAATCGCTCCCCGCCCGGCAGGCCGGCGCCGCATGCTGGACCTCTAACCGGCGCAGACGGAGGACACCATGACGCTCAGGTTCATCGGTACCACGTCCGAGCACGGGACTGTCCGACCCTGTATGAGGTCGTGGAGACCGGCGACATCGTCGTTCAGGGCGACCAGCTCACCGATGGCGAGCACCTTGCGCAGCTCCGCGACCTCGGCGTCCGACCTGTACGGCGCCGACTCGGCGGAGTACAAGGCGGTCGACCGGGCGTGGGCCGCGGTCAACGTCAAGTGACGCCTGAAGCACCGTAGTTGTGGGGCGGCACCGTGGGTGGCGCCCCCCATATCAATTAACAATAAATTTTACCAAAAAACCCCCCCCGCACAGGGCGGCAAAG
>NZ_JBSHLM010000019.1:0-94923 GCF_053644375.1 Streptomyces sp. NPDC055400 | reverse complement strand
TGTGGTGGTCTTTTTTTTTTTTTTAAGACCCTGTTCCGGGGGGGGGGGGGGGGGGGGGGCCGCGTAAAACTTACTGTCCCCCCTCACCCCGTTTTGTGGGGGGGGGCCCCGTGGGGGCCCCCCCCACTTCTCAGTTCACTATCAGTATGCCGATCATCGCCGCCCAGCACAGGGCGACAAGGACCGGAAGCAGCATCATGATGAGTCCGGTCGGCGACTGCTTCAGCCAGGCATTGCCGTCGGCCTGGGTCTCGCGGCCCACTATCCGCTGCCCGCCGTGCCAGGCCATGTACTCCTCCAGCTCCATCGCGGCGCGCTTACGGGCACCGAGGTAGCGGCGGCCGTAACGCAGCATCTGCGAGAAAGCGAGCGCGGAGCCGAGCCCGATGACGCAGATGACCATCGCGAGGCTCTGCGAGATCTCCTCCATGGACCGGGTCGGCTCGCCCTCCTTGCCGAGGGTGAAGCCGAGCGCCGCCGCCAGGCCCGCGGTGATGTAGAAGAAGTTGTTCAGCTTGTGCCAGTTGGTGGTGTCCTCGTGCTTGTAGAGGTCGATGGCCACCGCGTACTGGGCCTGCAGCATCGCCTCGCGCGGCTTGCGCCACACCCAGACCATCCGCTGCTTGCCGTCGGGCGGCGTGAGCCGGGTCAGCTCCTCGAAGCCGAGCTTGCGGTGGAAGAGGGTGGACGCCTCGTTGTACGGCTCGCTGACGACGGCCGCGATCACTGGACTGGTCGACCACTGCTCCAGCACGTGGTGGTACAGGCGGGACGCCACCCCGCTGCGGGCGGCCCGGCGCGAGACGCAGATCTGCTTGATGACGAGGAACGCGCCGAGCGTCGACTTGATCCGGTGGTTCAGCCATTCGTCGGGCTCGATCTGCTCGTCGCTGTACGCCATCAGATAGCCGAGCACCTCGGTGCCCTTGACGGCTACCCAGAAGTGCTCGGCCGTGGTGAGCCGCGCCCGGTAGTCGGCCAGGGTGTAGTTCGACACCAGGAATCCGTCGCGTCCGGCGCGCTGCGGATCGGTGACGTCGAGCCGCCGGTCCGCGGCGAGTTCGACGATGCTCTGGAGGTGGGCCTCGTCGGCCCGGACGATCTCGATGGTGGCGGTTCCCGCCGTGGACATGCCTGACCCCCGTTGCTGGACGTGAAGCCAAGTTACCTTCTGCGTAAGGAAGTTGTCCGCGAGTGGATCAGCCATCGTATTCCGTGAGGTCGATCGCGTGCACCTGGAGCGCGAAGCCGTGCTTCGGGTGCGTGAACTCGTGTCCCTCCGTCATGCCGAGCTTGCGGGCGATGTTCTCCGAGCCCGTGTCGCCGGGGCGGATCAGGGCGACGATCCGGTCGATGCCTCGGTCCTGGAGGGCGAACTCCAGGGTGGCCTGGGCGGCCTCGGAGGCGTAGCCCTGGCCCCAGAACTGGCGGCCGAGCCACCAGTTGATCTCGATGCCGGGTTGGGGCTCGGACACGGAGAGGCCGACGACGCCGGCCAGCTCGCCGGAGGCGAGGAGCTCGACGGCGAACGGGCCGAAGCCGTCCCACTCCTCCTCCCAGCGCTCGATGTGGCACCAGCGTCGCGCCAAGCTCACCTGGCTCCCGGCCGGCACCTGACGGCGCGGCCCTCGTCCCGACGAAGACCAGGAAGGAGGACAACCGGCACTCTCCGGGCTGGCCGAACCCGGCGCACCCGCGACGTCACGCGACGGCCCGCCCTCCAGCGGCAGAGGACATTACGGGCGAACCGCCGAGCCGGTCAGTGAGCTATTTCAGCGTTGCCGCTCCAGGGTGAGGACGGCAGCGGCGATTGAAGACAGTCGATTCGGGCTACAGCGCGCGTGGTGGAAGATCCGCCAGGACTTCAGACGGGCCACGCCCCGTTCGACCGGTGCCCGTGCTGCCGAGAGCGCGCGGTTGACGGTGCGCTGGGTTGGTGACAGGTCGCGACCGGGTGGGCGTCTGACCGGTGTGGTGACCCACGGTCCGGCGCCGATGTAGGAGCGGTCGGCAAGGATCGGGACGCCTTGGCGTTCGCAGAACCGGATGATCCGGTGGGTGCGGGCCGCAGCCAGGTCATGGGTCCGGCCCGGCAGGGCGGGCGAGATCCACAGCAGGCGTCCGGTCAGATCGGTGACCACCTGAACGTTCACGCCGTGGCGGCGGTGCTTGGCGGAGTAGTCCGCCCGGCCGTCGCCGAGGCGGTCGCATGCGGCGAGGGTGCTGTCGGGCAGGACGAAGTCCGGGTCGGCTTCACGCAGGGTTTTGAGCAGGCCAGGCGCCCGCACCGCGAGCAGGTCGACCACGGTGTGGGTGTAGGCGTGGGCGGTGCCCACCGAGATGCCGAAGCCGGCGGCGATCTGCGCGAGGGTGTCGTGCTTGCGCAGGTACACCAAGGCGACCAGTGCGCGCTGGTGCGGTGGGAGCTTGCAGCGGCGGTCGCCCTCACGGGCGACGATGAGCACGGTGACCCACTCAACCAGCGCGTGCGGCAGGTCGAGTGCGGCAGGATGGGAAACCAACGAGGCTCCTGTGCCAACAGGTTGAGACTTCGAACACCTCCCACAACGGCACAGGAGCCTCGTGCGTTGCGGGTCCCGCCGCCGTGAGGCAAACGGCTTGTCACACACCCTGACGCGGCGGCACTTCATCCACCGACTACGGAGGGTGCGTGACAGGCCCGGCAGCTCATTGGATCAGGTCGGTGTGCGGATGCTCGGAGATGGGGCAGACGTAGATCTGCATGTTGTCGGTGCTGCCGACTTCGACCTTGGTCGGCTGCGAGGGGTCCTGACCACAGCAATGGCCGGCGGTGTTGGCGGCGTAGGCGGCGGCCTGTTCCTCGTAAGGTGCCCAGCTGTGTCCCTCGCCGCCGTCCCATTCGAAGGAGGCGATGGTCAGCAGCGGGACCATCTGCGCATCGCAGACAGTGCAGTATCGGGGGTTGGGGTCGGTGCGGCCCCATGGAGGCCAGCCGCCGACCTTCCAGCCGGGCGCGTCTGCCAGATGGGGGTCATAGAAGTCCCGTGGACAGTCCGCGTAGGAGCTGTCCACGCCGGCGTCGGCTGCCTGCCATCTGCTCCAGTCCTCCACCACCAGCTGCATCTGCGGGCTCAGATCGAGGCTGTTGGGGTACTCGGTGATCGCTTCCGGTGCGAGCACGCACGGCTCCGGCAGATAGCCGTCATCGTTCACCTCGTACGGTTCGGGCGGTGTGGCGAGGATGTCGACGACCTCGGCGGCGGACCGCCAGAACAGTGCGGTCGACGGCTTGTGATGCGGATCGTGGTCGTAGGGGCACCAGAGGACCTGGAACAGATCGGCCTGTCCGGGCGGCTGCAACAGGGGTATGTCGCGCAGATACAGCTGCGCCACGGGCAGCATGGGGACCGGGCAGTCCGCGGGCGGAGGGCCGGTGTCGAGCCGCTGGGCGAGCATCGCGGCGTTCCGCTCCTTGATCGCCGCCTCCTCGGGCGTCATCCCACCACGACCACCGTGATCACCGTGCCACCGGGCCCGCATGCGCCTCATGAGCCGCACGTCGGCAGGCGACTGGCGGAACCCGCTGTCCACGTGCAGGTGCGAGGCTTCGCAGTGCGGCCACGGCTCCTCAGCCGGCCACAGCAACGGCCCCCCGACCGAACTCTCCCTGACCGAAGGCGACCCGGGACGAGGGTGCAGCCGAATCGCCGGACGCGCCAACGGCGCCAGCTCGGGAAAGACCGCGGTCACGTCCACGGGTCGCGGCGGAGTAGTACGTACAAAGGCCATGCCGGTGATCCTGTCACCAGCCACTGACAACCCCTGGCCGCCTCAACCAGCTTCGGTGGCATCGGTGTTGAGCTGGTCAAGTCCCACACCCGCAGCCTCGGCCACAGCGAAAGCAAGCCTGCCTATGTGACAACTAGCTGTAGGAGGCCAGGACGTCGGTTACGCCTATTCGGAGCCGGTCTGCTGGCGGTTGGCCCCGGCAGCACTGTGTGGGTTGCCGGTGTGGCGGTGAGGAGCGGCCCAGGAGGCCGAGGTCGCCATGGCGGCGGAAGCGGTTGACCCACTTCGACGCGCACGCTCGAGAGATTCCCATCTCCGCGGCGACGTGGGCGATCGGGCGGTTCCGGCAGCGGTCGATCAGACGGCGCCGCCCTTCAGGAGACAGCGGGGCATTGCGATGCAACATGCAGGGGCTTGCTGAGCAGGGTGAGGGCCGGCGTCGACGCGGAGGGCCTCCGTGTCGGATCAGTCATCTCAACAGTCGACGAGCCTGCGAAGGAGTTCCAGGCCCGTCTGCCAGTCAGCGAGGTCGCTGTCGGAATTGATGTGGCCGTGGCTCCCGATGAAGTGGCTTTGCGCCTGCCACTCGTGCGCGAAGGAGGCGGACGTCCTGGGGTCGCAGTAGGGATCGTCGTCGCTGGCCACCATCAGGCTCGGGCACGGCAAAGGGCGAGCGGACAGGCCCAGGAACGTCGAAGCGGCCTCCCGTGGGAACGCCGGTCCCCGGGGATCGGGAGGCGCGACCAGGAACGCCGCCACCGTGTCGGGTCGCGCCTGCTCCAGCCAGTGCGCAGCTGCCCAGCAGCCAAGGCTGTGAGCCACCAACGCCACCTGGCTGTCACGCCCAGAAGCGATCTCGTAGGAAGCCTGGATTGCGGCAACCCAGTCCGGCAGGTCCGGACTGCTCCACGAGGCCGGTGCGATCCGGACCGCTGAGTGCCCCCATCGCTTCTCCCACAAGCTCTGCCAGTGCCGCTCATCCGAACCGTCGATCCCAGGGATGATGACGTACGCGACCATCGCCTACCGCTCTTCCAATCGTGGCCCCCACACATCGCGGGGCACCCTGGGACGATTCTCGATGGATCAGCGGGAACGATCGAGCTCAGCAAGTGATCTCAAAGAAGGTGGGGGTGACAACGATGGAATCACTCGACGAGATCGACCGTGCCATCTTGGAACTGCTCCAGACCGACGGACGGCTCACCGGAGCCGAGGTCGGACGCCGAGTCGGGCTGTCCCAGCCGGCAGCCAGCGCCCGCATCCAACGCCTGGAGAAGAACGGGATCATCACCAGCTACCGTGCCGTCGTCGCCCCAACCGCAGTCGGATTGAACATCCACGCCATCGTCCGGCTACGCACCACCCACGCGCAGCTGCCCCAAGCACTCACCCTTGCCGCCCAGACTCGCGAGGTCGTCTCGACCCTCCGCGTGACTGGCGAGGACTGCCTGCTCCTCGACGTGCACTGTTCTCACGCCGAACGCCTTGAACAGGTCGTGGACTCCCTCGCCCGTTACGGACCGGTCACCACCTCACTCGTCCTGCGCAGCTACCCGCCCAAGTCGTTGCCAACGGCACCGTCAACAACGTCCTGACCCGCAACAATTAGCTGCCGATCGTGTCGAGTTCCGCGACTGCGTCCGCCGGCAGCTTCAGGTCGGCGGCGGCGATGTTCTGGCGCAGGTGGGCGCGCGAGGAGGTGCCCGGAATGAGGGCGATAGTGGCCGAGCGCTGCAGCAGCCAGGCCAGGGCGACCTGCTGCGGTGAGGCGTTCAGGCGGGCGGCGACGTCGGTCAGGGTCTGCGACTGCAGCGGGGAGAAGCCGCCCAGGGGGAAGAACGGGGTGAAGGCGATGTTTTCCGCCGCGCACCGCTCGACGAGAGCGTCGTCCCGGCGGTTGGCCAGGTTGTACAGGTTCTGCATCGTGACGACCGGGGCGATGGCCTGTGCCTCGGTGAGCTGGGCATCAGAGGCGGCGCTGAGCCCGAGGTGGCGGATCAGGCCTTGCTTCTGCAGCTCGACCAGTGCGCCGAACATGTCGCCGATCGGCTCCTCGACCGTCTGCCCCTCGTTGGTGCCCAGGCGCAGGTTCACCGCGTCGAGCGTGTCCACGCCGAGGCGCTGGAGGTTCTCGTGGACCTGGGCCTTGAGGTCCTGCGGGTCCCGCGAGACGTTCCAGCTGCCGTCGTCGCCGCGACGGTTGCCGACCTTGGTCACGATGTGCAGGTCCGCGGGGTAGGGGTGCAGGGCCTCCTTGATGATTTCGTTGACGACGGCGGGCCCGTAGAAGTCGCTGGTGTCGATGTGCGTGATGCCCCGCTCGACGGCCTCCCGAAGCACCGCGACGGCCTCGCCCCGGTCCTTGGGCGGCCCGAAGACGTTGGGTCCCGCCAGCTGCATGGCTCCGTATCCCATGCGGCTGATGGTCAGGTCGTCGGACAGGGTAAGAGTTCCGCCGGGGGTGGTGCCGGTCATGGTGCGCCTTCCGTTGTACGGCTGTGTGGAGCTTGTCCCGCATTGACTCTGCGCGCTTCCGGGCGGGCGCGGCAGTACCCCGCTGTTCCTGGGAGTGACAGGGACAGGCACCCGCGCCTGTACGGACCTAGGGTTGGGGCATGGATGGCACCAACGCGCTCGGCGAGTTTCTACGCGCCCGCCGGGCACTGGTCAGGCCCGAAGACGCCGGAATCCGCGGCGGCGGGCTCCGACGCGTGCCGGGGCTGCGCCGCGAGGAGGTCGCGATGCTCGCCGGGATCAGCGCCGACTACTACCTGCGCCTGGAACAGGGCCGCGACCGCAATCCCTCGCTTCAGGTCCTCGAAGCCCTGGCCGACGTCCTGGACCTGGACGCGGACGCCACCGCTCACCTCATCGGCCTGACCCAGACACGCCCCTCCCGGTCCCACCGGGCACCCCGGTCCACAGGCCGTGCACGGGCTGAACACAAACCCGAGACCGTGCCGCCCGGCATCCTCCAGCTCATGGAGGGCTGGACCACCAATCCCGCCTACGTTGAGAACAAGTTCACCGACGTGCTCGCCGCCAACGCGCTGGCCACGGCCGTCTCCCCGAACTACTCCGCCGGCGTCAACCTCCTGCGCGCCGTCCTCCTCGACGACAGCGAACGCCAACTGCTGCGGGACTGGGAGGAACTGGCCGAGGCGCTGATCGCCTCCCTGCGGGCCAACGTCGGGCCCGACGTCGACGACCCGCGCCTGACCGAACTCGTGGGCGAACTGTCCGTGCGCAGTGAGCACTTCCGCCGCCTGTGGGGCCGCCACGACGTGCACCCCAAGCGGCCACGGGTCAACCGACTGCACCACCCACAGGTCGGCGATCTCGAACTGCACGCCAGCAAGCTGGCCATCGTCGGCACCGACGGCCTCATCCTCAAGGTCTTCCACGCCGAACCCGGCAGCCGCAGCGCCGAACTGCTCGCGATCCTGGGAAGCCTGGCGGTCTCCGGCAAGGGCCGGAACCCGACCGGCCCCGACCGCCACCAGGCCATCGACGAGCAATGAAGGCCTGTCCCTGGTCCGCGAGCCCCGACGACGGCCCTCGGCCCTCCATCTTCGCCGCGGCCATCCCGCTCCAGCGCCGTCCGTCACCTCGTCCAGCGCCTGCCACAGGTGGACAACCAGCCGCAGCGGTGACAGCAGGGTCAGCGGCGCGCATCACCGGGAGCGAGCAGGCTGGTCAGCTCCGAAATCGCCTCCGGGGAGGGCTTGAAGTAGCGGCGGACGTTCTCCGGCTTCTTGTGCCCGGACTCGGCCATCTGCATCAGCAGCGATGCGCCCTGTTCGCCGAGGTGGGTCAGGGCGGAATGGCGGTACTCGTGCAGGTCCCAGCCAGTTCCCGGGCCACGCACCGCGGTGCGCTCGTCCAGCAGGGCACGGGCCTGGCCGTAGGAGAGGCGGGCCAGGCCGGTGTCCGGGCACACGTCGCGCGGGCTGACGACCTTGCCCGGACCGGGGCGGCGGTGGGTGACGAAGGCTGGCCCCCGGGTACGGCCCCGCAACAGGCGAGGCAGGAGCCTGGCGGTGCCGGCTCACCAAACAGCAGCCGCCCGCCCCGCCAGTGCCGCTCACCGAGACGACAGCCGTCGTCCTCGAAGCCGCCCACCGCGCCGGCGCCCCCGGTCACGCTCCTGTACACCCCCGAGAAACCGAACCCCCTGATCGAGCACGGCCGACCGTGACACCGTCCGTACGATGATCCCGTGACAGTCCACCGTGCTCTTGGCTCCGGCCCCCAGGCCGCGCGCACCATCCGCGCCTCCCAGGCCGACCTGATCGACGTTGCGGGTGCTGCCATGGCGTTTCTCCTCGTTGAGGAACGGGCGCAACCGGGACGCGTCCGGTTTTCTCCCGTGGGGGTGCGCGCCGTCGGCGGTCTCGGGTGGGCTCTGGCTGTGGTGGGTGTGCAGCAGCCGTGACCCTTCGCCGGGCGGCTGGACTCTGCCGTGGGGTGCGCCGTCGTCGATGTGGCGGGGCAGTGGCGGCCTCGGCATGGGGCTAGCCGCGGCCCGTGCCTGTGCGTGGAGGCTCGAAGGGGTGGGTCGCGGCGCTGTCCTGGTAGCGGCGCGGGCCCCGCGGCGTCCTGCCCGGAGGCGGTGCCGCTTCGGCCGTGTTGACGCGGGGGAGCGCGTAGGGGTGGTCCTCGGTCAGCCAGCGCATCATCCGCTCACGGACCGTGACCCGCACCGTCCATATGTCGTCCGCGTCCTTGGCCGTGACCAGGGCGCGCATTTGCATGGTGTTGGGAGTGGAGTCCGTGACGGCGAGCCCGTAGTCGCGTCCGTCCCAGGCCGGGCACTCGCGCAGGATGTCGCGCAGCTTCTCGCGCATGGCCTCCACCGGCGCCGAGTGGTCGACGTGGAAGAAGACGATGCCGGTCATCTGGGCACTGCCACGCGACCAGTTCTCGAACGGCTTCGAGGTGAAGTACGAGACGGGCATCGTGATCCGCCGCTCGTCCCAGGTCCGTACCGTCAGAAAGGTCAGGGTGATCTCGTCGACGGTGCCCCACTCGCCGTCCACCACGACCGTGTCGCCGAGGCGCACCATGTCGCCGAAGGCGATCTGCAGCCCGGCGAAGAGGTTCGACAGCGTGGACTGTGCGGCGACACCGGCGACGATGCCGAGGACGCCGGCCGAGGCGAGCAGCGAGGCGCCGGCCGCCTGCATCGCCGGGAAGGTGAGCAGCATCGCGGCGACCGCGACCACACCGACGATCGCGGATACCACCCGCTGGATCAGCGACACCTGGGTGCGGACCCGGCGGACCCGGGCGGGGTCGCGGTGCGCGGTCGCGTAGCGGGTGTACGAGGTCTCCACGACGGCGGCGGCGATGCGCACCACCAGCCAGGCCGTGGAGCCGATGAGGGTCAGCGTCAGGATCCGGCCGATGCCGATGGAGTGCTCCTCCAGCAGCTTGGCCTCCGCGTAGGACCCGCTGAGCATGGCGGTGCACAGAACGAGTTGGAAGGGGACACGGCCGCGACGGAGCAGCCCCCACAGCGGGGTCTCGTGGTGCCGGCCGTCCGCGCGTCGCAGCAGCCGGTCCACGGCCCACCCGACGAGCAGCGTGAGCACGACCGAGCCGCCGACGACGATCACCGGGCGCAGTACGTTCTCCATGCTCCCGACCGTTACCGGCCCGCCGCAGTCCAAACCTGGATCCGGGCTCTGGGCGACGAGAAGGCCCGGGGACTGCTGCTCCTGCCCGTCACTTCGGACATCGCGAAAAGCGCCTCGGTGGACGGGCTGCCGGTCCAGCTGCACGTCGCCGAGCCGGACCAGTTCGAGACGGACGACTGGCTGAGCGCCTGATATCTGGATCGTCCGCGACGGCGGCACCACAACACGCGGCCTCGCCGAAGTCTGACGGCCTGGACATATGACGGGCCTGTGCATGGTCACTCGTCTCCGTCGCAAGGCGTGCGCTACAGGTCGCCACGCACTGGGACGCGGAGGCGGAACGTAAGGGAGGTACGAGCCACTACTGGCGGTTCGCGCCGTACTCCTGGCAGCGAACCCCGATGCCGGTGGAGCTCAGCGGCTACGAGCGCACCTCGCAGACTCCTCATCCGGACTGACCCTCAGGAGGGCCTCGAGCTCGACCGCCCGGCGGAGATCCTTGGGCGGCCGAGGGCGCGCCGCAGTCCGATCAGGTCGGTCAGCGCCGCGTAGTGGACGGTGAAGCCCGTGGAATCGTGGGCGCTCAACGCGCGGTTGAGGCACGAGGCGACGTGCAGATCGCCCCAGGGCAGCTCGGGGGTGCAGAGGTCGCCGCCGGCACCGGTCACTTGGTAGGCGGCCTGGACGCCGGTCAGGTCGGGCAGGCTCAGGCAGTTCGTGGCGATCAGGGCCTCGCGGATGGCACGCGCCTGCGCGAGTGTGCCGTCCCAGAGCAGGTCGACGTCGCCGGTGAGCTCGGTGGAGCCGTGCATGATGCCGGCGACCTGGCCGATGACCACTGCGCGGGCGCCGGAGTCGTGCAGCGCCCGGAGGAAGAGGAACGGGTCTCTCACCCAATTAACGCGCGCCGATCTCAACCAGCGAACCACCCGTTCGTTTCCGTACGCCGAAGGGCTCCCCTTCGAGATCAGCTTCTACCTCAAGCACGCGCACCGACCAGTCGGCTGACCGGGCAGCGCCGCTGTCACGGGCGCTGTCAACAACCCTGAAAGACAGGCTTGTTGATAGCGGCACAGCGGGGATCATGGCGACGATGGAGCCGGTTGAGCTGGACCCGTTCGGGCACCTGGGACGGACCGAGGAAGCCGAAGACCGAGGCGCGCCGGGCGTACAAGACCGAGCAGGCCGCGGCTAGTTCAAGCACAACCCGCACAGTGCGGACGCCATCGCGGCGGCGACGAAGGCCGCCGACGAGGCGAGGGAGCGCACCGCGCACTACCTGCTGGCGGCGCGGCTGGCAAAGCCCCTTTCTGAGACCCTGCCCGGCGTGCTGCTGCACCCACGCTGCATGCTGCCGGCTGCGCTGTGGTCGCGACCGCAGCGGTATCAGCGTCTGCGGAACGGCCGCCAGTCGTTCCGTCGCCGCAGCCACACCGCCATGCCCGGCAGCAGCACGGCGCCATCGGCAGGTGGCGGTTGAAGGTGTCCTGGGTGGCGCGCCGGATCTTCGTGCGGGGGGCCGTTGGGCAGTTTCCTCTGGCTGGCCAGTGGCTGCGGCTTCCCTCTGCCTGGTTATGAGAGCTGGAATGTCTGACACGGCCGCCTGGTTGTAGGGGACGTGGTCGTGAAGGGGACGGTGTCCCCGGGCCTCACCCACTGTCCACGAGGACGATTGTTCGGCTGAAGCCTCGTGGAGCCTTACGCCGCGTAGGCGACAGGCCCTTCACGACAACACTCTTCGGAGATGCATCCGGCAGGAAACCGGCGGCAGGGATACATGGCAAGGGCTGGGAATGCGCCAGCCGGTTCCGGCGTTACACGATGTGATTGACATGACCAGACCAAGACTGGATATGTCGATGAAGGAAGGACCTCATGGCACGCACCACTGCTCGCCCCGTAGTCAGGCTGAAGTCGACGGCCGGGACCGGCGTGACCTACGTGACACGCAAGAACCGTCTCAACGACCCCGACCGCCTCGTACTGCGCAAGTACGACGCTGTGACCGGCACGCACGTCCTCTTCCGCGAGGAACGCTGACCTGATCCGCCAGTGCCTGGCGGACCGCGAGGAAGGAAACCCATGAAGCCTGGAGTCCACCCCGAATCCCGTCGGGTCGTCTTCCGCGACCGCGCCGCGAACGCCACGTTCCTGGCCCGGTCGACCGCGAACTCGTCCCGGCAGATCGAGTGGGAAGACGGCAACACGTACCCCCTGATCGACGTCGAGATCTCATCGGCCAGCCACCCGTTCTACACCGGCACCTCGCGGGTTCTGGACACTGCCGGTCGGGTGGAGCTGTTCGAGCGCCGTTACGGCCGCTCGGCATCGGCCGGCCGCTGACCTTCGCCCAGCGGCCCCGAGCGACAAGAGGAGATGCCAGCCATGAAGGTGCGCAAGTCCCTGCGTTCACTGAAGACCAAACCCGGTGCCCAGGTCGTGCGCCGACGGGGTGTGACGTTCGTTGTCAACAAGAAGAACCCCCGCCTCAAGGCACGCCAGGGCTGACAGCCTTGCAGCAAGACGCCCGGCCCGGCCCCGCACTACAGGGGCCGGGCCGCGCCGTTGGGCGGTACTCGCGTGGCGCAGTACACACGGACGTACCGAGCAGATTGGAAGCCAGAGCGCTGGCGGCATCAGATATCCAGGCTGGGGGCGGAAGTCCCTCTGGCAGTCTGTCCGAAGCACTGAGGTGAGGGCGCCGCTCGCGGCCCATGCCAACAGATTGCCGATGGCAGACAATGTCCAGCAACTCGCGCGCGGCTGGCTCGCGCCGGCTGCCCCGACCCAGTTCCGCAAGGTCTCGGGGCTGATTCCCAGATCGGCAGCGACCTGCCGGATCGTCGCCTCGGGCCGCGACCGGTACAACGCGACCGCGTCCGCCTTGAACTGCGGCGGATAGTTCTTCATGACCACGAGATGTCCGTTCTCGGAGCCTCAGGATCCCGTGTCTCGTGTGTCCAAGATCAAGGCCCTACCTACTCCGCTGGCGCGGCACTCGCGGCCCTCACAATCGCGACTTTATGTCCAAGGCTGTGTTTCGTTCAGTCAATCGTGCCTACCGGTAGAGCATGGTCCATTCGATGCAAGAGACAGAGCGAAAGTACGAGGTCCCGTCGTCCTCCGATACCTCCTGGCTGCCCCCGTTGGATCGAGTGGAGGGCGTCACCTCGGTTGTCGACCGGAGCCTCGAGGACCTCGACGCGGTCTACTACGACACCGATGATCTTCGGCTGTCCGGTTCTGCGGCCATACTGCGACGAAGGACCGGCGGCTCCGACGCCGGATGGCACCTCAAACTGCCGTTGCCGGGCGACAGCCGGGAGGAGGTCCAGGCGGCCCTGACGGACGCCGTCCCAGACGCCCTGCGCGACCTTGCCTTGTCCCGCACCCGAGGAGCCGAACTGACCCCAGTGGTGCGCATCCGCTCGACCCGTGAGGTGCGCGATCTCGTCGACGCCGAAGGTGGCGTGCTGGCCGAACTGAGCATCGACGCGGTGCGCGCGCAGTCCCTGCGAGCAGAGGGCAGGAGTGCGGCATGGCGCGAGATGGAAGTAGAGCTTGCCGAGGACGCCGATCCCGCTCTCCTGGACGCAGTGGAGAAGAGGCTGCGCGAGCACGGCATCGCACGTGCGCAGTCGTCGTCGAAGCTGGCGCGGGCCCTTGACGAGATGGCGTCCGTCCCGGGCGGCGAGCGTGACGAGGCCGCCGACCTCGCCCCGGGCTCGGCCGGCGAGCAGGTCCTCGCTTACGTACGGGAGCAGATCCGCGTCCTCACCGCCCTCGACCCGGCCGTGCGACGCGACCGGCCCGACTCGGTGCACCGGATGCGGGTGGCCTGCCGTCGCCTGCGCAGCTGTTTGCGCTCGTACCGATCCGTTCTGGACCGCGAGGTTACAGCCGCGATCCGAGGGGATCTGAAGTGGCTGGCCGGCGAGCTGGGCGCAGAACGCGATCAGGAAGTGCTGATGAAGCGTCTCACCCGGGGCGTCAAAGCCCTACCTGGAGAACTCGTCCTCGGCCCCGTCTCGGCACGCCTACAGGCGTGGAACGTCGCTCGCGGCTCCGAGTCCCACCAGCGCAGTCTCGGCGCCCTGGGCTCGCGCCGCTACCTGGCCCTGCTCGATTCCCTCGCCGCGCTCGGGCAGCAGCCACCGCTGCGTGCCAAGGCCGGTAAGGCGGCGGACAAGGTCATGGCCAAGGCGGTCCTCAAGGAGTTCGACCGCCTGGCCCAGCGCATGGCCCCCGCCCTGGACCTGCCGCCGGGTCCCGAGCGCGACGTGGCCCTTCACCAGGCCCGCAAGGCCGCCAAGAAGGTGCGTTACGCGGCTGAGGCCGCCCGTCCGACTCTCGGTAAACCGGCCAAGCGCTTGGGTAAACGTGTCAAGGCGGTCCAGAAGGTCCTGGGCGACCATCAGGACAGTGTGGTGGCCCGGGGCACCATCCGTGACCTGGCCGTGGCGGCCCAGACGACGAACGAGGCCGGCTTCACCTGGGGCGTCCTCTACGGCGGGGAGCAGGCCGTCGCACACAGCAGGGAGCGGGAACTGCTGACAGTGTGGGAGCGGGCCTCCGCCCCCAAGCTGCGCAAGCGGCTCAGCCGGTAGAGGGACTTGGCGCGATCCGACCGCGACGTGAGCGCAACACCGCGCCCTTTCTTAGCTTGTTGTTTAACTTCGCTGCTGTCTCAAGCGGACGTGTTCGTTGAGGGTTTCGGCTCGTTTCACGGTCTTCCCGGGTTCGTACCCGTGGGGCTGGCCTGCGGTTCTTGGAGCCGGGTGGGCGTCCGGTGCCGGCCGGGGAGGGTTGGGGTACGCCTGCGGGCCGGGCGGTCTGTGACCCGAGAGATCAAGCGCGGGGACGTCTGGTCCCTGCCCGACGACCGCGACGTCCTGGTCGTCTCGCTGCCCGGCCTCGATGAGGCGTACGGGGCCGTCCTCGGACTCGTGCTGCACCCCGTCGGCCGCCACCCCGACACTGCCATGTCCGTCCTCATCGACACCTCGATCCCCTGCACCGCGGTCGCCGTGAACTCCAGCAACTGCGCGCCGCCCGCCTCGCCGAGGCACCCCACCACGCGAGCAGAGTCCGGCACGCAAGCCGTTCCGCAATGGCTTTCCCAACTGCATAGATAACAATGGGTGATTGATCGAGATGCAGGGGGTGAAGGGTCCTGCTTCTCTGATGTGGCCCGCTCTTCCTCATCACCCAAGGAGTGATCATGAGCGCTGCAGGCGAGTCCGGTCGTACCCAGCAGGCCCGTGCCCGGGCCCAGGACCTCGAAGAGACCGCGGAACGTGCCACTGACCCGCAGGAGCGTCAGCGTCTGAAGGACCAGGCCCGCCAGCTCAAGGAGCAGAGCGAGCACGCATGCGCCCCGGGCAAGCCGGACTTCGACCCGGCGTACCGGTAGTTCCCAGCACAGACACCGGCCGGTGGCCGGCCTCCGCGGCTTCTGCCACGCGAGAGGCCCCCGGCCGGTCACTGCTGTATCCGCCGCTCAAGAACAACGCCTCCGCCGCCAACACCCCCCGGCAGTGCCGCCGGGCCGTCCCGCCAGCCATTCCGCCGCCCTGGTGCGCTTGCACGAGCGCGGCGAGGGAACCGAGCAGGGCCAGGTATGCGGTACGTGACGCGGGCGAACCGCTGGTCGACGCGTGCGGCAGTGTGGTCGAGCTCTGCGTTCGAGGGCACCACCATCTTGATCCTGGTGACGCCTGCCTGCCGCAAGACTTCCGCGAAGTAGGGGAAGCCCCAGCGCATCGCCAACGACCTCGTCATCGAGGAGCTGGCCGCCCTCCAGCCCAACCCCGACCAGCTTCCGGGCCCTGCCGCTGCGCCTTGCGATGTATAGGGAAGCACACGCCGGGCACTCGCCCGGCGATCCCTTGTGTCACCTGAACCGTACGAGGAGGACCCACCATGCTGATGGCACACCCGGCCGTTCTGACCGGCCTCGTCGCCCGGTACGACACGTTGCGGGCCCTGGAGGCCGAGAACGGAGCTGAAGCGGTACAACACCGCATGGGCGACACCGCCTACGCCCTGTGCGTGGCCACCGGAACCAGCGACGTCGACGCCGCGCTGATCGCCGCACGGCACCATCTGCCGGGCGCACGGCCGGAAGACGACACTGTTCTCGCTGTCAATCCCTCCGGATGAATGCAGTTTGACCAGCCCGCATGCGGGGACCCGGCCCGTGACCCCAGGAGGGCCCATGGAGCTGGTCAAGTCCGGGGCGATCGTGCTCGATTCGTCGGCTAGAGCGCCCATCACGGGCACGGGATCACCCCGGCCGGGAAGAAGGTCTTCGACAAGCAGCTGCCCAACAGCGAACCGAAGCTGCGGGCCGTCTTCGAGAAGCTGCCCGCGAAGTTCGGCACCGTGCTCGTGCTCGTGGACCAGCCCGCCTCCATCGGGCCCTGCCCCATAGGGACGCCCGGGCCGCCGGCTGCAAGGTCGCCCACCTGCCCGACTTGTCCACGCGGCGGATCGCCGATCTCTACCCGGGAGAGCGAGCCGGCCCTTGTCCCGGACAACTACGTCCGGAACGGCTGAACCTGGCTGCGTGGTCAGGGCGATCGCGCGCCGTCTGCACTGTGAACGTCTGGCCGTGTGCCGGACGGAGCGCGATCGGTGCGCCGTGTCAGCCGATCGGGCTTGCGCCCTGCTGGAAGACGTTGATGAGATTTCCGTCGTTGTCACGGATCGCGGTCGAGATGCTGCCGTCGCCGAGGTCCATCTGCTCCCAGACGGTCGTCACGCCCAGATCACGGAAGGTGCGGGTCACGCTGGCGAGGTCCTCGACACGGAAGACCAGGGCCTTGTTGCCGATCGGGCGGATGTGGGCGGGGGGCTCTGCCGTCAGTTCAGGGATCCGCACACCGTCTGCGGGCTGAAGGAGCTCGAGCCGGAACCCGGGACCTTCCAGGAAGGCGACGTCCGCTCCGATGGCGTCGAAGCGGGACTTCGCCAGCAAGGTGAGGCCGAACACCCGGTTCCACCACTGGATCGACGCGTCGAGGTCACTGACGGAAATCGTCACGTTGTGCAGGCTGTAGGCGAAGGGCGGCTGGGCAGCGGTGGTCATGGCGATCACGTTTCGTTAGGCGTATGCAGTCGTTTGCGGTGGGGCACGCGAAACCCTCGCGCAGTCCCGCCCGGCTTCTCCCTGCCGTGCAGCGGAACAGTCTGTGTCCGTCTACCGCCGACCCGACGTCCACTTGCAGTAGCGAATCCGCGGGTCGCAGCCCAAAGATAAGCCTTATGGACCGTACAGTCAAGAACATATGTCCTCTTCAGGTACATCGTGAAGTCAGTGCATCAAAGTGCCAATTGATAGCTCGCCGCCAGCATGCGGACGACAGGCGCGAACAAGGTCCTGCGCGGACTTGGGGGACTGGAGGCCCCGCCCCCAGTGCTCCGTGGGGCACGGTCCGGCGCCTTCGGCGGCCAGAGCATCGTCTGGCTGGCGGTGAGGCGCAGTCGATGGTACAGCCGTACGGCCGGAGACGGCCCGCTCAGGGGCATGGCGAAAGGGGGGCGGACCGTCAACCGCGCTGAGACCGGCGGCCGGACGAGCCGTGGGAGCGCTCGGAGGGATGCTCGCCCACCAGCTCAGGCAGGCCCACCTGGACAACTGCTTGTCGCCGCTTCACCTGCGGAAGGTGCCGGCCTGCAGGATGGTCGGTGTGGCTGGGGCGGAGTTCTTGGCCCCAGGCGACTCGCGTCGGCCCCGCTCAAACCGGACACACCCCGGGGTGACTTCAGCCGGCTCCGGCACTCACCAGGGAGAAGGCCCGGAAGTGGGGCCAAGGCAAGCCACCCGAGAACACCTGCGTGGAGCCACGTCGGACCGCCGTGAGGTGAGGCCAAGAATCCCGCCCTGGCCAGTCAGTGCCGGGACAGCTGCTTGAGAGCGGCCTGGCCTATCTGCAGCAGAGCTGAGCCGCCCATGTCGGTCTTCGCGAGAAACTCGATGCCCTGCATGACCGCGAGGAGCAGTCGCCCGAGCTCCTGGGCGTCCGCGCCCGGTTCGACCGCCCCCTCGTCCTGGGCTTCCTTCACGCAGGCGATCAGAAGATCTTCGACCGCTTGGTAACTGGTGCGGGCCCGGGAGACGACATCCGGATCATTGCTGTGCAGCTCGGACGTGCTGTTGACCAGAAGGCAGCCGCGCCGCTGCGGGTCCTCCGTGAATCCCTTGACCACCCCCTCAATCAGCAGGGTCAGGCGTTCGAAGGCCGTACCAGGCCCGGCGAGGACCGCCCGGACGCCCTTCAGCTGTTCGTCGCGATAGCCGTCCAGCGCGTGCAAGAACAGCTGCCGCTTGTCGCCGAAGGCCCCGTACGGACTTCCCTTGCCCAGTCCCGTGGCGTCCGTCAGGTCCTGCAGTGACGTAGCCGCGTAGCCCTGATTCCAGAACTGCTCGCGCGCAGACTCCAGAACCTGATTCTCGTCGAAATTCCGCGGCCGTCCCATGTTCAACAGCATACGCCCTTCTTGACCTATCGGTCCAGATTGTGAGATGTCCGGCGCATGCGGCACGCCGGTCGGCGGGGCGCGTGGCGCACAGCTCGCCCTCCGGCTTTCCTGGCACGCTGGCGGACGGCTGACGCCGGCCGGCCCGACCTGTCGCCGCTCCGAGGTGTGGATGCAGTCACGTTTTTTTCCGTTCGGTCCATAACGTGGTTCTTTACCGTATGGTCCATAAAGAGGGCTCGGAGCCGTCCGGTTCGGGCCGTAACACGCAGTGACACCTGGTGCACGACTTGGAGTCCGCACCGGACAGGGGTAAACGATCATGGGACAGCTTGACGGGAAGACGGCGGTCGTCACCGGCGGCAACAGCGGAATCGGGCTGGCCACCGCCACGCGATTCGCACGTGAGGGCGCGCACGTGTTCATCACCGGCCGCCGGCAGGAGGCTCTCGACGCCGCGCTGGTCGAGATCGGTGGGAAAGCCACCGCCGTCCAGGGCGACGTCGCGAACCTCGCGGACATCGACCGCCTCTACGCGGCTGTCGCCGAGCAAGGCCGGTCCATCGACGTACTGTTCGCCAACGCGGGCGGCGGTGAGTTCGCCGCTCTTGAGCAGGTCACCGAGGAGCACTTCGACGCCACCTTCAACACCAACGTGCGAGGCATGCTCTTCACCGTCCAGAAGGCCATTCCGCTGCTCAACGACGGCGCCTCGGTGATCCTGACCGGATCGACTGCCGCTACCTCGGGCGGCGCGGCCTTCGGCGTATACGCAGCCTCCAAGGCCGCGGTCCGTTCCTTCTCCCGCACCTGGGCCAACGAACTCAGCGGCCGCGCGATCCGAGTGAACACCCTGGTTCCCGGCTCGATCGTCACCCCGGGCATCACCGGCCTGGCCGCGGACGCCGACCAGGCCGCGAAGATGAGGGACGTCTTCGCCAGCCAGATTCCGCTGGGCCGGATGGGACACCCGGACGAGGCCGCAGCTGCCGCACTGTTTCTCGCCGGCAGTGAGAGCAGCTTCGTGACCGGATCCGAGCTGTTCGTCGATGGCGGACTCAACCAGATCTGATCGCCGCAAGAGAATGCAGTGTGCCCGCCCCGGCGAAGACAAGAGCGTGTCCGCGTCGCGGTCACACCGA
Organism: Streptomyces sp. NPDC055400; assembly: GCF_053644375.1. Taxonomy (NCBI): domain Bacteria; kingdom Bacillati; phylum Actinomycetota; class Actinomycetes; order Kitasatosporales; family Streptomycetaceae; genus Streptomyces; species Streptomyces sp. NPDC055400. Next base: position 75,887 of record NZ_JBSHLM010000019.1, on the reverse strand, counting down.
TAGTCACAGCGAACGTTCGGGCGGGTGCAGCCCCTCCGGTGTGCCCGCACACGGTGACATCCCGGCACCGCTGTTGCGATTGATCAGGACGTATCAGGCATTGGTGTCCATCGCCGTTGCCTCGGCGGGCGCCGGATTCATCGCGCGAGCATGCCGATCGCGAAGGTCGCCGCCACTAGGGCGGCGACCCGGGACCATCAACGATGTCTTCCTGGAGGGGCGGGGGAAGCCGCACCGTAGGCCGTCATCGATTCGCGCTTTCGTTTGTGGCAGGTCCCATCAGGTGCGGGTCCAGCGTTGGTTGCTGCCGTTCGAGCAGGAGTAGAGCTGGATCAGGGTGCCGTTGGCCGTTCCGCCTGCGACGGCGTCGAGGCAGAGGCCGGACTGGACGCCGACGATGGATCCGTCGGAGTTGAGGCGCCATTTCTGGTTGTCGCCGCCCCAGCAGCTGTAGATCTGGACTTTGGAGCCATTGCCGGTGCCGCCGGCGTCCAGGCACTTGTTGCCGTAGACCCTGAGCTCACCGGCGGCGGTGTACGTCCACTGCTGGTTGGTGCCGTTGTTGCAGTCCCACAGTTGGAGTTGGGTGCCGTCGGTGGTACTGCTGCTGGGCACGTCCAGGCAGCGGCCCGACCCGACGCCCTTGATCTGTCCGGAATCCGCAGGGGGCGTAGTGGAGCCGCCGTTGAGTGCGTTGAGGACGGCGGTGTAAGCGGGCTTCTTGCTGCCGTCGCCGTTGAACAGCAGCGGCGTGTCCTGCGATCGCCAGGAGTCGCTGTCGCGCACACCCCAGACGGTGATGCCGAGACAGCGCGAGACGGCCAGGCAGTCGTTGGTCACGTTGGCGTAGGTCGAGGCCGGGGCGCCCTGAATGTCGAGTTCGGTGATGGCCACGTCGACGCCGAGGGCGGCGAAGTTCTGCAGGGTGGTGCGGAAGTTACTGTTGTAGGGGCTGCCGCTGTTGAAGTGCGACTGGAAGCCGACGCAGTCGATCGGCACGCCCCGCTGCTTGAAGTCTTTGACCATGGCGTACATGGCCTGGGTCTTGGCCCAGGTCCAGTCCTCGACGTTGTAGTCGTTGTAGCAGAGCTTGGCGGCCGGGTCGGCGGCGCGCGCGGTGCGGAAGGCGACCTCGATCCAGTCGTTGCCGGTGCGCTGCAGGTTGGAGTCGCGCCGGGCTCCCGAACTGCCGTCGGCGAAGGCCTCGTTCACGACGTCCCACTGGGCGATCTTGCCCTTGTAGTGGCCCATCACGCCGTTGATGTGGTCGATCATCGCCTGGCGCAAGGTGCTGCCGCTGAGGCTCTGCATCCAGGCGGGCTGCTGGGAGTGCCAGGCCAGGGTGTGACCGCGCACCTGCTTGCCGTTCTGTACCGCCCAGTTGTAGACGCGGTCACCGGCGGTGAAGTTGAACTGGCCTCGCTGCGGTTCGGTGGCGTCGATCTTCATCTCGTTCTCGGGCGTCACCATGTTGAACTCACGGCCCGCGATCGACGTGTACGCCGAGTCGCCCAGCTTGCCCGAGGCGATGGCGGTGCCGAAGTAGCGGCCGCTCTGCGCCGCCGCGGCGCCGAGCGTGCTCTCGGCGGCGTGTGCGCTCGGCGGCGCCACCAGTGCGCCGGCCGCACCGAGGACGCCGACGACCAGCGCCAACAGCGGGCCGCGGATCTTCCGGCGGACACCGGATCTGGGAAGGGCATACGAGTCCATGACTGTGCCTCCAAGGTAGAAATCACGGAAGGACTGAAGCGCAGGGGTTTGCGTCGTCCACTCTCCTGTGGCAGACGGACGGGACGGCCCGGAGCTCGGGCGGCACGGAATCACCGGACGCCGCGGACATGGGACGGGACGATCTTCGAGACAGGCACGGGGGCACTCCATCGCGGCTCAGCCGGGTGACCGCCATGTGGTGTCACGTACCTCTCCCACTGCGTGAAGAGCCAGGGATGCGCTGGTGCGAGCCTCACCGGAACGAAACGGAGTGGCGCGGGTGCTTTGGTGCGCGGATCTGTAGTGCAGTTGTGCGTGGATCTGCCGTGCAGCACGGATTACCCAGGCGTGTGGTTCGAAATATCGAACTGTGGCCGGTTTCCCAGACAGGAATGATTGAGGTATTGACGATGCATCGTCAATACACTGTTGCATAAAAGTTTCTGCTCTGTGTCCGAAACTTTCGGGCGACCGGGACGGCGCACTCCCGGCGCCGTCGTCGGCGGATGCCGTAGGGCCACGGGCCGAGGCCTGGACGAGCATGCGGACGCTTCCTCCAATCCGGCGTCAAATGTGGTCTGGCTCGGCCAATTGTCGGTGTGACGTCCGACATCTCGCCCATAGGGTCCCGCAATGATTCGGCTGAGATAGCGACACATGCGAGGGGTATTGACGCCGTTCGCCGGTTCCCTATCATTCGGGTTGCTCGACACTTCGACCTTTGTTCGATATATCGAAACGCGTCGAGTCGCTCCATCGCACAGCAGGGCAACTCCGGGTCGCACCGCCCGACCGCAGAGCCGCAAGGAGTCGTGCCGCATGCGTATGTCATGGCCGCGCCAATCCTTCTCTTTTCGACCGTGTCACCCGGGTGCTCGGTCCTCCACGCCTCCACCTCTGGCGCTCATGCCGCCCTGAGGCGCCGGGCGCCACCGGTCCTTCAGAAGGTCGCGAAGGACCGGGAAGTCACAAGCGGTCTGCCGTGGCGCTCACGGGCCGTTGCGCACCGCACTGCACCGACAGTCCGGACAACCTCTGACGAGGCCGACCGGAACCGTCCCACTCAAGGTTGAGGAAGTCCCCCATGCACAGAGGAAGTTTCAGCCGCAGGCATCCGTCTGCGGTGCTCGCCGCCGCGGTTGTGGTCCTGGTCGCGTTGGCGGCGATGCTCGTGGCCAACCCGGCTCAGGCCGCCACCAGCGGCGCCTTGCGCGGCGTCGGTTCCGGCCGGTGCCTCGATGTGCCAAACGCCAGCCAGACCGACGGCACCTACCTGCAGATCTGGGACTGCTCGGGCAAGGCCAACCAGCAGTGGACGTCGACGGACAGCGGCCAGCTGACCGTGTACGGCAACAAGTGCCTGGACGTCCCCGGCCACGCCACCGCGCCCGGTACCCGGGTGCAGATCTGGTCCTGTTCCGGCGGTGCGAACCAGCAGTGGCGGGTGAACTCCGACGGCACGATCGTCGGTGTGGAGTCCGGGTTGTGCCTGGAGGTCACGGGCTCCGGTACGGCGAACGGAACGGCGGTGGAGATCTGGACGTGCAACGGCGGCAGCAACCAGAAGTGGACCGGCCTGTCCGGGACGACCCCGCCTGGCGGCTCGTGCTCCCTTCCGTCCACGTACCGGTGGACGTCGACAGGGGCATTGGCGCAGCCGGCGAACGGGTGGGCCGCGGTGAAGGACTTCACCAACGTGGTGTACAACGGCAAGCACCTGGTCTACGCGTCGAACGTGTCGGGATCGTCGTACGGCTCGATGATGTTCAGTCCCTTCACGAACTGGTCGGACATGGCGTCGGCCGGCCAGACCGGGATGAGCCAGTCCGCGGTGGCACCCACGCTGTTCTACTTCGCGCCCAAGAACATCTGGGTGCTGGCGTACCAGTGGGGCGCGTGGCCCTTCATCTACCGCACGTCGAGCGACCCCACCAACCCCAACGGCTGGTCCGCGCCGCAGCCGTTGTTCACCGGGAGTATCTCCGGCTCCAGCACCGGCCCGATCGACCAGGCCCTGATCGCCGACGGCCAGAACATGTACCTGTTCTTCGCCGGTGACAACGGCAAGATCTACCGGGCGAGCATGCCGATCGGGAACTTCCCGGGCAGCTTCGGCTCGTCGTACACGACGGTCATGAGCGACACGACGAACAACCTGTTCGAGGCGCCGCAGGTCTACAAGGTGCAGGGACAGAACCAGTACCTCATGATCGTCGAGGCCCAGGGTGCGAATGGGCGCTACTTCCGCTCGTTCACGTCCTCCGGCCTGAGCGGTTCGTGGACCCCGCAGGCCGCCAGCGAGAGCAACCCCTTCGCGGGCAAGGCCAACAGCGGTGCCAGCTGGACCAACGACATCAGCCACGGTGACCTGGTCCGCAACAACCCCGACCAGACCATGACCATCGACCCCTGCAACCTGCAGTTCCTCTACCAGGGCAAGTCCCCCACCGCGGGCGGCCCCTACGACCAACTGCCCTGGCGGCCGGGGGTCCTCACCCTGCAGCACTGACCTGCCCGATCCGCGGTGACCGTGATGTGGTGCGGTCTGCGAGCGGTTCACGGCGTGGGCCATTCCACCTGCTGACCGACGCTCACCGTCTCGAGGAACCCCAGCCGTGCGGCGGCCGGGGTTCCTCTCACCTCCGGTGCAGTTGTCGCGGTCCAGCCCGTCTTCGAAGAGGTCGAGACTGAGGTTCGCTTGGGCTGAACGGTCTGAGCTACAGCTTTGAGGGTTGGTGCTGCGACGAGGCGCTGTGTGCGACGTCCCGATGACGCTCGAATCGGAAGTCTGAACCCGCACGGACTCCCCGACCCAGGCCGCGCGGACCGGGCCGTCGGCACGGAGGCAAGGACTCTGGTTCCGGCGTCCTACTGCACCTGCCCAGCGGCGGCGCGAGAGGAAGTCGCGCAGGACAACATCGACGTACCGTTCATAGCCAAGCGCCTGTCGGACTGGTTCCCGGTTTCCTGACGCACGATGACGTGGGGGTTGAGCGTCACCGCGGGCCAGGCCATGCGAACCGGCAGCTCCGGAACCCTCGGGGGAAGAGCGGGGCGCTGCGCGCTGGCGGATGTGGCTCCCTTGCAGTGACCGGAAAAGTGGCGCGGGGCGTGATGGGGGAGCCGTGTCCGAAGTGAACGAGGGCGGGCCCGTGCGACGGTGTGGTCTCGTCAGCATGCCCCGCCTTGAGCCGGAATTTGGCCTGGTCTTTTCCGAGACTCGCTCAGGCCGACATCATTCCGCTGACCCATGCCATCTGGGCACGGCCGAGACCGAACTGCTTGAGCACATCGACGTGCGTCACGCCGACATCCAGCGCCGACCGAATCCGATACGTAGGAGTCACGACACCGTGAATCCGACCGGATCCGGCTACTGCATCGGCCCCGCCGCCGTCCGGCCTTCGTGCCGGGCCAGCGCTTCCAACGGGCCCACCAGGAGCTGGGAGAAGGCGAGTTCGGCGGCGCCGATGAGAACGGCGTCGTCGCCGAGCTCGCCGACGCGCAGCCTCAGATTCTCGCGCGAGGGGGTGAGGGCGTGGCTGTTGATACGGCTACGGATCTGGGCGGCCGATCCGAGGAACACCTCGCGGAGTGTTCCGCCGAAGATGACGGTGCGTGGGTTGAGGAGGTTGACCAGGTTGGCGACACCGATGCCGAGCCAGTCACCGATGTCGTGCAGGGCCCCGCGGGCGCTGACGTCACCCCGATCGGCTGCTTCGACGACGGCGCGTACTGCCTCTCGGCCTGTGGCCGACGGCCCTCGACCAGCCGCTTCCAGCAGGGCACGCTCGCCGGCTTCGGCCTCCAGGCAGCCTCGGGCACCGCACCCACAGTGTCTGCCGTCGCGAGGGTTGACCACCATGTGCCCCACCTCACCGCCGTATCCGGAGTCGCCGCCCAGCAGGTGGCCGCCGGAGATGACGCCGCCGCCGATCCCGATGTCGCCGTGGAGGTACACGAGGTCCTGACAACCGGTGCCGGCACCTCGCAGGTGTTCGGCGAGGGCGCCGAGACTGGCCTCGTTCTCGACCGTCACGGGGACACCGAGGCCCAGGCGACGCGTGAGGTCCTCGCCGAACTCCTCGTCCACCCAGTCGACGTAGGGAGCGGCCCGGACCATGCCGTCAGGCCTGCGCACCGTGCCACGCACAGCGGCGCCCACACCGACACAGACGGTTCCTCGACGGGCGGAGACCACCATCTGCCGGGCGAAACCCGCGAGCGCTTCGGTCACTTCCCCGGCGCCGCGGTGGCCGGGCGGCAGGGGGGTCTCGCGTCGGTCGAGGAATACCCCGCCGAGGCCGATGCGTGCGGCGATCAACCGGTCCACGCCGACATCGAAGGCCAGGACGTACACCTGGTCGGACTCGGGCCGTACGACCAAGGAAGGCCGGCCCGCCCTGCCGGTGTCCCGGGGCAGTTCCTCACGTACCAGGCCCGCCGAGGCCAATTCGCTGACGAGTCCGAGGATGGTGCTGCGGTTGAGGCCCATGCGGTCGGTCAGGACCGCTCGCGACATCGAGCCGCTGATGTGCACGTGGCGGAGCAGGGTGCCGAGGTTGTGCCTGCGGATCTCCTCCAGCGAGGGACCGGCTTTCATCGCCCCCCAGATCTCATCGCTGTGCGGACCGGCGTCGGGACAGTGCGTCGACGCCCGCGGCCACGAGCAGAACCGAACCCGTGACAGCGTACTTGACCCCCGAGCTGTACCCCATCAGACCCATGCCGTTCTGGATGACGGCGACGACCATGCCGCCGAGCACGGCGTCCACGGCCCTGCCCCGGCCGCCGAACAGGCTGGTTCCGCCGATCACCGCCGCGCCGACCGCGAGCAACAGCACGTTGCTGCCACCGGTGTTGGGGTCGACCGAGTTGCCCCGGGACGCCGCGATGATGCCGCCGACCGCGGCCAGGGACGAACAGATCACGAACGCGGAGATGCGAATGGCAGCCACGTTGATGCCTGCCCGCCGCGCCGCCTCGGCGTTGCCGCCCACCGCGTAGAAGTGCAGTCCGAACGAGGTGCGCTGGAGCACGAACGTACCGGCGACGAGGAGGACGACGATGACCGGCACCACGATCGGCACACCCTTGAGCGAGTCGACGATGACGTTGCGGCTGCGCTCTTGGTTGAGCAGTTGGACGGCGATGGCGCCGAGCACGGCGAGGGTTCCGATCCTGACCGCGAGCAGCGCGAGCGGCGCGGTGGTGAGGCCCCGCCGGGCGCGGTTGCGGTTCTGCCGGAACTGGATCGCGGCGTAGCCCGCGACGCTGAGCGCCAGCAGAACCCAACCGAGCGCGGGGGAGAGGTTGTTGTTGGCGATGGCCAGGATCGTCTTGTCCTGGATGGAGATGTTCGTGCCCTCTTTCAACAGCATCAGCACGATGCCCTGGAAACCGAGGAAGGCGGCCAGGGTGACCACGAAGGAGGGGATGCCGACCTTCGCCACGAGGACACCGAGCAGCAGGCCGATGACGGTACCGGTGAGGACGGCCGCGCCGACGGCTCCGTACCAGGGCCATCCGTGATCGGTGAGCAGGATGGCCAGGACGGCGGCGCAGACTCCGCTGGCGTACCCGGCGGACAGGTCGATCTCGCCGAGGAGGAGGACGAAGACCAGGCCCATGGCGATCGCGATGCTCCCCGCGCCCTGGGTGAGCAGATTGGCGAAGTTCAGTTCGGACAGGAAGACAGGGCGCAGGACGGCGAAGAAGGCGCAGAGGACGACCAGTCCGAGAACTGCAGGAAGGGCGCCCAGCTCGCCGCCGCGAACCCGGTCCACGTAGGCGCGGGCGATCGAGCGCAGACTCGTGGCGCTGTTCGTCGCGTTCTTGCTCGGCAGGTGCGGGCCGTCCGGCATCTCTGACTTCTCGGGAGTGAGGGCAGCGGTCATAGAGTGGCTCCGTTGGTGGTGGCGAGGCCCAGATCTCCGCTGCGGCCCGAGGTGATGAGTTCGACGACCTGGGAGTACGTCACGTCCGAGGCTTTGACCTGGGCGGCCATCCGGCCCAGGTACAGCGCGGCGATCCGATCGGACACCGCGAAGACGTCGTTCATGTTGTGCGAGATCAGGACCACGGCGATGCCGTTGTCAGCGAGCCGCCGGACCAGTTCGAGGACCTGTGCCGTCTGAGCGACACCGAGCGCGGCGGTCGGTTCGTCGAGGATGACCACCTTGCTGTTCCACAGCACCGCCTTGGCGATGGCCACCGTCTGCCGCTGGCCGCCGGAGAGACTGGAAACCTGCTGGCGGATCGACTTGACGGTCCGTACCGACAACCCGTCGAGGGTCTTGGCAGCCAACTCCTCCATCGTCGCGTCGTCCAGCACGAGGCCCCGGCGCTTCTCGCGACCGAGGAACATGTTCTGGACGATGTCGAGGTTGTCGCACAGTGCCAGGTCCTGATAGACGATCTCGACACCGAGGGCCGCCGCGTCGCGCGGGCTGTGCACGTGTACCTGCTCGTCCTCGAACAGGTACTCACCGCCGTCGATCGGGTGGATGCCGCCGATGCACTTGACCAGGGTGGACTTGCCGGCTCCGTTGTCTCCTACGAGGGCGGTCACCTCGCCCAGGTGGATGTCGAAGGACACGTCGTGCAGCACCTGCACGGGGCCGAAACTCTTGTCGATTCCGCGCAGTTGGAGTATCGGGTTCGCTGTCATGGAAGACGGCTCCTTACGGTCGTGAGACCGCGGGCCCACGGGGCGTCAGGTTCCCGGGGCCCGCGGTGGGCCCGGTTCGAACCGCTGTTGATCGCTCGAACCGGCCGGTCGGGGTGCTACTTGATGCCGGCCTTGGCGCACAGGGCGGCGTACTTGCCCGTGCACAGCTGCTCCTTGGTGACGAAGCCGTCGTCGATGACGTCCTTGACGTTGTCCTTGTAGATGGCCGCGGGTGTCTCCAGAACGGATGCCACCTTGCGCTTGCCCTTGGGGTCCTCGACGGTCGCGTTCGTCTCGCCCTTCTTGCCCTTGGCCAGCGAGATCGCGAGCTTGGCGGTGGCGTCCGCCTCCTTCTTGACCGCCTTGTAGACCGTCATGCACTGGTCGCCGGCCAAGATGTTCTGCAGCCCCTGCACCGTGGCGTCCTGGCCGGTGACCGGGACTTGGCCGTTGCGGTGTTCCTTGCGCAGCACGGCGATGGCGGCGTTCCCGAGACCGTCGTTGGCGGCCAGCACACCGCCGATCTTGGGCTGACTGGTGAGCATCTGCTCGAAGATGGTGCCGGCCTGGGCGTTGTCCCAGTCCGGGACGGACTGGTCCGGGCCCTTGACGTACTCGCCCGACTTGTACTTGGGGTTGAGGACGCCGTTGTAACCCTGGGCGAACAGCGTGGCGTTGTTGTCGGTGGGTGAACCGTTGAGCGTGGCGACGATCGGCTTCTTGGCCTTCAAGGTGCTCAGGCATTTGCTCAGGCCCTCGCCCTGCAACTTACCGACCTCGGTGTTGTCGAAGCTGACGTAGTACTGCGCGGAGCCGCCGAGGGTGAGCCGGTCGTAGTCGATCGTGGCTACGCCCTGCGACTTGGCCTTGTCCAGAACCGCCTTGCCGGTGCCGCTGTCGAGGTTGACGATCACCAGGACGTTGACCCCGTTGGTGATCATCTGGTCGGCGATGGTCTGGAACTGCTGCTTGTCACCCTGCGCGTTCTGGATGTCGTAGTCGACGCCGGCCGTCTTGAACGCCTCACCGAGGTACTTGCGGTCCGCGGTCTCCCACCGAGCCGACGACTTGCTGTCCGGGAGGATCACCCCGATCTTCGGCTTCTTCGTACCGGCCCCGGAGCTGTCGCCGCTCGACGAGGAGCCACACGCGGTGAGCGAACCGACCAGTGCCAGCGAGGCGGCGGTGAAGAGGAGTCCCTTGCGCATGGGGCAGGGTCCTTTCTGGTGTTACGACCGGACGACCGGACGCACGAGGGTGAGGAGTGGAACGGGAGGCGCCCTGGGGCGAATTGCCGGAACTCGGATGATGCACCCGGCTGAATGTTGTGAGCGGGAACTTACGACGCTCCGGCGGCTGTCGCCAGACCCGGGGCAGGGCTATTTGTCATCGGCGATAACAATTGGGTGACGCCGTCGCGGCGTGGACCTCGCGGCCTGGCCGTGCGCCGTGGGACCGGAACCGGGTGCGAGGTGGCCCGGTGTCGTACCGGACCTGGTGAGAGGTGAACCGCTGTGCCGGTGACGGCGGTTGGTGACTGCAGTGGTGTAACAGCGGTGCGGGTGAGGGAGGTTGGGTCCGGCGAACGACCTCATGGTGAGGGTGAGCAGATCTCCAACTCGTGGCCTTCTGTGCGGTGGTTCTGGTGTGAGCGGGCATGGACGGGCTGAAGGGGCAACAGGCCTTGCTCGCAACGAAGTTCGAGGCGAATCTGCCGCACATCGATGAGCGGCAGCGGTGCCTGCCGGCAGAGGCAGAGGTCCATTCGCTCGGCCGCGGTGAGATCGGAGCGTCGACCGGGCCGCGGGTGTCAGCGAAGCACATCCCGGCCGGGACGCTCCATTCCGCTACCTCGAGGACCAGGCCCGCAACCCTCAGGACGGCGGGGCCAGTGATCAGTGCGGACACGAAGAAGAAGGAGCTGGTCGGCTTGTTCAAGAGCAACGGCCGTAAAGGGGAGCCGGTGCGAGTCGACACTCACGACGTCCCCGGTCGCGAGCTGGGACGGGCGGTGTTCCGCGGCATCTACGGCGTCGCCGCGAACACCGGCTGACCTGCCGCGTTCGCCGTCGAGTCCATCCGCCGCTGGTGGAACGGAGCAGGAATGGCCGCCTACCTGAACGCCGACCCGCTGCTGATCACCGTCTGCCACCTGCCTCCGGGAACTGCGACTGGAACTACACCCTCCGCCCAGTACCCCCTGGACGCCACAGCTCATCGACGAGTTGCCTCGGCCTGTCACCACCGAGCGCGGCGCACTGGAGGACAAGCACACCCGCCAGCTCTCCGCCGAGGGGCCATCCGACGCCGACGCCGACCAGCTGTGCGTCAACGTCCTCACATACGACGAGCGCTGGGGTCGGCCGGGTCGGGCGCGCTCTGCACGTGGGGCAGCCCGCCGCGAGGCGCCGCGTCGCCATCCCGGCCAGCACGGCCCGCGCCCCTCGGGATTGCCGCGTCGTCGAAGACCGCGTAGGCGGAGTGATTGAAGGGTGTGATCGCCTCGTCCGTGCCGGCCGGCATGCGGAGAGGCCGAGCTGGACGCCAGGGACGACCGCGGTGACCCGGGAGAAGTCCTCCGATGCCGTGATCGGGTGCTCGGGATCTCCCAACTGCCGTTCCCGTACAGGTCATTGACGACCTCGCGGCCCAGCTCCACCGCTCCCTGCGCCGCGATCATCGGCGGATAGACCTGGTGCGTCCGGCACCGCTGCCGCGTGCCGCGTCACCGCCCCTCGCTCAGACACTGCGCGCACTGGGCCAGGACGGCCTGGGGCGATTCGCCTGAACTCATCTCGTCAGCTCCCTCTCTCATGCCTCCAACGCCTTCGCCTGGGGGGAGCCCGTCCGCACGCAAGGGACGGTCGCCGCATGTGAGACGGGCCCGAGCCAGCGAGGTGCCAACGCACGCTGCCGCCGGCCCCGTGCCGGTAGCGGCGGAGAGCGACACCTGGCAAGCAGCTTGGGATCAGCCCGCGCTGGGAGGGACCAACTGGACGACGAGAGCCGCTGGGAGACCCGTCGTAGCCCTCCTCGCCCGGCTGGAACCCTCGATGTCCGCCGTCATGCCCCAGCCTTCCGCGATGCGACAAGTCCGTCAGTGGCTTACCGACGTCCTGGCACCAGCCGCACCGCGCGCGGCAGGAAGTCGGCCATTGCCCGCGGCGAGGTGGCTGGACCGTGGCCTCGAACTCGGCGGGCCGGAGCTCGCCGACGACACTCTGGACATCATCGCCGCCCCGAACCCCGCCGAACTGCGGATCAGCCCGGACGTGGAACGAGTCCTCGGACGTGCCCCGCGCCCCTTCAACGAGTGGGTCGCCCGTAGCATCGCCGCTTTTCGCTGAGGCACAACTCAGCTGAAGCGTCCGGGCAGTCCCGTGCGACTACGGCCGCACGGGGTAGGCACAGGCTGAGCCTCCTGGAGCCGGGCTATGTCCGGGCGGCGCGTACGAGCTGGTCGTACTCCAGGTCGGACCGGGTCATGGCCTCGATGGAAAGGTCGACGCCGTCCAGCTGATTTCTGAGGGCGACGAACACCGCGGCGTGCGCTGCCCCCTGCTCGGGGCTGATGCCTTGGGGCGACCAGGAGATCAGGACGATGGCCGCTCTGCGACTGCCGTCCCGGTCGGCGAAGTGCAGTTCATAGGCCACAAGGCGTGGATCGGAGGGCAGGGCTTTGAGGAGTTCGTCGTGGGTGAGGTTGCCCTCGAAGTCCACGATGAGAGTGTCCAGGTTGTCGTTGAGCCGATAGAGCACGGTGGTGATGTGCCGGCTGGTTTTGAGTTCGTGGAAGGCGTCGATGCAGCGGTCTTCCACTGAGATAGCACTGGTCACGACGACACCTTCCGATCACGGGGACGTTCGGACAGTTCAACGAACCCTTGGCTGGGAGGTTGTGGATTGGGGCCGTTCACAGCACCACGGTCCTAGCTAGCGCGGTGGTCGGCGTAGGGGGGTGACTGCCTGTGCTTCGTGATGGGAGTGACCGGCCAGGCCCGCGACGACATCGCTCCGGTCGTCATTCGCCTGTGACGCTGCGAGATCCGAGGTGCGACGCCGGTGCAGCTCAGAGCCATCGGGGGCTTTCTGTGCGAGTGGCACACAACGGCCGCATCGCCGTTGTGCAGGGTAGCAGCCACTCCTGCAGTCCCTGCGCTGTTGCGAAGGGAAGCGGCCCTGCGTTGGAATCAAGTGTGAGGCTCTTCGGCGGTGCCGTGTCGGCTGGTCTTCCCGCTCCGGGCACAGGGTCCGGCCGGAAGGGGCTCAAGAACGATGCCCTGGGCATGTTCTCCTCGGTCGTCATGGGCCTGGCCTCCACCGGCCCGGCGTACAGCCTCGCCGCCACGCTGGGCATCATCGTGGCCGGAGTCGGATTGCAGGCTCCGATCGTCACCATGCTGGCTTTCGTCCCGATGCTGCTGGTCGCGTACGCCTTCCGGGAGCTCAACGCGAGCAACGCCGACTGCGGGACCACCTTCACCTGGGCCACCCGCGCGTTCGGACCGCGCACCGGCTGGATGGGCGGCTGGGGTCTCATCGTCGCCAACATCATCGTCATGGCTAGCCTTGCGCAGATCGCCGCTGCCTACGGCTTCCGGTTGATGGGCCTGGACGAGCTGGCGGAAAACCGGCTGTGGACCACCGCGGCAGGCGTCGTCTGGATCGCCGTGCTGACAGTGATCTGCTACGTCGGCATCTCGTTCTCGGCGGCTGTACAGCGCTGGCTGTTGTGCCTGGAAGTGGTGATGCTGATTGTGCTCGCCGTCGCCGCGCTGGTCAGGGTGTACACCAGCCCTCCGCCGATGGCGATCCATGTGTCCGCGTCCTGGTTCAACCCCTTCGCGGTGCCCTCGGTGACGGCCATGACCTCGGGCCTCCTCGCGGGGGTCTTCATCTACTGGGGCTGGGACACCGCGTTCTCGGTCAACGAGGAAACCGTCGACAGCACGCGTATCCCGGGCCGTGCCGCGGTCTTGTCCATCGTGCTGCTCCTGGTCATTTACGGGCTGGTGTCCACGTCGGCGCAGGCGTTCGCGGGAGTCGGCACCTCGGGCATCGGACTCGGCAACGCGGACAACGCGGACGATGTGTTCTCCGGGCTGGGTGAGGCCGTGTTCGGGAGCCACGGCACGGGGCTGTTCCTGTCGAGACTGCTGATCCTGATGGTGCTGACCTCCGCGTTGGCCTCCGCCCAGACCACCATCCTGCCCCTGGCCAGGATCGTCTTCTCCATGGCGGTCCACAAGGCCGTCCCCTCTCGGTTCGCCCGGGTCCACCGCAGGTTTCTCACCCCCACCTGGGGGACCATCGGCATGGGAGTGGCCTCGATCGTCCTGTTCGTCCTGCTGACCTCGCTCAGCCAGAACGTCCTGGCCGACTCGATCGACTCGGTCGGTCTCGCGATCGCGTTCCAGTACGGACTGACCGGCTTCGCCTGCGTCTGGTACCACCGCAAGATCCTCACCCGCAGCGTCAAGGATCTGGTCTTCAAGGGCGTGCTACCGGGGCTCGGCGCGCTGTTCATGCTCTTGCTGTTCCTCTACGCCGCCTTCGTCGTCTACGCGGATCCCCGATACAGCACGACCGCCGTCGACCTGCCGCTGATCGGCAGGACGGGCGGCGCCACCGTCCTGGGCCTGGGCGCCCTGCTGATCGGTTTCCTGCTGATGCCGGTGGTCACCCGTGGCCACAGCGTGGCCCTCAAGCTCCAGCGGCGCCTGCTTCCACGCAGCCTGCCGCCGCACGCCGCCGTCGACTCGGCGAGCCGCTACCTGCCCGCCGACAGCGGGTCCGGGGTGGGCGGCGACTGGTACGACGTCATCCCTCTCTCCGGTACCCGGGTCGGCCTGGTCGTCGGGGATGTGCTCGGTCACGGCATCCACGCCGCGGCCACCGCGGGACGCCTGCGCACGGGGGTGCGCGTCCTGGCCCGGCTGGACCTGAGCCCGGACGAGCTGCTGTCCCGCCTGGCCGACCTGGTCGAGCAGACCACGCACGAGGGCGAAACCGGCCGCGGCCCGGGCCACCTGAAAGCGCACGCCGACGCGGCTCTGGGCGTGAGCTGCCTGTACGCGGTGTACGACCCCGTCTCGGGGGAGTGCAGCATGGCGCGAGCCGGGGAGCCGGTGCTGGCGTTCGTCGAACCGCACACGGGCGTTGTCGACTATCCCAAGCTGCCGCCGGGACCGCCGCTGGGAATCGGAGGCCTGCCCTACCAGAGCACGGAACTGGAGCTCGCGCCGGGCACTGTTGTCGCCCTCTTCACGGACGGCCTCCTCCAGGCGGCCGACGACCGCGAAGCCGGGCTCGCGCAGCTTTCACAGGTCCTCTCCGACGACCGAAGATCCCTGGAAGAGCTGTGCGACCGGGCGGTGGCCACCATGCTGCCCGGGGCGGTGGACGTGGACGCGACGATGCTCCTGGTCCGCACGCGCCTGCTCGCCCGGAATCGGTTCGCCCAATGGGCACTGGCCCCGGACCCGGCGGCCGTGGCCGCCATCCGCTCCGCCGTCGGGAAGCAGCTCGGCGACTGGGGGCTGGACGACGTGGCGTTCACCACGGAGCTCATCGTCAGCGAACTGGTCACCAACGCCATCCGCTACGCAGGTGGCGGCCCGATCCAGGTGCGCCTGATCCGCGATCGGACCCTGACCTGCGAGGTGTCCGACACCGGCCACACCGCGCCCAATCTGCGGCACGCCGCGAGCGACGACGAGGGAGGCCGGGGCCTGTTCATCATCGCCCAGATGACCCACCACTGGGGCACGCGCTACACGTCCACCGGTAAGACCATCTGGACCGAGCAGGACCTGCCGCAGCCGGACCGCCAGTAGCACCGAGGGGGTACAGATGGGCTTCTTGATCGGCGTCGTGCTGGTCGTCATCCTCGTTCCGTTGGGCGCGTTCATTGCCCGCTGGTTGGAGGACTTTGGAAAAGAGGCACGAGGCAGGAGATTCGTCTGGTGGGTACTGGACAGCCTGGGCCGTAGCGATCGGGTTGATCGTCAGATGCTGGTGAGGCCCGTACAGATTGGGTACGACCGTGCGGCGCCGCAGCAGCCCCAGTTCACGATCTTGAAAACCGTCGTGGCGCGAGTCACCGTGGGTTCACATCCCACACCCACCGCAGATGAACGGCCCCTGACCAGGTAACACGATCAGGGGCCGTTCACGTGAGCATTGTCCGCCAGCGACCGCTGTTCCCCGCCGTTCCCCGACCGAACGGGCACGGGAGGGGCACGCCGACCGGCCGTCTCCAGACGGCGAGCAGCCCGGCGATCAGCAGAGCCGTCACCTACGACTTCCCCGCCCAGCGCTGGGTTCACCTGCTCACGTCGAATCCGATCGAATCGACCTTCAGCTCCGTGAAGCTCCGGACCAAGGCCACACGCGGCGCGGGCAGCCCGGCCGCCGCGCTGGCGATGGTGTTCAAGCTCGTCGAGTCCGCCCAGGCACGCTGGCGAGCGCACTGCTCCCCACCTCACCGCCCTCGTCCGCGGGGGCGCCCGCTTCGAGAACGGCGTCCTGGTCGAGCGCGCGGAAGCCACCGCCGCCTGATCGCGCCTGACGCGCGACAAGCACGGGATCATCCGTCACATCATCATCATTGAGAGAGGCTCCCGGCATGAAATCTCGAACCGAAGGTATGTGGTGGGGAACGGCAATCGAGGCGCCGGACCCCAGCGGCTTGGCAAAGTTCTACGCTGAACTCCTCGGCTGGCGCATCGGACACGAGGAGCCGGGAACGGCCATCGTCACTGCTTCACCGCATGGACCGTTCTTCGTCTTCCAGCAGGCGGACGACTATCGAGCTCCGGTATGGCCCCCGGTCGATGGGGAACAGCGCCCGATGATGCACTTCGACTTCCAGGTCGGCGACCTGGACTCGGCGGTCGCCGAGGCGGTCGCCGAGGCGGTCGCCCTGGGCGCCAGGATGGCTGAGCACCAACCGCAGGAAAGCGTCCGAGTACTCTTCGACCCCGCTGGCCACCCCTTCTGCCTCTGCTTCGACGAGGGATGACCGGCTCGATGACACGTCACGCGATCCACAACTCTTGACAATTGCTCCCTGACCCCTGTGGCCAGGGTTGCGAACCTGCACGACGGCGCTCCGCTGATCGCAGGCGAGGGGCTGTGCGGGCCCCGCGTCAGTTCTGGCAGCCGCAGCCGGACCCTGTCTTGGCCTCCCCGTCGGTGAGTGCAGGGTCGGCGGAGGTTTCCGTTGGCGCGGAGCAGGCGCTGACCCCGCAGCACGCCTCGCCTGACGCCGTCGGGGCGGCGGCGTCCTTGGCTTCGACGGGCTTGACCGCGCGGACGATGGCAGAGTGCATGCCGTCGGCGACCTGGTGGGTCGGGGCGATCTCGATGTCAGTGAAGCCGGCCGCCTCCAGGCCGTGTCGGTACTCCGCGAAGGACAGCGCGCCGGCGATACAGCCCACGTAGTCGCCGCGTTGGGCGCGCTGTCCAGGGGCGAGGGCGTCATCGGCGACGACATCGGAGACGCCGATTCGGCCGCCTGGCTTGAGCACGCGGAAGGTCTCGGCGAACACGGCTGGTTTGTCCGTGGACAGGTTGATGACGCAGTTGGAGATGACGACGTCGATCGTGTTCGCGGGCAGTGGGACGGCCTCGATGGTGCCCTTGAGGAACTCCACGTTCGTCGCGCCCGCCTTCGCCGCGTTGGTCAGCGCCAGGGCGAGCATCTCCTCTGTCATGTCCAGCCCGTATGCCTTCCCTGCTGGTCCGACGCGGCGGGCGGACAGCAGTACGTCGATCCCTCCGCCGGAGCCGAGGTCCAGAACGCGCTCGCCTTCGCGCAGCTCGGAGACGGCGGTGGGGTTGCCGCAGCCAAGTGAGGCAGCGACGGCCTCCGCCGGCAGTGCGTCGCGCTCGTCCGCGGCGTACAGCGTCGAGCCGAAGTTCTCATCGACCTCGACGGGCTGCGGTCCGCAGCAGGCGGTGCCGCCCTCGGTGACCTTGACGGCCGCCGCCGCGTACCGCTGGCGGACGGTTTCGCGCAGGTCGGTGGACTGTTCGCTCATGACTCACTCCCAGGTGACGGTCCATGGCATGACCCTCGAACGGCCTGTATTGATGTTTATTGATGCAAGCTTGCGCCTTGATTCGAAAAACGTCAACATAGGGGCATGTCGAAACAAGAGCTTGAGGTGATCGGTCAGGACGCCGCCTGCTGCCCGGGCCTGTCCGCCGCGCCGCTGGACGAGGACCAGGCTGCCGAGCTGGCGAAGGTGTTCAAGGCCTTGGGCGACCCGGTCCGGCTGCGCCTGATGTCGATGATCGCCTCACGCGGGGAGAGTGGCGAGGTCTGCGTGTGCGAGCTGACCCCGGCCTTCGAACTGTCCCAGCCGACGATCTCCCACCACCTCAAGCTGCTGCGGCAGGCCGGTCTGATCGACTGCGAGCGTCGCGGGACCTGGGTCTACTACTGGGTGCTGCCCGGGGCCCTGGACCGGCTCGCCGCGTTCCTGACCACCCCGCAGCCTGCCGGGGCCGGCGTATGAACGCGCCGCTCGGCCGCCGCGTTGTGGCCGAGGCGATCGGGACCGGGCTGCTAGTGGCGGTGGTGGTCGGATCGGGCATCCAGGCCACCGAACTGTCGCCCGATGTCGGCGTGCAGCTGCTCGCCAACTCCCTCGCCACAGTCTTCGGCCTCGGCGTCCTGATCCTTATGTTCGGGCCAGTCTCCGGCGCGCACTTCAACCCGGCCGTCACCCTCGCCGCCTGGTTCACCGGCCGCCGCACTCCGGGCGGCCTCACCGTGCGCGATGTCGCCGCGTATGTACCCGCCCAGATCGGCGGCGCCATCGGTGGGGCGATCCTGGCCGACGCGATGTTCGCCAAGCCGCTCGTGACGTTCTCCACCCACGACAGGTCAGCCGACCACTTGTGGCTGGGCGAGATGGTCGCCACGGCCGGGCTGATCCTGCTGATCTTCGGCCTCAACCGGATCGGCCGCGCCTGGCTCGCTCCGGCCGCAGTGGCCTCTTACATCGGCGCCGCCTACTGGTTCACCTCCTCCACGTCCTTCGCGAACCCCGCGGTGACCATCGGCCGGGCCTTCACCGACACCTTCGCCGGGATCGCGCCCGCCTCCGTCACCCCATTCATCGCCGCCCAACTGCTCGGCGCGGCGCTCGGGCTCGGCATCGTGGCCGCGGTCTACGGCCCGAACTGCACCCCGGCCCGCCGCGAGGCCGTCGCGCGCAGCGAACCCGAACCCGCCCCCTCCTGACCACACCCCTCCTTCGAGAAAGACACCCGCCATGAGCACTTCCGCCCCCCGCCCGTCGGTGCTGTTCGTCTGCGTGCACAACGCCGGCCGTTCCCAGATGGGGGCCGCCTTCCTCACCCATCTCGCCGGTGACGGGGTCGAGGTCCGCTCGGCGGGCTCCGCGCCTGCCGATGCCGTCAACCCGGCGGTCGTGGAGGCGATGAAGGAGGTCGGCATCGACATCTCCGTCCAGACGCCGAAGGTCCTCACCACGGATGTCGTGCAGTCCTCGGACGTGGTGATCACCATGGGCTGCGGGGACGCCTGCCCGGTCTTCCCCGGCAAGCGGTACCTGGACTGGCAGTTGGAGGACCCGGCGGGCCAGGGCGTCGAGGCGGTCCGGCCGATCCGCGACGCCGTCGAACAGCGAGTGCGCGGCCTGCTCGCCGAGCTGGGGATACCGGCCTCCGCATGACAGCTGCGCCGGGCACGGTCAGCTGCCGAGGGGCGGGACCTGCCGCACGGTGAGGTCGTTGCGCAGCCTCAGGAAGCTGGCCGTATTCGGTTCAGCGTGCGGGACCGGCGTCCTGGGGTTGGGCGAGGATTTCGCCGCAGAGGATGACAGTCACTGCAGATCCAGATGTCTGGGCCGGCGACCAGGCGGTGTTCGTCGCTGCGTGGGTGGCCGCAGAAGGAGCAGCGGGCGGTGCTGTCGTCAAGGCGGTGCTTGCGGCGGGTGCGGTGGCCGAAGCTGGTGCGGGGGACGTTGATGTAGCAGTGGAGTTGGCGCTTGATGCCGGCCGTGTTGATGCCGGCCGTGTTGATGCCGATGTCGTTGAGGACGCGACGGGCGCGGGAGCCGGGTTTCAAGGCGATGACGGCGAGCAACTGCGGCGTATTGACAACGACTGGCGCACAGGTCGGAATGCGCTCGGTGGCCAGTTGCTCGGCCGCGGCGAGAGCGGCCTGCCCCTCCGCGGAGAGCACGGCGTGCTGCGACGGTGTCGTGCTGGCCGGGTAGGCGCTCGCGTCGCGGTTCTCCTCGCGGGTGACGCCGAGCTGTTCCAGGGTTGCCGCGGCCACGCCGTCGGTAAGCAGGCCGAGCAGCAGGTGTTCGGTGCCCGCCTCGGCCAGTCCGTCGGCCTCGGCCGCAGCCAGTGCGGCGGAGAGGCCGCTTTTCAGGTCCCGGCCGCGAATCAGTCCGGCGGTCGCGGGCGCTTGGGGCGGATGATGACGTTCTCCGCGCTGACGGAGGCGACCAGCATGCCTTCCGTTGGCCGGGCGAACATCGTCCGGCTGTTCTGGCAACGCGAGCTCGGTGTTGGCGCACGATGAACGGGGGCCAGTCGAACTGCTCAAGCGTGCCTTGAGACGGCATCGCCTCCAAGCTGCCACATCTCGTAGTTCCCACATTCTGCCGTGATCTCGGCCGTGGACTGAGCCGCAGTGACGAAGTCATCTACTACCGGCGAGGTGTGCGATGCCGCCACCGCGAGGCACACCTGGTCGGGCGCAAGATCCGGGATGGGCACATAGACGATGTCCGGGTGCGAGTAGAACACGGACGCCGAACGGGCCAGGAAGGAGATGCCCCGTCCGGCCGCGACATGCTCGAGGGTCTCGTCCACCCCGCGCACCGGGTACCCGGCATTGGGGAGCGGGCGCTTGGTGGGCTGCGTGCTCGGGTCACCGTGCCAGACCAGCGCTTCGCCGGCCAGGTCGGCCTCGGTGACCTCCTCCTTGCCGGCAAGCCGGTGTCCGGCGGGCAGTACCGCTACCCGCGGCTCGGTGTACAGCGGGGTGACGCGCAGGCCGGCCTCGTCGATGGGCAGCCGCACATAGCCGACATCGATGCGGCCGTCGAGCAGCATCGCAGCCTGGTCGTCCCCTTCGATCCGCTGCACGTCCACGACCACGTCCGGGTGCCGGTCCTCGAACGCACGGGCCGCCGGGGTAACGGCAATGCCGGCCCGGAAACCGACCATCAGCCGCCGCTTGCCGCCGGCGGCCGCGGACACCCGGCGGCGGACCGCGTGGGTTGAGGCGAGCAGCGGACCGGCATCGGCCAGCAGTTGCCGGCCCGCATCTGTCAGCTCTACGCCGTGGCGATCCCTGGTGAACAGCGAGGCGCCGAGATCCTGCTCGAGCGCGCGGATCTGCCGGCTGAGCACCGGCTGTGCGATGTGAAGCTCATCGGCGGCCCGGCCGAAATGCAGCCGTTCGGCCACGGTGACGAAGTAACGCAGTTTGCGCAGATCCAGATCCATAGAACCCCCAGCCCGTGATACCTCCAGGGTATCACCACGGCTTCAATAGGTCTTGGACGCCACTCAGACCAAATGGCAGCATGAAAAACAGGCGCTTAAGGGCGTCGAAGTGAATTCGGTAAAAGAATTCGACACTGGAATTTGACAGCAGGGCCAAAGCCCGGAAAGCAGGAACACCGATGAGCAGCATCAGCATTATCGGACTGGGAAACATGGCCCGTGCTTTGGCCGGCCGGGCGCTCGCCGGCGGTAACGCCGTCGAGATCATCGGCCGCGACCAGGTCAAGGCCAAGGAATTGGCCGCCACGCTCGGCGGCGCCACGGTCGGGACGGCCGGGGCCGCCCCGACCGGGGACATCGTGATCCTCGCCGCGCCGTACGCCGGCGCGGCGGCGGTGGTGAGGGAGTACGGGGACGCACTGCGCAGCAAGATCATCGTCGACATCACCAACCCCGTAGCCCCCGACCTGCGGGGCTTCGTCGTCCCCGACGACAGTTCCGGCGCACAGGAGATCGCCAAGGCGGCTCCCGACGGCGCGCATGTCGTCAAGGCGTTCAACACCGTGTTCTCCCACGTTCTGGCGGCTGGCCCGGCCGAGGACCGCCCTCTGGACGTGTTCATCGCCGGAGACGACGCGCAGGCGAAGGCACGCGTGTCGGCGTTCGTCGAGAGCCTGGGGCTGCGCCCCTGGGACACCGGGGAACTGTTCATGGCGCGGGCACTGGAGAACGTCGGCCTGCTGGAGCTGGGCCTCATGAACCACTCCGTCAAGCACGCCAATTTCTCCCTCGGCATCACCCTGCTCGGCTGAGCGCACCCCTACCACTACCTCTCGTACCTCTCGTGCCGCATTACGCCAGTTCACTTACGGCACGGGAAGACCCTGCACCTACCCTCACAAGGACAGTTAGATGCGCGTATTCGTCGCTGGGGGGACCGGCCATTCCGGTTCGTACATCATCCCCGAGCTCATCGCCGCCGGGCACGAGGTCACCGGCCTGGCCCGGTCGGACGCTTCCGCGGCGACCCTGTCCGCGCTCGGCGCGAAGGTGCGTCGCGGCGACCTTCAGGATCTCGACGGGCTCAAGGAGGCAGCCTCGGGCTCCGATGGCGTCATCCACGTCGCCCACAGGCAGGATCTGCTGCCCTCCGGCGGGATGGACGCCGTGGCCGCTGCGGAGCTCCCGATCATGCTCGCGTACGGCGAGGCACTCGCGGGAACCGGAAAGCCGCTGGTCACAGCGGGAAGCATCGGCTCGCCCGGGAACCTGGACCGGCCGGCCACCGAGGAGGACCCGGCCCTCCCCGCCGTCGAGGAGCACAAGGGCACCCTGCGGGTCCGCAACGTCGTGGAAAGGGCCGTTGTCGACCTCGCCGAGCAGGGGGTGCGGTCTTCGGTCGTGCGGATCGCCAACATCGCGCACAGCACGACCGATCGTGCCGGCTTCCTCCCCACGCTGATCGCGCTCGCGAAGGAAAAGGGGTTCGTCGGCTACCACGGCGACGGCGCGAACCTGTGGAACGCCGTGCACGTCCGAGATGCCGCCACCTTGTTCCGTCTGGCGCTGGAGAAGGGGCCGGCCGGCAAATACTGGCACGCGGTCGAGGACGGGGGCATCACGTTCCGCGACATCGCCGAGGCCATCGCCAGCCGCCTGGGCCTGCCTGCAGTGAGCGTTCCCAACGATGCCCTGATGACGCCGGGGTACTTCGGGTTCCTCACGAATATCGTCACGCAGAGCTACCCGGCGTCCAACCTCATCACCCGCCGGGCCCTCAGCTGGGAACCCGCCCGGCCCGGCCTGCTCGCCGATCTGGACAACGGCCACTACTTCCCCGCCGGCTGACGGCGGGAACCCGGATCGCAATGGGCACGGCAACCGGCAAGTTCGGCTCTTCTGAAGGACGTTGAGATTATGACGACTGTGGGATTCATCGGAAGCGGAAGCATCGGCAGGACCCTCGCGCGCCTCGCTGTCGGGGCCGGGCACCAGGTGGTGCTCAGCAACTCGCGCGGTCCCGAAACGCTCGTGGACACGGCCGGGGAACTGGGGCCGCGGGCGTCCGCGGCGACGAGCGAAGAGGCCGCAGCGGCCGGTGACATTGTCGTGGTCACGGTGCCGGTCAGCGCCTTCCCCCACGTGCCGGCCGCGCCACTGGCCGGGAAGACGGTCATCGACACTTGCAACTACGGCCCCGAGCGTGACGGGCACATCCCCGAGCTCGACAGCAAGTCCCTCACCTCAAGCGAGCTGCTTCTGCGGTACGTCCCGGACGCCCTGCTCGTAAAGGCGTTCAACAACATTTTCTTCAAGCACCTGCTGTCACTCGCCCGCCCGGTAGGGGCGGCGAGCCGCTCCTACCTGCCGATCGCCGGGGACTCCGCACCGGCGAAGGCGGCGGTGACCGAATTCATCGACTCCATCGGCTACAGCGTGGTGGACGCGGGAACGCTGGCCGACAGCTGGCGGCAGGCGACGGGCACGCCGGTGTGGGGAACACCGTACGGGCCGTACTCGAACGAGAAGGGCCAGCCGGTCGGCGAGGACGCCATCCGCACGGCACTGGCCACCGCAACGCGGTAACCGTCAATTGTCGCGGACCGTAATGTGGTCCGGCCGTGCCATGCCCCCGCCCGGGGGATACCGGGCGGGGGCATATTTCGCACGCAAAGGCGTCGAATCCAGCGAAGGGTTTGCCCCTGCGTCTCGTCGCGCGGAGTCAGGTTCGACGTCGCTGGGTCAGGTCGCGGACTGCTCCCTGGGCGGCCAACTGCCCGCGCAGATTCATGTTGGCCTCTTTGAGCTGGTGGTTCTCGATCTCCAGGACCTGGACGGTCGCGCCAAGAGCTGCGCCTGGCTCCGCAGATCGTCGCGTTCGGCGCGGACCCGGGTCAGGTCCTGCTGCTTGTCCGCGCGGGCTCGCGCCGACTCGGGCACGGTCTCGGTGAGGGGGCGCGGACCCTGACCAGAGCGTAGGCCAGTGTGCTGGAGACGATGGTCAGCTAGCCGTCGGAGTGCAGTGGGGCGCCGATCAGCAGGCGCACCATGGCGTCTGTGATGGCTCTGATCTCTGCGGCGTCCGCGTCGATCCGCGCGACCTCGGCCCGTAGGGCGGCGACCTGGCTGTCAGTGCGGCTGAAGTTCGCGCACGCCGGATGGCAGCGGGAGTGGTACGGGGTATGGCTGCCGCCGTCGCGCGCTCGGTCGCGGTCGGGGGTTGCACAGGGCGGTGAACGCGTCGAGGTTGCAGGTGAGGAACGCTTTCGGGTCTTCCCGGACCTGGAGGCGGGGATTGGCAACCAGCGCGCGCAGCTCGCGTTTGCCCAGGTTGGTCCCGGCATATCGGTCGGAGAACTCGGGCTCCGCTGCCGGGTGCTCTCCTTCCTCAACACCCCCTACTTCGACGACGTTCGCCAGACAAGGCCAGAGATATCTGCACCAGGCTTCGAGTTGGTCGCCACCGACGACTCGGGGACCGTGCTCGGCGCCATGGACGTGACGGTCGACAGCGACCTAGCCACCATCGACACGGTTGCCGTCCATCCCGACCATCAGCACCAAGGGCATGGCCGGGCTCTCCTCGCAGAAGCTCAAACTCGCGCACGCGCCCTGAGCCTGAACACGCTCGACGCCTGGACCTCCCTGACAGCCTGCGCTGGTATCGAGGCATGGGATTCACCGAGAGCAACCACTACCTGCACGTCTACGCCAACTACTACACCGAGCCCGGGGAACCGGACCGAGCCATAGGAAGCCGGCGACGGGGACTGAAACCGATGGCGGCCTTCTGCACGCCAGCCTCCATGAAGAACAGCAGTTGAGGGACGAGTTCTCGCGCATCCATGTCTGCCGCCGGTTCGCCCTGCCCCTTTGATGAGGACCGTCCTCCGATGATCAAGACCGCCACCGGCGAATCTGCGTCGAGCACGGCAACACCGAGCACAAGCAGTGGCGGCCCCTGCAACGCTGGATCGGACTCCGCGAGTACTACGACGAGACTCGCTCGGCCATCGCCGGTCTGGTCTCCGACCGCGCACCTGAGAGGTGATCACCACCCGACGACTCGCCAGGCCAGCACGCCCCGCCCTCAATCGCGCACCACGTTGCAACCCTCTCAAGATCCGCCAACAAGAATTCTCCACGCGCCCCCGACCTGCATCGCTCAAGTCATGGTTCGCCAACATCGGCTCGGTCGGTCAGGCGGTCAGGGCCGCAAGTTCTGCGTTGGCGCGCTCGCTGACCAGGGCGAGGACGCGGCCGGCGGCGGCCAGGTCCTCGGCGGGTATCCCGCCCCAGATGCGGTTGGAGATGGGTGCGGTCTCCGCGCCGACGGCTGCGAGCAGCTCGCGCCCTGCGTCCGTGGAGTGAAGGTGCGTGCCGTCCGCGGCGAGCAGCTGCTTGGCCAGTAGCTCGTCGAGAGTGGCGTGGATGTCGGCCGGGTCGGCCTTGAGGGAGTCCCGGACCTGGGTGACGAGCTCGTCCGGCGTCTGCGGGGCGTCGGCGGCGTCGGCGGCGCGCAGGGCGATCTGTTGCTGGAACGTCATGTCGTGCCGGGCCAGGACGTGCTCCCATGGTGCTCTCGCTGTCCGCGAAGGGCCTCACCCATCGCCTTCTCCGGCTGGCAGAACGGTTTGTGCCGCGCCGAAGCCCGCGAACTGCTGATGCTCGCCTCCACCCCAGCCCAGGCTGCACGGCTCACCCGGTCACAGCTTCGCTCCGTCCTCCAAGGTGCCGGCCGCAGCCGTGGCATCGAAGCTGAGGCCAACCGCCTCGGGGACGTCTTCGGCGGCGACTACCTACGTCAGCCGCAGCTGATCGAGGACGCGCGCTGCAAGAAGGCCCTCGCGCTTCTGAGGCAGCTGGGCGCCTGCGCCCATGCCGATGGTCGCCTCGACCTTGATCTGCAGTCGAAATAGCACAACCGGGCTCCGCGGTTCACTCCCGGGCGGCATGATCTTGATGGTCCTCGCGCGGCCCACCCCGTTTCGCGGTACCGGGAGGGGAGTCAGCGTTCGAGGACAAGGGCGATGCCCTGTCCCACGCCGATGCAGAGCGCGGCGAGGCCGGTGCCGGAGCCGGCGGCGGCGAGTTGGTGGGCGATTGAGCCGGTGATGCGGGCGCCGGACGCGCCCAATGGGTGGCCCAGGGCGATGGCGCCACCCCGGGGGTTGACGACAGCTGGGTCCAGCTCGGGGAGTCCGGCAAGGCAGCCCAGCGCCTGGGCGGCGTAGGCTTCGTTGAGTTCGACTGTGTGAAGGTCGCCGAAGTCCCGCTCGGCCTTCGCCAGAACTTTGCGGATGGCCTCGACCGGGGCGAGGCCGAAGTACTGGGGCTCGATGCCGGTGACAGCGGAGGCTCGGATGCGTGCCAGTGGTTCGCGGCCTATGGCGGCCAGTCCTGCCTCGTCTGCCAGCAGCAGCGCTGCGGCGCCGTCGTTGAGAGGCGAGGAGTTGCCGGCCGTCGCTGTGCCGCCCTGTCGGAAGACGGGCTTGAGACGGGCCA
This sequence comes from Streptomyces sp. NPDC055400, assembly GCF_053644375.1. Classification (NCBI taxonomy): domain Bacteria; kingdom Bacillati; phylum Actinomycetota; class Actinomycetes; order Kitasatosporales; family Streptomycetaceae; genus Streptomyces; species Streptomyces sp. NPDC055400. Next base: position 49,501 of record NZ_JBSHLM010000019.1, on the reverse strand, counting down.
GTGCTTCCAGGGAGGTGTTGTCCCGAATGCCCTCGTCACGGGTCAGCTCCACGCCGTCCACCGGTACGACCTCGGCATCGTAGGCACCGGCCTTCCAGGCGCCGGCGGCCTTTTGGTGGCTGGCCAGGGCGAAGGCGTCCTGCTCCTGGCGGGTGATGTGGTACTTGTCGGCGATCAACTCGGCGCTCTCGCCGAGCGGGATGGTCCACTGCGCCGGCATACGGGGGTTGACCATCCGCCAGCCCAGGGTGGTGGAGTGCAGCTCCTGGTGACCGGCAGGGAAAGCGCGATCAGGCTTGGGCAGCACCCATGGTGCACGCGTCATGGACTCCACGCCGCCGGCCACGGCCACGCTGGCATCGCCGAGGGCAACGGAGCGGGCGGCCTGGACGACGGCCTCCATGCCCGAGCCGCACAGCCGGTTGACGGTGGCGCCGGGCACCGTCACCGGAAGCCCTGCCAGTAGCACGGCCATCCGGGCCACGTCCCGGTTGTCCTCACCTGCGCCGTTGGCGTTGCCGAAGATCACGTCGTCGATACGGGAGGGGTCCAGGGCGGGGCTGCGGTCGACCAGGGCACGCAGTACCCCGGCGGCGAGATCGTCGGGCCGCACCCCGGACAGGGCTCCGCCGTAGCGGCCGATCGGGGTCCGTACGGCGTCGACAACGTACACATCACGCACTCGGTCGGTCATCGCGGTTCCTCGTGGGGGTGGGGGGCCGGTGGTTCCCGGGGAGGTCATGGCTCAGGGTGGGTTCCCCGCTGGGCCGAGGGCTGTCCAGGGACACCTGACCAGCGGGAGATTGTGGCGGCGGGGAGGTGAGCCTGCCGGTGGCGGGCGCCGGTACCCGCACCGGGGCGGCGGTGCGGTCCAGGATCTCCTGGGTGCTGACGCCAGGTGCGGTTTCGACCAGGACGAGGCCGTTCGCAGTGATGTCGAGGACACCCAGGTCGGTGATGATGCGATGCACGCAGGCACGTCCGGTGAGCGGCAGGCTGCATTCGGCAACGATTTTGGGGCTGCCGTCCTTGGCGGTGTGCTCCATCACCACGACGACGCGGCGGGCGCCGTGCACGAGATCCATTGCACCGCCCATGCCTTTGACCATCTTGCCGGGAACCATCCAGTTCGCCAGGTCGCCCTGGGCCGAGACCTGCATGGCGCCCAGAATCGCGGCGTCGATGTGGCCGCCCCTGATCATGCCGAAGGAGAGCGCGGAGTCGAAGAACGAGGCGCCGGGTATCACCGTGACGGTCTCCTTGCCCGCGTTGATCAGGTCGGCGTCGACCTCGGTCTCTGCCGGATACGGACCAACACCCATGATGCCGTTCTCCGACTGGAGCACCACGTGCACACCGGCCGGCACGAACTCGGGTACCAGCGTCGGCAGACCGATGCCGAGGTTGACGTAATCGCCATCGCGCAGCTCGGCCGCGGCGCGAGCCGCCATGTCGTTCCTGGTCCATGCCATCAGCGTCGCCACGTCCTCTTCTCGACCTGCTTGTCGGTCACCTGCTCAGGGGTCAGTTCCACTACCCGCTGGACGAAGACCCCCGGTAGGTGGATGCCGTCCGGTTCGAGCACGCCGGGCTCCACCAGTTCTTCGACCTCGGCGACGGTGATACGCCCGGCCATGGCAGCCAGCGGATTGAAGTTGCGCGCCGACTTGTTGAAGACCAGATTGCCGTGGCGGTCGCCGCGGGCGGCACGGACCAGTGCGAAGTCGGTGGTGATACCGCGCTCCAGCACATAGGGGCGGCCGTCGAACTCCCGGATCTCCTTGGGCGGTGAAGCCAACGCCACGGACCCGTCGCTGTGGTAGCGCCACGGCAGGCCGCCCTCGGCCACCTGGGTGCCTACTCCGGCTGGGGTGAAGAACGCCGGGATTCCACAGCCGCCGGCCCGCAGTCTCTCGGCGAGGGTGCCCTGCGGGATCAGCTCCACCTCCAGTTCCCCGGACAGATACTGGCGGGCGAACTCCTTGTTCTCGCCCACGTAGGAGCCGGTGACCCGGACGATCCGGTTCGCGGCGAGCAGGATGCCCAGACCACCGCCGTCGACACCGCAGTTGTTGGAGACCACACCAAGGCCACCGACGCGGTTCTCGTACAGAGCCTGGATGAGCACGTTCGGCACTCCGCTGAGGCCGAAACCACCGACGGCGACAGACGCCCCGTCTTTCACATCTGCCAGTGCCAACTCGGCAGAAGCCACCACCTTGTCCATCTGTGCCGTCCTCCGTTCTGGGGCTGCAGGGCCGCCCGCGTGGTAATCCTGTGCTGCGTCTTGGCCCCGGCAGCCGGGCGGCTGCCGGTACCGCTCAGCGCTGCAATACGCTCCGCAGTGCCCCGAGCAGTTCTTCCTTGGTTGCCAAGTCGCTCTCGGGAGCGGTCGCCCGGCGCCAGGCGACATATCCGTCCGGGCGGACGAGCAGTGCCCCTTCGTCGGCGATCTCCGAGAGCCGGCTCCATTCCCCGTAGGCATCCCGACTGTCCACGGCGCCGATCCGCACGACGTTCAGCGGCACCCCGAGAGCGTCTTGGCACTCGGCGGCGGCTGTCTCCCACGCGCCCCCCGACAGTCCGGTCAGCAGCGTGAAGACGCCCTTGCCGACGACATCCAGGGTGGACACCCTCTGCCCTTGGGCATCGACCAGCCAGGCATGCGGCAGTTTGGCGCCGGGCCGGGTCGTCTGCTGGTGGAACAGCTCGCGGTCCTGCTCCCAGACTTCGGCGGGGCTGCCGTCGTCCAGCACCGCGCCGGAGACGTAACGCTGGTTCATCTCCACACCGTGCGCGTTGAACTCGTAGTTCTTCAGCTGGATGGCTTCGTCGAGGGCAAGCCGCCGCTTCACGCCCTCGGGCGTCTCGGCACGCGTCGCCGAAAGTCCCTTGTGGATTCCTGCTGCGTTGCTTCCCCCGCCCACTCCGAGAGCTTCGAAGATCGGGCCGAACTGGTCGCGGCTGAGATTGGCCCGCTCGACGATCTGCTTGCCGACGGGGGCGCGCTCGGCGGTGTAGCTGTCCAGCAGAGCGGGACCGGCCTCGCCACGTACGACCATGGCCAGCTTCCAGGCGAGGTTGTACGAGTCCTGGATCGAGGTGTTCGAGCCGAGCCCGTTGGACGGGGGGTGCCGGTGGACGGCATCGCCTGCACAGAAGACCCGTCCGGAGGAGTATGCGGAGGCGTAGCTGTGATTGACGGTCCACAGCGAAGTCGAGGTGATCTCCACGGGGATGGTGGGGTCACCGATGAGGGCGCGCACGATCTGGCGGGCGGCCTCATGGTCCATCTGCGGGGGCGGCTGCTCGATGTCATATCCCCAGACCAGCAGCCACTCGTTCCACGGCCGCACCATGCGCACCAGCCCCATGCCGATGCCGCCAGTTTCTGCGCCGGGTTGCATCACCCAGTACAGGACGCTCGGACGGTGTGCAACGTAGCTGGACAGATCGGCCTTGAACACGACATTCATGCTGCCGGCCTTGCCCATCTGCCCGTCGATCGGAAGGCCGATCTGCTCGGCAACGATGCTGCGGCCGCCGTCCGCACCGATCAGGTAACGGGCCCGGACAGTGAACTCGTCTCCCCGGATCCGGTCGCGCAGCAGGGCCGTGACCCCGTGCTCGTCCTGGGTCAGGCTGAGGAACTCGGTATCGAAGCGGACTTTGGCGCCGCGGGCTGCGGCGTTCTTCAGCAGGATCGGCTCCAGGTACGTCTGGGGCAGGTCGATCATCTGGGACGGGCTTTTCGCACCGTACTCGGTGGCCGAGCCGTGACCGGTTCCCCAGCTGCGGATCCGGCCGATCTCCTCTCCGGCCAGTGCCGTGCACAGCACCGTATCGCCCATCAGCTCGGAGGGGCTGCCTGCTGCCAGGGCCTCGTCCTCCACGCCGAGGTCCCGCAGGACTTCCATGGTCCGCTGATTGGTTATGTGCGCCCGCGGGGTGTTGGCCAGCCAGCCGTACTTTGTCACCAGGAGGGTCCGCACCCCGTAGGTGGCCAGGAGAAGGGCGGCGGACCCGCCGGCAGGTCCACTGCCGACGACGATGACATCCGTGTCGTAATGCTCAGTAGGCGTCATGATGCTGTCCTCGGTCAGTGGGTCAGGGGGGCGACACGGAAGGTGAAGTCCAGTCGTCTCCACTCTCCGTCCAGGCTGCGGCCGTCGGGGGTGGGGCCGTGTTGCGGTACGAAATCGACGATCAGCTCGTCCTTGACGCCGAACACGCTGTCGCTGTCCAGGTAGGCGCCACCCGCAACGAACAACTGGGTGACCAGGCGGCGGTAACCGGGCGCCGTGATCATGAAGTGCAGATGGGGCGCACGGTTGGGGTGGCGGCCGACGGCAGCGAGCATCTTGCCCACCGGGCCGTCACCGGGGATCGGGTAGTGCGAGGGAAGGATGGACCAGAAGGACAGCCGGCCCTGCTGGTCGCTGCGCAGCCGGGCCCGGAGCACAGGGCCGTCCAGATCAGGCAGTTGGAGGTCGTAGAACCCGTCCTCGTTGGATTGCCACACGTCCACCACGGCGTCCGGCACGGGTGCTCCGTCGGTGTCCGTGATCAGGATGTCCGCCCAGAGCGGAGTGCCGGCCAGGCCTTGGGCGATGTCGGAGCCGTGCGCAATCTCGGGAGGTCCCTCGAGGTAGAAGGGGCCCAGGACTGCTGACGGTGTGGTGCCGGGCGTCCGCGAGTTGGTCAGCAGGTCCACCACGCTGGACACACCGAGGGTGTCCGACAGCAGGACGAACTCCTGCCGGGTGGGGCTGCAGATCTGACCGGTGCGGGTGAGGAAGTCGATCGCGTACTGCCACTCGGAGTCGGTGACGTCGTTGCTCCTCACGAACTGGTGCAGACGCCTCACCAGGTCACTGAGCAGCTGCCGTACCCGCGGATCCGGACTGCCTGCGAAGCTCGCCACCACCTGCTCGGTCAGCTGATCCACCTGCGGGTCGGTGGCCGCGACCACGGGCCTCGCGGGTTGCGGAACGGCCGCCGGGCGCCGTCCGTGCCAGGCGTCGCTCAGCAGGCCGTCGATGCCCTCGGCGGTAATCTTGCGGGGGTTGGGGTACGCCGTGGACAAGGCCAGCTCGACGGCGCGCGGCAGCTCGGCTTCCGCCATACCGAGCTCGCGCAGCGAGGTCGGCCCGTGCAACGACGCGATCAGGTCGAACACCCCGGTCGGGGCATCGTCGACGCCGAGCGCCTGGGCGATTCGGTTCATGACATCTTTCGCCGCCGGCGCGTTGTAGGCCATGGCGTGCGGCAGCATCACCGTGTGCGTCTGCGCGTGCGGCAGGTCGAAACTGCCGCCCAGGGTGTGGCACAGCTTGTGGTGCAGGCCCATGCCGACCGAGGCGAGACAGGTTCCGGCCAGCCAGGCCGCGTACAGCAGGTCGGCTCGCGCGCCCGTGTCCTGGGAGTCGATGCCGAGCAGAGGGAGTGCGCGGCTGATGCGGGAGATCGCGTCGAGCGCCAGGTGGTCGGTGATCGGGTTCGCGTCGCTGGAATACAGCGCTTCCACGGCATGCGCGAGTGCGTTGATGCCGCTGGTGACCGACATGTCCACGGGCAAGGTGCGGGTGAAATCCACGTCGTAGATGACGGTCTCGGGCAGGATCGCGAGGGACGACTGTGTGACCTTGCGCCCGTCGCGTGTTTCGCCCAGCACGGGCGTCACCTCGGAGCCGGCGTAGGTGGTCGGCAGGATCACCTGCTGAAGATCGGTGCGCAGTGCCAGTGCCTTGGACAGTCCTGTGGTCGAGCCGCCGCCGACGGCCACTATGCAGTCGGCGGATGAGTCCTGGAGGACCCGGAGGGCTCGTTCGGTCACCTCTACGGGTGTGTGCATCGCTGCGCCGTCGAACTCCGCCACCATCAGCTGGCCGAGCGCCTTGCGGACTCTCGCGGAGGTCTCGGTCACAGTGGGACTGGACAGCAACAGCACGCGAGAGCAGTCGAGTTGCTCGACCTCCGCCTGAAGTCGGTCAACCGTGCCGACTCCGAAGACCACCCGGGAAGGGCGGGAGTTGTAGACCAGACTTCTCATGGAACTCCGCCTTTGCATCGCCGTCGTGTTGCGTTGGCTGCGTGGATTTGGAGTATTCGTGTTTCACAGACGTTTCGGCCTGCACGTTCGGCTCGTTCCTTCTGCACGAAAGACGCGTTCACCGAGGCTGCAACGTGCATGACGCGACGGGCCCGCAGGCAGCGAAATCGGACGTCAGCCGGGGCGGCGGACGGCGCCCGGGGTGGTATCCAGCTTGGCGCGCATCACCCGTGTGAGATGTTCTTGATGAGAGAAGCCGCAGTCCACCGCCACCTCGCCGATGGCGGTTGTGCCGGTGCGCAAGAGACGGCATGCCTGCTCCAGGCGCAGCCGCAGGAGAAACTGGTGCGGCGACTCGCCTGTGCTCGCCTTGAACTGGCGTGCGAACTGACTGACGCTGAGCGACGCGGCGGCCGCAAGATCCGCAATCGGCAGTGGTTCAGCGAGCCGCTCTTCCATGAGGTCCCGCACTGCGGACAGCTGCCGAGACGACAGTCCGGACGGAATCCTGCTCGGCGTCGGCTCAGCACGGTTGGCGCGGTGTCGACGCGCGAGTTGGGCAGCGAGCATGCCGGTCAGGTGGTCCGCATAGGTGCGCGCGGAGGGCTCCCACTGCTGTACCAGACTCTCCAGCGCCAGCAGGAGCTGCTCGATCAGAGGGTCCGCAGTACCGAGCTCCTCGGACAGTTCCACCGGGCTGCCGTTGTTGGCATCCTGCAGGGCACGATCCGTGAGGTAGGCGTGAACCGTGTCGAGTCGGCCGCCGAGCTCCACCGTCAGCCTGCGGCCGGCCGGATGGAGGAAGAGCCCTCCGGTGGGCACTCGCCGGGTTTGCGCCGACCGACCCCGGCCACGGCTCACCGTGACCGGGCCGTTGAGATGTAGGACCAGCATATGGGTCGCGGTGGCGTCGAACTCCGCGCGATACGGCTGCTCTTCCTGGGTGGAGAGGTACAGATGTGACCAACCGAGCCCTGAGCTGTTGCGCCGCAGATTCACTGTCGGCTGCCGGAGCACTCCGCTGGTGTCGGCCAGGCTCAGCTCTGTCATGGTTGTGACTCCTTCTGGCTCGGTCCGGCGGAGCTCCTGTTCGCATGGGTTTCCGCGGCAGCGAGGGGGCGGTGCGCGGAAGCAGCCGGGCGGGCCTCCACGCGATGCGAGTGGCATACCGGCCTGTCCGGCGGACAGGGGCAGCCTCAAGCAGCCAGTCGGGGCGGTGAACCGACGGGGTGCCTGAGGGCAAGGAGATCGCGTGCGGTCATCGAGTCCGCAGTCCTCATGTGCGGAGCGGCTTCGGTCCAGCGGTGCCGGCGCTCCAGGACGCGGGCGAGGGCGAGGTGGGCAGAGGCGTGGCCGGGCTCGGCATGCAGGACCTGTCGCAGTTCCGCCTCAGCCAAGGTCAGCTGCGCCGTGTTGTAGTACGCACAGGCGAGGAGCATCCGGAGGTCCGGGCTGCGGGGCTCCGCGGCAACCAGGTCCGCGAGAACCCGGGAAGCCGCGCGGTAATGCTGGGATGTGAAGAGACGGCGTGCATGGTGAAACCGCTCGTTCCGGGTCACTCCCTGTATGCCGACCATCACGTTCTCCGTTCACTGCGCGAGCATCCGTTCAGCTGTGCAGGCGCCTGGCGCCCGAGGTGCCCCTGGGTGCAAAGAGCCGATGAGCCTCGAGTGATATTCGTTGAAACTTCATCGACATTTGAATCATTCCCGAGGGGGGCTGATCGACACTGAGGGTCACCAGTCCACGGCGATGTACTTGCTCTCGGTGAACTCCAGCAGGCCGTCATGGCCGCCCTCACGGCCGAGACCGGACTGCTTGACGCAGCCGAAGGGTGCCGCCGGGTCCGACACCACCGGCCGGTTCAGGCCCACCATGCCTGCCTCCAGTGCCTCGGACACCCTCAGGCCGGCCGCCAGGTCGCCGGTGTAGACGTGCGACACCAGGCGGGTGCGCGTCAGCCAACCGGGTCGGTCGGCTCCGGCGACGGATCGGGCGAGGGTTGGGGGATAGCGGGCGGCTGCGCCGGTGGGGCCGGGATGGATTCTCTGGGGGTTCTCTGAGCGTGGTGTGACGTCGTACGCCGTGCCCTCGTTGAGGTTGCGGCAGCGGTTCTCAGGGGGTGTGGCTCTGCGGTGGATCGTTGCGGTCGACTCGTGGAGCAGGGGTACAAGTGCGTGCTTTTCCTGTCCGGATGCCCTCGGGTGTCCGGTACTGGACGGTGGTGGACGACGCGGTACGGGTGGTTGAGGCTCCCGATCGCTTCCTGAGAGAGACTCGGTTGGCGCGGGGGCGGGCGGAGACGACGACGAAGGCGTACGCGGAGGGCCTGTCGCTGTTCCTGCGCTGGTGTGACAGGAGCGGTCGGGACTGGCGGACCGCCGCCCGTGACATGGGACTGTTCATGCTCTGGCTGCGCTGGACGCCGGGGAACGGAGGCCAGCGCCGGACGGTCGTTCCGGGCCCGGGAGCCCGGCCGGTGCGGGGCGACGGCCGGATCAACAAGGTGCTCACGGCGGTTCGGATGTTCCTGGTCCACGCCGTGGTCAACAAGGAGGCGCCGGCCTGGGTGCTGGAGCAAGTCTACGAGCTCGGCGACGATCGCGACCTGCCCGTGGAGGCCAGGGGCGAGAGCGGGGGGCTGCGTTACCGGCTGCGGGCCCGGCATCGGCTCCAGGAGCCGGAGAGCGAAGTGGACCGGGCCAGCGACGAGGAGGTCGTCGCGATGTTCCGGTCCTGCCGTTCGGCACGGGACCGGTTGACGCTGCTGTTGTTGAGGATGGGCTGGCCAACAACAACTCGCCGACGTGCAAGGACAGTTGGACGAACGAACCGAGGGCCTGGACGCGGCAAGCGCCGCAAACCGTGAACTGACCCGGGCGCTGAGCCACACGCCGGAGGGAACGGGCCCGCCTACAGCCCGAAGGCCCCCGCCCTCGATCAGGATGAGCAGACCGATCGCGATCAGCACCAGCGGCAGCAGAATGTGGCCCCAGCGGCTGAGAGCCTTGGCGACGACCGGACAGGTGGCGAAGATCGGAAAGACCACGGCATACAGGCTCATCAGACGATCACTCGCGCATACGGCCTGACGCGGGCGAGGCGAGCATCGCGTTGAGGATGCGTTGCAGCTCGACGCGGTCCTGGGGGGTAACCCTCGCCAACCTGCGGTCGTACTCCGCCGCGAGGGCTGCGAGTGCTCGATCGCGCGCCTGCGTGCCCTCGGCGGTCAGTACGAGCCGGTGACGCCGCAGGTCCGCCTCGTCGATCTCGCGGCGGATAAAGCCCTTGGCGACGAGGTTGCGCACGTAGACCGTCACGCTCGCCTTGGGCAGCAGCAGCGCCGTCGCGATCTCGGCCGGGTACGGCGATGCCTCCACCTCGGCCAGGACGAAGAACTCCTTCGTCTCCAACCCGAGCTCGGCCAGTTCCTCCGTGCAGGCATCCATCACGACGCCCAGCAGCCGCTGGTTCAGCGTCCACAGCTGCGCCCCGTCAACCGACATGCGAGCCTCCATCCAGGTGGTACAGTTTCGTATTAGTTCCAGATTGTACAAGATATTATTTTGTACTGGACTCCTATGGAACAACCCTCTCACAAAGGAAGCCACGCATGATCCAGCACCTCACGATCCCGCGCGGTCCCATCAACCTCGCCGCAGACCTCCACCTGCCCGACAATGCCGACAGCAGCGGACCGCTGCCCGCCGTGGTGCTCTCCACCCCAGGCAGCAGCGTCAAGGAGCAGATCGGCGCCAACTACGCCTCCCGTCTCGCCGCCCGCGGGATCGCGGCGCTCGTCCTCGACCCCGCCCATCAGGGCCAGAGTGAGGGCGAGCCCCGCGACCTCGAAGACCCCTACCGCCGCGGTGAGGACATCTCCTACGCGCTCGACGTGCTCACCACGACCCCCGGCATCGACCCGCAGCGCATCGGCGTCCTCGGCATCTGCGCCGGTGGCGGCTATGCCGTGCACACCGCCCGCACGGACCACCGCATCAAAGCGGTCGGCACGGTCGTCCCCGTCAACATCGGCAACGCGTTCCGCAGCTTCTCTCCCGACGGTCCGGCCGCAGCACTCGACGCCCTCGCGGACGCACGTACCGAAGAGGCCCGCTCCGGCGAGATGACCCGAGTGAACTGGCTGCCCGACACCCCTAAGGACGCCGCGGCAGCGGGCCTGACCGACATCGACACCACTCAGGCCATCACCTACTACCGCACCGAGCGCGGCGGTAACGAACACTCCACGAACCGGCGCCTCCTGCGCAGCGACTCCCTCCTGCTGGGCTACGACGCCTTCCACTTGGCCGATCAGCTCATGACCCAGCCCCTGCAGGTCATCCTCGCCGGACGCATCGGCAACACCGGCTCCTACGACATGGGCATGCAACTGTGGAAGCTGGCCCCCAACCCAGTCGACCTCATGGTGATCGACGGCGCTGGCCACTACGAGATGTACGACGAACCCGCATACGTCGACGCCGCCGTCGAACGACTCGCCAGCTTCTATGCGAACAACCTGTAAGGCACCGAACCGGCCGGCCTATGCGGTCACAGCACTGATATGTGGGGCCGGTCTGTCAAGCGGCAGTCTTCAGCGGCGTCCGGGATACGGGTCTCAGGCGCCGCTGGTGCGCATGGGGCCGGTCGGTGCCTGGTGGCGCGCGTGTCGTTCTCGACGCGTGGTCCATGCTGAGGGTGTCCAAGATCGTCTTATGGCAAACGACGTGGACACTCTCGCGACACGCACGGCCCCGCAGTGCCACCTGGGCTCCGCGGCAGCCCCGTCAACGAGACGGCCGCCCAACAGCCCCTTCGGGCTACAGCACCACACCTGTCGCAGTGGCTAGACTCTCGATCAATGGCGCTGAGCTGCACCAACGTGAACCACTCACTAACGCCACAGCCCAGAACCCCAGAGAAGATGCGGCTGCCGCCTGGCACGGTCCTCGACGGAGTTATGTGACCTTTGGGGGTGTCTCAGCCTCAAGGTGTCTCAGGCGGCGCACCTCACATAGACGAGATGTGACGGGCGTCGCGGCCACGTGCCGCAGCGGCCGCTCAGAGGTGGCCGTCCAGGAACTTCCGTACCTCGGCGATGGTCATGACCCCGTGCCGTGCGCCACCGCCTCTCCGTCCTTCAGCAGGACGTAGGACGGGGCTCCGGTGATCCCGTATCGCTCGGTTGCGGCCGGACAACGCGTGATGTCGGCGCGAACGGCCGTCAGGCGGCCCGTGTAGTCGTCGGCGATGCCACCCACGACGATGTCCATCACCCGGCAGGGCTCGATTGCCTTGGGCCATGTCCCGGTGAAGTATGCGAGGACCGGAACTCCGCTCATCCCGAGGATGAAATTGAACTCCGCGTCCTCACGGGGTCGGTGAACCCGCTTCGCCATGAAAGCTCCTGACCTCACGTTCCGTCATTCCATCCCCATCATCCCTCGCGCGGTGTGCCAGGCCGGCCCGGTCGGTCGTCCGGTTGACCTGTCGGAAGGCAGGCGCGAGGCCGTCGCGGAACCGCGGTGGTCCCCGGCGCAAGCGGCCCGGCCCCCGCCCCTGGTGACCCGGCCTGGCCGCCCCGCCGGTCACCCAGCTGCAGCCCGCCGCGCGCCTGTGGGTCAGCTCGTGCCAGGACAGCGCCCTCCACGGCGACATGAAAGCCGTTTTCCAGGGCGTAGCGGCCCAGATCGCCGACCAGCTGCTCGATGAGCGCGTCGACGAGCGGGCCGGTGCGCATCGTCCACCGGATCCAGTCGAGCCGTATCCGCCACCGCGCTTCTCAGAGACAGCGCCCCCGACGGGCTTCCCGAGGCCTTGTCTGGTCTTCAACATCACCCCCCGGTCTCAGCTGGCTCATACCGCTCTTCCCGGGGCCGCATGAGCTGGCTGATGGCACCGAGGACGAGGCGCGATTCCTGGACCGCTCGCGGACGCGGTCGTGGACGGGCGAAGTACGCGTCAGCTGCCCCGAAGGCCGACCGCCAGCGTCAGTTCAAGGACCCGGTGTGGCGATGCGAGATCCGGAAACAGCTCCCGCAGCTGCGACATCCGGTACCGGACCGTCTGGGGATGGACGAACAACGCCGCCGCCACCTCCTCCCGCCTGCCCTGGTGCAGCAGCCACGCCCGCAACGTCTCCTCCAGCCGCCGTGCGGTCGCGACAGGCAAGGTCCGCAACGGTGCGAGGGCTCGGGCACGCAGGTCTGCGAACGCGTCCACGTCGGCGCTCAGCACCAGCTCGGGCAGGTGGTCCTCGGTGTCGCGGATATCAGAGGAGAGGGAGCGCGCGCGTGCGGCCCGTGCGTACGAGGCGGACGCACGAGCCCATGGCCGGGCCGGGCCGACCACGGCGGTGCGGTCGGTCAGCTGCCGCAAGAGATGTGATCGGTCGGCGTCGGGGACGAGCAGCACACCGGTGGCGTCCGGCTGATCGTCGAGGACGAGGGTGCTCGGGTCGAGCGTGCGGTAGGCAGGCCGGGCCTGGTCGGCGGGCAGCAGGACCGCGGTCAGCGAAGCCGGAGGCTGCCACCCGGCGCGTTGAGCAGAGGCCAGCAGCACGTCCGGGCTCGCGCCGGCGAGGAGGTCGCGGGCCAGGTGTTCCAGGTGGCGCTCGTGGGCCCTGCCCCGGGCGGCCAGTTCGTCGGCGTGGCCCGCGGCGCTCGCGGCGGAGAGCTCGTCGATGTAGGCGAAGGTCAGCTCGGCGAACTTGGCGACCTCGGCGGCGGGTAGACCTGCGGGTACGGCACCCGCTGCCAGGCATCGCCAGGCCACGCGGGCGCCGACGCGGTAGGCGCTGAGCAGGGCGTCCATCGAACGGCCGTCGCGGACCTCGCCTCGGCCCAGCTCGTAGGCTGCGTCACCGGCGTCGCCGCCTGTGGCGTTCCCGCTCGCGAGGTCCAGGTAGTGACCCAGGGCGGTGCGGACGGCTCGGCGGATGGTGCCGCCCATGCGGCCCGAAAGGGCGTTGGCGTAGGGAGGGACCTCGTCGATGATCGCCTGGACGACCTCGTCGGCGGTGGTCTTCAGCGCGGCCCGAAGTGCGGTGACCGTCGTCTCATCCAGGGCCAGTTCGCTGGCCCTCCTGATTGCATGGCTCACGTTTTTGTTCCCTGCGAACAATTCGGCCGACCAGATTTACGTCTTGCGGTCAGGACTTTACGCCCTGAGGCGCATCAAGCTGGAGCCATGACGAGTGCAGCCCTCCGCAGCAGGGCGTGGAAACTGCTGGAGATGGTCACGACGCCGCTGCTGCCGTCGGACTACCTCGACCTGGTCAGCCCGCTGCGTGCGGGCGCTGACCTGCGTGGGCGCATCGAGGCCGTGCACCCCGAGACGGGTGACGCGGCGACCATCGTGATCAGGCCGGGACGGGGCTGGCGCGGCCACACGGCCGGTCAGTACGTGCGGATCGGGGTCGACGTCGACGGGGTGCGCCTGTGGCGTGCCTACTCCATCACCTCGCCGACAAACCGCCAGGACGGCCGCGTCACGATCACCGTGAAGGCGATCCCGGACGGCAAGGTCAGCAACCACCTGGTCCGCAGGGCGACACCGGGCACGCTGATCCAGCTCGACCAACCGACCGGTGACTTCGTGCTGCCGCAGGCCAAGCCCGCCAAGGTGCTCTACCTGACGGCCGGCAGCGGCATCACGCCCGTGATGGGCATGCTGCGCGACACCGAGTTCGACGACGTCGTCATGGTCCACTGCGCGCCACAGCCGCAAGACGTGATCTTCCGCGATGAACTGCACGACCTGGTCGCGGACAAGAAGCTGCGGCTCACCGAGGTGCACACCGACACAGGCGGCATGCTCGACATCGCCCGTCTCGACGAACTCGTGCCCGACTGGGCCGAGCGCGAGACCTGGGCCTGCGGGCCCGCGGGCCTGCTCGACGCCGCCGAAAAGCACTGGAGCGAACACGGCGTCCAAGAGCGCCTGCACACCGAACGCTTCCGCCCCAGCATCGTCGCCGCCGGCGACGGCGGTGAGGTCACGTTCAGCGCCACCGGCAGGACCGTCGAGGCGGACGGCGCCACGCCGTTGCTGGACGTCGGCGAGGAGGCCGGCGTGCTCATGCCGTCCGGGTGCCGCATGGGCATCTGCTTCGGCTGCGTCACGCCGCTCAAGGCGGGCGCAGTCCGCGACCTGCGCACCGGCGAGATCACCGAGGCCGAGCCGGGCGTCCTCATCCAGACCTGCGTGTCCGCCGCGGCGGGCCCCTGCGACATCGAACGGTAGGAACACCTTGACCGCCATCGACCCCACGGCACACCTGACCGCGGAGCAGATCGAGGAGCTCGGCCGCGAGCTGGACGCGATCCGCGACGAAGTGATCGCCGGCCGCGGCGAGAAAGACGCCGCCTACATCCGTAAGGTCATCTCAGCGCAGCGCAAGCTCGAGCTGGTCAGCAGGGGCGTGCTGCTGTTCTCGATCTTCCCGCCCGCGTGGCTGATCGGCACCGCCGGGCTGTCCGTGGCGAAGATCATGGACAACATGGAGATCGGCCACAACATCCTGCACGGCCAGTGGGACTGGATGCGAGACCCGAAGATCCACTCCACCACCTGGGAGTGGGATCACGTCTCGCCGTCCGAGCAGTGGAAGCACTCGCACAACGAGCTGCACCACACGTACACCAACGTGATCGGCAAGGACAACGACCTCGGCTACGGCATCATGCGCGTCGACGAGGACCAGAAGTGGCACCGCTTCCACCTCGGCCAGCCGCTGTGGAACTTCCTCAACGCCTGCTTCTTCGAGTACGGCATCGCAGCCTACGACCTGGAGCTCGGCAAGAACCTGCACAAGCGCCGCCGCAAGAACCCGGAGTTCCGCGCGCGGGCCAAGGCCGTGGGCCGCAAGATCCGCAAGCAGGTGCTCAAGGACTACGTGATCCACCCGCTGCTGTCGGGCCCGTCGTTCCTCCCCACGCTCGCCGCCACGTTCACCGCAAACCTGGTCCGCAACATCTGGACCCACTCGGTGATCATGTGCGGGCACTTCCCCGAGGGCGTGCAGGTCTTCGAGCGCCGGTCGATCAAGGGCGAGACGCGCGGCCAGTGGTACCTGCGCCAGATGATGGGCTCGGCGAACATCAGCGGCAGCAAGGCCATGCACTTCATGACCGGCAACCTCTCGCACCAGATCGAGCACCACCTGTTCCCGGACCTGCCGAGCAACCGGTACGCCGAGGTCGCGGTGAAGGTGCGCGCGCTGTTCGAGAAGTACGAGCTGGAGTACGTCACCGGGCCGCTGCCCAAGCAGGTGTTCTCCGCGTGGCACAAGGTCTTCCGCCTCTCGCTGCCGAACAAGAAGCCCAAGGTCAAGACGCCGGACCGCGAGCAGGAGCTCGTCGCGGCAAGTTAGGCAGCGCTTTTCATCCACGCTATGAGCCGGGCCCACCGGCCTTCCTGCCGCCTGCCCGGATTCGGCCCCGGCGGAGTCATCAGCTCCCGTGCGGGTACCGGTTTGCGCTTCCCTGGCTCACACGTGCACCGCTGCGGTGTCGGCACGCCGGCGAGTACTTGCTCCACGTGCCCTCCGCAGCCCTCGTAGGTCACCTTCCGGCATGACTGGCAGACAGCACGTTGGCACATGGGTCTCCTTCCTTCGCGGCCTCGTTAACGACCAGTAATATCAACAGTTTCGTCACAGCCCAATTCATGCTTTCGCCATAAGTGAAGCCCATGTGTGCACAGCCTCCACGGAAGAATTACTTCTGCACGCAGAAAGGCCGACCATGTGGGCGTGTCACGCCCGATATTGCGTGACATTTCGCGCTCATCGATGTCAAGCGGGTCCGGCCGTGTCCGGAATTGCCTGCGATACCGAAACAGTGGTTGCATCACGCCCGGTCGAGGCAGGAAGGCACTGCTTTGCACTGTGACAGGCCATCAACGCGCGTTCGGCATCGTCGATGTGGGCGCGTCGGGGCAAGAGACCGAGAACGGCAGCGCCCCTCATAAAACGGGTGGTGTGCGCCGGTCAGAAGGGAGCGACGTGGGTTGCTCGCATACCGCAGGATGCCCCCTTTTCCCCTTGCTTAAGGCGAGTTTGCAGGGGTGGCGCGACTATTACTGCGACAGCGAGGATCAATGGCTCGGCTGTGCGCGCTACCAGGTGTCACTCACCGGCGAGCGCGTGCCGATCAGCCTGCTGCCCAATGGAGCCCGCGCACGCCACCTTGAAGAAATGGGCGAGGGCGCGGACCGGCCCAGCGCCGCCGGACCTGAGCAGGGGTCCCAGCAGGCTCGTCCCCCTCAGCCCAATCCTTGGCGGCAGGAGAACCCGTCCTGGTCGCAGCCGGCACCGGCTTGGCCGGCAGAGTCGTCAGAACCTGTGACCACGGCATCGGATGGTGCGGCTCAGTTCGGGCCGGCGTCCCCGACGATCTCGGCGTCGCATTACACGCCGTCATCGTCCGCACGGGCTCCCCGGCCCGCAGACCGTCCGTCCAGACGCGCTGGGCAGAGCTCCGGACCGAAACGCGGCCTCTGGGCTCGATTCACCGAATGGATGGGAGGCCCCGCATGAGTGGCTACTGGCCCTGGTGGGCCGGCGCTGCCGGGCTCGCTCTGATCACCATCAACTACGCCCTCACCACGGATCGGTCGTTCGGGGTGTCGTCCGCGTGGGATCGCGTCCTGCACTGGCGCAGGGAGCGTCGGCTCGAGCGCATGGACGAGGAGTTCACCGACGAGCGAGCGCTCGCCGAGGCTCTCGCCGTAGCGACGGCGGAGCACTTCGGCACCGACTACGCCGCGCCCACCGTGCCGCCGGTTCCGTCCGGCACGTCACAGCCGGTCCAGACGGACGTCGAACCAACGGTGAATGAGGACACCTCGGCCCTAGCCCCGGCCCCGCTGGTCACCCAGGCTGCCCTGCTGGTGTCGATCTTCCTCGGCGGGTTGATCGCTGCGGTCACCTCCGGGAAGTTCCACCTCCGCTTCGACATGGGCCCCGGATTCCGGGACGTGGTCACCACGAATCCGATCACCATGATCGTCCTGCTGTTCATCGGCGGCGTGCTGGTCGGCTTCGGAACTCGGCTGGCCGGTGGCTGCAGTTCCGGCCACGGGCTCAACGGCTGCGGCCGTCTGCGCCCGGTCAGCCTGGTCGCGACCGCCGTGTTCTTCGGCACCGCCGTCGCGGTCTCGTTCCTTCTGTGGAGGGTGATCTGATGCGTACCCGAGGCGCGATTCTGCTGGCCAACATCATCACGGGACTGGCTCTCGGTTACACCGTCTCCCGTATCGGCTTCGGCGACTACACCGAGCTGAACCGCATGTTCACCTTCCAGGACCTGCGGATGTTCTTCTCCTTCGCGGGTGCCGTCGGGATCATCATCTGCGCGTTCGCTCTGCTGCGGATCCGCCGCACTCCGGGGCGCATCCACGCGGGCGTGATCCCCGGCGCCGTGCTGTTCGGAACCGGCTGGGCGATCTCGGGCGGGTGCCCGGCGATCCCGATCATCCAGGTTGCCAGCGGTTACGTGCCCGCGCTTGTCACCATCGTCGGCGTCATCGTCGGTATCCGACTGTGCCGCTGGGTCAATGCCCGCTACTTCCACCTGGACCGCGGCTCCTGCGGCCTGTAACCGAAGCCGCCCACCGAATCGTGCTCGCCCCTCGCATGGCCACATCCGAGACGCGCCGCGCCAGAAGCGCTGATGCTCTCGTCCGGGCGGGCACATTGGCCGGGTCAACTCCAAGCGCTCCCATTGGAGTGGCTGGCAGATGCCCTCGTGATGCCCACAATCCCCGGACCGAGGGCATCTGTTCGTTGCCGGCAACGAAGCCGGAGTCCTGACGCTGGAGGCCCGCTGCCCCGGCCTCGCTCCGTCGCGGGCCTACGGCTCCCTTTGCGCCCTGCCTCCGTGTCCGCGGCCCATGCCGCCAGACTGACCGTCGTGGTCAGGGTGTGCACACCACCGACGCGGCTGTACGTGACGCGGGCGAACCGCTGGTCGACGCCGTGCGGCAGTGTGGTCGAGCTCTGCGTTCGAGGGCACCACCATCTTGATCCTGGTGACGCCTGCCTGCCGCAAGACTTCCGCGAAGTAGGGGAAGCCCCAGCGCATCGCCAACGACCTGGTCATCGAGGAGCTGGCCGCCCTTCAGCCCAACCCCGACCAGCTTCCGGGCCCTGCCGCTGTGCCTTGCGATGTATAGGGAAGCACACGCCGGGCACTCGCCCGGCGATCGGACGGTGGTCGGCCGCTGGGCCTGGTCGATGAGGTGTACGTCTTCGGGGCGTACGCGCGCGGGGCGCTGAGCCAAACGATGTCGACGTTATTGCTCAAGGGTTGAGGTCGATCTGACGGCTGACCGTCTGCTGTCAGCGAATTCGCATGGGCCGGCGGTGATCTCGGTGCTTGTGTGTCGGTATGGAGATCCTGGTTCTGGGCGGAACGGCATGGGTGGCTCGGGAGCTGTCGCGGCAGGCGATCGAACGCGGCCATCGGGTGACCTGCCTCGCGCGTGGTGAGAGCGGAGAAGTCGCGGACGGAGCGACACTGGTCGCCGCCGACCGGCGCGACCCGTTGGCGTACGAGCCCCTGCTCGACCGGGTATGGGACGCGGTCGTCGAGGTGTCATGGCAGCCGGGCTTCGTTCGTGGAGCGCTCGACGCGCTGGGCAGCAAGGCCGGGCACTGGGTGTATGTCTCGTCCGGCAACGCCTACGCCTCCCACGCCACGCTCGGGGCGGACGAGTCCGCGGCCCTGCTCGCCCCGACCGACAGGAGCGAGGTCGACCGCGAGTTGTACGGCGAAGCGAAGGTCGCCTGCGAGCAGGCGTTGACGGCCGCGGTGGGCGACCGCCTCCTCATCGCACGAGCCGGGCTCATCGGCGGCCCGGGCGATCACAGCGGGCGCTCCGGTTACTGGGTCGCCCGCGCCGCACGCGATCCGCGAGGGCCGATGCTGGTCCCCGACACACCCGCCAGGCCCACCCAGGTGGTCGACGTGCGGGACCTCACCTCCTGGCTGCTCGACTCCGCGGAGACGGGGATGACCGGCACGTACAACGCCGTCGGCCCGGTCGTTCCGTTCGAGGAGTGGATCGAGCTGTCCCGCGCCGTCGGCGGGCACACCGGTCCGGTGGTCACCGCCGAATCGGCGTGGCTGCTCGCCAACGGCGTGGCCCAGTACATGGGGCCCGAATCGCTGGCCATGTGGCTGGTTGAGCCGGGCTGGGAAGGGTGGTCGGCCCGGGACGGGTCCGCGGCGCGCGCCGCGGGGCTGCGCCACCGGCCCCCGGCGCAGATGCTGGCCGACACACTGCACTGGGAACGCGAGCAGGGGCTGGACCGGGAAAGGCGCGCAGGCCTCAGCGCGCAGCGCGAGCGCGAGTTGCTCGACGCCCTCGGCTGACGGCGGTGGACCGGTCTCCCACATCCGAGCGTCTGTACAGGCACCTTCTGTTCTGACTTCCCGATCTCGTGGTGGGCCCGGCCGAGAACCGGTGCAGCTGGCCCTGAAGAGCTACTGATTTTCGCCGGACTCGGCTGGCTGGGGTTCTCGCGCGAGGGCGATGTAGAGCGCTGATCTCCCGCAGCCGGACGTGGTGCTCCTCGGGCGCAGAGAACAGCTTCACGGGCAGCACGACCAGCCCGAACTGGATCACGCCGGACCACAGGGCCCTCATGCCTTAAGCGTCCATCGCCACCGCCCGGTTGCGTCCAGGGAAGTGGTGTACGGGCTCGACCTGATCCGGGGGTTTGCTCCGGCATCGGAATCAGATCCGCATAGTCGAACGGCCACCGGCTGATCTTCGAAGTGTCGAAGCCTCGAAGGAGATCAGCACGATGTCCGCACCAGACAGTCTGCCCCTGCATGCCCTCGCAGAAGACAACCTCGCCGCGGCGAGTCCCGATCTGCTGCGCGCGATGGTCAAAACGTTCGCCGACGCGCTCATGTCTGCCGAGGCTGATGCCATCTGCAACACCGAATACGGGCAGGCCATGGACGGACACCGCGAGATCCTCGGCATCGACGTCGCCACGGCCGAGGACGGTGCGGGCTGGCTCGCCTTCCTGCGCTCCCTGACCGCTCGCGGCCTGTCCGGCGTCCAACTGGTCGTCTCCGACGCCCACACCGGCCTCGTCGCCGCGATCGGCGCGGTCCTGCCCGGAGCTTCGTGGCAACGATGCCGCACGCATTACGCCCGAAATCTGCTGAGCCAGGTTCCGAAGTCGGCTCAGCCGTGGGTGGCCACGCTGCTGCGGACGGTGTTCGAGCAGCCCGACACTGACGCCGTCCAGGCTCAGTTGCGACACGTCCTGGACGCGCTGGAGGCCAAGTTCTCCAAGGCAGCAGCCCACTTGGACGGCGCTCAGCACGATCTCCTGGCATTCACCGCGTTCCCGCGTGAGATCTGGCGGCAGATCTGGTCGAACAATCCGCAGGAGCGGCTGACCAAGGAAATCCGGCGCCGCACCGACGTGGTCGGCATCTTCCCCGACCGCGCCGCCGTGATCCGCCTGGTCGGCGCGGTCCTGGCCGAGCAAAACGACGAATGGACCGAGGCCCGTCGCTACATGGGACTCGACCTACTCGCCAAGGCCCGCCGCCACCCCATCGAGTCAGAAACCGACGAGACCGTTCTGCCCACCGAACTCACCGCATGGCCTCAAAACGAGATCACCGAGTGGCCGTCGATACACCACTCCAGCGGACGTGACCACAGCAGGAAGACTGTCAGCCACTCGCGCTCAGCCACGAGGTCCCGCATCCTGCGGGAGACATGGGTGTTCAGGCGGTCCCAGACCAGCACGATCGGCGCTTTGACTAACTGGTGAACGCCGTCGATGAGTGCGATGAAGTCCCGCTCGCTCATACTGCGGCGTGTTCCCTTGCCTGCTGGGCGGGTCCGAAGGCGGTGGCAAGGGTCCGGGGGGGGCGGTGCCGTAGCGGTCGGTGACCTGCATGGTCTCCGCGTCCGGATCTCCCCAGGAATCCGGCTTGGCGAAGCGGAACTCCTTGTTCAAGGCTGCGTACATCGCTCCGTGCCCGCGCCGGTGTTCGGCGGTCAGCGTGAGGTCGACCGGCGTCTTCACCGGCCCGTCCGCACACAACAGGGCGTCGGCGAGCTCGAACAGCGTGTCCCCGCGCACGGTCAGGGAGTCGAAGAAGTCGTCTCGGAAGTGTGACGCCACCGCGAACGCATCCCGCCGGACATCGTGATGCAGCAGAATCATCCCCTCACGGCCTTCGTACTGGTCAAGTGCATCCTTCGTCGGAGCACAGGATCAGACGAAGGCCGTGTTCACGTCCCCGGAATCCTCGTTCGAGCGAGCACGTTCGGCGCATCGTTCGAGGTCAGACCATAAAGAACAAGCTGAGAAGCTGTGTCAGATCTACTGATCTGTGACGTTCTGTGACGGGCGGGCAGACTGCGTTGTCAGTGGTGGGTGACATGCTGCGGTCATGACTGAACCTGTGAAGGGCCCGGCCAGCTACTTTCCGTCGATCGAGAAGAAGTACGGCCGGCCCATAGCCGAGTGGAAGAACCTCATCCGTACGTCACCGCTGTCCAAGCACATGGAGCTGGTCGGCTGGCTCAAGGCCGAACACGGCCTGGGGCACGGCCACGCCAATGCTCTTGTCGCCCACACGCTCGCGGAGGCCGACGGAAAGTAGAAAGACCCTCTGGGTGGCTCTGTTCACGAGTAGCGACAGCGGATGTTCAGCTCTTCGGGAGGCACTCGAACTCCACCGTGTTCGATGTTCACGTGAAACGACAGCACCCGGCCAGGACGAAGACGTTGAGCACCCCCTGCCAACCGTGAGCGCCCCCTGCCAACCATGCGAAACGGTTGCGTGGCGCACAGTCATAGGTTGTGTGGGGCCACCAGGCCGGACTCGTAGGCGAAGACCACGAGTTGGGCGCGGTCACGGGCCTGGAGCTTTGTCATGGCCCGATTGATGTGGGTTTTCGCGGTCAGCGGGCTGATCACCATGCGGTCGGCGATCTCGTCGTTGGACAGACCCTGCGCGACCAGGGCAACGGCCTCGCGTTCGCGGCTGGTCAGCTCCTCCAGCCCCTTGCCGGTGTCGGTGGGGAGCGGCTGGTTGACGTACCGGTTGATCAGCTTGCGGGTGATCGAGGGCGCCAGCAGGGCATCGCCACGAGCAGCGACGCGGACGGCGTGCAGGAAGTCCTCCGGCACCACGTCCTTGACCAGGAAACTGGCAGCACCGGCGTGCAGGGCGTCGAAGACGTACTCGTCCAGGCCGTAGTTGGTCAGGATGACCACGTGCACGCCGTCCAGGGCCGGGTCCGCGGTGATGCGCCGGGTTGCCTCGATGCCGTCGATGACCGGCATCTGGATGTCGATGAGCGCGACGTCGGGCAGGTGCTCCTTGACGAGTTCCAGGCCCTCGCTGCCGTCGGCGGCCTCGGCCACCACCTCGATGTCGTCCTCGAGGTCGAGGAGGGCGCGGAACCCACTGCGAATGAGGGGCTGGTCGTCGACGAGCAGGACACGGATCATGAGGTCCGCTCCACGGGGAGTTCGGCCTGGACGGTGAAGCCGCCCTCGTCACATGGTTCGGCGCGTAGCCGGCCGCCGAGGGCGGTGACGCGTTCGCGCATGCCGAGCAGCCCCAGGCCCGGCAGCGGGGCGGTGGCCGGCGTCGCCTTGCCGTCGTTGTCGATGCGTATGGCGAGGGAATCCGGGAGGCAGTCGATGCGGACCGCCGCGGTGGTGGCGTCGGCATGCCGGGCGACGTTGGTGAGCGCCTCCTGCACGATCCGGTAGACGGTCCGGTCCACCGCGGCCGGTACGTCGTGCTGCTGCCCGTCGATCGTCAGCGTGGCGTCCAGGCCCAACGTCCGGGATTTTTCCACCAGTTCCGGGACGTCGTCGATCCCGCGCGGCGGAGACGTCTCGTCGTTGCGCAACGCCTCCAGCGTGGCCCGCAGTTCCCGGCTGGCCTCGCGTCCGGCCTCCTGGATCGCCAGCAGCGCTTCCGGCACCTGTTCGCCCAGTCTGCGGGCCACGTGGACCGCGACTTCGGCCTGCAGCTTGATGACCGAGATCTGATGCGTGAGCGAATCGTGCAGCTCGCGCGCGATACGCAGCCGCTCCTCATCGGCGCGACGCCGCGCGGTCTCCTCCCGGGTCCGCTCGGCCTCCCCCGCCCGCTGCTCGGCCTGCCGCACAGCCTCCCCTGCGGCGAAGGCGGCGATCAGCCAGGCGATCTCGAGCACGCCCCCGCCCCGCCCGAACGCCTCGCGCACCGGCTCGGCGTGGAAGACCAGCGCCGTGAGGTGGAGAGCGACCAGCATGGCGACGGACGCCGCCACGGTGACGGCGCGGTGCCCGGCCCGCACCGCGCCGTACACCGCAACCAGATACGAGACGGCGAGCACGTCGAAACCGGCCGCCTGATACCCCACCGCACACAGTCCGGTAACGGCCAGGACCAGAAGCGGAGCCCGGCTGCCGGCGGCCAGCGCCAGCCCGCCGCCCGCCAGCAGCGCAAAGCCGAGCAGGTCGCTGTTCGCCGTGGAACTCTCGCTGGACAGCCCGGTGCCCACCAGCAGCGCCGCCACACCGACGGCGACCGCCCAGTCCCAGAAACCGGCCGGGACACCGAACCGTCCTCTGTCCATACGCGCACCCTAGCCGGACGCCACCACGGGCGAGTCCGGCTCACGAACGAGCGGCCGACTACCGCCCCCGCAGTACCCGCGCGTCGTCTGCCGCACCCGCAGCAGGCGCATGAACCACCGGCAGCAGCGCGAATTGTCTGCGTCCGCTGGACGACGGACGGCGGGGCCGACGCACATGCTGGGCCGACATCGAATCGCGCTGAGGCGACATCGAATTGCAGGAGACAAGGGGACCTCTCATGGCAGTCCAATCCGTGCTTGCCGCACCGGCAGCCGCGCACATCGCAGTCCAGTCGGCTGCCACCACCGGCCTGACCTCCGGACGACTGGTGGGCACCACGGCCGCCGTCGTGGCACTGGCCGGCGTGGTCATCGGCGGACTGGCTCTGGCCCGCTCCACCGATCGTCCCGGCATCGGCAACAGGCGAAACAGGGCCATCATGGCCCTGGCGGCGGGACTGGCCGGCCTGGCCATGGGCGTAGTGAACCTGGCCGTCGCCGACGGTGGCCCCGGCACCGGCAACGGAGTAATCGCCGGCGCCATGGCCCTGGCACTAGGGCTGATCGGCACGGCTCTTGGCGGCCTGGCACTGACCCGCGCCCGGCGCACCGGCTGACGGCGACGGATCCGGGCACGCGCTCGCGCCTGCCTGAAGACCCATCAGACGCCGCCGACAGCGCTGTCGAAACTCGTGAACTTTTCGACTCGCCGACGGATGCCGGCTGCCTCCCAAACTGACGGACCTGCGCTGTCCGTTCCCGCGTACAAAGCCACCCCTGGGTCTGTCTCGGCGGTCAGCTGCGGGAGACCTCGGCCCAGGTGCGCATCAGCTCGTGCATGCGGTCCTCGTAGCCGCTCGCGGCACTGACGATGGTGCCGAGTTCGTCGCGTTCCTCAAAGGGGCCCGGGGTGCGGAATTTCGCCTCGTCGTAGAAGAACCTGACGACGTCATAGACGAGTGTGGCGCGAGCGGTTGCCGTGCCGAAAATGCTGTCCTGCAGCCTTGTTCCCTCGGTTGATGCTCCATACCAGGCCTTGTGCAATGCGGCCTTCAGCACCGCATCCAGTCTCCCATGCGGCCCTCTCCTTGTGGTCATGATCTCGACAGGGCCCCTCAACCTACGGCGTATGGTCTGCGACGCGCAGCAGCGCCCCTTTTCAGGACGGGGGTCCTGGCGCGGCGCCACGGTGCCACATGCCGCGTCACCGCGTGGCCTCGCGTGCCTCACCAGGACGACGCGAGAAGGGGGCGCGGCCCGCGGCGCGGGTACAAGTACCCGTATGGCGTTGGTGTGGGTGGGGGTGGTGGAGCAGGCGCGGCGGATCGCGGCTCAGTACGAGTCGCGGGTGACGCTGCGCCAGCACCCGGGGCTGTTCCACCGGTTGCGCGCGGCGGGGGTGATCCCGAACCGTCCGGCCGCGTACCGGAAACTGTCGGCGAAGTTGGCTGCCGTGGTGCGTGCGGGTGAGGGTCCTGAGTTGGTCGACCTGACCCGCCATGTCCACGTACTGACCTGTTGGCCGGACGCTGGCGCCGCCCTCGGCGACACAGTGCGCATATTCCGCCTCGACCGTACCCGCAACCAGCCGGTGGGCCTCTACCTGTGTTCGGAGAAGGACTCGCTGCGGTGTTGTTCGAGCAGTGGGTGAGCGACCTCGGCATCCCCGTCCTCGTCTCCCGCGGATACGGCAGTGAGTCCTACATTCGCACCGTGCGCGAACGCGTCCTCACCGAGCAGCGCCCGAAGGTTCTGGCCTACTGCGGCGACGCCGACGCGAGCGGCCAAGACGCGATGCTGGACTGGATCGCCCGCACGAACTGCTGGGACCAGGTGGTGCACGTCGCGCTCACCGTCGATCAGGCCCGAGCTGCTGAACTGCCCGCGGCGGTGGGCAAGGTAAGCGATCCGCGGTGGCCGGCCTTTGCCCGGCGCCATCCTCGACCCGGCCGCCCCGGTCCAGTGGGAGGTAGAAGCACTGGATCCCGACGTGCTACACCGACTGGTCCTCGACGTTGTCGACCAGCACACCGACCGCGACGTCCTGCGGGCCGTTCTCGCCGACGAACAACGCCAGCGCCGCGACCTCGACGCCGCGCGCCGAGAGTGACAGGCCCGGCACACCGGCCAGGAGCAGAGCTGAGAGGGATGGTTGCGATGCGGGCCAGCACACCAGAGCGCTTCGTCACAGCCCGCACCGCAGAGCGCGCAGCACAACCCCTCAGCGCCCCGCGTCCTCGTCGTCCTGGTCGCGCTGCTCCTGACCCTCGCTGTCTCCGTCGGCCGCGGCTTTCGCGTCGACGTCGCCTGCGGGCCTGCCGGGTACGCGCCAGTGGGCGGGCAGTGGTCCGTGCCTGCTGAGTGAGTGTCTGGAAAGGCGGGACACCGGCGCTAGAGGCCCAGGCCCTCTGCAAGTGGCGGTAATCGACGGACAGGCTTCCCAGGCCATGGTGGAACCTCGGCCCGACCACGTAACTACCGCGCAACGTTGATGTTGTTCGGGGGATTGAATACGCAGAACTCGTTGCCTTCCGGGTCGGCAACGACGATCCAGCGGAAGCCGTGTTCGCTGAGTTCTTCAGAGAGATTCGCAGCGCCGAGCCGTTCGAGGCGATTGACCTCGGACGCCAGGTCTGCGGTGCCAAAGTCGAGGTCAAGGTGCATGCGGTTCTTGGCCTGCTTTGGTTCTGGGACGTGCTGCAGGAGAAGGGTTGGTGCGGGAGCGGGCCCGACCAGGCTCAGGTAGGGAGGTCCGTGGAAGCCGCGCCGGTAGTCCAGCGGGGCGAGCGCGGCGAGCCAGAAGTTCGCTTGCGCTTCGGTGTCGACACAGTCCAGCGTCACAACAATTTGCATGGCGGAACGGTAGAAGGCTTGGTCCGTCCTGGCGATCTATTTTTTGGCAGCACCCGAGGTGGTGCTGCCGCTCTTCAGGCCCAAGCATCCTCTGCGAGCTCTTATGCCGGTGAGTCCCTTTTCGACCAGTCCTTGCGAGGACCGCTGCGGGTGATCCTCCGGGTCATCAGGGTGATGAGTTCTGCCCGCAACTTGCGAGGCTATACGGGATTCAGGAAGTCGCCGCCGCTTGGCGTTGCTCACCCCTGGTCTTGTTCGGCCCGTATCTGAAGGCGCCATCTCACATGGACGCCCGTCTCGGCGGGTGCTCCCGGCCCATCCGACACCCCGACACGCTCAACTTCAGTGAAGCCCAAGCGGCGGGCGATGGCGCCACTCGCGGAATTGGCCTCGTCGTGGTGGATTTCGATGCGATCAATACTCGGAAGCTCGCGTCCTGCTTGAACGAGGGCAGCCGCGGCCATAGTGGCCAGCCCCTTCCCTGTCCACCCGTGATGGAGCCAATAGCCGATGTCCAGACCGCCAGGTCCGATCCGGCGATGCAAGCCGCAGCTGCCCACCACCGTTCCACCCGAGGTGACCGCGTAGTTGTATTCCTGCCCCGAGGCCCACTGCTCCTCGCAGTGAGCCAGGAACCCTTCCCCCTGCTTC
Organism: Streptomyces sp. NPDC055400; assembly: GCF_053644375.1. Taxonomy (NCBI): domain Bacteria; kingdom Bacillati; phylum Actinomycetota; class Actinomycetes; order Kitasatosporales; family Streptomycetaceae; genus Streptomyces; species Streptomyces sp. NPDC055400. Next base: position 22,317 of record NZ_JBSHLM010000019.1, on the reverse strand, counting down.
CGGTCGTGGGTGGCCGCAAACGGCATCCACGGCAGCAGGTGATCACGCGACTCGGTGATCACCCGATGCAGGGCATCGATGTCGTCGAGACGCCATCGGCGCAGTTCGACCTGGTCAAAACGAAGTACGTCAGCAGGCTGTTCCATGACCGGAATGCTGCCTCAGCCTCACTAGATCGACAACGCAATTGCCGCACTGAACCCACGTGCCATCCAGTGCTGGACACCCTCCCGGCAACAGGTTCCCGTTGCTTCAACCTTCAGGATTCTGCGAACCCGCTGGTTTCTGTGTACGACTGCGGGGCATCTACGGACCTTGACCCCGAATCCTGGACACGGGGCCGTCCCGAATGCCGGCCGCTGACCGTCACGACGGGAGTGCGTCCCCGCCGGCCCCGGGTCCGTCCCCGCGGCGGCCTGCCGGGCGATGTGCTCGACCGGCCGACCTACTTGTCCGTCGGACTCGCCACCAAGGTGGGGTAGCCACCCACCCGCGGCAACGCCCTGTCCCTCGGCATTCCAGCTGCCGAGGGTCAGGGCCCCTCACAGGGCTCCCTGAGAGTGCATCGCGGGGGTGCGACACCGGGTTCGCCGGCTCCTGGCGGCCGACCCCAGACGGCTTCTCTCGCGGTAACTGACCACGTCGACGACGATCTGCGCGGAAGCGCGTCTGGTTCCGTGGTTCCGCTCGCCGACGACAGCGCCGTGCTCGTCGAGCACGTAGCGACGGTGGGCCGGGTACAAAGCCGCGTATCGATCTGTTCCAGACTGGCGAGTCCATGACTCCCCAACCAACTGAGAAAGCGGGTGAGTTCACCCAGTCGGCCCGCGCAGGCGGTGGCCGTGCGGGTCTGGGGTCCGGAGGCATGAAGTTGTGCACTTCGCCCACGTCGTCCTCCGGCAGGAACCGAGTCACCAGAAAGGCGGTTTCGGGGTAGCAGAGCTGCTGGCAGGTCGTGTCGGGGTGCTCGGGGGACAACCGCTTGTACCCGCCGCCGTGGTGTTCGAGCAGGGCGGCGAAGATGCTGGGCGAGTCGAACCGGGGAGCGGCGAATCAGTCGACGACGCCCTGCGACGAGACGAGCGCGGCGGTCTGCAGGTGGCCAACCAGGCCGTGTTCGGCGATGGGAGGGTAGCGGTTTAAGGCTGCTGCGACGTCTCCATACAGGCCCCCTAGGCTCCCACTATCCAGCGCTGGGGCGGCCCCTGCCGCATAGAAGCGGCCGAGGACCGCCTGCTCAGCGCCCCGGCGACGGCAGCCCGTTGCCCCACGCCTGTTTGGGGCGACGGGGTGAGGGCGGCCGCAGGCAGCCGCGCGCGGGGCACTGACCCCGTGCACGGACGGGGCGGGATGTCCGCCTGTCGCGTCCCGTTCCCGTAACGCACTGTGTCTTCGGCCGAAACACCCGGAACCTACCGTCCAAGCCACGCGACGGTATACCAAAATCTGGGAGGGCCTGTGACCACGACCACGAGCAGCACAGACCGGAAGCAGCAGCACATCGAGACCGGACCGCTGGGCGAGGAGTACGAGCACGAGCCGGTGCCCACGCACGCGCGGCGCGGATTGCTTTCCGTCTCCTCCGTCTGGTTCGGCTTCCCGATGAACCTCGGCAACGCCGTCTTCGGCGGCGTTATCGTCTACAACCTCGGCTTTCTCACGGGCGCGGCCGCGATTCTCCTCGGCAACCTGGTGCTCTTCGGTTACGTCGGTGCGCTCAGCTGGCTCGCGGGGCGCACCGGCGAGAACTTCTCGCACCAGGCGGCCCGCACGTTCGGCACGCTCGGCGCCCGCATCCCGGCGGGATTCCTCTCCACCGTCGTCATCGGCTGGTATTCCTTCCAGATCGGCCTGAGCGGGACCACGCTCCAAGAGGCCCTGGGATGGACGCCGTTGCTCGGGGCCCTCGTCGGAGGTGTGTTCTATACGGTCCTGACCGTGATCGGGATCCGTGCCCTGTCGCTGATCGGACTCGTCGCCACGCCACTCTTTGTCGTCCTGGCGGGCGTCGCTGTCTGGTTCGCGCTCGGCGACGGCGGCGCCTCGCTGGGCTCCGCCCTCTCGTACGAAGGCGTCGGGCACACCTTGTCCTTCGCCGCCGCGACCAGCATCGTCGTCGCCGGATTCTCCGACTCGGGCACGATGACCGCCGACTTCACCCGCTGGGCCAAGAGCGGGCGGGCCGCGGTCGCCGCGGCGAGCTGCGCGTTCCCCTTCGCCAACAGCGTCTCGTATCTGATCGGCGGGCTCGTCGTGGCGGTCGGCGGAGCCGTCGACCCCGCGGTCAACGGCGGCGGGTTCCTCGGCCTGCTCACCGGCCACGGACCGCTGCTGACCGCCGTCGCGGTCCTGTTCGTCTTCGTCAACCTCGGCTCGGTCGCCTCGCACTGCCTGTACAACGGCGCCGTGGGCTGGTCGGCGATCACCCCGCTCCGCATGCGCCCGCTCGCGATCGCCCTCAGTGTGCTCGGTCTCGCGGCAGCGCTGACCGGAGTGTGGAGCCTGTTTCTCGACTGGCTGAACCTGCTCGGGATCTTCGTGCCGCCCATCGGCGCCGTCCTCATCACCGATCAGGTGTTCCTGCGCCGCCGTACGGCCGGCCGCGCCTCGCGCGCCTACCGCATGTCCGCACTCGTTGCCTGGGCGGCAGGCGCCGGCGCCGCGACACTGGCACACCACCTGCTGCCGGGCTCCGTCGACGCGGTCATCGGCATGGTCATCGCCTGCGGGGTCTACATGGCCGTGGAGCGCCCGGCACCGGCACCCGTCGCCCAGGCGGCGTAATTCGCACCCACCCGAAGACCCTGCAACCCACTTGAGGAGGACACTCGCATGGATCGCGCAGCCCGCGACGAACTCTGCCGCCTTCCCGCCACTGAACTCGCCATCCGCATCAGGAAGCTGGAGGTCTCCCCGCTCGAGGCCGTCGACGCGGTACTCGATCGTATGGGAGACGTCGACGCGACTCTGAACGCCTATTGCACACCCGTCCCCGACCTCGCCCGCGACAGCGCCCGTCGCATCGGTGAGCGGTTGGCGCGAGGTGAGGACGTGGGTCCGCTGGCGGGTGTGCCGGTCGGAGTGAAGGACCTGATTACGACGCGGGGGATTCGTACGACGTCGGGTTCGCCGGCGTACGAGGACTTCGTGCCGGACGAGGACGATGTGGTGGTCGAGCGGGTGGTGGCGGCGGGGGCGGTGGTGCTGGGCAAGACGAATGCCACCGAGTTCGGTTACAGCGCGGTGGGGCACAATCCGTTGTTTCCGGCGACGCGTAATCCGTGGAACATCCAGCTCACGCCGGGGGGTTCGAGTGCGGGTTCTGCGGCGGCGGTGGCGGCGGCGCTGGGGCCGGTGGCGTTGGGTTCGGACGGGGGCGGGTCGGTGCGGGTGCCTGCCGCGCACTGCGGTCTGGTGGGGTTCAAGGCGGCGATGGGGCGGGTGCCGGTGTGGCCGGGCTGCCGGGACGAGCGCTTCGCTGGGGTGTCGGGCTGGGAATCCTTGGAGCACATCGGCCCGCTGACCCGCACGGTCGCCGACGCGGCGCTGATGATGTCGGTCCTGGCGGGGCCGGATCCGCGTGACCGGCACTCGATCCCGTGCGGTGACGTGGACTGGACCGAGGTTCCTGCGGACGGCGGCGTGGCCGGGCTGCGCGTCGCCTACAGCGCCGACCTGGGGTACCTCGCGGTCGACCCCGAGGTACGCCGTGTGGTGGGCGAGGCGGTGGGAGTCCTGGAGAAGGATCTGGGCTGCCGTGTGGAGGCGGTCGACCCCGGGTGGGGCGACCCTGCCGAGGCGTTCGCTGCCCTCATCGCCGCCGAGACCGACCTGACCGGTATGCGTCGCCTGATCGGGGAACACGGCGCACGCATGTCGCCGCACCTGGTGACGATGATGCAACGACGTTGGACGGCCGAGGAGTTCACCGACGCCAACATGGTCCGCAAGGCTGTCGTCAACCGGACGGCACGCCTCATGTCGACGTACGACGTGCTGGTCACACCGACGACGGCGGTGCCGGCGTTCGAGGTGGGTATCCAGGGCCCGACAGTCATCGACGGCCGGAAGGTCCCCGACACGGCCTGGACCGGCTTCACCTTCCCCGCCAACCTGACGGGCCAGCCCGCGGTGAGTGTTCCCGCAGGCTGGACCCGGGACGGGCTGCCGGTCGGCCTGCACATCGTCGGACGGCATCTGGCGGACGCCCAAGTCCTGGGCGTGGCCGCCGCGTTCGAGCGGGCGGCGCCGTGGGCCCATCGGTGGCCGACCGACCCCAATTGATGGCACCCCTTCGCGAAGCCCAGATCGCAGCACCGAAAACGTTCGCGCTCCACTGGCCCCGGGACTGGTAGGCGCGCATGTTGAGGTGTTGCGTATTCGCGAGGCTCCTGACGGGCAGGACACAGCCTTTTCCAACCTCAGTCCGACGATGCCGGGCTGACTGGCGGAGCCGGGTGAGAGATACCTGCCAGGGCGAAGTTCTTGGTACTTGTTGATGGTGAGGCGGGCGGATGGCGGGTCGACCGCGAGGCGCTAACCTCGCCGTTTCACTTGCTGCTGCTGAGTAACTGGGCGGGTGCGTTTGGGATGGTGCTGGTGGGTGGGCATGGGTGAGAGCCCGGCGCGGTGGTCGGGTTCTCCAAGGTTCCTCGGGTTGTGGGTGGTTGGGGGCTGCTGTTCAGCTGGCTGGGCGGGGCGCAGGTGGAGGCGGCGGCCGCTCCCGCTGATCGCATGGTTCACCGATTTTGCCGGGAACGTGCTGTGCGTCCTGGAGGAACCCCCCCCGTGATCCGAGATGTCGCATCGGGGGAGCGGCCAGATGCCTGACCGGTCCCATCGAGCCCGAGAAGACGGCGTCATCCTGCCGCTGGATACGGAAGCAGCTCCGCGGCCGTCTTCTCCCAGGACGTCTTGAGCTCCGCGAGCAGCTCCGGCCGGTCCGGTGCCAGATCGGCCTGCTCACGGGAGTCCTGGGCGAGGTTGTACAGGTGGTCCTTGCCGCTCGCGTCCTGGTAGTACTTCCAGTCGCCACGCCGCAGCGCCCGGTTGGCCCGTACGCGCCAGAACAGCTCGCGCTCGGGCAGCTCCTCGCCCCGCAGCAGGTAGCCGGCGAGGCTCGTGCCGTCCAGCGGGTACGCGGGGTGGGGCCGGGCGCCGGCCAGTTCGAGGAAGGTGGCGGTCCAGTCGGGGGAGAAGTTGGGCTCGTGGCTGACCTGGTGCGTGTCGATCCGAGCAGGCCAGCGCACGATGGCCGGCACGCGGATGCCGCCCTCCAGCAGCTGGGACTTGTTGCCGCTGAGCGGCCAGTTGTGGGAGAAGCGCTCGCCCCCGTTGTCACTGGCGAACAGCACCAGCGTGTTCTCCTCCTGCCCGGAACGCCGCAGCGCCGCCAGCACTTCGCCGACCGCGGCGTCGAGGCTCTCGACCATCTCCGCGTATTTCTCGACAGAACCGCCGTCGTTGTGGAGCAGCGCGCTCAGGACCTGCCCCTGGTTGCTCGCCGCGCGTATCTTCGCGGCGATCTCCGCCGCGGTCTTCGCGTCGTCCTCGGCGAGCCAGGGCCAGTGCGGGGTGGTGAAGTTGAGGTTGAGCAGCCACGGCTTGTCGTGGTCGCGGCTGACGTACTCCACGGCCCGCTCGGTCAGGACCGTCGTGTAGTAGCGCAGGTCCTTGTAGGTCGCGTCGCCCTCGTAGAGGTCGTAGTCGCCGAGCTGCCCGAGCTTGGAAAAGTACTCCAGTGCGCCGCCGAAGTTGCCGAAGAACTCGTCCCAACCGGACTTGGTGGGGCTGTAGTCCGGCAGCCAGCCGCAGTGCCACTTGCCGATGAGCGCGGTCGAGTAGTCCGCCGCCTTCAACAGGGAGGCGAGAGTGGGGTGGTTGGGGTCGAGCCCCTGGGACTTGTCGCCGACAGGTTCGGCGAGTCCACCCTTCGTACGGCCCGGGTAGCGGCCGGTGTACAGGCTGAACCGGGTCGGGGAGCAGGTCGCCGAGCCCGAGTACGAGTCGGTGAAACGCACACCCTCCCGGGCGAGGCGGTCCAGGTTGGGGGTCTTGATGTGCGGTGCGCCGTACGACGACAGGTCGGCCCAGCCGAGGTCGTCGCCGAGGATGACCAGCAGGTTCGGCCGGCGGCCGTGCCCTGCGCCCGCGCGGGCCCGGAAGGGCTTCTCCTCGGTGGCGCCGGAGGTGGTCGTGCCGGACACGGCTGTGCCTGTCTCGGTCGTGCCCGACGCAGCCGCAGCCGGTGCGGCCACAGCGGTCAGGGCGCCACCGCCGACGAGCCCGCCGAACAGGCGCCGGGAGATGCCGTCACGGGCGTCGGCGGGCGTGATGGCTTCGGAGGACAAGGGGGAGGTGTCAGGTATGCGCGGCATATAGGACATTAGTGTTCCTTGAGAACGTAGGTGGAGCGCGCGAGGGTGGAGGCCGACCCGTCAGTGCGCGCGGACGCGCATAAGTACGTAGGCGCGCGGCACGAAGCAGGAGGAGCCTGCGAAAGGCCAGAAAGACGAGAGAGATCTGCGGGATCAGCGACAGATGGCGCTGGACTGCCGGCACAGATCGACATGGCGCCGCTCCACCAGCGCGGAGGACGCGCACGGGCGATCAGCGGAAGCATTCATGATCAAGACCTTGCCTATGGGGCACTCGGGGTGTCAAGGGGGCGTCCACACCGTGAGCGAGAAGATGTCTGTGTCCGCCGGTGACATATGCAGAGACGCGCCGGAGGGCCTGATCCTGTCCTGTCGAGGATCAGGCCCCGCCCACCCCGGCAGCGGTGTCACTTCTCACCGACATTTCCCGGCCCTGTGATCAACAAGTGCTGCCCAAACCCGTCAACACATGGTGTCGGTTCTCGGTTACGAAGCCAGCCCATCTCCCGCCTGGCGGACGGACTCTGGGCTGCCCTGCGTTGTCGGCATCTTGGCCGGCGGTTGCTGGAGTGGTGAGGTCATGCCGGTGGACGGCGTTGGCGGCCGTCGAAGCTCCGCACCGAGCAGCGGCGGACCCTGATCGCGCTCGCCGCCTCGATCTACGGGACGCCCTCCGCGGGGTTCATCGCCTCGCCCACCACCCAGGCGTGGGCGCCGCTCGCCCGGGCCGCCTGCACCGACCCGGCCGCGGCCGCCGAGGCCCTGGCCGCCGCCGACGCGCCCCCGAGCTGCTCGCGCAGGGAGTCGCGGCAGACCACGTGACGATCCCGGGCTTCTTGCTATTGGAACCTCAGCCCGACCTCGTAACTACTCCGCAACGTTCGTGCTGTTCGGGGGATTGAATACGCAGAACTCGTTGTCCTCCGGGTCGGCAACGACGATCCAACGAAAGCCGTGTCCGCTGAGTTCTTCAGAGAGATTCGCAGCGCCGAGCCGTTCGAGGCGATTGACCTCGGACGCCAGGTCTGCGGTGCCAAAGTCGAGGTCAAGGTGCATGCGGTTCTTGGCCTGCTTTGGTTCTGGGACGTGCTCCAGGAGAAGGGTTGGTGCGGGAGCGGGCCCGACCAGGCTCAGGTAGGGAGGTCCGTGGAAGCCGCGCCGGTAGTCCAGCGGGGCGAGCGCGGCGAGCCGGCCCTCGCCCGGCAGCACCAAGTCGACCCGAAGACGATCCGCCGCGTCCTGGACGCCGCCGGAGCCCGTGAACTGCCCGAGCAGCTCGACGTCCTCCCGGACCCGGCCGCCTGACAGCAGCCGGATCCGGGGATCACCTCGACCTGCCCGGCCTGCTCGCCGACCACCTACTCGCCGACGGCGACGAGACCGTCCGCACTGCGCTCGCCTCCGGCCGGACCATCCGCCGCGGCCAGGGCCACTCCCTCCGGATCACCGCACCGCTCGAACTCCACCGCACCGCGCTGCAGCAGGCCGCCGCCCTCGCTGCTGATACCGCCGGTTCCGCCGAGCGCAAGGCTCACCGGGTCTACGCCACCCGCATCACAGCTGCCGAGAGGCCGTGAGCTCGTTTGGGGCTGGTGACACGGTCGTTAACGGCACCCCGTGTTCGGCAGCAGTGGCAGCTCCGGCCCGACGAGTCCCCCGCCGACGTCCCGCCCGCCGACGAGTCAGCCGCCGACGTCGCCTCCGTCCTGCTTCCGAGCAGGCATGCGCTCCGAGGGCGACACGAACTATCCCGGCATGCCGACCGAGGTGCCGATCGAGTCCACCGCGCCGCCCGTGGAGCAGCCGACGGAGCAGCCGACGGAGCAGCCGACGGATTCGCCCTGCGGCGGCACCGGGGGCGGCGACGTTGCAGGAACCGACGGCTGACCGGCCCGGCCTCCCAATGAGGTGAACACGCCCGCCCCACCCGAACCCAAGACCTTGGGCGGGGCAGGTGGGGGCGGCCGGACCTTACGCGCCCCCACTGGGCATCGCTACCTGCCCCAGCGGATGCAGCCTCGAAGCAGCGTCGCAATCGTGGCCGCAGCCACGGTCCAGCCGGCTGCGGGGGTGTGGGGTACGACGCCACTCAGGTCGGCCGCCGTCACCATGCCGAGCCCGAAGACGCGCGTCGTCCTGCAAGTCCTGCGTCCATGACGTGATTCTGGTGGCCGGCGGTGGCGCGTTGCCAGTGGGGCGCGATGATGGTGCCCGGCCACTCGGTGAGGTCGATGTGGCCTCTGCTGCCGACATCCGCAGCGTGGGCTTCCCCATACGGTTCGTTGTGGGGAGGCCCCCTTCCGCCGGAGGCCGCTGTCCCGGCAGAAGGGGGGCGCGTCAGGGCTGGAGGGGCAACGTTTGGCAGTTGGAGGTGGCCGGCTTGCCGGAGAGCCGGTCCGTCAGCCAGGAGATCGCGTCACCCTGGTCGGTGATGAGAGGCACGAGGTGGTTGGTGAGGATCTTGTCGCCGAGGTTGGGAAGATTGATGGCCTCGTAGGTCACGTCGGCACCCTTGGCGCACCAGTCCACGGCCAGTTGTCGGACCTGCGAGTGGGGCACGATGTCGTCCTGGACACCGGTGGCCACCCGCACCGGTCCGGCCGGCTCATGTGTGCCGATGCGCTGCTTGTCCAGGGCGGCCTTCGCTCGGGGGTCTGTGGCGATGATGTCCCCGATGGACTTGCCGTTGCTGGTCCAGGTGCTGCTGCGCGTGAAGCCGAGGCCGAACAGCGCGTCGCCGACACACATGGTTGACGCGTCCTCGAGCGCGGCCCTGCCCGCGTCGCTGACGTTGGCTTCCACGACGGTTCGCAGGTCGGGGTCGGCTTGGGCGAAGCCGTTGATCGACCAGGCCAGCGCCCCGGCCAGTGCGCTGCCGTCGATGCCCTTGATGACTGACGTCAGGTTCGCGGGTGGAGCGCCGGCGTAGGTTCCGGCAAGTTGTACGTCGGGGGCGTAGGAGGGCTGGAGTTCGGCGGCGGCCGCGCTGGCGCCGCCGCCCTGGCTGTAGCCGTACAGGCCGGTCGGGGAGTCCGTGGTGACTGACGCCCCGGGGACGACACGGGCTGCGCGGGCCGCGTCCAACAGGGCGTGCCCCTGGTCGAGCCGGTTGACGTAGGTGTGAAGGCGGTCGGTGGCGCCTAGGCCGACGTAGTCGGTGATGACCACTGCTGCCCCGGTGGCCAGGATCCGGTAGATGGCGAGGGCCTCGTAGCCCACGGACACGGTGTTGCCGTTGAGGGTCAGCGGATGTTGCAGCGCGAACGAGGGCGCGCACTGGTCACCCTGGCCCATGGTGCCCGAGGCCACGGCCACCAGGGGGCGCGGCCCGGGCTTCTTCCAGGTGGTCGAGGGCTCGATGTAGGCCCCGGTCACCGCGACGGGCTGCCCGGCGGAGTCGGTGGACTTGTACATCAAGCGGGTCGCGGTGCCCGGCATGGGGCGGCCGTCCAGGCCGGGAATGCTGAGCCCGAGCGGCATCGACTCGGTACGGATCAACGTGCCGTTGGCGGCGGGCAGTTCGGTCGGCGGGTTGTAGAACGTGGGGATGGTGACGCCGCGGGACACGACGGGCTCCGCGGTGGATGCCGAGGCCGGTGCCGTCGACAGGCCCACGCACACGGCGCCTGCTACGACGCCGGCCAGCAGGCTCACGCGAGCCGGAACGCCGCGGCAGGTGGGAGGTGTTGTCGACGGGGTGGCGGGGCGGATGGTGCGGGCGGAACGGGAACGGGCTTCTCTGCGGTTCATGGCGTGCTCCTCGCTCGTCGTCGAGAGTTCAGATGAATGTGTCGATGTCGTGCGCGGTGATGGCGTCCATCGCCCGTTCCGCGACCGCGGCGATGGTCATGGACGGGTTGCACGCTCCCGTCGTGCCCGGGATCAGCGCACCGTCGAGCACGTACAGGCCGCGTTGGCCCCGCACGCGGCCCTCCAGGTCGCACACCGTGCCCATCGGCGCACCGCCCAGGGGGTGCCAGGTGCTGTTGACGAGGGAGTTCGTGTCGGTCAGCACACCGATCCCCTTGGAGATGTCGGCAACCCGCTGCTGGATCGTGCGGTGACTGCCGGTGTCGCCGTTTCGGGGCCAGTGCAGCGACACGGTGTCGGTGGCGGGGTTGTACAGGAACCGGCCGCGGTCGGGGCTGACACCGAAGCCGACGAGCATCGTCGTCCTGGTGTCGAGGCCCAGCGGCGGGAGTGACGCCTGGATGACGGTGTTCGCGGTGGCCGGGTCCTCCCATGCCTTGCTGCCGAAGACCACCGGGCCGCCCTGTTCGCTCCCGAAGTCCTCCTGAAGGTTCGACCACGCGTAGATCCGGTCGCCGTTGGTGCCCCAGCCCTCACCGAGCCCGTCGGGCAGATCGGGGATGGCGCCAGTGGCTCCAGCGCGGACGAGGAGCTTGCTGGTGTTGATACTTCCTGCCGCCATGATCAGGGCACGGGTGGAGAGGATCTTCTGCTCCAGCACACGTCCCGAGTCGTCGGTGCGATCGACATGCACCTCCCAGCGGCCGTCGGAGGCCTGCGCCACGGATGTGACGTTGTGGTGGGTCGCCACGGTGACCTTGCCGGTGGCCTCGGCCTGACGGAGGTAGGTCACGTCGACGGAGTGCTTGCCGCCGTTGTTGACGCCGAGTGCGCAGTCGCCGTTCGTGTACGAGGGCTTCATCTCGCCGCGCAGTTCGGCCAGGGCGTAGTCCCAGTCGATCGGCATCGGGATCTTCGAGACGTCGTATCCGGCCTTGCGCACCCGCTCGGCGAACACCCGGGCCGCGTAGTAGGTGGAGGTGCTGATCAGTTCCTCGGGCGCTGTCGCCACCCGGAGCACGGCGGCGACCCGCGGATAGTGGATCCGGTCCATGCGCCGGTAGTCGAGCTGTTCGGGCAGCCAGGTGTTGAACACCGGCTCCGAGGGCTGGAGGGTCATGCCCTGATAGACGAGCGATCCACCGCCGACCCCGGCCGCGCAGACGCTCAGGATGTTGTCGCCGAGCACGGGTTCCAGGAGCCCTGTGTAGGGAGTGAAGTCGAGCGGGGTGCCGATCAGCCGCGCGAGCGGCCTGACGGCCGCCGGGAGGGTGCCGTACCAGAGCATCCGTTTGTCGAGCCCAGAGACATGCGGGAACGTCTCGGCGTTCGGTCCCGTCGGCCAGCGGCGGCCGCGTTCCAGGACGGTCACCTGCACACCGGCCTGTGCCAGCCGGAGGGCTGCCACGCCACCCCCGAAGCCGGATCCGATCACGACGACTCGGTGGTCTTCTTCGGTCAGCCGGACACGGGTCGGCGCGGCGGAGGCGGGTGATGCGGCCGTCGGCGACATGGCGCCGGCGGCTGCGAGTCCGGCGGCGCCGGCGAGCAGGGCGCGCCTGCTGGGCGTGGGCATGCGTAACTCCTTCAAGGGAGGGGGAGATGCCGCCGTCCGATCGGCGGCCGACCGTCCCGGACCCTGCCGGTCGGGGGGACGAGGTAAGAGGACCTACGAACGTGAGCCGTGGTGTGGAGCTGCATACTTGATGCGTTCATGCCAAATAGCGACGGGAGAACTGTGGTTACCCGCTGGTTACTTACGGCAGAGTAAGTTGACGTGTCATTCACTGACAAGACGTCTGCATGCGTCAGTTCCAGACGTCTTCGCTATGCTGCGCAACCGACAGAAGGTGGTGGAGCGAGCGCGCGTGAGACGCCATTCCCGGACCGCGGGCGGAGGACGGTGGAGGCGGATACCAGGCCACTCCTCGCTCAGCGGCGCAAGGCGGCTCTCCGCTTCGAAATCGCCCATGAGGCGGTCCGCATGTTCACCTCCGGCCTTGGGGAACATCGGTACAGCCGTTGGCGCTGAGATTGATCACGGGGTCTAGCTGCGGATCTCCGTGTTCGGGCGGGACTGGGCCTGGAGACGGTTGCGGACGGGCTTGGGCCTCAGCGGCAGGCTGTCGTCCGCCGCAGCCTCCTCGGCTTCGGCCAGCGCTCGGTAGAGCGAGGCGACCGGGGGGTTCTTGCCCGCGTTCTTCCCTGTCTTGATGACCAGCTTCTTCGCGATCTCGGGGACGGGGACGCCCTTGTCCTTGAGTGCGACGGCGAAGGTGAGCATGTCGTCGTCGATGACCTTCGGCCGTCCGCCGTGGGTGCCCTTGGCCGCTGCGGTGACCTAACCAGTTCCCCGGCCCGTGCCGACGGCGGAGGACGGGTGTCGATCTCCCCCTCCCGGCCCGTCCTCCGCACCCTCCGTACTTCGCAAGACAGAAGAGGCTGAGCGGCCATGCGATGGGACGCATTCCTCGAGCAGGGGCAAGAACGCGGCCAGTACGCCACACCCCGGGAAGCGGAGCGGTCTGCGCGCACCGTTCTGGCGCTGCTGGGCGCCCATCTGGTGGGTGAGGTCCGGGCCGAGCTGGCCGCCCGGCTCCCGGAGACGTTCGCCGTGATCCTGCTCAACCCGCTGCAGGCCACCGAGCCGCTTTCACCGGAGCGGTTCGTGCGGGCGACCGCGGCGTGGATCGAGGGAGCCACCGAACAGACCGCGGCCTGGGACGTCAGTGCCGTGCTGAGCGTGGCCGCCGATGCGGCCGGCGAGGACCTTACCCACCGCATCCTGCTCCAACTGCCCCCGGGCTACGACCTCCTCTTCGGCCACCCCGAGCACACCTGAGATCCCTGAGATCCCCGGACGAGAAAGGCAACAGCCTCATGCTGCCGCTGCAGGAACCGGCCGCCCGGCCCGGCGCGACGTTTCGCCAGATGCTGGAGAGGATTCGTTACGAAGGCGCCTATCCCACCCGGGAGCGGGCCGAGGACGTCATGCGTGCCGTGCTGACGGTTCTGGGGCGCCAGCTCATCGGCGACGAACGCGTCGAGCTCGCCGCCTGCCTCCCCGGGGAGGCAGCCCGCGTCTTCGCCGGACAGATCCCCGAGTGTCAGCCACTCACCGGCTGGGGCTTCGTCAAGGACCTGTCCGCCCGCACCGAGGCCACCCCCGCGACCGCCCGCTGGGACACCGGCGTCGTGCTCACCGTCATCGGCGACCTGGCCGGCCCCTCCCTCCTGGACCGCATCCTCACCCAACTCCCGCCCGGATACGCCCTGCTGTTCGGCCGCGCCGATCTCACCCAGACCATCTGACCCTGCCCGGTCCAGGGGAAATGCGCGGGGACCGCCGTCGCGGCTCAGTGCTGTTTGAATAGGTGAGGGAGCGTGCGATGACGTTGCCGGGCTCGGCGGGTACCTCCGCCCGGCGGCCCCGGCCTGCCTGACCCGCTACCCATAGCGTGGCGTGCCTGCGGATTGCTCCCAGACCGGCCGGGGTCTTCCTGAGCATCAATCCTGGACCGGATCGGCACACCGTGACCGCGCCCGCCTTGGGCTACGGCCGGGCAGTGCTTCGTGATCCAGGATCTGGCGGAGCGGGCCGCTTCCGATCAGGCCCCCACGGGGGCGGGGCCGGCAGTGCAGCCATCGGTGTGAAGAGCTTGGTCGTCAGTGCAGGTGACTGCCTTGCTCTCGCTCCTTCGCTACTCGGGGACGAATACCTCACCGTCAGACACGCGAAAATCTGTGTTGGCCAGAGTAGACATTGGGTGGCGGCGTGGTTATGGTTTCTCTCGTAGCCAGAAGTCAGCAGGGCCCGGCGGGCACGAACTGCCGGGAGTGGTATGGAAGTTGCAGTGCGTAGGACGGTGCGGTGGTGGAGTTCCGAAGCCAGAGCGTTGCAGGACGGCGACGGGACTGACGACCGGGCCGGGTGGCCCGCAGTGATCAGGGGCCGCCGGCGGGACCGCGGTCAGCAGGGGCGGTTCCCGTGAGTGCAGTTGGTCGTACCCAGCAGTGAAGTTAAGTGAGCGGTACCTCGGTGAAGGCGTCGGCTGCGGGCGCGCGCACGGGAGGTTCGGCAGTGGGGTTCTAAGCCAGAGCAGATGCACGATGGGCGACGGGGCTGGCTGCCGAACAGTGGCGCTGTCACAGGCCACTGAGCAGCACGCAGCAGAGCAGTACCAGCAGTATCAAGTCCCCCCGTTTAGTAAGTAGCCGAATACCGAGGGAAGAACGGAGGAACGAGCGCCATCAGGATCGCCCGGGCGGAGTGTTGAGCCCGGGTACCGCAGGACATCGATAGTGAGGTGGTCTCCGGTCAAGCAACCGCGATCCCCGCAAGCCCGACAACTTCCAGGTCGGGCCGGCGGACACAGAAGGCCGACGCAGTTCCAGGGTCGGCAGATGGTGTAGATGTTCCTTCGGGGCCTTGGTGCCAATATGGCGCCAGGGCCCCTCAAGCGTGTTCCACAGAGAGGTGCAAATGACAGCAGACGACTCGTTCGACCGTCTCGATGACGACGACTACCCCGCCTACACGATGGGCCGGGCCGCCGCGATGCTTGGCACCACCCAGGGTTTCCTCCGTGCCATCGGCGAAGCCCGCCTGATCACCCCGCTGCGTTCCGAGGGCGGACACCGGCGCTACTCCCGCTACCAGCTGCGCATCGCCGCCCGCGCCCGGGAACTCGTCGACCAGGGCACTCCCATCGAGGCCGCCTGCCGCATCGTCATCCTCGAAGACCAGCTCGAAGAAGCCCAGCGCATCAACGCCGAATACCGCCGGGGTGCAGAGTCCTCCGCTCCGTCAGCCTCGGCCTCGGCCCTGTGACTACCCCAGCGGCTTCGGGACTGTCCAATCAACGGCCCTGTCTCACATTCGGTGGTGACGCAGAGTCGTGAAGGTCGTTGATAGTCACGTGAAGGATGCCAACGAGCTTGTCCAGATGGTGTTTTCGGGCCTGTCCCCGCTGGTCATCGAGGATGTGGTGACGAGGGCGAGCGGATCGTGGTGCGGGCACGAACGCCGCAGGACACGGCGGTCTGCCCGGTGTGCGGGGCGTCGTCGGGGCGCGTGCACGGCTACCACTGGCGGACGGTGGCCGACGTACCGGTCGACAGCCGACGGGTGGTGGTCCGTGTGCGGGTGCGGCGTCTGGTGTGCCCCACTCGCGGCTGCCGACATACTTTCCGCGAGCAGGTGGCCGGAGTCCTGGACCGATACCAGCGACGCACCACCCGCCTGACCAGGCAAGTCAAGGCAGTGGTCAAGGAGTTAGCGGGCCGGGCGGGGGCACGCTTGCTGGCGATACTCGCGGCGGGCGTCTCGCGGCACACGGCTCTGCGTGCCCTGTTGCGCATCCCGCTGCCCGCAGGGCGGACGCCGCGTGTGATCGGCGTCGACGACTTCGCTCTGCGCCGGCGTCACCGCTACGCCACCGTGATCATCGATGCCGAGACGCATGAGCGGATAGACGTGCTGCCTGACCGCACGGCAGACACCCTGGAGGCGTGGCTACGGGAACATCCGGGCATCGACGTCGTGTGCCGCGACGGCTCCGCGACCTACGCCGAGGCCATCCGCCGTGCCCTGCCCCGTGCGACGCAGGTCGGTGATCGGTGGCATCTGTGGCACAACCTGTGCGAAGCCGTCTTGAGCGAGGTCAAGGCACACAGCACCTGCTGGGCCACCATACTGGGCACGCCCATCTACGAGGGACCCCGCGCGCAGACGACCCTGGAACGCTGGCACCAGGTCCACGGCCTGCTCGATCAAGGCGTGGGCCTGCTCGAATGCGCCCGCCGCCTGGAACTGGCCCTGAACACCGTCAAACGCTACGCGCGAGCCGATCGGCCCGAGCGCATGCTCCGCGTCCCCAAGTATCGCGCCAGCCTCGTCGATCCCTACCGTGAGCACCTGCGTAAACGCCGGGCCGAGGACCCCGGCGTCCCCGTCCAGCACCTCTTCGAAGAGATCAAGGCCCTCGGGTTCAGCGGCTGCCTCAACCTCCTGCACAAGTACATCAACCAGGGCCGTGCGGACGCCGACCGCAGCCACATCTCCCCGCGCCGCCTCGCTCGGATGATCCTCACCCGGCCGGACAACCTCAAGACCGAGTATCGCGATCTTCTGGCCCGGCTCACCGCCGCCTGCCATGAAATGACAGAACTGGCCGCCTGCATCGGCGACTTCGCCGAACTCCTGACTCCTCGCCCAGAACATGCCGCCCAGCTCGATCCCTGGATCACCCAGGTCCGCACAGCCGATCTGCCTCATCTGCACGCTTTCACCCGCGGTCTGGATCGAGACCGCGACGCCGTGATCGCCGCGCTCACGCTTCCGTACAGCAACGGCCCCACCGAGGGCGTCAACACCAAGACCAAGCGGATCGCACGCCAGATGCACGGACGAGCAGGCTTCACCCTGCTCCGCCACCGCATCCTCCTCGGATAGCGACACGATCCGTCACCACCGAATATGAGACAGGGCCGTTCTTCTTACAGTCCCGCAAGTGCTGATCTGCGGGTGGATGCCGAACTTGAGGGCTGGCTCTTGGTCGGGTAGCTGGGTGGGCACGAGGGCTGGGAGGGGGCGGCCTGGGGTGGGTGGGGTCTTTCTCGTGGGCAACAGGTGGTGTGGGAGCGGGCTCAGGGTTCGATGGCGAGGTGTTCGATGAGGTCGTCGCGCAGCGTGAACCGATAGCGGAGATCAATGGTGCCGCCGGGGAAGTTGCCTTCGAGGTGGTGTGTGGCGATGTAGTGGGCCTTGCCGGTCTCCTGAGCTTTCGTGAGGTGGATGGTGTAGGTGAATTCGGTGGCGGATCGGTCCAACCACCGCTCAATCGCGGCGCTGCCCTGGTAGGTGTTGCCGTCGTCGATCACTGTGGCGTCGTCGGTGAACGTCGTGACCGCGGTGGCGGTGTCGTGGGCGCGGTGGGCTGTGAGGTAGCGGGTGATCACCTCGGGCAGGTCGTCCGGGGTGATGGTCCGGGGCTGGTTGTCGTGCATGACGCTCCTGATGGTGGTGGCGGGTTCAGACGGTGGGGGTGGTGCCGCCGTCGATGACGTGTTCGGCGCCGACGATGGCCGAGGCGCGGTCGGAAACGAGGAAGGCGACGAGCTCGGCAACTTCCTCGGGCTGGTTGGGACGGCCGAGCGGGATGCCTCCCAGGGAGTCCATGAGCCGGCCCAGCGCCGCTTCCTGGGTGATACCGGCGTCGTGGGCGATCCGGGCGACGAGGTTGTCAGCGGCCGAGGTCTGGACGAAGCCGGGTGAGACGGTGTTGACGCGGACGCCGTGGGGGGGCGACCTCGTTGGCCAGGCCCTTGCTGTAGGTCGTCAGGGCGGCCTTGGCGGCGGCGTAGGCCAGAGTTCCGTTCCACAGCGGCATGCGGCGCTGGATCGAGGTGACGTGTACGACCGCCCCCCTGCCTTTGGCGATCATGTATGGGAGGAGGGCGCGGTCCAGGCGGACGGCGGCCAGCAGATTCGTGTTCAGCTCCCTGGCCCAGTCGTCCTCGCCGAGCGCGGCGAATCCTCCTGCCGGTGCCTCGGAGCCGCCGAGGGTGTTGACCAGGATGTCGACGCCTCCCACGCGGGCGTCCACCTCGGAGGCGACGTGGGCGGCGCCCTGGACGGTGGACAGGTCGGCGGCGATGAACGTCTTCTCCTCGACGTCGTCGGGGCGGCTGCGGGCGGTGACCAGCACGGTCGCGCCGGCCTCGGCGAGCCGTCGGGCGATCGCGGCTCCGGTGCCCTTGGTGCCGCCGGTGACGAGAGCGCGTCGGCCTTCGAGGGATTCGCTGATGGATGTGGTCACGTTGTGCTCCGTTCCCGGGCGCGGGTATGCGAGGCGCCGCTCCCGTCTTGGCTGCTAAAATAGAAGCTACTAACTTCGACTTTAGCAGTAACTGAGGGGATGGTCGCCGTGGCAAGCCGGATCAGGCTGGAGGACCGGGAGTGCCCGCTGTCCACGACGGTGGAACACGTCGGCGAGTGGTGGACACTGCTGATCCTCCACGACGCCTTCGACGGCTACACCCGCTTCGACCAGTTCCAGGAGAGCCTGGGCATCTCCTCCAGCATGCTCACCACCCGGCTGAAGACCCTGGTCGCCGACGGTCTGCTGGAGCGCCGGCCCTACCAGACCAACCCTGTCCGGCATGAGTACGTCCTGACCGAACTCGGGCGCTCGCTGCGCCCGGTGATCGTCGCTCTGGCCGCGTGGGGCAATGCCCGCCTCACGCCGACGGAGCGCAGCATGATCCTCGTCGACGCGCACAGCGGCGAGGAAGTTGAGCCCGTCGTCGTCGACGCCAAAACCGGCCGCCGACTCGACGACAGCGCTGCCTATGTCTTCACCGCGGGCCCCGCAGCCAGCGACGCGATGCGCAGCCGCTACGCGGCACGGCCGACCATTCCCGCGGAAGAGGCGTAAGTCCGCCCGGAAGAGCCTCGTACAGCCTTGAGCAGGGCCGCGAGCACGGGCTGCACCTGACCAGCCTCGCGGCACCGGCTTGTCGCTGGCGTGAAACTGCCAACCCTCCCCAGTCGTTGAGAACTGGATCAAGTGAGGCAAGGAGTAACACCGGTCGTTTCCAAGAATCCCCATCAAATCTTCCACACGACAGGGCCGCCACCGCTGGACGGTCGAGCGCACCATGGCCTGGCTCGCCGGCTGCCGGCTACTCCACCGCTGCTACGAGCGCAAGGCCGGACACTTCCTGGCCTTCACTGCTATCGCCTGCACCCTCATTTGCTACCGCCGACTCACCAAATGAGACAACGTCTGAAAGAGCTTTTGTCCCGGCAAGGTTGTTTGGCGGCGCTTCGGGGTGCGAGCTGGCGAGAGGCGCATGAGGCGGACCAGTCCGATGTGACGTATGGGACTGGTGTCATCTCCCGAAGGGCCGATTCTCACCGGTCGCTCCTGTCTGATCCCAACGCGCCCCCGCTTGAACCCGTTTGCGCCCTGGGGAGACCGCCTACTCGACGCTACTACCGAAACATGACACGACGCCGTCCGTATCCCAGCGACCTCTCCGACGCACGTTGGGAACTGATCGGACCCACGCTCTCCACTTGGCGGGCCGAGCGCAGAGGCAAGGGCCTGACCATTGGCCGACCGCCTGAGCATGACCTGCGCCGCATCATGGATGCCGTCCTCTACGTCGATCGCACCGGCATTCCCTGGCGATATCTGCCACATGACTTCGCGCCGTGGGAGACGGTCTACGGCTACTTCGCCGGCTGGCAGAAAGAAGGTGTCTTCGACCAACTCAACGGTCTCCTGCGTCGCCTGGTGCGCGAGGCCGAAGGCCGCGACGGCGAGCCAACTGCATGCGTGCTGGACGCGCAGAGTGTGAAGACCTCCGCGAACGTGCCCGCGGCCGGCCAGGGCATCGATGCCGGCAAGAAAATCGCAGGCCGCAAGCGCCACATCGGCGTGGACACCCTCGGACTGCTCCTGGCCGTCTGGGTCACCGCGGCGAGCGTCTCCGACAACGTCGGAGGCATGCACCTGATGTCCCACATCGCCACCACCAACCCCCGCGTGACCAAAGCATGGGCCGACTCCGGCTACCGCACCAAAGCCATCGACCACGGCGCCACGCTCGACATCGACGTCGAAGTCGTCCAACGCACCCCCGGCGTCAAAGGATTCAAAGTCATCCCCCGACGCTGCGTCGTCGAGCGGACCTTCGGATGGCTGATGCACCACCGCCGCCTCGCCCGCGACTACGAAACCCACCCCCACCGCTCCGAAGCCATAATCCACGTCGCGATGATCGACCTCATAAGCCGACGCCTCACCCGCGAATCCACCCCGAACTGGCGCGACACCTGAACCTCGAACCAAACAACCTCACCGGGACGAAACGCTCTTTGAGAGCCACCTATGGGAAGGGTTTGCGTCATGGACCCAGGCCCTCGCCGACGTACTACTGAGATTCGGCCAGAGACGCCGCCCGCGCCCGCGGTGCCCGACTCGGCCGCCCGCCGGCGATGACGGAGGAGCAGGTACGCCACGCCCGTCACCTGCTCGCCAGCCCGGAGAACACCGTCACCTCGATTGCGAAGCTCCTCGGCGTCTGCAGGAACACGAAACGCGAGACCCTCCAGGGCGCCCACGACTACGGCGATGCCGACACCTGCCGCAGGACCGTCTTCGCCTGGCTGACCGGCTACAACACTCGCCGTCGGCGCTCCGTCAACGGCCACCTCAGCCCCAACGAATACGAACCCCGACACCAAACCGCTAAACCCACGCTCGCCGCGTGATCAATAACCGCGTGCCCACCTTCACGGTGGGAGGCCCGGTGGTTCGGCAATCGCTGGTCGGCTCGTTACTCGTACCGGTACTTCAGCGAGTCCGCTTCCGCCTGCTCGATGTCCGCGATCGTCAGCTCCGGCATCCGCAGCTGGGCCAGCGTCACCTCGGCCGAGGTCGGCTGGGCGTCCGCCGGCAGCCACTGCTCCGGCTTCCAGGCTCCGCTGCGCAGGAGCGACTTGGGGCAGTGCGGGTAGACCTCCTCGATCCCCAGCACCAGCGCACTGGCCGGCGGCTTGCCCACGGCGGTCAGCTGCGACAGCAGCTCCGGGCGGGTGGAGACGCAGGCCCGGCCGTTCACCCTGAGCGTCGTGGTGCGCCCCGGGATGAGGAACAGCAGCCCGGCCCGTCCGGTGGCGATGACGTTCTGCAGGGTATCCAGACGCTTGTTGCCAGTCGCGTCCGGTATCGCCACCGTCCGTGCGTCCAGGACGGCGACGAACCCGGCGGGGCCGCCGCGCGGGGAGACGTCACAGTTGCCCTCGGCGTCCGCGCTGGCGACCAGGACCAGTGATGAGCAGCCGATCAGCCGCCGGGTCTGTTCGGTGAGTTCGGCCATCTGCTTGCGCACGGCCGCGTCGTTGGGGAGTTCGTAGGTTTGGCGCAGCGTCTCCTGGTCGGGCACGGCGTCGAGGCGGAGCGAGTCGAAGGCGCTGGTGGCAAGGGGTGTCGTCATGCCGCCGACCCTAATGCGGGGATCGCCGAGGTAAGCCCAAAAGGGGCCACGGGATGATCTTGAAATTCTAGTGAGTCACCGTGCGGTCCGCGGCTGGGCCTACCTCGGCGATCCCCCTGCTGTGAGCGGAGGGGCTCAGCGCAGTCGTCGCGCACGCAGCACCAGGTCGTCGGTATGGTGCGCGCCGGCGCTGCCGTCGGGTGCCACGCGTGGTCGCTGCTCGTTCACTTCCACCTTCCAGTCGTCGGTGAGCAGGGCGGCGACCATCGAGGGCCAGACGTAGTCAGCCGGGTCGAAGCCGCTGTCGTGCGCCTGCTGGGTGTCCATCCCCGCGTGGTGCACGAGCAGCAGCACGCCGCCGGGCGCTACGGCTGCGAGCAGCGATCGCTCGGCTGCGGCGTCGGGGGTGCGCCGCAGGGCTGGATACTGCGCGGAGACCAGGTCGAAGGAGACTGGCGGGAGCGCCGCTTCCGTCAGCGCGGCGTGTACCCAGCGAACGGCGACGCCTGCGTCCCGCGCGTGCCCGGCCGCCCGCTCCAGTGCCACGCCCGAGACCTCGAGCGCGGTCACGTCCCAGCCGCCGCGCGCGAGCCAGACGGCGTCCGCGCCCTCGCCGCAGCCGACGTCGAGCACCCGCCCGGGCGTGAGCCCGGCGACCTCGGCCACGAGCGCACCGTTGGGCTGGCCGCTCCACAGCTGTTGTCGGTCGGCATATCGGTTGTCCCATTCCGCCCGCACCGCGGGGTCTCCGACGTATCCGTCGCCAGGCAAGGAAGTGTCAGACGCGGGCGATGCCGCTGTGATGTTGTCGGTCACGGGCCCAACGTCACCCATCGTGGCCCGGTCACGCCACTCCTGTTGCCGCTCCGGCAAAACGGCGTCCAAGGGGCGAGGAACAGCCGGGCGTAGTCGCACTGGATGTCATCGAAACAGACCGGCCGCGGCATCCTTGACCTGCGCAGTCAATCTTCGATGGCACAAACCGTCGTCAGTCAATCTTCGGTGGCAACCGGGCAAGGTTCGCTGTCACAGGTGTGCGCCACGAGGCGCTACGCAATCGAGTGGAGGTGGAAGACCTTCTCCGCCGGGCCGTCGCAGCGGTCTGGTGAAGCTGGGGGCAGTC
>NZ_JBSHLM010000018.1:0-251718 GCF_053644375.1 Streptomyces sp. NPDC055400 | reverse complement strand
CAGGTCGGCCAGACCGGCAAGAGTGTCTCCCCGCAGCTGTACATCGCCAACGGGATCTCCGGCGCGATCCAGCACCGGGCCGGCATGCAGACCTCCAAGACCATCGTCGCGGTCAACAAGGACGCCGAAGCCCCCATCTTCGACCTCGTCGACTACGGCGTCGTCGGCGACCTCTTCGACGTCGTCCCCCAACTCACCGAGAACGTCACCGCCCGCAAGGGCTGACAGCAGCACGAAGGCCAGAGGCCCTGGACCGTATCGGTCCAGGGCCTCCGGCCTTCGTGCGCATGCCTCAGCCGGCGCGGCGCACCCGCGCGGCCTTGCGGGCGTCGGCGAGCTGGCGGGCCTCGGAGGTCCGGCGCGAGTCACCACCGGCGCGGCCCGGGCGCGAGCCCATGCCGCGGAACGGGGCACCGCCGCGCCTGGGCCGCTCCGTCGCCGGCGGGGGGCCGGCGATCGGGACGCCGGAGGGCGCCTGAGCACCGGTGATACGGCTCAACTCGGCCTCTCCGGACCGGACTTGCGTGATCTGCGGCCGGATACCGGCGTCGCGCATCAGCCGGCTCATGTCGCGGCGCTGGTTGGGCAGGACGAGGGTGACGACGCTGCCGGACTCACCGGCACGGGCCGTACGGCCGCCGCGGTGCAGGTAGTCCTTGTGGTCGCTCGGCGGGTCGACGTTGACCACGAGGTCGAGGTTGTCGACGTGGATGCCGCGCGCCGCGACGTTCGTGGCGACGAGCGCCGTGACCGTACCGGCCTTGAACTGGGCCAGGGTGCGGGTGCGCTGCGGCTGGGACTTCCCGCCGTGCAGAGCGGCGGCCCGCACACCGCTGCCGAGCAGGTGCTTGGTGAACTGGTCGACGGCGTGCTTGGTGTCGAGGAACATGATGACCCGCCCGTCGCGGGCCGCGATCTCGGTGGCGGCGGCGAACTTGTCGGCGCCGTGCACATGCAGTTCGTGGTGTTCCATCGTGGTGACGGCGCCCGCCGACGGGTCGACGGAGTGGACGACCGGGTCGTGCAGGTAGCGGCGTACCAGGAGGTCGACGTTGCGGTCGAGCGTGGCCGAGAACAGCATCCGCTGGCCCTCGGGGTGCACCAGGTCGAGCAGCTCGGTGACCTGCGGCATGAAGCCCATGTCGGCCATCTGGTCGGCCTCGTCCAGGACGGTGATCTTCACCCGGTCCAGGCGGCAGTCCTTGCGCTCGATGAGGTCCTTGAGGCGTCCGGGCGTCGCGACGACGACCTCGGCGCCACCGCGCAGGGCACTGGCCTGACGTCCGATGGACATCCCGCCGACGACGGTGGCCATCCGCAGCTTGAGCGACCGGGCGTACGGGGTGAGCGCCTCGGTGACCTGCTGGGCGAGCTCCCGCGTGGGGACGAGGATGAGGCCGAAGGGCTGCTTGGCCTCGGCACGCCGGCCCGCGAGGCGCGCGAGGAGCGCGAGCCCGAAGGCGAGGGTCTTGCCGGAGCCGGTGCGGCCGCGGCCCAGGACGTCCCGGCCCGCGATCGAGTTCGGCAGCGTGGCCGCCTGGATCGGGAACGGAACGGTCACGCCGAGACCGGTGAGCGTCTTGAGGATCTCGGCCGGCAGGTCGAGCTCTCCGAAGGTCTCCACGGCGGGGAGGGCGGGCGTGACGGTGACGGGCAGGGCGAACTCACCCTGCGGCGCGGCGGACCTGCGCCCGTAGCCACCGGAGCTCTTGCCTCCGGTGCGTCCCTGGCCCTGGCCCTGGGGTCGAAAACGGGCGCCCCGGTCACCGCCGGCGGAGCCCCTGCGAGGGTTGGAGTAACGGTCGTTCGTGCGAGCTGAACGGTTCATGGAGAACCTTCCTCGATATGGCACGTATCGAGGAATTCCCGGCGCATGAGTGCCGGACGAATTGCAAGAACGAGCCGAATAGCAGACTGAAAATCAGCCGGCGCGCCGGTACGGAGAATGGCGACGCCTGACGTAGGAATACTGGGATTCCGCTGCGGCAGGCGGCTCTCGGACGGGCCGGATCAATGGGGTGCGGGGATCTTGGCGCCCCGCCGGGGTGGTGTGCCACCCGGTGGTCGTGCCTACCCGGGCGGGATGCCCCGCAAACAGCAACGAGCTGGTGCCCGTACCACTGGGGTACGGGCACCAGCTGCGCTCAACGCTTCAGCGTCAGGCGGGAACGATGTTCTCCGCCTGCGGGCCCTTCTGGCCCTGCGTGACATCGAAGTTCACCTTCTGGCCTTCCTGAAGCTCACGGAAGCCCTGGGTGGCGATGTTCGAGTAGTGGGCGAAGACGTCGGGGCCGCCACCCTCCTGCTCGATGAAGCCGAAGCCCTTTTCCGAGTTGAACCACTTCACGGTGCCAGTAGCCATATGCAAATTCTCCTTCGGGGCAGTGCCCGTGGCCCACACTGTGTGGACCTCGGCGTCGCCGCAATGATTGCCCCGCCCGGAAAAAATGCCTCCGGAAATAGAAAAGCGCCCGGCAACGTGAAGTTACCTAAGGCACTTGAAGTATCTATGGGAACCACAACTGCAACTGAGATCAAGACTAGCACGGACCGGGCTTCGGAGCACGGTGAGCCAGAATATTTCGCGCGTCGCCGTGAACCTTCACCCCAGGTTGAGCAAATCCCGGCGCCCCGGGCCCCGAATATTCACTTCACCGGCGGCTGTCGGACAGGAACGGATAGTCCGTGTAGCCCGTCTCGGCTCCTACGTACATCAGATACCTGTCGCGGACCTGGTTGAGCGGTGCGCAGCGCCCACGCGCAGCCGCTCGACGAGGTCCGGGTCGGCCAGGAACAGGCGGCCGACTGCCACCAGGTCGGCGCCGGCGGCCAGGAGGCGCTCGCCCTCGTACCTGCCGCCGTGGGCGGGGATCCGGTCCCGCGGCAGCACGGGGTCGGCGATCAGCGTGCCGGTCCAGACCGCGATGGCCCTGCCCTGGAGATGGGTGGGCGCGGCAGCACTCACCGATGCCGCGGGCCGGGCGGCCGAGCTCATCGGAGCCGCAGACGCGGCCCGCCGCAGCGCGGGCGCCCCGCTCCCGCCCGCGGAACGCGCCGACGGGGACCGCATCACGGCGAGGGCGACGGCGGCGCTGGGTGAGACGGCCTTCGCGGAGGCGTACAGGGAGGGCGCGAACCTGTCCCCGGAGAAAGCGGCAGACACCGCGCGGCTCCAGTTCCACGCTGCCGCGTCGGACCAGGCTCCTGAGGACTGGGGAGCACCGCGGACGAGGTCCACGGCCGCGTTCCGGGCGCGGGGTGCGCGACGGCCGCCGAGGGTCACCTCTCCCCCGTCGCCAAGAGGCGCCGTTCCCCCGCCTCGCCGTCATGATGGATCGGTGTGCGCGAGCTGGTCAGGGGTGCGCCCGTGCCGCCCTGCCTCGACGCGATGATTTCCGCGGCGATGGACAGGGCCGTCTCCTCGGGGGTGCGGGCACCGAGGTCCAGGCCGATGGGCGAGTGCAGGCGCGACAACTCCTCGTTGCTCAGGCCGACTTCGCGCAGGCGGCGGTCGCGGTCCTCGTGGGTGCGGCGTGAGCCCATCGCCCCGACGAACGCGACGGGCAGCCGTAGCGCGATCTCCAGGAGCGGGATGTCGAACTTCGCGTCGTGGGTGAGCACGCACAGGACCGTGCGTTCGTCGGTTGTGGTGCGCCGCAGGTAGCGGTCCGGCCAGTCGACCACGATGTCGTCCGCCTCGGGGAAGCGGGCCCGCGTGGCGAAGACCGGGCGGGCGTCGCACAACGTCACGTGATAGCCGAGGAACTTGCCCGCACGGACCAGCGCCGCCGCGAAGTCGACGGCGCCGAACACGATCATCCGCGGCGGCGGCACGCTGGACTCGACGAACAGCGTCAGGTCGGCGTCGCAGTGGGAGCCGTCGGCCGAGAGGTCGAACGTACCGGTGCGGCCCCCCGCGAGCAGGGCCCGTGCCTCGGCCGCCACGGTCCGCTCAAGGCCGGAGCCTCCGTCGAGTCCTCCCTCGTACGAGCCGTCCGCCCTCACGAGCAGCGCTCCGCCCCGCAGTTCGTCCGGTCCGCGGACCACTCGGGCGAGTGCGGCCGTCTCATCCCGGGCGGCGGCCGCGAGCGCCGCGGCGAACACAGGCCTGTCCGGCGCGTCGGCTCGCACCGGCGTGACGAGGACCTCGATGACGCCGCCGCAGGTGAGCCCCACGGCGAAAGCGTCCTCGTCGCTGTAGCCGAACCGCTCCAGGACGGACCCGCCGTCCTGGAGCACCTGCAGGCACAGTTCGTAGACCGCTGCCTCGACGCAGCCGCCGGAGACCGAGCCGATGGCCGTGCCCTCGCTGTCGACGGCGAGGGCGGCGCCGGGCGGGCGGGGTGCGCTGCCGCCCACCGAGACGACGGTGGCGACGGCGAAGTCCCGGCCCTGCCCGGCCCACCGGTTCAGCTCGTCGGCGATGTCAAGCATCGCCGTCACCTGCGGCGGGGGCCCCGGCCGACAGTACGCGGTCGGGCCGGATCGGCAGGTGCCGGTGGCGGACGCCGGTCGCGTGCCAGACCGCGTTGGCGACGGCGGCCGCCGCGCCCACGATGCCGATCTCGCCGATGCCCTTGATCCCGACGGGGTCGTCCGCGTCCGGATCGTCGACCCAGTCCGCCTCGATCAGGGGTACGTCGGCGTTGGCGGCGAAGTGGTAGCCCGCGAGGTCGGCGCCGACGTGACCGCCGGTGGCCTGGTCCCGGATCGCCTCTTCGTGCAGTGCCATGGACAGTCCCCAGATCATCCCGCCGATGAACTGGCTGCGCGCGGTCAGCGGGTTGACGATCCGGCCGGCCGCGAAGACGCCGAGCATCCGCCGTACGCGTACCTCGCCGGTGGTGACGTCGACGGCGACCTCGGCGAACTGGGCGCCGAAGGAGTGCCGTTCCTTCTGGGTGAGGGAGCCGACGGCGGCGCTGGTGTCGGATCGCACGGTGATGCCCTGCGGCGGAATGTCGCCGCCCAGGGCCAACTGCTCCCGCAGGTCTCGCCCGGCGGCCGTGACGGCCCAGCCCCAGGAGCGGGTCCCCATCGAGCCGCCCGAGATCGCCGCCGGGCCGAAGTCGCTGTCGCCGATGCGCACATGGACGCGCTCCCGGGCCACATCGAGAGCCTCCGCGGCAAGCAGGGTCAGCGCGGTCCGCGCCCCCGTCCCGACGTCCGACGCGCCGATCCGCACCGTGAAGGTGCCATCGGCCTCAGCGGTCACGGCCGCTGTGGACGGTGCCACGATCACCGGGAAGGTGGCCGCCGCCGTGCCGGTGCCGAGCAGCCAGCGCCCTTCGCGCCGCACGCCGGGACGTGGGTCACGGTCCGCCCAGCCGAACCTGCGGGCCCCCTCGTCGAAGCAGGCCAGCAGGTTGCGGGAGCCGAACGGCAGCCCGGAGACCGGACCCACGTCCGGCTCGTTGCGGGCACGCAGCGCGATCGGGTCCATGCCGCACCGTTCGGCGAGTTCGTCGAGCGCGGACTCCAGGGCGAACGAGCCCGGAGCCTCACCGGGCGCGCGCATGAAGGTCGGCGTCGGCACGTCGAGGCGCACCACCCGGTTGACGCTGCGGTGAGCGTCGGCGGCGTACATCGGACGCCCGAACCCGGCGCTGGCCTCGACGAATTCGTGGACCGTCGACGTGAGGCTGTGCGCCTGGTGGTCGAGAGCGCGCAACCGCCCGTCGGCGTCGGCGCCGAGCCTGACACGCTGGGCCGTGGGGCTGCGGTAGCCGGCGAGCGAGAACGTCTGACGCCGGGTCATGACGACCCTGACCGGGCGGTCGAGTACGGTCGCCGCCATCACGGCGAGGATCTGGTGCACGCGCACACCCTTGGACCCGAAGGCACCGCCGATGTGCTCGGACCGCACCCGCACCGTGGCCGGGTCGAGCGAGAAAAGTTTCGCCAGCTCCTGCGCCACCCACATGCTGCCCTGGTTGGAGTCGACGACTTCGAGGCGTCCGCCGTCCCAGCGTGCCATCGCCGCGTGCGGTTCCATCGAGCTGTGGTGCTCTTCCGGGGTGGTGTACTCCGCGTCCACGACATGGACGGACGCGGCGAGTTCGGCCGCGAGGTCGCCCTTCTCGGCCAGCATGCCGTCGCCGTCCGGTGTGTAGATGCCGGCGTGTCCGGCCGAGAACGCGACGTCGTGCGGCTCCTCGTCGTACCGCACCACCAGCGCCTCGGCGGCTTCCCTGGCCTGCTCGCTGGTCTCGGCGACGACCAGCGCCACCGGCCAGCCCACGAACGGCACCCGGTCGTGCTGGAAGACCTCGACGATCGGGTCGGGCCGCCCCAGCATGCCGATGTAGTTCCCGTCGACGCGCGGCGCGTTGCCGTGGTGCAGCACGGCCAGCACCCCGGGCATCCCGCGGACGGGGTCCGACTCGACCGAGCGGATGCGACCGCGGGCGACGGTGGACAACACCAGCCAGCCGTGGGCGAGTTCGGCGGCGGGGACATCCCCCGCGTACCGGGCTGCCCCGGTGACCTTCTCCAGCCCCTCCACCCGGGTGTACGAGGCGCCGACGGTGCCCGTCACCGGGGCTGCCGTGGTCGTCGTGGTCATCGGGCGGCCTCCTCGGCGAGCTCGGTCAGCACGGCCACGACGAGATTGCGCATCAGCGTCACCTTGTATCCATTGTGGGGCAGCGTCTCGGCGGCCGCGAGTTCGGCGTCCGCGGCGGCGGCGAAGGCCTCGGCGGTCGCGGGGCCGCCGGTCAGGGCGCGTTCGGCCTCGTGAGCGCGCCAGGGCCGGGACGCGACCGCCCCGAAGGCGAGGCGCACTTCCTGGACCGTTCCGTCCCGGACGTCGAGCGCAGCGGCGACGGAGCCGATCGCGAACGCGTAGGACGCGCGCTCGCGGACCTTGCGGTAGCGGGACAGGGCGGCGACGGGCGCCGGGGGCAGGATGACGGCGGTGATCAGGGCGCCGGGCGGCAGAGCGGTCTCCACGTGCGGGGTCTCCCCCACGGGCGAATAGAACTCCGCCAGCGTCAACTCGCCCGGGCCGTCGACCGTTTCGTACGAGACGACGGCGTCGAGCGCGGCGAGTGCCACTCCCATGTCCGAGGGGTGGACGGCCACGCACCGCGCGGAGGCGCCGAGGATCGCGGCGTTGTGGTGCTCACCCTCGATCGCGGGGCAACCGCTGCCGGGTGAGCGCTTGTTGCAGGGTTTGGCCAGGTCGGTGAAGTAGCCGCAGCGCGTGCGCTGGAGCAGATTGCCGCCGACGGTGGCCATGTTGCGCAGCTGACCCGAGGCACCGGCGAGGACGGCCTGTGCCAGCATCGGGTAGCGGCGCCGCACTTCGGGATGGGCGGCGAGGTCGCTGTTGGTGACCGTCGCGCCGATGCGCAGGCCGCCTTCCGGCGTCAACTCGATCTCGCCGAGCGGCAGTTCGCGTACGTCGACGAGCCGGGCGGGCCTCTCGACGCCGGTCTTCATCAGGTCGACGAGGTTGGTGCCGCCGCCCAGACAGCGCGCGTCGGGGTCGGCGTCGAGCAGGGCGACCGCGGCGGGCACGTCAAAGACGCGCTCGTAACCGAACTCCTTCATGCGACAGCCTCCGTTCCTGCGGCGCGGGCGACGGCATTGACGATCGACACGTAGGCGCCGCAGCGGCACAGGTTGCCGCTCATCCGCTCCCGGATCTCGTCGGCGGTCAGCGCCGGAACGCCCGCCTCCGGCCGCACGTCGGCGGTCACGGCGCTCGGCCAGCCCGCCGCGTGCTCCTCGATGACGGCGAGGGCCGAACAGATCTGGCCAGGAGTGCAGTAACCGCACTGGTACCCGTCGAGATCGAGGAACGCCTGCTGCACCGGATGCAGTCCGTCGGCGTCGGCCACGCCCTCGATGGTGGTGATCTCACGCCCCTCGGCCGCCACCGCGAGCTGCAGGCAGGAAACGGCGCGGCGGCCGTCGAGGAGGACGGTGCAGGCGCCGCACTGGCCCTGGTCGCAGCCCTTCTTCGTGCCCGGCAGATCGAGGCGCTCGCGCAGTGCGTCGAGCAGGGTGGTGCGGTGGTCGACGGGCAGCGTGTACTTCTCGCCATTGATGTTCAGCGTGATGACGCTGGACGTCGATGGGGCCATGATCAGCCTTCTTTCGCTCATGAGGTGCGAGGGCTGTACGTAGAGGGAGAACTTCGGGGTTTCGCGCCTGGCGCGCGCTCGACGGCCGAAAAGCCGCTTGCGTTGGTCACCGGCTCTCCACTCGAGCCGGGTCTGCCGCTATGGTGGAGTCAAGCGGACAACTGTCCACTACGCCGACACTAACGGACAGCTGTCCGCTTAGCAAGGGCATGCCGGTTCTTGGCACTGGCGTACGGATTCGCGATTCCCGGAAGGGGGACCCGTGCAGCCGAAGAAGGAAGCGCCGCTCCGCTCGGACGCGCAACGCAATCGCGACCGCATCCTGGAAGTGGCGCTGACCGAGCTGACACGGTCGGCGGACGCCCCCCTGAGCGCGATCGCGAAGAAGGCATGCGTCGGTCAGGGCACGTTCTACCGCAACTTCCCCAACCGCGAATCCCTCGTGCTCGAGGTCTACCGCTACGAGATGCAGCAGGTCGCCGACACCGCGTGTCATCTGCTCGCCACCCGCGCGCCCGACGAGGCCCTGCGTGCGTGGATGGACCGCCTCGCCCAGTACGCCATGGCGAAGGCCGGGCTGGCGGACGCGCTGCGCCAGGCCACCACGCGCGGCAGCCTCGCCGCCCTCGGGCACGGCCCGCTGACGTCGGCCATGTCACTCCTGCTCACGGCGAACGAGGAGGCGGGCACGATCCGCCCCGGGGTGACACCGGAGGACTTCGCACTCGCCATCGCCGGGCTCTGGCAGATCGACCCGCACGGCGACTGGCAGGCGCGCGCCGGGCGGCTGCTCGACCTCGTCATGGACGGCCTGCGCGCCGGTGCGCCGGGAGCCGCCTGAGGCGGGCGACTCGCGCGCGGCCTCGGGGCGACGGCCCGGTCAGGGTGTGGGCGGCCGGGGCCGCGGGGGTCTGGGCGGCCCGTCGTCCAGCACGTCGGGGCTCGTTACGGGCGGCCAGACCGGCCGGTGCGTGGGAGGCAGCGACAACAGGGCCTGGCCGACGGACCGTTGGGCGGGGAGGAGGTCGACACTGCCTGTCTGGGTGAGCAGTTCGGTCAGCCGGCGCCCCGCCCCCGCGAGGACGAGCTTGCCGCCGCGGCGGTCCAGGAGCCATCGCATGGCCAGCAGGCAGTAGAGACCGCGTGAGTCACAGAAGGAGAGCGCGGTGACGTCGAGGACGAGATACGGGTGACCCGCGTCGACGCAGGCGCCGAGCGTGCCCAGGAAGAGTCCCTCAGCGCTCTGGTCGAGTTCGCCGCTGATCCGCAGCACCGCGCAGCCGTCGCAGCTCGCCAGCTCAGTGATCACCAGACGTTGGCTCTGCGTGGACATCACACCTCCATCCGGCCGACGTACGAAGGCCCTTGGCGTCGAGCCTCGCACACACCGGCGCCGGTTCCCGAACCGGACAAGTGCCCCGGGGCGGCACGATCAGGCCGTGCCGGTGCCCCGGTTCACGGCCGGCGCGGGTGCCGGGCGGCCGTTGCGGTGAGGGTCTCCCACCATGCCCCCGATCGCGCGTGACGTCACGGGTCCGGGGGGGAGAAGCGTGGGCGCGCACCCCGCCGGCGTGTGGCCGACGGGGTGTACGGCGCGCCCGCGCAGGTTCCTTCAGCTCTTGCCGAGCATCTTGTTCATCTGCTCGATCTCGGCGGTCTGCGCGGTCACCACGTCCGCGGCCAGGCGCGTCGCGGGGCCGTACTTGCCGTCGGACTTCTCGGTCCTGCCCATCGCGACGGCGCCCTCGTGGTGCTTGACCATCATCGCGAGGAACTTCTTGTCGAAGCCGTCGCCGGACGCCTTCTCGAGCTCGTCCATGTCACCGGCGCTCATCATGCCGGGCATGGACGAGGACATGTCGTGGCCCATGCCCGACATGTCGGCGGGGACTTCCTCACCCCATGCGGTGAGCCAGCCGGACATCTCCTCGATCTCGGGGTCCTGGGCCCCCTTGATCTTGGCGGCGAGGCTCTTCACGTCCTTCGACGCGGCGCGGCCCTCGGCCAGTTCGGCCATCTCCACGGCCTGCCGGTGGTGCTGGATCATCTCCTTGGCGAAGGAGACGTCGGCGCTGTTGCGGCTGTCCGCGTTGCTGTGGCCGTCGGCCTGGGCCGACGCGGCCGGACGGGAGCCGGACTCCTTCGCGCCCATGTCGTGTCCCCCGGCCGGCTTGTCGCTGCCGCATGCGGCGAGGACCAGGGCGGCCGTCCCTGCGGTGGCGGCGGCAAGGGCGCGTCGGACGAACGTGCGGTGTGCGGTCATGCGGAACTCCTGATGCTGATCTCGGTGATGGGCTCGCGCGAGCGCGGCGCCGCCCCTTGGGGCATGCGGTACCGCGCGGGCCGTTCTAGATCCGCAGGAGCTGGAGTTCGGAGAGTGACGGCGGGGCACGGCCGCCGTCGGGGCCACTGCCGGCCGAGGAAGTACGGGCCTCGGGGCGGGCGGGGCAGGCGATCGCGTCGGGGAGCAGCACAGGGGCGACTGCCGGAGGGCCGGCGACGGAGGCGGACGCGCAGACCGAGTCGGCGTGCGCCATGTGCCCTTCGCAGCCACCGTCTCCGTGGTCGCACATGCCGGGAGCAGAAGCCTTGACGCCTTGCCGCTCGGGCCCGGCGTGGTCAACCGCTTCAGCGGCGCCACCCGCACCCGTCGCGGGCGCGGCCGCCGGGTGCATCTCGCCGTGCGCGCCTGCCGGTACGGGTCCCAGGCCGTGCATGCCGAGCAGGCCGAGGAGCACGGCGCCGACGAGCAGCCCGAGGAGCCGCAGCGTCAACTGCGGTCGCGTGGGCTGTCCTGGGCGGGTGGTCACCGCTGCATCGTAGGCACAGGGGACTGGCGTGCGCGCTCCGGGGCCGCCCCGGATCTGCCGTTCGTGGCGCCCCGGTTCACCCCGAACACCCGCAAAGACTCCCCGTAAACGCTCCCCGAAAGTGGGTGCGGCCGGAGGCCGGGGACGGCTTCGTCCCCGGCCTCCGGCCGCACTTGTGCCGGGAGCCTCAGGCAGCGGCGGGGGCGGCCTGCTCGCTCAGGCGGCCGACGACCTCGGTCAGCGCGGTCGCGACCTCGGAGTCGTCGGCGGGGTGGGTCTCGGCGAAGCGCGTGACGGAGCCGGGGATGGACAGCTTCACGTCCTCCAGGACGGCGGCACCGGCGATGCCCGCGGCCTTGCGCGCGTCGTCCTGCGCCCACACACCGCCGTACTGGCCGAACGCGGTGCCGACGACGGCGACGGGCTTGCCGGAGATCGCGCCGGCGCCGTACGGGCGGGACAGCCAGTCGATGGCGTTCTTCAGGACGGCCGGCATGGTGCCGTTGTACTCCGGCGAGAAGAGGAGGAAGGCGTCGGCCTGACCGGCCGCCTCGCGCAGTCGCGCGGCAGCGGCGGGGACGCTGCCCTCGACGTCGATGTCCTCGTTGTAGAAGGGCACGTCGGCGAGGCCCTCGAAGAGCTGGATGTCGGTGCCGGCGGGCGCGTGCTTGGCGGCGGCCTCGGCGAGCTGACGGTTGTGGGAACCGGCGCGGAGGCTCCCGACGAGGGCAAGGATGCGAACAGACATGGCAGAACTCCAGATATGGGCGTACGGATCTCATGCGCGGTCCAACCGGACCGAAGTCCGTTTAAAGTTGTACCACCTATCCGGACCGCGGTCCACTTGTCGCTTCCCGGCGCTACTCTGAAGCCATGACCGGTCCGATCCCCCCTCTCGTCACGACGCCCGGCGCCCCGGGCGGACCGACCGACCTCGCCCTGACACCGGCGGGCGAGCGGCCTGCGCTGCGGGCGGACGCGGCACGCAATCGCACGCGCCTGCTGGAGGCCGCATCACGCCTGATGTCCGAGTGCGGGGCGGCGAACCTGACCATGGAGGCGGTGGCGACGGCGGCCGGGGTCGGCAAGGGGACGGTCTTCCGGCGCTTCGGCGACCGCACCGGGCTGCTCATCGCCCTCCTGGACCACCGGGAGCAGCAGCTTCAGGCGGCGTTCCTGTCGGGCCCGCCGCCCCTGGGCCCGGACGCGCCCGCCCTGGAGCGCCTGCACGCCTTCGGACCCGCCCTCATCCGCCACGAGCGGGACCACCACGAGCTGATCCTCGCCTCGCGCACCGACCCCCTGCGCAACTACGCGGTCCCGGCGAACCGGCTGCGCCACACGCACGTCATGCTGCTGCTGCGCCAGGCGGGCATGGAGGGCGACACCGATCTCCTCGCGCACACGCTGCTGGCCGCCGCGGACACCGCGCTCGTCCGCCATCTGACCGTCGAGCGGGGCATGCCGCTGGACCGCGTGGAGGCGGGATGGCACGACCTGCTCGACCGGCTCGCGCAAAAATCCTGACCGGCTCGCGCAAAGATCCCGACCGGCTCACCAAAAGTCCTGACCGGCTTACGCACACACCCTGACCGGCTCGCTCGGACGCCGGACGGGTGACCGGTCACGAAGCCTTCTCCGGCCCGTCCGGGCCCCAGTTCTCGGGCCCCGCACCGTGCCAGTCGATCAGTTCCGGGTCGTCGACGGTCGTGTCCGTCTCGGGAAGGCCCGCGGCGCGCAGGAACTCCAGGACGTCGAGCAGGTTGTAGGCGGTCCCCACGTCCTTGCCGCGAATCGTCACCCGCCGGCCGCCGTCAGGCAGGGGCGGGTGCACGGTCACGGGCGCACCTTCGGACATACCTCCAGAATGGTCCCGTCACCCCGAAAACGCACCCCCAACCGAACTGATATCCGAAAACCAGGCCCCGCCTACGCCACCCTCGCCTGCCGCCGGTAACCACCCGGGGCGAGCCCGTACTCCCGCTTGAACGCCTTGGCGAAGGCGAACTCGGAGCCGTATCCCGTGCGCGCGGCGACCGTCGTCAAGGGCGCGTCGGACTCCCGCAGCAGCCGGGCCGCCGTCGTCATGCGCCAGCGGGTCAGATACGCCATGGGCGGCTCCCCCACCAGCGCGGCGAACCGCCTGGCGAACGCGGCGCGGGACAGACCCGCCCGCTCGGCCAGCCCCTCGACGGTCCACTGGATCGAGGGGTCGTCGTGAATCGCCGCGAGCGCGGGCGCCACAGCCGAGTCCCCGAGCGCCGCGGCCCAGCCCTGCGCGGCCGAGGCCGGCTGATCGTCCAGCCAGGCGCGCAGGATGTAGAGGAGCAGCGAGTCGATCAGGGTGGGCACGATGCCGTCCGAGCCGATCCGCGGATTCTCCAGCTCGGAGCCGAGAAGCTGGACCGCGGCGCTCAGTTCCGGGTGGCGGCCGTGCCGCGTCGGCAGGTGGACCACTTCGGGCAGCTGGCGCACCAGCGGGTGCGGGCGGCCCTGGTCCAGGTGGTAGTTGCCGCACAGCAGGCTGGTCTCGGGGCCGTCCCCGCCGAGCGTCACCGAGCCGATCGGCGACCCCTCCCGGAAGTGCTCGGCCCTGGGCTCCTCGGCCCGGCTGGAGGGGTGGTCGGCGAGGATGTGGCCCCGCCCGTCGCGCAGGAAGACGACGTCGCCGGGGCTGAGCGGGATCGGCTTCAGATGCGGGGCCGCGTCCTCCAGTGGAACCAGCCAGCAGGTCCCGTACAGCACCACGTGGAATCCCGCGCCGGCGACCGGGGGCAGCCGCAGGCCCCAGGGGGCGCGGCCGTTGGTGCGGACGGACGCCGGGCGTCCCGTGCGCATCGAGGCCAGCGCCTCGGTGAGGATGTCCATCCGGCCTCGCCCTCCCTGGTGCGGCCCGTCCCGGTCAGACCGTCAGGACAATCTTGCCCTGCACATGTCCCGACGCGACCAGCTCATGCGCCTTGCCCGCCTCCGCCAGCGGGAACGTCTCCTCGACGTACGGACGGATCGCGCCCGCGTCGACGAGCTCGGCGATCGCCTCGAGTGCGGCGTAGTCCGGCTCGACCGAGATGCCGGCGAAACGCCGCCCGGCCGCCTCCACGCGCGCGGCGAGCTCCGTGTCACCGTGCTCCAGGATGCTGATGAGCACGCCGCCGGGACGCAGCGCGCCGAGGGACCGATCGCCCTGGGCCAGTGAGTCGAGGACGATGTCGGCGTCCTTGACGACGTCGGTGAATTCGGCGGTCCGGTAGTCGATGAGCTCGTCGGCGCCGAGGCCGCGGAGGAAGTCGTGCCGGGCCGCACTGGCTGTGGCGGTCACATGGGCGCCCCGCGCCTTGGCGATCTGCACGGCGAAGTGGCCGACACCGCCTGCCGCCCGCTGGATCAGGACCCGGTCGCCCTCCTTCACGCCGGCGGCCTGCACGAGGCCCTGCCACGCGGTGAGCGCGGCGAGGGGGATGGCGGCGGCGTGCACGTGGTCGACCGACGCGGGCTTACGGGCCAGCTGGCGGGACGGGGCCGCGACGTACTCGGCGTATCCCGTGGCGGCGCGGGGGAAGAACGGCATCCCGTAGACCTCGTCGCCCACGGCGAACCGGCTGCCGGGGGCGGCCTCCTCGACGACCCCGGAGATGTCCCAGCCGACGCCGAACGGGGGCTCGCCGAGCAGCGGGAAGGCGCCGGACCTGACGGCCACGTCCACCGGGTTGACCGCGCTGGCGTGCACCTTGACGAGGACCTCACCGGAGAGCGGCGTCGGCCGCTGCGTCTCGACGACCTCGAGAACCTCGGGACCACCGAAGGACTTCTGAATGACTGCACGCACGGTAACTCTCCCTGTTTCAGCCGGAGTTGAGGACACCGACTCCGGATCCGGCCCGGCGCCCCGCTTGATGTCCTGAACCTTAGGGAGATCGAACGAGCCGCTGAATAGCCTTCCGTCTCGGCTACATGTCCCAGCGTCTCGCTGACCGGGACCCTCGGGCATTCCCTCCCCAGAGGGACGCTCGCACGGCCGGCCGGTGTGCCGCGGCGGCCTTCCGGTGCCGTCGGCCACCCGTGGACCCCAAAGCCGTGGCCCGGATCACATGAGGACGAGGCTGACCTGTGGAATGTCATGGAGGCCGGAACAGTTGGCACACGCGGATTGCATGCTTGTGCACATACCGACTGGTACCTATGAGGAGCACTCTGTGACTGACGCCGCGTCGCCTGTTTCCCGCGCTGCCGAGATCCTGTCCCGCCCTGTCGCGCTGAACGGTCTGAAAGTCCCGAACCGCATCGCGATGGCGCCCATGACGCGCATGTTCTCGCCGAACGGCATCCCGGGCGAGGACGTTCGGTCCTACTACTCCCGCCGCTCCGCCGCGGGCGTGGGCCTGATCGTCACCGAGGGGACCTACGTCGGCCACGACTCGGCCGGCGAGAGCGACCGGGTGCCGCGCTTCCACGGCGAGGAGCAGCTGGCCGGCTGGGCGAAGGTCGCCGAGGACGTGCACGCGGCGGGGGGCACGATCGTGCCGCAGCTCTGGCACATCGGCATGGTGCGCCAGCAGGGCAAGCCGCCCTTCGCGGAGGCCCCGGCCGTCGGCCCCTCGGGCCTTCGCATCGACGGCACCGAGGGCACGGGCAAGGCGATGACCCAGGGCGACCTGGACGACGTCATCGGCGCGTTCGCGCAGGCCGCCAAGGACGCGGAGCGCATCGGCTTCGACGGCGTCGAGGTGCACGGCGCCCACGGATACCTGCTCGACCAGTTCCTCTGGGCCGGGACCAACCGCCGTACCGACGGCTACGGCGGTGACGCCGTGGCCCGCACGAAGTTCGCCGCCGAGATCGTCGCCGCGATCCGCGAGAACGTCTCCCCCGGATTCCCGGTGATCTTCCGCTACTCGCAGTGGAAGCAGGAGGCCTACGAGGCGCGGCTCGCCGAGACCCCTGAGGAGCTCGAGGCGATCCTCAGCCCGCTCGCCGCGGCCGGCGTCGACGCCTTCCACGCCTCCACCCGCCGCTACTGGAACCCGGAGTTCGACGGCTCGGACCTGAACCTGGCGGGCTGGACCAAGAAGCTCACCGGCAAGCCCACCATCACGGTCGGCTCCGTCGGCCTCGACGGCGACTTCATCCGCGCCTTCATGGGCGAGGGCTCCGCGGTCAAGGGCATCGACGACCTCCTCGACCGCCTGGAGCGCGACGAGTTCGACATGGTCGCCATCGGCCGCGCCCTGCTCCAGGACCCGGAGTGGGCGGCGAAGGTCCTGGAGGGCCGTTTCGACGAGCTGAAGCCGTACGACGCGGCAGCAGCGCTCAAGACCCTGAGCTAGGGCCTGTCTTCACATCCCTAGGGCCTGCCTCCACTCCTGCGGCTGTCACGGCACCCTCACACGAGCAAGGACAAACCGGCCTCGCACCCCGGTTTGTCCTTGTTCGTGTGAGCGGGACTCCGCGCGGACAGTCCGTCGCCCCGCTGACTCGGCGTCACGCGCTCGGACCGCTCAGCGGCCGTGCCCGCTCGGGCCGGTCGCAGGATGCTGTGACAGGGGTGTGACGCAGGCGCGTTGCGGCGGGCGACGTGCGCTTGTGATGATGCACGGTATGTCTGAGTACGGGGGCGCGGTGGACGAACCGCCGCAGACACCAAGGTCACGACTCGCCGACTACGCGGAGATGAGCGGCGCGCCTGCCGCCGAAGCGCCGGTGACGCCCTCACCCCCGCCTTCGCCCCCGCAGCCGGATCCCCAACCGGATCCGCAACAGATCGTCCGGAGCGCAGAGCCCGTCGTCGCGGATCCGGTGGCCGACGATCCCGAAGCGGAGGCACGCAGGCGGGCGTTCGCCGCGTTGCTGGGCGAGTTCCGGCGGACGGCGGTGCTGGTCCCGCTCGGCGACGAGGGCGGCCCGGACGGCGAACCGGGGTTGCTGACAGCGGACTTGAACGGCATCCGCTTCATCCTCGCCTTCTCCGACGAGCAGGCACTGACCCGGTATGCGCAGGCCCGGGGCGAGTTCGCGCGCGAGTGGACCTACCGGACGATTCTGGGCGCGAAGCTGCTGGACGTGGCGGTACCCGCGGCCGGAGTGCCGTGCGGGGTGGCACTCGACTGTGCGGACGGGCCGGACGGCATGGTGTTTCCGCCGGTGCGGGGCATCGTGCCGGACGAGGCGGCGGTCGACCGTGACGAGGGCGAGAGGGGCAGCTCATGACCGGCGACGGAGGCGGCGGTGGCGGCGCGGTCGGCGGCAAGGACCTCAAGACCGGCGGTCTGGATCTGATCGCCAAGGGTCTGACCGAGGCCCTGGCCGAGCTGAAGGAGCTCGGCATGGTCGGTGAGGCCGGGGCCGGGCGCGGCTTCTCGGACATCGCCCTGTCCGGCCTGGAGTTGGGGCACGAAGGGCTCACCGGAGAGTTCAAGTCGTTCTGCGAGCGCTGGGAGTGGGGCGTGCGCTCGCTGGTGAACGAGGGCAACGGGTTCGCGGTGAAGACCGGCCTGTCCGCCGGCACCTACTTCGAGACCGAGCAGTACGTCGAGGGTTCGTTCAAGGTCGTCGCGAACTCCGCGATCGGCAACCCGTACGCCACCGAGGAAGAGGTCACCCAGAAGGGCTGGAAGGACATCGCCACGTCGGGCGCGTACGGCGGCGTGGACTACAGCAAGGAGTCCTTCGACCAGGCGCTCGCCAACAGCGGCCAGGGCTGGAAGGACGCGGGCCGAGACGTCATGACGTCGCACACGCTGGGCCCCGCGGGCCTCAACCCGGAGAATCTGCACAACACCCTTGGGGTCTCCGACGACGCGTACGACCAGATGCTCGACGACACCTTCGGCCCGTCGCCCGAGGAGCGGGCGAAGGCCGCCGGACAGCAGCAGGGCGGGGGCGAGGGCTGATGGGGCTCGGCGACATCGTCGACGGCGTCAAGGGTGGTATCAACAAAGGGCTTTCGGCCGGTGAGGATCTCATCGACGAGGGCAAGAAGAAGGTCGGCGAAGGCGTCGACTACGCGACGAACAAGGTCGGCGACGGGCTGGACCACGTCGGTCTGCACGGTGCCGCGGACGCGGTGGAGGACTGGGGTGACGATGTCGCCTCGGATCTCGGTGCCACGCCCGGCGAGCAGCAGCTCGGGCAGACCGAGGAGGCCAACGAACTCGTCCACGGCAACCCGGACAAGATCCGCGAGTCCGCCAAGCATCTCAAGGACTTCCACACCGCGTTCGACCACGTCTCGCAGGGGATGAAGAAGGTCGACTCGTCCGGATGGGCGGGCGAGGGCGGCGACGCGTTCCGCAAGAAGTTCGGCGTGCACCCCACCAAGTGGGCCCAGGCCTCCGACGCCTGCGACAAGGCGGCCGGCGCGCTGGACGCGTACGCCGACACCGTCAAGTGGGCGCAGGGCAAGGCCAAGGAGGCCGTCGAGCTCTACAAGAAGGGCCAGAAGGCGTCCAAAGACGCGGTCGACACGTACAACAAGAAAGTCGACGCCTACAACGCCAGGATCAAAGCGAACGAGGACCCCGGCGCGAAGCCCGAGCCGTTCCAGGATCCCGGCAAGGCCGACATCGAGAAGGCCCACGAGACGCTCGCCGAGGCGCGCAAGCAGCGCAACACCGCGGCCTCCGACGCCCAGGGCAAGGTCAAGGCGGCCCTCGCGCACGCTCCCGCCGAGCCGCCGCCGCTCGACCGCCTCGGCAACGACCTCGTGGACGGCTACCAGGCCTACAACACGGAGCTCACCCACGTCGTCGGCGGCGCCCTCAAAGGCACCGCCGGACTGCTCAACTTCGCCCGCGGCCTGAACCCCACCGACCCCTACAACCTCACGCACCCGGCCGCGTACATGCAGAACGTCTCCATGACGCTCTCCGGCCTCGTCTCCACCGCCGCGCACCCCGAACGCATCGTCACCGCCGCCGTCGACGGCTTCAAAAAGGACCCCTCCGAGTTCGTGGGGCGCCTCCTTCCTGAGCTCATCGGCACCAAG
Source organism: Streptomyces sp. NPDC055400 (assembly GCF_053644375.1). Lineage (NCBI taxonomy): Bacteria > Bacillati > Actinomycetota > Actinomycetes > Kitasatosporales > Streptomycetaceae > Streptomyces > Streptomyces sp. NPDC055400. The sequence continues at coordinate 232,837 of NZ_JBSHLM010000018.1, read as the reverse complement.
GGCGCCGGACTCGCCCGCGGTGGCCTGCGCCTGGGGCTCAAGAAGGGAATGGAAGAAGGTGCGGAGACAGGCGTACGGCGCGCCACGCGCGATGCCGAGCGCCACGCCGAGCCCGACGGGCAGAAGAAGTGCAATGGCACCGACCCGGTCGACCTCGCCACGGGGCTCATGTATCTGCCGCAGACCGATGTCGAACTGCCGGGAGCGCTGCCGCTCGCGTTCACGCGTCGCGCCGAGTCCGGGTACGAGCTCGGCCGTTGGTTCGGGCCGTCCTGGTCGTCGACGCTGGACCAGCGCCTGGAGATCGACGCGCAAGGGGTGGTCTTCGTCACGGAGGACGGTCTCCTTCTCGTGTATCCCCATCCCGCTCCCGGGGTGCCCGTACTGCCCTCGCACGGCCCCCGTCGCCCGCTGAACCGTGTCGACAGCGGTTACACGGTCAGCGATCCGGGCACCGGGCGCGTCTGGCACTTCGCCGACCGGGGCGAGCGATCCGCGGTGATCGAGCAGATCGATGACCGCAACGGCAACTGGATCACCTTTGAGTACGACTCCGAGGGCACGCCGCTGACCATCACCTCCAGCGGAGGCCACCGTCTGGTGTGCACCGTTTCCGGCGGACGGGTCCGTGCTCTGGCGCTGGCCGACGCCGCCGGCGGCCGCGGGAACCTGGAGATCAAGAGGTACGGCTACTCGGACGAGGGCCATCTCACCGAGGTCTTCAACTCCTCCGGGCTCCCGCTGCGCTTCAGCTACGACGAGCGCGGACGCATCACCTCCTGGACCGACACCAACGACCGCTCGTACACCTACGAGTACGACGAGCGGGACCGCTGCGTGGCCGAAGGCGGAGCGGAAGGCCATATGGCTCTTCGCCTGGCCTACGCAGAGCCTGACCCGCGCACGGGGCACCGCGTCACCACGACGACGACCGGCGAGGGCCACACCCGGCGGTTCCTCGTCGATGCCTCGCACCGTGTGATCGCCGAGACGGATCCGCTCGGAGCCACCACCCACTACCGGCGTGACCGCTTCGACCGGCTCTTGTCCCGCACCGATCCACTCGGAAACGTCACCGCCTTCCGGTACGACGAAGCGGGCAACCTCATCCACGTGGTGCGCGCCGACGGGCGCGAGGCCCGCGCCGAGTACAACCAGCTCGGCCTGCCGGTAAAGGTGACCAATCCCGACGGCACGACGTGGCGCCAGACCTACGACGAACGCGGCAACCGCCTGACGGCCACGACCCCTGCCGGTGCGACGACGCACTTCACCTACGACGCGGCGGGCCGCCTCACCTCCGTGGTCGACCCGCTCGGCGCGACCACAGCAATTCGCTGTGATCGCGCCGGCCTTCCGGTCGAGGTCACGGATCCGCTCGGGGCGACCACCACGTACGAACGTGATGCCTTCGGTCGGCCTGTCGCCGTCAGGGACCCGCTCGGGGCGACGACCCGCCTGGAATGGAACACCGAGGGCCGGCTCCTCAGCCGTACCGCTCCGGACGGCAGCACCGAGACGTGGTCGTACGACGGGGAGGGCAACTGCACCACCCACACCGACGCCGTCGGCAACGTGACGCGAAGCACCCACACGCACTTCGACCTGACGGCCACGCGCACGACGCCGGACGGAGCGCAGTACACGTTCACGCACGACTCGGAACTGCGCCTCACAGGGGTCACCAACCCGCAGGGCCTCACTTGGCGTTATGAGTACGACAGCGCCGGGTGGCTGGTCCGGCAGACCGACTTCGACGGACGGAGCGTCCACTACGAGCACGACGCCGCCGGGCGCATGACGGCCCGGACCAACGCCCTTGGCCATACGGTGCGTTACGTCTACGACGAGCTCGGCAGGGTCGTGCGGAAGGAGACCTCCGCGGGAGCCACCACCTTCGCCTACGATCTCACCGGCCGGCTCGCCCGGTCCGACGGGCCGGACAGCTCGATCGCCATCCTGCGGGACCGCTTCGGGCGCGTACGTTCCGAGACGGTCGACGGTCGCGTACTGAGCTGCTCCTACGACGAGTTGGGGAGGCGGACCGGGAGGACCACGCCCAGCGGCGCCGAGTCCGCCTGGACCTACGACGTGGCAGGGCGCAGCGTGCAGCTGACCACCGCGGGGCGTGATGTGGGCTTCGCTTACGACGCCGCCGGCCACGAGATCGGTCGCCGCGTCGGGACCTCCCTCGCACTGGCCAACTCCTTCGACGAGCTGGGCCGCCTCACCACGCAGTCCGTCACCGCGTCGGGCGAGGGCCGGTGCGTCCAGCGCCGCGCGTACACCTACCGCGCGGACGGCCACCTGCTGGGCGTCGAGGACCTCGTGTCCGGCACCCAGCGGTTCGAGCTGGACGTGATCGGCCGCGTGACCGGCGTCGAGGGCAACGGCTGGTCGGAGTCGTACGCCTACGATCTCGCAGGCAATCTGACCGCTGCCTCCTGGCCGAAGGAGCATCCGGGCCATGCGGCCACCGGCGCGCGCTCGTACTCCGGAACCCGCCTCACCCGGGCGGGACGTGTTCACTACGAGCACGACGCGCTGGGCCGTGTCACCGTGCGCCGCAAGCGCCGCCTCTCGGGCTCGACAGAGGTCTGGCGCTACGAGTGGGACCCCGAGGACCGACTCGTCTCCACGGTCACCCCTGACGGCAGGCGGTGGCAGTACACGTACGACGCGCTGGGGCGACGCAGCGCGAAGACCTGTCTGGCACCCGACGGCGAGACCGTCATCGAGCGCACCGTGTTCACCTGGGACGGCACGAACCTCTGCGAGCAGGTGACGATGTCGCCGGAGCTGCCCCGGCCGGTCGCCCTCACCTGGGACCACGCCGGCCAACGGCCCCTCACCCAGACCGAGCGGGTGCTGGCACCCGGGTCACCGGGCGAGGAGCGCCCGATGACCCCGCAGGAGGTCGACTCGCGGTTCTTCGCCATGGTCACCGACCTCGTCGGCACTCCCACGGAGCTCATAGACGAGTCCGGGGACATCGCGTGGCGCCGGCGCAGCACCGTGTGGGGCACGACGGCCTGGGCGAGTGACAGCAGCACGTATACGCCGCTCCGTTTCCCCGGGCAGTACTTCGACCCGGAATCCGGCCTGCACTACAACTACTTCCGCCATTACGACCCCGAGACGGCACGCTATGTCTCACCCGATCCGCTCGGCCTGACTCCGGCACCCAACCCGTCCTCTTATGTGGACAACCCGCACACCTGGTCGGACCCGCTCGGGCTCGCGCCGGAGTGTCCGCCCAAGGGCGAGCACTCCAACCCCTTCGAGCGCCGGGAGGACGCCGAGAGGGCGGCCTTCGAGGTGGCCGGCGTCCCCTACGGGGCCGCCCCGGACGCGGAATGGGTGGTCATGGGGGACAAGACCCTCAAGCACATGCCCGGGCACGTCTACTCGAAGGACCCCACCCACTGGGGCAACTTCCGGCAGTTCGAGACTCCGGACGGCTCCAGAGTGGTCGTCGAGCACACTCACGATCCGGCGGGACCCCACTTCCACGCCGGGGCGCCCAAGGGCTTCACCGAGGCGGACCGGAGCCGAGACCTCGTCAACTTCGGCTGGGACAACACGCGAGAGGGCTACAGCACGATGGAACGCTATCGCGCGTTGGACAAACCGGGTGGGGACCACCACTTCTTCCACAAGAACAACTGATCGACAGGGACCACAGTGAACAACGAGGACATCACGGATCGCTTCCATCAAGCCGGGCTGGATGTCGGGGGTTTCCTTGACGACGGGACGAGCCCGACGGTCACCGAAGCCTTCCGGGTGACGGCGCACATCGACACCGTGCCGTGGGCCCGGGTGCCGAAGCGGGACGACGACGCCCTGCGTCGAGCACAGGACCTGTGGCTGTCGACGGCCCGCCGGCGGGGCATTGTCACACCTGACGGCGCGTTCCTCACGGCTGCCGGCATGAGCCAGGGCTGGCTCCGCGTCTGTCTCACCGACGGCACCGACCTCTCCCGGCTCGCGGATCCCTCCGGCGGCATCGAGTTCCTCACCCGCTCACCCGACGGGACCCGGCTCTGCGCGATCTCCACCGAGGGCGGGGAACACTGGGTCATCGACGAGGCATACCCGCCGGCGGACGACGAGGACGACTGACGCGCCACCCACGACCGGGCCGCCGTTCTTCCGTCCCCGTCCTGGAACACCAGGTCGACGCGGACGAGCCGCCCCCGGCGTGAGCGACGTCAGGCGCGCAGCCCGGGATGGACTCGCGGGCGGGGCGGGGCACCCGGCTGCTCATGCGGATCCGCGAACAGCTCCGGATGGCTCGCCCGGATCGTTCCGATGTCGTCGAAGACGCCCTGAAGGTGCCCGCGCAGCGCGTCCTCGGCGCGCGCCCCGTCCCGCCGTTCCAGGGCGTCGACCACCGTCGTGTGCTCGTCGATCAGCGTCTCGATCCGGTGCGGCAGCGGCAGACTCAGCCGGCGGGCCCGGTCGAGGTGCGCCTTGGCGGTCGCCACCGTGCGCCACAGCGTGCGGTGGCCGCTCGCCTCCATGAGGCGGCGGTGGAAGGCCTCGTCCTGCTCGAAGAACACGTCCGCGTCCCCCGCCTCGAGCGCGGCCCGCTGTGCGTCGAGGACGGCGCGCAGCGCCGTGATGTCCTGCGCGCCGGCCTTCTTCACCGCCTCGCGCAGCGCCGCCAGTTCGAGCGCCTCCCGCATGAACTGGGCTTCCAGGACGGCGTCGACGCTGATCCGCGAGACGAACGTACCGAGCTTGGGGAAGACGTCGACCAGCGACTCCTCGCCCAGCAGGATCAGCGCCTCGCGTACCGGGGTGCGGCTGACGTCCAGCTCCCCGGCCAGCTCGTTCTCCGACAGGGGCGCGCCCGGCAGGAGCGCGAGGGAAGTGATCCGCGCCCGGAGCAGGGCGTGCACCCGAGTCCGGACCGACTCGCGCGGACGCGGTGCCTCCGCCTCGGTCCCTCGTGACTGTCTCGTTTCCCGCCGCTGAGCTGCCATGACGCTCACTTTCTCACCTCAGCTGCGAGGATACTTACATACAAGGCTTGTATGTAAGTGCGGACGAGGGTAAAAAATGACGCGGAGGTCAACGGACCCCCTTGGCCGCACCCGTGTCCCTGTCCCCGCTCTGGACACGTCTGTGCCCGCTCTCGCGAACCGCCTACCGTCACGTCCGCACGTCCCCCTCGACCGGAGGTCAACGATGACCACCCGCTCCGTCACCGAGAGTGAGTCGCCGGCCGCCCCGCCCGGCACCTCACTCCCCGCCCGCCCGCGCGGCCGGGGGAACAACGTCCGCTGGGGCATAGCCGTCCTGTGTTTCGGCGGCCTCGCGGTCAACTACCTGGACCGCTCCACGCTCAGCGTCGCGCTGCCGTCCATGTCGCACGACCTGCACATCGGTCCCGAGACGCAGGGCTTCATCCTCAGTGCCTTCTTCATCACGTACGCGCTGTGCCAACTGCCCGCCGGGGCGCTCCTGGACAAGTACGGCGTGAAGCGGGTCTTCGCGATCGGCGCCATCTGGTGGTCGCTGGCCACCGTCGGGATGGGCCTGGTCCGCGGTGTCGGCTCGCTCGTCGGCGCCCGGATGCTGCTCGGCGCCGGTGAGGCCGCCGGCTATCCCGCACCCGCGAAGGCCGTCTCCCGCTGGTTCCCCCGTCACGAACGGACCCTCGCCAACAGCGTCTGGGACAACGGCGCGCGCGTCGGCACGGCCATCGCCCTGCCGCTGGTGACGATGCTGGTCTCCGTGTTCCACTGGCGGGTCGCGTTCATCGCCTGCGGCCTGCTCGGCTTCCTGTGGATCATCGGCTGGTGGCGGCTCTACCACGAGCCCGCCGACCACCCGAAGCTGACCGCCGAGGAGCGCGCCTACATCGAGGCGGGCGGCGCCCACACCGACGAGACGCCCGCGCACGAGGCGGACGCGCCCAAGGTGCGCTGGCGGGACCTGTTCCGCTACCGGACGGTCTGGGGCATGATGCTCGGCTTCTTCTGCCTCAACTACGTCATCTACTTCTTCATCACCTGGTTCCCCAGCTACCTCGTCGACGAGCGCGGCTTCGACCTCCTCAAGCTGGGCTTCTTCGGTACGGTCCCGGGTCTGGTCGCCATCTTCGGGTCGCTGCTCGGCGGGTTCACCGCCGACCGGCTGCTCCGCAAGGGCTGGTCCACCACCAAGGTCCGCAAGACCTGCCTGGTCTCCGGCACGCTGTGCTCGTCCGTGATCGCGCTCGCCGTCGTCGTGCCGACCGCGACCGGCGCCCTCGCGCTGCTCTCCCTCAGCTACGCCTCGCTGACCTTCTCCACCGCGTCCGTCGCGTCGCTGCCCGCCGACGTGGCGCCGACCGCCGGGCATGTCGCCTCGCTCGCCGGTATCCAGAACTTCGCCTCGAACGTGGCGGGGATCCTCGGCCCGATCGTCACCGGATTCCTGCTGGCATCCTCCTCAGGCTCGTACCTGGTGCCGCTCCTGGTGTCCGGCGCCCTGTCCGTCGTCGGCGCCCTCACCTACGCGTTCGTGATCAAGCGCGTCGAACCGCTGCCGGTGCGCTGAGGGGTGTCCGGCAGATCATGGCCGGACACTCCCTGGCCCGCCCCGGCCCGCTCCATCCCCGTACGAGAGAAAGGGACGCCCCGTGGCCCAGTCGGTCGAGTCGGCCCAGTCGGTCGAGCCCGTCGAGTCCATACATCGCGCCGCGGTGCTGCACGGCCCCAAGGACGTGCGCGTCGAGCACCGCCCGGTGCCCGAGCCCGGGCCGGGCCAGGTCCTGGTCGCCGTCCGTGCCGTCGGGCTGTGCGGGTCCGACCTGCACTACTACGCCCACGGCGAGAACGGCCCGAACGTCCTGCGGCAGCCGACCGTCCTCGGCCACGAGCCGGCCGGCGTGGTCGTCGGCCACGGCGCAGGCGCCGACGACCTGCCCCACGGCACGGCCGTGGCGATCGAGCCCGCGCACCCGTGCGGCACGTGCGCGCTGTGCCGGGCCGGGCGCTACAACCTCTGCCCGCACGGCACCTGTTTCGGTTCGCCGCCGACCGACGGCGCGCTCGCCGAGTACGTGTGCGTGCCGCGGGACTTCGTGCATCCGCTGCCCGCGTCGACGGACGTCCGGCTCGGCGCGCTCATCGAGCCGCTCGCCGTCGCCGTGCACGCGGTGCGCCGCGCCGCGCTCGCCCCCGGTCACCGGGTGCTGGTCACCGGGGCGGGGCCGATCGGCGTGCTGGTCGCGCAGGTCGCGGCGGCCGTCGGCGCCGGGGCCGTCACGGTGTCCGATGTGGCGGCCGAGCGGCGGGAGTTCGCGGCGCGGCTCGGCCTGCACACGGTGGACGCCGCCGGCCTCGCGCCCGATCCGGAGCGGTCCCACGCGCTCGCCTCGCCGGACGGCTACGACGCCGTGTTCGACTGCTCCGGCGTGGGGCCCGCCCTCGTGTCGGGGATCCGCGCGCTGCGCCCCGGCGGCACCGCTGTGGTGGTCGGCAATCCGGGCCGACCGGTGACCGAGCTGCCGCTGGCGTGGATGCAGCGTCAGGAACTGTCCCTCGTGACCTCGTTCCGGTACGGGGCAGGGGACTTCGCGGCGGCCGCCGCGCTCGCGGGGCGTGTCCGTCTGGCCGAACTGGTCACCTCCGCCTTCCCGTTGGAGCGGGCGGCCGAGGCGCTCGAGGTCGCGCTGACCGACCCGTCGCAGATGAAGGTCCTGGTCGAGCCGGCGCGGGAGGTCTGACGATGACCTTGCGCACCCTGCCCCGCCTGTCCCGTACCGCGCTCCCCGTGGCCGGCCTGAAGCTGCCTCCGCCCACCCCCGAACCGGGCATCGTCCACCTCGGCATGGGCAACTTCCACCGCGCCCACCAGGCTGTCCACACGGCCGACGCCCTGCGCCACAGCCCCGGCCCCTGGGGCATCACCGGTGTCTCGACGAGCGCGGCCCGAGGCCCGCGCCCTGTACTGACCGGCATGGCGGAACAGGACCAGCTCTACACGGTCCTCACTCTGCGCCGCGACGCGGGCGTCGCCGCGACCGTGCCCGGGGTGCACCATCCGGGCCTCGTCGCCGACGGACAAGGCGCCGAGGTCGTCGCCGCGATCGGCAGCCCCACCACACGCATCGTCTCCCTCACGGTGACCGAGAAGGGGTACACCTTCGGCGCCGACGGCCGCCTCGACCTCGACGACCCGCTGGTCCGCGCCGACCTCGCGGGCGGCACGCCCCGCACCGCCCTCGGCCTGATCGTGCGCGGACTCCAGCACCGGGCCCGCACCGACGGGGCACCGGTCACCGTGCTCAGCTGCGACAACCTCATGAACAACGGGCACCGACTGCGCGCCCTCATCGACGAGTTCGTCGCCGCGCTGCCCGCCGCGGAACGCCCCGAGCTGCAGGCCTACGTCGCGAGCTCGCTCACCACGCCGACCACCATGGTGGACCGGATCGCGCCCGCCACCACCGACGAGCACCGTGACCTGGTCGCCCGCGCCTTCGGCGTCCGCGACTCGGTGCCGGTGCCCGCCGAGCCGTACCGACTGTGGGTCATGGAGGACGACTTCCGCGCCGGGCGCCCGGCGTGGGAGCACGCGGGCGCGGTGTTCACGGACGATGTCGCCCCGTACGAACTGATGAAACTGCGGCTCCTTAACGGCGCCCACTCGCTCCTCGCCTACCTCGGCCTGCTGCGCGGACACCGCTGCATCGACCAGTCGGTGACGGACGAACTCCTCGGCGGTGCCGTGGAGTTCGCGATGCGCGAGGAGATCCTGCCGACGGTCCCGGAGCCCGGGGGAATGCCGGGCAAGGCCTACGTCACCGAACTCCTCGACCGGTTCGCCAATCCGGCGCTCGGCCACCGCACCGCGCAGGTCGGCTCCGACGGTTCCCTGAAGATCCCGGTCCGCTGGGCGGGGGTGCTCGCCGAGTCGCTGGCGGCGGGGCGCGTCCCCCGCGTCCTCGCTCTCGGCCTCGCCGCGTACGTGCGCGTCATCACGGCCGACGACGCCTACGACGAGCGGGCGCTCGGCACGGTCCACGACGGCGCCCGGTCGCGCCTGGCCGAGCTCGCGGCCCGTGCCGGCGGTCCCGCCGACGCGGCCCGGCTGCTGCTCCGCGAAGGCGACCTGCTGCCGCCGGAGGTCGCCCAGCACGCCGGACTCGGCGATGCGGTCGGCGAGTTCGCGCACACGCTTGCCGTGCACGGCATCGAGGCCGCGCTGCGTTCCGCCCGCACCTGATCCAGGTGCCGGCCGCCGGATCCGTGTGCCGGCCGGCACCGCCCCCTGCCCCCGCGCTCCCCCATCGAGAAGAACGGCACCCCATGGCCACCATCACCTCGGCCGAGGTCTTCGTCACCTGCCCCGGCCGCAACTACGTCACCCTGAAGATCACCACCTCGGACGGTGTCACCGGCATCGGCGACGCCACCCTCAACGGCCGCGAGCTGTCCGTCGCCTCCTACCTGCGCGACCACGTCTGCCCCACCCTGATCGGCAAGGACCCGGCCCGCATCGAGCAGGTGTGGCAGTACCTGTACAAGGGCGCCTACTGGCGGCGCGGCCCGGTCACGATGACGGCGATCGCCGCCGTCGACGTCGCCCTGTGGGACATCAAGGGCAAGGTCGCGGGCCTGCCCGTGTACCAACTGCTGGGCGGCGCGGCCCGTGACGGCGTCACCGTCTACGGCCACGCCAGCGGCAACACGGTCCCCGAACTCCTCGACGACGTACAGCGTTTCCTCGACAAGGGCTTCCGCGCGGTGCGCGCACAGGCGGCGGTGCCCGGTCTGGAGCGGGTGTACGGCATGCGCAAGGGCGACGGCGACACCTACGAGCCGGCCGACGGGGCGCTGCCCACCGAGGAAGTCTGGGACACCGGCGCCTACCTGGACTTCGTGCCGACGTACATGTCCGCCGTCCGCGAGCGGTTCGGCTACGACTTCCACCTGCTGCACGACGTGCACCACCGGCTCACCCCCATCGAGGCGGGCCGCCTGGGCAAGTCCCTCGAGCCGTATCGCCTGTTCTGGATCGAGGACCCCACCCCGGCCGAGGACCAGGAGGCCTTCCGCCTCATCCGGCAGCACACCACGACACCGCTCGCGGTCGGCGAGATCTTCAACTCGATCTGGGACTGCCGGCACCTGATCACCGACCGCCTCATCGACTACATCCGCACCTCCGTCTCGCACGCCGGCGGCATCACGCATCTGCGCAGGATCTTCTCGCTCGCCGAGCTGTACGGGGTCCGCTCCGGCTCGCACGGCGCGGGTGACCTCTCGCCCGCGTCGCTCGCGGCCGCGCTGCACGTCGACCTGTCGATCCCGAACTTCGGGATGCAGGAGTACATGGCCCATCTCCCCGGCTACGAGGAGGTGTTCGAGACGTCCTGGACGTTCGAGGACGGCCTGATGCACCCGGGCGACCGCCCCGGCATCGGCGTCGAGTTCGACGAGAAGGCCGCCGAGCGCTTCCCGTACGAGCGCAAGTACCTGCCGGTGAACAGGCTGCGGGACGGATCCGTGCACGACTGGTGAGGCGAAGCGGCAGGCGGTGGCGAGCCCCAGGCCGGGGCCTGCGCCGACGAGAGCGAGCGTGGTCGGGTGCGTCCTTCACAAAGGTGGCCGGGGCCGGGGCGCATGCGCAGCCCCGGCGACGGTGAGGCGGTGGGTCAGGGGGAGGGGAGTCTTGATGGCGCGGCGTTCGTCCATCGCCTTGTAGCCCTCGGCGACCTGGTCGAGGGGCAGCGTGAGGTCAAAGATGGCACCCGCATGCTCCGGCTCGACGACGCCGAACACACCCACCTGCTGAACCTCGCCCAGGCCGCCGACGGCTCCGACGCCCTCACCCGCCCCCGACGCCGCACCACCCGGCCTGGGCGCCCTCGTCGGTGAACTGTCCACCCGCAGCCACGAGTTCCGCACGCGCTGGGGCGCCCACGACGTCCGCCGCCACGGCACTGGCACCAAACGCTTCCACCATCAGGCGGTCGGTGAACTCACCCTCGCCTACGAAGGGTTGGACATGACCGCCGAGCCCGGCCTGACCCTGACCATCTACACCGCCGAACCCGGCTCCGCCTCCGAAGAGGGCCTGCGCCTGCTCGCCTCGTGGGCCGCCACCCAAGAATCCCCTTCACCCAAACAGCAACCCACAACAGGCTGAGTCACTCGCAGGAGCGCGCGCCGTCGTGGCGCGGCGGTCATGCGTCGAGGCGGCGCTCGGCGAGCCAGGTGACGATCTCGGGGTCGTGGTGGTCGAAGAACAGCGAGCTGCCGGTGTCCAGGGTGGCGATCCGGGCCATCTGCTCGTCGGTGAGTTCGAAGTCGAAGACATGGATGTTCTCCGCCATGCGCTCGGCGCGCACCGACTTGGGGATGGCGACGACGCCGCGCTGGATCAGCCAGCGCAGCACGACCTGCGCGACCGACTTGCCGTACTCCTTGCCGGTCTCGGCCAGGAGCGGATGGGTGAACAGGTCGTTCCTGCCCTCGGCGAAGCCTCCCCAAGACTGGATCTGCACGCCGTGCTCGCGCATCAGGGCCTGGTAGTCGGCACGCTGGAAGAACGGGTGCGTTTCGATCTGGTTGACCGCTGGGGTGATCTCATTGTTGACGATCAGGTCGAGCAGCCGGTCGGGGTAGAAGTTGGCGACACCGATCGCCTTGGCCAGGCCCTCACGGTGGAGGGCTTCCATGGCGCGCCACTGTCCGTAGACATCGCCGAAAGGCTGGTGCATGAGGTACAGGTCGAGGTGGTCCAGGCCCAGCTTGTCCAAGGACGTCTCGGCGGCACGGCGGGTGTTGTCCTCGGCCGGGGCGTCCTGGACCCACAGCTTGGTGGTGACGAACAGGTCCCCGCGGGCGATGCCGCTGGACTTGATGGCGCGGCCGACGGCTTCTTCGTTGCCGTAGGCGGCCGCGGTGTCCAGCAGGCGGTAGCCGGCGGCCAGCGCGTCGGACACGGCGCGCTCGGTGTCCTCGGCCGGTATCTGGTAGGCGCCGAATCCGAGGAGCGGCATCTCGACACCGTTGCTCAAGGTCACGTACTGCATGGGGGATGTTCCTCTGCTGAAGGTGGAGTGGGGGTGTCAGGGGGTGATGAGGGCCTTGAGGACCTGGCGGTCGGCCATGGCCCGGTAGGCGTCCGGCGTCCGGTCGAGGGCGAAGGTCTGGTCGAAGACGCGGCCGGGGGCGACGGTGCCGTCCAGGACGTCGGGCAGTAGCTGCTCGATGTAGGCGCGGGCGGGGCTGGCGCCGCCGGTCAGGGTGATGTTGCGCATGAATGCGGCGGGTCCGATCGGCCCCTGCTCGTACTGCGGGACGCCGAGGCGGCTGATGGTGCCGCCGTCCAGGGCCGCGCCCAGGGCGGTGTCGAGGGCTTGTCGGGTTCCGACGGCCTCGATCACCTTGTGGACGCCGCCGGTCAGCTCGCGGATGCGGGCGATGCCCTCCTCACCGCGCTCGGCGACGACGTCGGTGGCGCCGAACTCCCGGCCCAGGTCGGTGCGCGCTTCATGGCGGCCGGCGAGGACGATCCGGTCGGCACCGAGCCGCTTCGCGGCGATCACCGCGCACAGGCCGACCGCGCCGTCACCGACGACCAGCACCGCGTCCCCGCGGGCGACGCCGGCGGTGACCGCGCCGTGGTGGCCTGTGGTCATCACGTCCGACAGCGCCAGCAGGGACGGGAGCAGCGCGGAGTCGGCGGCCACCGGCAGCTTCACCAGCGTGCCGTCGGCATACGGGACGCGGACGGCTTCGCCCTGCCCGCCGTCGACGCCGTCGAAGCCGTACCGGCCGCCGTTGCGGCACGAGATGTGCAGGCCCTTGGCGCAGTAGTCGCAGGTGTTGTCGCTGTAGGTGAACGGGGCGACGACCAGGTCACCCGCTTTCAGCCCGGTCACGTCGGCGCCGGTCTCCTCGACGACCCCGAGGAACTCGTGCCCCATGGGACGGCCGGTGCCGGTGGCGGGCATCGACCGGTAGGGCCACAGGTCGCTGCCGCACACGCACGAGGCGACTGTGCGGACCACGGCGTCGGCCGGCTGGACGATCTTGGGGTCGGGCCGGTCCTCGACGCGGACGTCGCCGGCTCCGTACATCACTGCTGCGCGCATGAGGGGTGCTACTCCAAACGGGGGTGGGCTGTCGCGAGGGGGGGGCGGATCAGCGTTCGAGCATCTGCGCCTGCGCCTCGGTGTGTGTGTCGCCTGCGGCAGGCGGCAGGCTGCTGAGCTTGTCGAGCTGCTCGCCGGTCAGCGTGACGGTGTCGGCGGCGGTGTTCTCCTCGACGCGGCTGACGCGCTTGGTGCCGGGGATCGGGGCGATGTCGTCTCCCTGGGCGAGCAGCCAGGCCAGGGCCACCTGTGCGGGCGTGACACCGACTTCGGCGGCCACGCCCTGCACCTCGTCGGCGATCGCCAGGTTGCGCTGGAAGTTCTCGCCGGTGAAGCGGGGATTGTCGCGCCGGAAGTCGCCCTCGTCGAACTGGTCGGTGGCGCGGACGGTGCCCGTCAGGAAGCCGCGGCCCAATGGCGAGAACGGCACCAGGCCGATGTTCAGCTCCCGCAGGACGGGCAGCACGCGCTCCTCGATCCCGCGCGTCCACAGGGAGTATTCCGACTGGACCGCGGTGACCGGCTGGACGGCGTGGGCTCGGCGGATCGTGTCAGGTCCGGCCTCGGAGAGGCCGAACGCGCGTACCTTGCCCTCGGCGATCAGCTCGCGGACGGCGCCGGCGGTCTCCTCGACCGGCGTGTCCGGATCCACCCGGTGCTGGTAGTACAGGTCGATGTGATCGGTGCCCAGCCGCTTCAGGGACCCCTCGACGGCGGTACGGATGTTGGCCGGGCCGGAGTCGATGTTCCAGGCGCCGTCACCGCCGTGGGAGACCAGGCCGAACTTCGTGGCCAGCACCACCTGGTCCCGGCGCCCCTTCAGCGCCCGCCCCAGCAGTTCCTCGTTGGTGTACGGGCCATAGATCTCGGCGGTGTCGATGAGCGTGACGCCCAGCTCGAGCGCCCGGTGCACGGTCCTGATCGACTCCGCCTCGTCGGTACCGGCACCGGTGTAGCCGTGGGACATCCCCATCGCACCGAGACCGATCCGGGAAACCTCCAGGTCACGCAACTTGATGTAGCGCATTTCGCCCTCTCCGGTTCGTGGCGTCGCCCGGCACCCTCGCTCCCGCCCGGCCACGTCATGCCCGGGGTGGCTCCGGCGGTGTTCCGGGGTGTCGGCGTCTTGCTCCTTCACCTTCGCCCGGATTGCTCCGGTGTGGCAGGGCGGGGTCTTCAGGGGTAATGGCAGGGCCCCCCTCCCGGCTGCACGGCTGCTACTGAGCGGGTGAGACTGGAGTCATGGCATCCGAGAGCGCGCACAGCGAGGGCGCCGAGCTGGGCCGCTACCTGCGCGCCCGCCGCACCCAGACCAGCCCCGAACACGTCGGCCTCACCGTCGGCGCCGGCATCCGTCGCACCCCCGGCCTGCGCCGCGAGGAGCTGGCCACCCTCGCCGGCATCAGCATCGACTACTACGTACGCCTGGAACGCGGCAAGGAGACCCGCCCCAGCCCCGCCGTCCTCGACTCGCTCGCCCGCGCCCTGCACATGGACGACCAGGAACACCAGCACCTGCGCGAGCTCGCCGCCCGGGCCGCCCGCTACGTCTCCGAACCACCGCCCGCGCCCAGCCGCACCGTGCGCCCCCACCTCAAACTGCTGCTCGAATCACTGCGCCCGAATCCGGCCTATGTCATCAGCCGCAGCATGGACATGCTCGCCTGGAACCCGGGCGGCCTCGCCCTCTACGCGGGTCTCGACGACTGGCCCGTCAACCAGCGCAACCTGGCCCGCTACCTCTTCCTGCACCCCGCGGCCCGCGACCTCTTCCCCGACTGGGACCGGCAGATCACCGGATGCGTCGCCCGCCTGCGCGCCGTCGCCGGAACTGCCCCGGACGCCCCCGACCTCACCCACCTCGTCGGCGAACTCCTCCTCAAGAGCCCCGACTTCGCGGGCCTGTGGGAACGCTACGAAGTGACCGGACGCAAGCACGCGCACAAGACGTTCCAGCACCCCCAGGTCGGGACGGTCACCCTGACCTCGCAGTCCCTGCAGGTGGAAGGCACCCCCGGTCAGCGCATCGGCGTCTACACCGCCGAACCCGGCAGCCCGGACCACGACGCTCTGCTCCTGCTCGACATGACCGCACCGCGACCGGCGCAACGCGCATCGCCCGCGGCCGAATCCACCGGCCGGCAGCCGTGATCCGGCCCTCGCCGAAGCCCCCGCACCTCCGAGGTAGGAGTCAAGCCCCAGTAGAAGCCTGAGCCTGGGCAAGGCGGTTCACGGGCTTGGCCTGTCGCGGGTCTCCCGCCCTGCGTTCCGGTGCCCCGGCGAGGGTGGTCCACAAGTGGGGGTCGAAGTTCTCGTCGGGGAGTTGGGCCGCCATGTAGCGCACGCTGCGTTCGACCTTGACGCGCCACAGGCGCGCCGCCTCCTCGCCGTCGCCCTCCCGCAGCGCGTCGAAGATCAGCCCGTCCTCACGGGCGATGAGGTCGACGGCGCCGTCCGCGAAGTCCAGTCCCAGGACCGTGATGAACATCCGCAGACGCAGCGTGAGTTGCTGGAAGAAGAGGCTGGCCTGGGGCATGTCGGCGGTCCTGGCGATCATGTCCTGGAAGTGCAGATCCCCTCCCCCGATGCGGTCGTGGGCATGCTTCTTGGCAATGGCGCGCACCTCGCCCAAGGCGGCGCGAACCTGGTGGAGTTCGGATGAGTGCAACACCGCGGCCCGGCGGAACAGCAGGGTGCCGAGAGCCGAGCGGACCGCGTACAGGTCGAGGACAGTGTTGATGTCGACGTGCGGGACGGCGACTCCTCCGTCCGGCAGCGCCTCGAGCAGACCATCCGCGTCGAGCACGCGCAGTGCCCCGCGCAGGGCCCGCCGAGAGATCTCGAGCCGTCGGGCCAGCGTCACTTCCTTCACTCGCTCTCCCGAGCGCCATGTGGCGCCGAGGAGTGCGTCGAGGAGTTCTTGGACGACCGGCTCGGACATCTCCGAAGCCTCGCGCTCGGCGTCGGCGGCACCTCCGCTGATGACGTAACCGTCCTTGCGTACCCGCACCTGCCCGCTTCTTACGACGGTTGAGTCAGAAGTAGTCCGCGTCCACGCGAAGGCGTTCGAAGGTCGTCCGGGCGGGCTTGCCGTGGACGTTCACCACGTCCTCGTATTTACGCAGTCGCAGGCGCCCTTTGGGCCGAACGAAACCGGTGATCATCCGAGCCGCCTCGAACTCGGCGCTCCCACGGACGCCCCTCGACGCCTCGGCCAAAAGCCGTTCTGCCAAGTCATCTGCCGAGAAAGACTCGAGGTCCCTCCATGCGGACATCAGGCAGGCCGGGCTCACCCACTCCTGCAGGCCGGATTCGTCTCCGTCCAGGAACCGCACGTGAACGTGCCCGGATCTACCGGAATCGCCCGTACGAACGATCTCCACCTGGCGCACCGCGCCACCCAACGCCTTCGGTAGGGCTCGATATGCCCAGCGCTCCCCGATCTCCATACGTCCATTGAGCCAGGACGTCGACCTCGCCGTGTACCTCATCAGCAGATCATCAGTAATGACCGGATTCCGCGGTCCCTCCAGCACCGATCTGAGAGAAAATCTCGGCCTGTTTTCCCAGGGGGACCCACATGATCAATCAGCAGGAGCGCCTCTGCGGGCGCCCGACCCGTGCCGGCAACCCGTGCAGAATCCAGGTGTCGGGTTCGGATGTGGCATGCGGTACGCACGCCACCGAGAAGGACAAGGCCATAGCTGAGGCACATCGGCGCGGCTGGAACGAGGGCTACAAGTCCGGAAGTGAGAGCGCCGCGAGCTTCTCCGCATCGCGGATCGAACGGTCGGAACGACGGGTCAAGGAGCTTGAGGAGCAGCTGGATGACGCCCAGCGCGTGTACGAAGTAGGGGCCACCAGGTAGTAGACGTCGGCGGATGTGCCTATCGCTGGCAGGGAAGCACCCCGCTTGAGGTCGGCGATCGTGTGTTGCTGCCCGAAAACTACGCGAGCAGGTTGAAGAACGGCCCTGGCCCCACTGCGGAGTCGTGAGCAAACTCGGCACCACGTATCGCGGCCCGCTGTCGGACATCGTCAGGCGTGCAGCCGCGACAGGCGAATGAGAGCACGGAATCCCCGCCAGTAGTCCAGGGCTGAGGTTCGACCGGCGTCCGTCATGGGCAGTTCAGCGTCTGGGAAGCCTTCCGCAGTGCCCGTTGCGAGCACTGCGGAAGGCTCCACGACAACGGCGAGTTACTGAGCTGGGGGCAAGCAGTGGCGGGCGGGAATGATCCATACGCGCGGGAGCTCGCGCGACAGGTGCGCGAGCGGGAGAAGGCTCGGAAGGCCGCAGAAGCTGCTGCCAAACGTAAGGCTCGTGAAGACAAACTGGCGCACGAGACGGCTCGTGCGCAGGAGGCGGTCGACCGCACCAGTGTGGTCGAGCACGATGCCAAGCAACTCGCACAACTGCTGCGTACGTCCGTACTGGACGGGACGCCCCTGACGTTCGAGCGGTTGAGGCAGGAGTTCGTTCCCTCACCGTTCGTCCCGCCTAAAGGTCGTACCAAGGCGGCGCCGTTGCCTCGCTGGGAGGAGTACGAACCGGCACCTCCACGAGGGCTGCTCGGTGCCCTTGGTTTTGGGCGCCGGGGATACGACACGGAAGTCGAGGACGCCCGCAAGCGATTCGACCGGGCGCTCAGCGATCATGCACGCGACGAGAAGAAGCGCGCAGAGAAGCTGGCACAAGCCCGTGCGCGGCACGAGAAGGCCAGCCAGGAAGAAGCGATCCGGATAGAGGCTTGGAACACCGGTCTAGCGGAGCGTCGCGATGCCTACCGGGACCGTGACGTTGAAGCTGTGGAGTGGTTCGTCAACCAGGTCCTGGCCGCTTCCGCGTATCCGCACGGCTTCCCGAAGGCCAACCAAGTCTCGTTTCAAGCGGATACAGGCGACTTGCTGGTGGAGATAGACCTGCCGTTGGAGGAGGTGGTGCCAGCCGCCCGGGCCTACCGGTATCTAAAGACACGCGACGAGATCACTCCGGTGCCACGCCCGGAGAGGGAACGCAAGGAGTTGTACGCGGCGGTCCTGGCCCAGACGGCCTTGCGGACCGTGTACGAGCTCTTCGCCTCCGACACCGAAGGCGTGATCCAGTCCATCGCCTTGAACGGGCATGTGGCCACGATCGACCGTGCAACCGGCCGCAATGTACACCCCTGCTTGATCACGCTCCAGGCAGATCGAGCTGAGTTCAGTGAGCTGGTGCTGACCCAGGTGGACCCGCGCGCCTGCCTCAAGCGGCTGCGCTCGCTGATCTCTCCGAATCCGTACGAGCTGGAGCCTGTACGTCCGTTGGTCACCTTCGACCTGTCCAAGTTCCGCCTCATGGACGGTCTGGATGTCGTGGCGGGACTGGACAGCCGTCCCGTACTCATGGACCTGAAACCCACGGAGTTCGAGCACCTGATCCGTCAGCTGTTCGAGGCCATCGGTTTGGATAGCGTGAACACCCAGCCCTCGAAGGACGAAGGCGTGGACGCGGTGGCGATGAACACAGACCCGGTCATGAAGGGGCTCTGCATCATCCAGGCCAAGCGCACAAAGAACGTAGTCCCGTTCGAGACGGTCTCGGCCCTGGCCGGCGTAGTGGAACACAAGCGTGCGGCCAAGGGCATCTTGGTGACGACATCATGGTTCGGGCGGGCCAGCGAGGCGTTCGCCAACGAGCACGGTCGCCTCGAACTCCTCGATGGCGCCAACCTGGTCCACCTGTTCAAGGAACACATGAAACTCGACGTCATCCCTGGCCCTGTACCACCGAAACGTCGTCCTCGGTAACTGACCGCGGAGAGGCTCGGGGAGGCCAACGGGCCGCCCAGTTGATACGGCCGGACTCCCTTCTGCAGTGCAGCCAGATCGACTCACCCACCGAAGAGGCTCAACCGAACCCTCCGGTTGTCGTTGTCCACGTTGGTATCCGCCAACCTCCGCCAAGACAACCCGACCCTACCGACAGGCCTGCCGCAGCTCCAATGGATGATCCATGGCAAGGATGGGAGGCTGCGGTCCCGGGGCTGTCTCGACCGCGGTCTTGCAGGAGACGACGGCTGCGGGATCACCCCGCTGTACTCGCGGTCCAGCGCGCGATGCCCTCGAAGGCGTCAAGTGCCTTCCGGTCATGTGGACCGAACCGACTGCAGCAGTCGTGACCGAGTCCGTCGTAAAGTTGCGCCGCACCACGCGCATCGCCTGAGCGACCCGTCAGCTCATCCAACTCCGTGCATGCCGCGACGGCCCCCGGCTGGGGGACCCGTGCTGGATCCGCAGCTCACGAACGCGCCGCTCGGTCTGTCGAATACGGCCCTGAAACCGGCATTCACGTGGGACAAGGCGGCCCCCGCCACGATCTGGTGCTCCCGCAGACTGCTCCTTCATCCGGCTACGGAGCCCGGCTGCTCAGCGGCTTGCTGTCCCGGCCCGCGGCTTGGCGGTGCTGGACGGCATGGTCGCCGCCACCATGCTCACGACGGGCCGGCTGCTGCCGGCCGGCGCCTGACCGCCCCGCGTTCCACACCGCTTAGCGCTCGTCGAGCTCCATCGCCCCCAGGGCGCGCATCATTAAGGGAGGGGAGACCATCGACGAGGAGTGGCGATGAGGTTGTCCTTCCTTGAACCCCTCTACGCGGAGCCGGGCCCGTTCGCCTCCGTGTACCTGGACACCTCCCGAAACGTCGAGCATCCCGAGCAGGCGATCGCGCTGCGCTGGTGGCGGCTGCGCGAGAGTCTGTCCCGTCAGGGCTCGGAGCGGGCGCTGCTGAACGTACTGGAGGAGGTGGTCGGCGCCGACACAGAGGTACCTGGGGTGCACGGTCAGGCCATCTTCGCCGCCCACGGCACGCTCGTCCTGGACGGGGAGCTGCCCAGGCCGCCCGAGCAGGACTCCGCGCGCTACAGCACCCTGCCGGACGCGATGCCCCTGCTCACCCAGCACCTTCCGGAGATCCCCTACATGGCCGTAGTCGTCCACTACGGCGGCCTTCCGACCGCCGAGACCCACGGCTGGGTAACTCTGGAGGCGGAGACCGGCACCTGGCCCACGTCCACCGTCACCCCGGGTGAGCGGCTGCACCACAGGGTCGCCGTGGCGACCTGGCACCGCACCTCCCTCCGGCTCGGTCACCGGCTGGACGAACGGGCGCGGCGCGCCCATGCCGACGCCGTCGTGGTGGGCGGGGACGAGTGGGCGTGCAACGTACTGATCCGCCGCCTGCCGCACACCCTGCGGGACAAGGTCGTACGCGTGGGCGGCCGGACCCCCACCGACACCGGACGCGCCCTGTTGGAGCCGCAACTCGACGGCGTCTTCCACGGCCGCATGGCCGCGCACGACCGGGAACTCGTGGACACCTTCATCGGCCGGCGTGCCCTGGACGGAGCCATGACAGACGGCCTGGCCGCCACCGTCGCCGCCCTCCAGCGTGGCCAGGTCGCGGCACTGCTGCTGAACCGACCGCCAGGGTCTTCGCTGCGGCTCTGGGCGGGCTCCCAGCCCACTCAGCTCGCTCTGACCGAGGCGGAGCTGATGTCCTTCGGCGTGCGGGCCCCGCGCGAGGAACGCGCCGACGAGGCCCTCGTCCGGACCCTCGTCGGCACCGGTGCCGAGCTGGTCGTCGTAGCGGAGAGCGAGCTGAGGCTGTGCGAGGGCGTGGGCGCCCTGCTGCGGTACACCGACCCGGGGACCCTGTCGTGACACGCCGACGCGCTGTGCCTCTCCCGGATCACGGAGCGCCCCCTGCGCCCGACCGCCCCGGATCGCGCCGCGCGCGGAACATGCCGACACTGGGCTGGAGCGGCAGCGCAGCATGTGAGCGGCGGATGGGGCACATGGACAGGAGTAGGAGCGGCGCGGAGCAGACAGACGTTTCGATCACTCCGCCCAAGACCTGGCCGGTAGGCGTGCCGGCGGTGGCCAGCCCGCCGCGGTACTCCCTGGAGCAGACGACCGTCCGCCGTACGACGCTGGCACTGCTCGACCTCAACCAGACCAAGGGCTTCGACTACCCGGGCTGCGCCTGGCCGGAACCGGACCCCGTTCGCCGGCACCGCGACGAGTACTGCGACGGCAGGCACGATCACGCCGCACGGCTTCCGGAACGCACCACGACCGGAGCTACGGGCGCCACCGCCACGGCGCCGCGGTCCGATGGCCCCTGAAGGGACCCCCGAGGACCTGGTCCGCGCGACCCACGCCGTGGGCGTGACCGACGCCCGTCTCCTGGAGGCCGTACGGAGCATCCCCCGGGCGGAGTTCGTCCCCGCGGACGAGGTGGCATCCGCGTACCGGGACACGCCCGTTCCGCTCCCTCATGGGCAGGTGACCACCCAGCCCTCGCTGATCGCGATGATGGTCTCCGCTCTCGGCCTCACGGGAGACGAACAGGTCCTGGAGGTCGGGACCGGATACGGCTGGCAGACCGCGCTGCTGGCCCGCTTGGCCGCGTACGTCGTCAGTGTCGAGCGCTGGCCCGACCTGGTCGACGAGGCCCGCCTGCGGCTGGCCGGGCAGGGCGTCGGCAATGCCGAGGTCGTCCTCGGCGACGGGACCCTCGGGATCCCGACCCGTGCCCCGTACGACGCCGTCATCGTCTGCGCGGCCTTCCCGCCAGTGCCTGAGCCGCTCGTGGATCAGCTCCGCACCGGTGGCCGGCTGGTCCAGCCGATCGGGCAGGGCGGGCAGGAGCGTGTCGAGCTGTACGAGCTACGGGCCCACAGCCTGGTGCACCGCAGGACGGTCACCGCGGCCCGGTTCGTGCGGCTGTACGGCGCCCATGGCTACAACCGGCGGTGACGCGCTCATCGCTGATAGGTCCCGACCACGGTGCCGGAGGCCAGCTCTCTGCCCTTCAGGGCACGGTGCACGTCCTCGGCGCCCGGGTGGTCGTGCAGCGGCAGCGGCTCGGACAGGGCGTACAGGCGGAAGAAGTACCGGTGCGGCCCGTGCCCCAGTGGAGGCATCGGCCCTCCCCAGCCCACACGGCCGAAGCCGTTGGGCCACTGCAGGCCCCCCTGGGGCTTCTGGCCCTCCGCCGCCCCGGTGGTCCCCGGATCGATACCGGTCACCAGCCAGTGCAGGAAGGTCGTCCCCGGCGCGTCCGGGTCCTCGCACAGGAGCACCAGCTCCGTGGCCTCGTGGGGCGCCCCCGACCAGGTCAGGGGCGGTGAGATGTTCTCGCCCTCCCCGCTGTACCGACGAGGGATCACCGTTTTGTCGTCGAACGCGGTGCTGCTGAGTTCAATTCCGCTCATGTGCGCCGCCATACCCGCAACGGCGGCACCGGCACCGGTCCGCACCCCAAATACCCCTGCTCGGCCGAGCCAACCCGGGCCGCCTCCGGAAGCGGGGGTGAAGATGGCAGTGTGCCGACAAGGATCCTGCTCGAGGGCCGCCCCGGCGCGGGGAAGACAACCGCCCTGCGTCGGCTCGCCGCGCTGCTGCCCACCCATGCGGCCGCCGGCTTCACCACGGAGGAGATCCGGCAATCCGGCGCCCGCGTCGGTTTCGCCCTGGAGACCCTGGCAGGCCGACGGGAAGTGCTCGCCCATGTCGACCTGCCCGGTCCGCCACGGGTAGGGAAATACGGCGTCGACCCGGGCGTCATGGAACGACTGGCGCTGCCGTCGCTTCGGCCGGCAGCAACCGAGGAGGCAAGAGGGCAGCTGGTGCTCATCGACGAGCTGGGGCGGATGGAACTGGCGTGCACGGCGTTCCGGCACGCGGTCGACGCGCTGTTCGTCGCAGAGGTCGACGTCGTCGCCACGGTCCACACGCACCGCGATCCGTTCACCGACGCCCTCAAGCGGCGCGCCGACATCGAGGTCGTCCAGCTCACTCCGGCAAACCGGGACGTCCTGCCGGGGGAGCTCGCGGTCCGGCTGCAGCAGCCCTGGACGCACGGAAGGCCTCCCGATCACGGATGAGAGAGCGGCCTGCGGCCGCTGAAAACAGAGTCGGGGCGACAGAATGTGAAGTCGCCCGGCGGCGCGCGCCCGGACGTGGCTTATTCATTGCCATCGCCGCAGCCGACCTCATCCAGCGAGACCCGCTCACGAATACCCTTCGACGAGCCGGGCCAGCGTGATCCTTCTCGCTGCTCCATAGGCAGGACGGACGACAACAGCCGCCGGAAGTCGCAAGGTTCGAGTAATAGTCAAGAGTTGTGGGTGGGACCTTCCGACGCGGTGATCTCGGCTGCCGCGAGCCGGGCCTCTTCGCGCACCTGCGGGTCGGGGTGGTGGAGGAACGGTTCGATCACCAGCCGGGCCCGCAGGTCGTGGGTGGCGCCGAGGATGTAGAGGGCGTGTTCGAGGAGTTCGCGCTCCATCGTCGGCATGGCAGTTGCCAGCGGTTCGACGAGGTCCAGGGGCAGGCGGTGGCGGTTGAAGGCCTCGCTGATCGAGTTCAGGGCGGACTCGCGGACCCTGGTCACCGGTTCGTTGACGGCTAGGCCGACCAGGCGTCCAACAACCAGGCAGGCGGTGTCCGTGTCGAGTGCGGTGCCGCGCAGCAGGTCCCCGAGGGCGTCGGCGGCGACATCCCGACGGTTCGGATCACGGTCGGTCAGCGCTTCAAGCGCCGTGATCATGTCGTTCACGCCGCCACCTCGGACCGCTCGACCAGGACGCGCCGTTCTCGAAGCGAGCGCCGGCGCGGACCAGGGACACCAGGTGGGCTCCGGTGATCGCGCGCCATCGGGTCTGGGCGGACTCGACCAGCTTGAACACCATCGCGAGCGCAGCCGCCGGGCTGCCCGCACCGCGGGTGACCTTGGTGCGGAGCTTGACCGTGGAGAAGATCGACTCGATGGGGTTGGTGGTCCGCAGGTGAATCCAGTGCTCGGCGGGGAAGTCGTAGAAGGCGAGCAGCTCGTCCCGGTCGTCGGTGATCTTCGCGACGGCCTTGGGGAACTTGGCGCCGTAGGTCTTCGCGAACGCCTCGATCGCCTTCTCGGCATGGCTGCGGTCCTCGGCGTTGTAGATCTCCTGCATCGCCTTCGTTGCCCCGGGCTGCGCGGACTTGGGCAGGCAGTTGGTGACGTTGCGGGATTTGTGAACCCGGCACCTCTGCGGCCTGGCTGCCGGGAACACCTCGGCGAGTGCCCGCCAAAGGCCCATGGCGCCGTCGCCGACCACCAGCTCGGGGTCGCGCATCCCGCGTCGGCGGCAGTCACGCAGCAGGTCGGCCCAGGACTCGGTCGACTCCCGCAGGCCCTCGGCGATCGCGATCAGCTCCTTGGTGCCGTCCAGCCGGACGCCCAGCAGGACCAGGACCCACGAGTGGGCCTGCCCGAGGCGGACCTTCGGGTGCACGCCGTCGGCCCACACGTAGACGAAGTCGCGGTCCGACAGGTCCCGGGCCTGGAAGGCAGCGTGGTCGTCGCTCCACTGCTTCGTCAGCCGGGTGACGGTAGCCGGCGACAGGCCGGCCGTGCCGCCGAGGAACTGCTCCAGGGCGGGGACGAAGTCGCCGGAGGACAGTCCGTGCAGGTAGAGCAGCGGCAAGACCTCGGAGATCTTCGGGGACTTGCGACACCACGGCGCGAGGATCTTCGAGGAGAACCGCTTGCGCTCGCCGGTCTCGTGGTCGACGCGCCGGTCGTTCACCCGCGGGGCCCTCACCTCGACCGGTCCGGCGGCGGTGACCACTGTCCGGGGCAGGTGGTGGCCGTTGCGGACCACCAGGCGGTGCCCGCGCTCGTCTGTCTCGGCCGCCAACTCGGCTATGTACTGGTTGACTTCCGCCTCCAACGCGGCGGCCAGCATCCGCCGGGCCCCCTCCCGGACGATCTCGTCGATCAGGGAGCCGGACTGTGTGGAGCCGTCGGCGGTGACTACGCTCAGCACGGGCGTGCCTTCCCGACCCGCGCTGCAACGCGGGCCCACTCGGAGACCATCAAAGGATCATTCGGGAAGGTGCGCCTTCCGCGTACCTGTCGGCACTGATCCACAGGTCTCCAGCATTGCTCCCTCACCTGTTTCTGCAGACGTGTCCATCTGCGTGACTACGGCTCCGGTCCTTGCTTGAAGATGCCGTCCATGACCACCGCGCCGGTCTGAGTCACCGGCCGGATCTGCCTCCGTTGGATCTCCTAGATCACGCGGGTCCCTGAGTGGCCAACGAGGCGGGAGACCGGACTCCGGTCGATCGGCGTCACCGGCCTCCCCATGACGGTCACGGGTACGGCCCGGAATCCGACCGCGACCACCCAGGCCGTCGAGTACGGCCAGCCGCTCTCACGCTTCCGCCGCGCCCGCCCAGACCTCGACTTCGCGGCCCCACTGCCGGCATCCGGCGGCGGCATCCAGCTGCGCCGGACGCCCCTCCTGCTCCTGCACTTGGCGGCCCTTCACGGCCCCTTCGCCCAACAACAGAACTGCTGGCAGGCTGCCTTCGTCGCAGAGTCCAGGATGCGCCGAGCAGGGACTTCTTGAAGGGCCGTCACGGAATGAGAAATTCAGTCACAGCGGAGCGATAAATTCCGGTCACATCCATTCCCGGCGACAACGGTGAAGATCAATAGATCAGGCCGTGGTTTTCACGTGCAGTTACCGAAAGCGGTGGACCAGGGCTGCACGCGCTGGATACGCTCGCCGGATGCCGATATACACGTACCTCCTCCAAGTTCATCCGAAAGGCGGAGGGAACTGGGCCAACCTTCTCGAACCGCGTTCCGGGTCCCCGGTAGACGGGACCTTCGGCACCGTCGACGTGCCAGAAAGCGGGTTATCGGATGCCGCCACGGACAAGATGAACCGGTTCTCGGGCATGGGGCTCAAGCTGAGAGTGGCGTTCTGGGAAGGGAGGAAAGTAAATGAGCGCCTGTACAGCAATGAAGTCTTCCGCCTGATCTACGACGACGGCAGAATTGTGTATGCCGATGAAGTCGCTCGGGACAGCGGCGACGAATCGTCGCACGGTTCCGGGAATGTGCGGCCCGGGTGTCCTCACGCTCCGCACGACGGTTCATGCGGTCACGATGGCGCGTGCATGCTCGCGCATCACGGCAGGGACTGTGACGCAGTTCGGCCCGTCTGCCCCTCCTGCTTCGACGAGGTGTTTCCCAGCAGGGTTCCGGACATCGTCGAGCAGGTGCGCCGCGCAGGCGAGCTTGTGCTGAGATGCTCGTCGTGCGAACAGCTCTCCTTCCAGTTCGACACCGATCTGATCTGTCACCTGTGCCATTGGCTCGTACCGGATGCAAATGAAGAGCTGGAAGACCGGTTCGCGGCAAATGGCGGCGAATTCCCCCCTCAGCCAGACTCCTGTCCCGGATGCAGCAACCAACTGCCTCAACTCGAGGGGCCTTTCACTTTCGGCTGCCCGAAGTGCGGACAGAGCGTCATTCTCGCGCAGGATGCCTTCCGCCCCGGAACCACCATCAAGACGATGTGCCCGAACCGGGAATGCGGGCTCTACATCACGATCCCGCCGAGCATCTGGTGCCGGGTGTGCGGGCAGAACCTGCGTCCCTTGGACGTCGCCAGGAGGCTGACCCTGGAGGCCAACGACACCCGGCCGCCTGCTCGGAGCAACGTGAGAGAGGGCGACTCCACCCGTCTCTCCCGACGCCTGGCCGAAGCCGCGGACGCCGGCCTGAGGAATTACCCGTATCTCTCGAAAGAGCAGCAAGGGCTTCTCCTGGACAGGGGGTATCTGGACTCGCTGATCCCCTCGGCCGACCAGGCTGACGCATGGGTACGCGGCGCGGTCGAGATCAGGGCGGCCGGCCATCAGCTCAACCGGAACGGTGGCATGCGCGCGATGCAGGAGACCCACCAGCAAGTGATGGAACTCGGCCTCAACTACCGCGATGCGGCCCGGGAGATCGAGCGGCTCTGGGACGGCATCGGAGACTGGTGGGGGTGACAACGGCGGCGCGCTAGGCCGGCGGCAGGTCTTTGCGCCGGAGCAGCGCGCCGATCGCCCTTCCGGTCTCCGGAGTCAACTGGCCCGAACATGGGACACGGAGCTTTTCGGCCATGGAGTGGATGTACAGGTCGCAGGCCGACTCCACCAGTTCGCACAGGCTGCTGATGGCGTCCCGCGTCTTGAGGACGCCGGCCGCGGCGAGGATGACGCAGACGATGAGCACGGGCCACCAAAAAAGCCCCACTCCGCCGTAGAGAACAGCCCACGACACCAACACACTTGACTCCTGATAGGCGAGTTGTGCCGCCGCGATGTCGCTCCTCGGCACCTCCGGCAGTACGGTCCACAGCCGCGGCCAGACGACCGTCAGGTCGAGTCCGTAGGCCCGGTGGATCCTGATACCGGTCGCCATCCAGCGATCGCCGATCCAGGTCGGCCTCTGGGGCCGTTCGAGCCCGATCGACTCCCGCCTCGCCAGCGCGTCGCGGTACTCCGGTCCCACCAGTGCGGCCGACGGGTCCGCGGCGTTGAGGATGTCCGTCCTGAGCCGGGCGGCCGTGCGGTCTGCGGCGTCCCAGCGGCGCCTGCGCCGGTCGCGGAGCCACCTCGCGGGCGCGACGGACGTACCGGGCAGCGCCCAGGTGCGACGGAGCGCCGCTCCAAGTCCGATGGCCGCGAGCCCGACCGCAGCGGCGGCACCGAACACGCCCGCCACGAGAAGTACGGCCTGGGCGGTGGACCGCTGGTCGCCGAGTCGGCGCACCAGAGGTTCTGCCGCACGCGGGTCGATGGAGTGCTCCCAGCCGAGTCGGGCGGCCACGGCCGCGCAGCACAGCCAGAGCAGGCCGGGCAGGAGCACGTTCACGAGCCACCGGTCCGCGATCCTCGCTCCGAGCTGCTGCAGGAAGGCGGTCACCCGCTCTCCACCGAGATCCAGGTCAGCGCGTCACCGGTGACCGCACACCTCCGGATCGGGCTTGGGTCGACAGCGGCATACGCGCGGCCGCAGCGATGAGGATGCGGACATCGCCAGCCGCTTACCGTTCTGAATCCCCCCAGCCCATCCGGCCGGTCGCTCGGCAACGGCTTGTATTCGCGATTCGGGTCTGTGACGCCGTCGAGGCCCGCGTCCGCAGCGGCATCCTCGACGGCGTCGAGCAGTTCGGTCAGCGCGTCCGCGGAACCGGCCCGGATCGCGGCCGCCAGCTCCTCCCAGTTCTCGCTCGGAAATCCCGCACGCTCGATCTCCTCCCGGAGGTCGGCGTCAGACTCAAGACTCTCGCAAAGCTGACTTACTCGCAGCAGAATCGGCGTAAGGTCCGGCATAACTTAATCCTGCCATGGTCACGGGGTTCTATGGTCGAGAATGAGCGTCTCCGGCAGAACGTCATGCATATTCGATGGCAATTGGAAGGCATGCCGCAAAACCATCCGAAACGGGCGGAATTGCACGTCGATCTGACATTGGCGCTTCAGCGTCTGTTCGACCAGTCCCGAGATGTCACCGTGCTGCGCGAGGCGATCACCGCATGCCGGACCGTCATTTTATTCACACCTCCCTCCCATCCGGAATTCGAGGCTCACAACCGGAATCTGGGCAGCTTGCTGTTGAATCTGTTCACGAGCACGACGACGGACCTCGATCCGTGGAACCTTGCGCAGGCTGTGAAGTGGTCGTACCCGTGGGGAGTCGGACCGGTCGGTACCTATTTCACTGATCCCATTCCAGCCGTATCCCTTTATGAGCTCGCGTCCGCACTCCTCCGCGAGTACGAGCGGACGGACGACCTGCCCACGCTGCGCGACGCCGTGACCGCGGCGCGGCGCGCTGTGGAGGTCATGCAACCCCATGACCCGGCCCTCGACACGTATCGCGAGACGCTCGCCTCGATGCTCTGGCTGCTTTCCGGACGTACCGGTGACCTCGAGATCCTGGACGAGGCATCCGGGTTGATCCGGCGGTCGCTGAGCGAAGCCCGACGAGAGAGCGAGGATCACTCTGCACGGCGGAACCTGCTCGCCCTTGTGCTGAAACGGCGGTACGAGCTGACAGGTGACGTGCCCGCTCTGCGCGATGCGGCGGAGTTCGGCCGCGAAGCGGTCGCGACCGCGCCGGGTATCGGCCGTGAGGCCACATCCTTCACAGGCAACCTGGCCGACGCTCTCCGGATGTTGTCCGAACGGACGAGGGACCTGGCCATGGCGCGGGAAGCGGTGTTCTACGCGCGCGAGGCGATCGGCGGTCTTCGGCCCGACGATCCCGAGTGGGCCGGAACCCAGGCCGTTCTGGGCAGCTCATTGGTCCACCTCGCCGACCGCACGGGCGATGAACGGACAGCCGCCGATGCCACGAGGGAAATCGAGAAGGCCGTCACCGCCACCTCGGTGAACCATCCCGACTACCTGCCACGACTCAACGTGCTGTACCGGGCATTGATGAATGAGTACGGCCACTCAAAGGATCCAACGCTGCTGGAAAAGGCATTGGAGGCCGCACGGGACCTGGTCGGGACGGCGCCCGCAGACCATCCTGAGCGGGGAAAGTATCTGTCGCATCTCAGCACGGCGCTGCGCGAGTTGTATGTGCGCAGTGAGACAGCTCCGGTCCGAGCCCTCGATGAATCCATAGAGTTCGCGAAGCAAGCGGTTGCCAGTACTCTGCCCAATCACCCTGACCGCGCCGATTGCCTCTCCAACCTCGGTGAGTTGTTGCAGCTGTCGTTCGAGAGGACCGAGTACCCCGCGACGCTGCGTGAGTCCGTTCCGCCCCATTCGGCGACCGCCAAGATGAGCGGAGCGTCGATCAGCCAGCGCATCACGGCGGCTCAGCGGGCGGCCGTTGCGGATCTCCGGCTGGGGCGTGTGCGGCGCGCGATGGCGATGATCCGGCTCGCGACGGAGCTGCTGCCGCAACTGGGACTGCGAGACGTGGACCGCGCCGACCGGGAGCATCGGGTCAGCAGCGCGAACAGGCTTCCCGCGACAGCTGCGGCGACCGCCATCGCCGCGGGCCAGCCTGGTTACGCGGTCGAACTGCTGGAACAGACCCGCGGAGTGGTCTTCGCAGGCACGCTGGACACACGGGACGACGCAGCCGAACTACGGGCCGCAGCTCCCGATCTCCTGCCGCGGTTCCAGGAGATCCGCGACGCGATCAACGCTGCCGATCACGAGATCACGCTGCCGTCCTTCGGCGAGCACCGCGACGCCACGGGACGCCACTCGCGCGAACTCGCCGCCCGTCGCGTGGCGCTCAACGAACAGTGGGACGCTCTCCTCGAAGAGATCCGCCATCGGCCCGGCCTGGCCGGCTTCCAACGACCCACGCCCATCGCCGAGCTGTGCCGACACGCGGACCGGGGTCCGGTCATCTACGTGACGGCGGAGGAGACGAGCGCCCACGCCCTGATCGTCCGCAACGATCCCGATGAGCCGACCCGCACCGTGCACCTTCCCGCCGCGGTCACTCGGAAGGCGGTCGTGCAGCAGGCGGATGCGTTCCGTACAGCTCTGCGGGTCACCACCGACCGGCAGCAGCGCGCCCGGGCACGACGTGAAGCACAGCAACAGATGCTGGCCGTGCTCACCTGGACATGGACCAACATCACCGAACCCGTGCTCGACTCTCTGGGCCACACCGGTCCCCCGCCGGAAGGCCGGCGTTGGAGCAGGGTGTGGTGGTGCCCGGTCGGCGTGGTCACGATGCTGCCCCTCCATGCCGCGGGCCGCTACGAGCCGATCGCACGGTCCGAGACGGTCATGGACCGCGTCATCAGCTCCTACACGCCCACCATACGCGCGCTGGCCCACGCGCGGCGCGACGGTTCCGGTACAGAGTCCGCGCTGGTGGTCGCCGTTCCGGACGCACCGGACTGTCCGCCGCTCCACGGTGCCGCCCAAGAGGCCGACATCGTGGGCGACTTCATCCCCGGAGCGACTGTCCTTCCGGCTCCCGGCGTTGCGACGGACCGCGACGCCGTGATCGAAGCACTGCGTCGGCACGGCATCGTCCACCTCGCGTGCCACGGCTACGCGGACCTGCGCGATCCGTCGGCGAGCCGACTGCTGCTGCACGACCACGTGGCCAACCCGTTGACACTGCACGCCATCACGCGCCTCGCTCTCCGGCATGCCCGACTGGCCTACCTGTCCGCCTGCAGCACGACCGACACCAACCAGGAACAGGCGGACGAGGCGACGCACCTCACCGCGGCCTTCCAACTCGCCGGATACCGCAGCGTCATCGGGACGCTGTGGCCCATCAACGACCGGACCGCGATCACCGTGGCGCATGACTTCTACACCAGCCTCACCGCCGATCGGACACAACCGGCCGACCCGGAGCTGGCGGCCGAGGCCCTGCATAACGCCGTACGCAAACTGCGCGACAAGACCCCGGCGCTGCCCAGCCGTTGGGCCGCCTACATCCACTCGGGAACGTAGCCGACTGGCGTGTCGACCGTCCGGGCCACTGGAAGGTGTCCCTCACCCCGATTCGCAACATTGCCTTTCCTGGTGCGGTCGACACGACGATGACCGTCGGCATGTCCGCGCGCAACGCCGCCACGAACTCCCGCTCCAAGTCCTCCGCGTCCTTCACGTCGACCGAGTCGCAGCCAAGCCGCGTGCCACCTGTTGATGGATCAGCAGCCGCCCCTCAGCTCGGGAGCGTCCTCATCGCGAGTTGAAGGCGCCCCCGAACTGGCCCGCTTCTTCGAGGGCCTGGTGGTAGCCATGACGCGCGGAATGCGGTGAATGGTGTTGTCCAGAGGGAGAGTTGAGGTTACTCCTAGTCGGAGCCGACTCCGTCGCCGTCCGCGTCGTGCCAAGTATCAGGACTCATGAGCAGTTCAGGCCCCGCCGCTTCACGTGACGGGGCCGAAGTTGCCGACCGACTCGCATAGCCCGGTTCCCAAGTCGGTCCACGGCCTCGAAACCTGTCCACAGCTCAGTTGGTGCGGCCGTACTTGCCCATTACAGTGCAGCTCAAGCGGCTCACCCACCGAAGAAACTCAACCGAACGCGACGGCTGTCGTTATCCACGTTCGTATCCGCCAACCTCCGTTAAGACAACCCATAGGATAGATGTGCTGACCGGCAGGCAATCCAGTAGCCACCTGCGCCAGTGAGGTGCAGCCAGAGCAGGCGCCCCCCCGACCACGGCCGTCGTCGGGCCAGCGGTGGTCGTCAGCCTCCGACCAGACCCGCACACCGTCAGTTAACGCAGATGCGCTACCCAGAGCCTTCGTTTGACAGGGCGGCGGTCAACCGCGCTTGGTCGGGCACGTCAACATCGTTGAGTGGTACGCGTGCCGGGTAGACAGCGGCTCTGACCCCGATGTTCGCCAGTGCGCGGCGGGGAGTGGTGAGGGCACACCAGACCAGCTTATTTGACCGCAAACCAGAGCCGCCTCATCAGCCGGAGGAATCCGAACCGCCTCCAGCGCCAACCGCTCCTCCGAGTGCCCTCCTCAGCGCCCGCGACTCGTCGGCGAGGCGACGGGCGAGAGGCTCATCGCGGAGTCCGCTGTCGTTCAAACAGGCATGGGACACGGCGAGTCGCTCGGTGACGACGCCGATCAAGTCTTCCACCATGCCGGAGGTCAAGCCCGAGCCGGGGAGAGGCAAGGCATCGATCTTCCTGTTGAGGAGATCGATGCCTTGCTGTACCTCGGAGTGGGCGGCGGACGGCAGGCCCGACCGTTCAAGTTGCCGCTGCAGGCGCGACAGCGCTGATGTTGTCTCCTCCAGCAGTCGCACATGGCGGTCCGCCTGGAACCCGGCATCCGTCGTGACGACATTCCGCAAAAACGCGGCGTGATTCAATGCCCCCGCCATCGTCCCCTGATTGCCGATGCCCACATACACCCTGCCGTCTTCAGCGCCCGTCGGCGTCCGGCAGCCGAGCGCCGGCCGAAAGCACGGATGGACACGCAGGTTTTCCTCGTACGGCTGGACAGGCCACTGCGAGTCACCGGCGTACACCACGCCATCACCACGGCTTACGCCTAGGAAGCCGATGCCGTATAGGGCGTCGATGACCGAGGTGGCCGTCAACTGCTCGGTGTACGCGGAGTATCTGTCGTGAAGGGCCTCCCGGGTCGCGTCGAACCGCACGGTGAAGTCGTTTCGGTCCACGGCGTAGCCAGCGTTCTCGAACTGGGCGAACACCGGCCGCAGGAATGGAAAGCCGACGTTGTACTCCTTGGCGAGGTCATCGAGCTTCCATCGGGAGAACTGCTCGGCGGCCTCCATGACGTCCTCTTCGTGGATCGTCGGGCGTCCCGAGCGGTCAGCTGCGTCCCTGCACAGCGTGAGGAACTGGATGATGTCGCGGGGTCGGGCAAGGGAGCGCCGCACGAGGTAGTCCGGGGTCCACTCGCCGGCGACCCGGGGTGGGAAGACGCCGTCCCACAGCTCCTCGTCCGAAATCGGCCGTTCGAGCGACAGGCTGGCACGGGCTCGGGCCAAAGAACGTAGAGCAGACGGGCTCCAGGTGATTCGGACTTCGTCACTGCGGAACTTGTCCCCGTCCGCGAAGTTCAGCGCATCATAGATGTCGGCCCGCACAAAGAGCACGCAACGCACCGCGTGCCTATATGCCGCGGCAGCGTGCTTGGCGCCGAGCAGAAGACCGGTGACCATCGCGTGGCTGTCCGAGTCGCCCTGCCACACCTGCTCCAGCTGGTCTACGAGGATCAGTAGGGGTTTCTCCCCCGCCGCGACACAACCGAGGTCTTCGAAGGCAGCCCGCACGCCCGCCTCGAGCGCGTCGAGCTGCCGTGTGGCCCGCGCGCCCTCGGAACCTGTGCCGGGTTCACCCCCGGCGCTGACACTCGCCTCGAGGCCGAACATCTTGACCGACAGGGTCGCCGACTGCAGCAGGCGCGTGCCGCGCCGCAGGCGGTCGGTGAGCCGTCCGTCGCCGCTCTCGTCGTTGGCCTGGAGAAAGTCTTTGAGGACGCGTACGGAGGCTGGAGCGCGCCACTTCTTATGGGTTTCGGCATGTTCGGTGACGTACTGGGCCGCGTGCACGGCGAAGATGTAGCGCCAGATCAGGGATTTAGCGGTGTCGGCGGTTAGCCCTTGCAGCTCGAAGCGCCGGATCTCGTCACCTGCCGCGTCGTCCGGCGTGATGAGGGCAGTGCGTCCCGGATACCCGCCGCCCGCGAGATGGGCACAGATGGCACTCTTGCCGGAACCCTTGCGCCCGACAACGAGCGACTTGCGCCCGGCCAGTACGGCCTCCGAGGCGTACGTGGACTGGAAGCCATCACGCAGCAGACCGTTGGCGAAATCAGACTCCGCGTCGTCACGCCCGAAGAAGAGCTTCTTCACTGGCTGGTACGGCTGCTCCACGGATCCCCCTGCGTGGTTGCTGCTGAACCGCTCAGGTTAGCGGTTCGGGATCGCCTGCACCGTTGCACACGGATAATGGTGCGCCGGATGCAGGATCGAGTACGGGCGAGGTTCAAACCGGCAGCAGAACTCGGGGGCATGGTGAGCGAAGGGTTCCAAGTTGATCCACTTGACCGCGAGTTAGCGGAGGCTGTCCGTTCTCTCGTTGCAGGTCAGGAGCACCAGGACGAGATACTAGGAGTCGTCTCGAGGGGGATCTCCTCGCTCGACACCGCAGTCTCCTCAGCACAGTCGGAGATCGCCGCGCTTCGGGGTGACCTCGACGCGACAATCGCCGAGTTGAGGAACGTGGCGCATTCCGTGCGGGTCGTAGACAACTCATTATGCCAACTTCGTGAACAGTTCGCTGAGTTCACGGAACGGTACGCCAAGGATCAGGTACGCGCCGCCGCCGAGGCCGAGCTGGCGCGGCTCACGCTCGATTGGCAGAGCCGCTTCGAGCAGCGTCGACGTACGCGTGCTCTCGCCCACAGTCTCGTTCACACGCTCACTCGAGACGCTGTGGAGCGCGGCGTCGTCGATGTTGCCGCTGTTGAGGCTTGCGCCGCGGAACGCCTGCTGATGGAGCCGTCGTACTGGCTGGCTCCGGCTGTAGTCGCGCTCGCAGCCCGCCATCGAGGTGAGGCGCAGCGTGCTCGCCGCGCCGTGAGCCATGCCTACTCCCTCGACGCCGCCAAGTCCAACCTGTTCTTGGCCTTGACCTGTTCACGCCTGGGCGAGTTCAAGGAGGCCGCCCGTCGGATGGATCAGTACCTCCGTTCCATCGATTCCTACGCCCTGGATGAGGACTTCCAGATCGTGTTGGACGCGGTGGCTTGCCGAGAGCTCGGCGATGATGCACACTCCTACGCCCAACTCGCCATGAAGCGCTGGGCGGGCCAACTGGACCTAGCCGACGGCGGCGGGCCCGACCCTGTGGCCGACCACTTGTGGGAGCTGCGGAACCGCCTGCCGGCCGATGCGTTTCCCGAGCTGGGTCAGCTGTGCGCAACGGAGTGGGACCGGTTCAGGCGGGGCTGGGAGCTAGCCAGCGTCCCCGTCGCCGCACTGGACTACCTACAAAGGCAGTTTCCGCCCGAACCGGCGGACTGGTCCGAGTCGGGCACATACGCAGAGGGAGCGCTGGGAGCCCTGATCGACCGGTACGACGAGGAGGAGCAGGCGCTGGATCGCCGCATGGAGTACTTGCGCCGTGTCATCGATCACGGTGGAGACGTGGACGCAGCCCGCCGTTCCGTCAATGCCGATGACGACGCACGCGAGCCCACCGACCTCCGCACCCTCCTGGTCAACGCCGTCTTCGCACCGAGATCCGTCCTTCTCGGCAACGAAGCCCGAAGGTTGGTCCTGCGCACTCTGTGGCCACGCGTGCTGGGCGCTGCAGAAGAGTGCGCAGATCGGGCCCGGCACCTGCTGCCCAGCGAACTCGTCATCGGAACGGACGAATGGAGTTCCGTCGTCCCCGCCGATCCGTCCACCAACGTGGACGCCGAGCCCCTCGTCGCTGAACTGGCCGGAGCCATAGAGGAGCGCACGGGTCGGCGCGTGGATGCAGTGCGGCTGAATCGGACCCGGCTGTGGGGAGCTGGGGTGCTGACTCTGATGGCCGGCGTTCTCGCCTTCATCACGGCGGCGGGGGTTGCCCGCGTGATCTGCGCGTGTCTCGGCCTCGGGTTCGCGGGGTGGGCGGCGTATGAATGGCGTCGGGTGCCGGTCCGTAGACGGGAACTGCGGACAGCGGGGTCCGGGCTGGCGCGGCGCCGCGTTCGGACGCTCCGCCTTGGGCTGCGGCAGCGGGAGAAGTTCTTCGGCGTGTGGCATGACCATCTGCACGGGTCCGACGGGTTGCGAGCATGGGGCACCGAGACCTGGCGAGAGGAGGAGTTGACGTGAGAGAGCCGGCGCCCGCAGAGGATGGTTCCAGGTTCGTCGGAAATGGTCGATATGAGCTCATTGCCCACCTAGGCAGCGGTGGGATGGGGGACGTGCTGGAGGCCCGGGATGTCCGCCTCGACCGCAGGGTGGCGCTCAAGTTCCTCGGCGCCGGGCGCCTCACGGGCGCAGCTCCGGGTAGTGAACGCTTCGCCCGGGCAAAGGAGATGTTCGTCCGCGAGGGCCACACGATGGCCCGGGTCGATCACACGTACGTAGCGACGATCTACGACTGCGAGGTCGACGGCGACGACCCCTTCCTCGTCATGGAACACATCGACGGTCGCCCTCTCGTGGAGTACCTGGGCAACGACCCCCTACTGCTGGAGCAGACCGTACGCTGGAGCAGACAGATCGCCGAGGGTCTCGCCGCCGCACACCGCGAGGGCGTGGTACACCGTGACATCAAGCCCGCCAACATCCTCATCACCCACGACAACAGCGAGGTGCGCATCATCGACTTCGGGCTCGCCCGCTTCGCTGATGCCACCGAGTCGCACACCGACATCGGGACACCGCTGTACAGATCACCGGAGCGATGCCGCTTCGAATCGGGGGACGAGCGGAGTGACCTGTATTCCCTTGGGTGCGTGATGTACGAGATGGTGATCGGCTGGCCTCCGTTCGGCGATCGGCACTCGGACCCCGCGGCACTGGCCAAGGCTCACCAGCATCACCCCCCGGTCCGACCCGGCCAGCAAGTGCCGGATGTACCTGACGCCCTCGATGACCTGATTATGTCGCTACTGGCCAAGCATCCGGCCCACCGCCCTCGCAACGCGCACGCGGTGATCCGGGCGATCCAGGAAGTAGAGCGGTCCCTCGATGCGGCGGCAGCGACGCGACGACGGCTGTCGGGGCACGACACGACTCAGGTAGACGCTGGAATCACAGAGCGCATCAGGGACGCCCAAAAGCGCGTCCGCCGCCTGTCACTTCAGTTTGGGTCAGCCCACGCGGAGACTCTCGTTGCCCGCGGTGAACTCGCCGAAATGACCGGCGAGTCCGGCGACGAGCGCGGCGCGATAGAGCTGTACGAACGGATAGGCCGCGATTGTCAGCGACGTTACGGACCTCACGACCGCAGGGCCCTGGACGCGTTCGAGAACATGACCCGCTGGACCGAGGGCGGGTTCGAGAGATGAGCGCACAGCAGGTTGCGCATTCTGGGCGCATCACGGGCAGGACATCCCGCCCCAGCCCCTTGTCCATTCGCAGCTCGGTCATTGAACCGTTCCGGGTTCGGTAGGGACTCGATCATTTGAGAGGATCGAGTCATGGCACGTCCCTAAGAATGTGAGGTGGTCCGGGAGGACCGGGTATGGCTGATGGCACGTTGCCCTCGAGGGCTCGGAAGGAATGGCCGCCCGGTCCTCTGGGACGCTCCGACCTCTCACAAGGGCCGCTTCGGCGGCGTCGAGCCGATCTGCCGGGTCCTCACCGACCACGACTGCAAGATCGCCCCCTCCACCTACTACGCCCACCCCCAAACGCCAGGCCGTCCCCGCGGCCCGCACCGTCCGCGACACCGAACTGTAGCCCCTGATCAAGAAGGCGTACGACACCAACTACCGTGTCTACGGCGCCAGGAAGATCTGGCGGCACTTGAATCGACAAGGCCATCCCGTGGCCCGCTGCACCGTCGAGCGCCTCATGCGCGAACTCGGCATCACCGGCGCCGTCCGCGGCAAGAAGGTGGTCACCACGATCCCCGCCCCCGCCGCACCCAGGGCGCCGGACCTGGTCGACCGCGACTTCGTCGCCGACGCACCGAACCGCTGCTGGGTCGCAGACTTCACCCACGTGGCGACCTGGACCGGCGTCGTCTACGTCGCCTTCGTCGTGGACACCTTCTCGCCCCGCATCGTCGGCTGGTCGGCCGCCACCACGAAGGAGACCCGGCTTGTCCTGGACGCGCTGGAGATGGCCTTGTGGCAAGGCGACCGCGACCAACACCCCTACATTCGCCGTGAGTTGATACATCACTCGGACGCCGGGTCCAAGCAGTACACATCGTTCAAGCTGGCCGACCATCTGGATGCCGCCGGCATCGCGGCGAGCATCGGCTCGATCGGGGACGCCCTGGACAACGCCCTGATGGAATCGACGATCGGGCTCTACAAAACCGAGTTGATCAAGCCCCAGAGGCCGTGGCAAACGCTCTCCCAGGTCGAGCTCGCCACCGCCGAGTGGGTGGACTGGTACAACCACAGTCGACTCCACGGTGAGATAGGGCACATCCCGCCCGTCGAGTACGAAGCAAACCACTACCTCATCACCACGAAACCCCAGGTCACACCCAACATCTGAGGTCTCTACGGAACCCAGAACGATTCACTTTGCCGTGAGCTGAACAACCTGGCCGTCCGGCTTGCCAGGCTCGGCCACTATCTAGAGGCCAAGGATGTGGCCGACGAAGGCTGGACGGTTACCCAGCGCCATATTAACGAGCAATCGAAGGCCGCCCAAGAGCTCCGCACCCAGTCCCGAGGCATCAGGTCATGGCTACGAGACGCCATGGCGGCGACTGCTGACTCCGGGCAGTGAGG
The DNA here is from genome assembly GCF_053644375.1 of Streptomyces sp. NPDC055400. NCBI lineage: Bacteria > Bacillati > Actinomycetota > Actinomycetes > Kitasatosporales > Streptomycetaceae > Streptomyces > Streptomyces sp. NPDC055400. Next base: position 193,956 of record NZ_JBSHLM010000018.1, on the reverse strand, counting down.
CCGACTTCTGGGGGGAGTGGGCCTACACCCTGCTGCGCCTTCGCCGCGAGGAACGGATCACCCTGGCCTTGACCTGCGCCGGGCACGTTTCCTCGCTTGGTGCGGCTGGAGATCACTCCTACAGTCACGGATGTCGCGGAATTACCCGAGGAACGACAGTCGGACCTGACGGTCCGTGTTGCTCGTGTTCGTGTCCGCGAATCTCTCCTAAGACAACCGTCACCCTAGACCTTGAACTGGGCCCTACTGGCCGCCCCTTCATTCGGGACGAAGAGGTCGTAGGCCGCCCCGTCATGCCGACACGATGCCGCCCTCGTCGAGTACGTCTCCTCTCCGACCGCAGAAGGCTACAGCCGGACACGAAGGAGGATCCCTCCGGCGGACAACGTCCCGCACCGACGAGCTGCGTATACGCGCCAGGTTCCGGCGCACGCTGTCGAGTTGGTCGTGCAGTCAGTGCAGCTGTTCCATGCGCTGCATGGAGTCCGCCGCCGCTGACGCGCACTTGCGAGCCCGAGGCTTGGTCGACGAAGTGTCGATGAAACGGGCGCCGGGCAAGCATGAGTTGCCTATGCTGCTGGAGGGGACGGGGAGGGCGATGGCGACGCCGGGAGAGAGCAGGCCTGAGATGGCCGCGCTCCGCGACGAGTTCGCGTTGGAGCGGTACCGATACGTCCTCCAACAGATCCATACGGTCAACGAGAACGCGCACCGGTTCCTAGCCCTCTACCAGACCCTTGCCACCGCGCTCGTCAGCGCTGCCCTCGTCCTGTTCGTCGGGTACCGGAAGTGGGGACTCGACCCGGCCACCGCACGAGGCGGAGTCATCGGCCTGCTGGTCCTCGTCACTTTGGTCGCCGCCTTCACCGCCCTGCTGATCACAGTCGGCGCGCTGGCCTGGCTCGACTACCGCAACGAAGAGTGCGACATCACCGACGAGCTCATCGGCTCCAATTTCCGGAAACGGCCCCGCCCGGGCAACTTCCTGCGCTGGTACGAGACGTACGTCGTCCTGTTCATCCTGGTCTCGGTGCTCACCATGTGGATGATCGCCGCATTTCTTCTCCTGCCGGCAATGAGGTGACCGCCCCCGTGTCCGAGCACGACTACACCAGCACGTACCTGTGGCAGACCGCTCTTGCCACACGCTCGGGTAAGGACCCTCATCACGAACAGCGTGAGCGACTGCGCACGTCATTCCTCGGGCTCAGGAAGAAGGCAGCCGTACTCCTCCAGGAGAACGCGCATAGCATGCCCGAGTTCACCGTGCACGACATCACCCATGTAGATGCCTTGTGGGAGACCGCCGATCTCATCTGCCGTGACAAGGTGACGCTGAATCCGGCCGAGGCCTACGTGCTGGGGTGTTCCTTCGTGCTCCACGATGCCGCGATGGGAGAGGCCGCGTACGGAACGAGCGTCCCCGAGACCCTGGGAGAGGACCGATGGCGCGATCTCCTCTCAGTGGCCTATTACCGCAAAGAGGGGTGCTGGCCCGACCGGGACCAGCTCGACTCGCCTCCCACAGAAGTCGCTGACGCGTGCCGGGCCACTGCCATCCGTGAAACGCACGCCGAGCAGGCGCGCCGACTGGTGGACCACTCCTGGAGGTCCAGCGCGGGCAACGACATTCATCTTCTCGACGACGTTCTGCTGCGGGAGGCGTATGGCCCGCTCATCGGTGATCTGGCGGCCAGTCACTGGTGGCCGGTGGACCGACTCGCCAACGAGTTCCGCCGGGAGGCGAACTCATGGCCATGGCAGCCCCGTGACTGGACCATCGACCCACTCAAACTGGCCTGCATCCTACGGCTGGCCGACGCGACGCAGATCGACGGCCGCCGTGCACCCACTCTGCTGTTCGCACTCCGCAACCCTCAGGGAGTCGCCCGGGAACACTGGCAGTTCCAGACCCACGTCAGCCGTCCCGATCTCAACGGTGACCGCGTCACGTACACGTCACTGCGCCCGTTCCTCGCGCAGGACGCACCGTCGTGGTGGCTGGCGCTCGACTATCTACGTGGCATTGACCAAGAACTCAAAGCCGTCGACGCTCTCCTGCACGACCTCGGCCGGGACCGGCTCGCCGCCCGCGCCGTCGCCGGGGTCGATTCCCCGGAGCGCTTCGCCGAGCACTTCCGCGTCCAGGGCTGGCGCCCCATAGACGCGACGGTGAAGGTCTCCGACGTCCCCTCATTGGTCAAGCGGCTGGGCGGGGAACAGCTCTATGGCAATGAACCCGAGGTCGCCGTAAGGGAACTTATTCAGAATGCCCAGGACGCCGTCCTCGCCCGCGAGGCACTGCAGACGGGCTTCCCGGACGGGCGCATAGAGATACGGCTCACCGAGACCGAAGGTTCTTGGTGCCTGGAAGTCCGGGACAACGGGGTCGGCATGGACGAGGAGACCCTAATCCACGGGCTGCTCGACTTCGGCAACAGTGGTTGGAGCTCCCCCAGCCTGCGCAATCGGCTGCCCGGACTGGCCGGCGGCGGTTTCAAACCCAGCGGCCGGTTCGGCATCGGGTTCTTCTCGGTGTTCCTACTCGGCGACCAAGTGGAACTGATCACTCGTCGCTACGATGCCTCGGTCCAGGACGCCCGGCGTCTCAGCTTCGATGGCCCCTCCCGCCGGCCCCTGCTCACTCCCGTGGAGACACGGGGCTGGATCCCAGAGGGCACGACCGTGCGCGTCACGCTCAAGAAGAACCCCAACGACGTGCAGGGTCTTCTCTATAACGCGGCAGATGACCGTCTCACACAGCTCATCCGACGTCTGGTGCTGGAGAACGCGGTGCCCATCCACACCTGGGAGCCCGCCGCCGCCGAGAGTGAGGTGCTCGCACCGTTCTCCTTGGCCACTGGGTCACCGGACGAGGTCTTCGACCGTCTCTACCCGCCCTCGCCCGACAATTTGCGCATCGGAGACGAGAAGCAACGCCTGCAGATGCGGGACGACTTCGTCGCACGGGCCACCGAATTGCTGGACGGCGACAACAACCGCATCGGGCTGGCCACACTTTGGACCAACCTCCACGCCCACAGCAATTACAGCTTCCGAGGCGTCGTAACGCTTAGCGGCTTCCTGGCCGACCGCTCGATCAACTTCTCCGGCTACCTGGCCGGACAGCCCAGCCGCGCGTCACGAGACAAAGCCGACCCGATCGCCGATCAAGAGCAGGTGCAGCGTTGGCTACGGGCCCAAGAGCAACACCTCCGCGACACCAACCAATTCAACAAGTCCCTTCAGTTGGACCTGGCCGGAATCCTGTACCGGGCTTTCAACGCACTCCCTGAGGACGTGGCCTTCGTCCTCACGTCACAGGGACCGCTGCGTTCGTCCGAGGCCGTCGCGTGGGCCGCGCGGCGTGACCGGGTCTTCCTGGCCCGCGGAGCTCCCCTGCACTGGCACTCGAGACCTCCGAGGGCCTATCACACGGCCTCCCTGGAGCCGGTACAGCTGCCCTCCGACTGGATCCTGATATGTGAGAGTTATCCGTACCCGCCGCTGTCGGAAGTCTTCCCACTCGGGGCGAACCGCGACACCGACTACGAGTTCGCCCGCAACCACACGGGAACCACCTGGCAGAAGGCATGGTGGCGGTTTTCGAGCGGCCTCGACGGACACATTCTGCGCCTGCTGTGCGATGCCTGGTCCTGCACGCTTGAGTCGCTCCTTGCCCCTGTGGAGCGCCGGAACTGGTCGGACACCATGCAACTGGACGACGAGAACCTCAGCACTGTATGGGGCTATCTGTTGAATCGCCCCGCGGCCACCGAGTCCGCCGATTCCTGACCAAGGGGCCGGTCGCGCTCCGGGCTCATCCCGGGCCGGCACCTATGTCGAGGGCACCCGGCGCGGCGCCACCGAACGGCGCGTCAGCAAGTTGAGACAGTTCCGTGCGGTCGCCACCCGCTTCGAGCGAACTGACCATGCCTACTCGGCGTCGACGCTATGGCATCGTCACTCTGGGTACAGCCGTTGATCGGGCAATGGCACTGCGCCAGCGGGACGAGCGGATCGGCCGCGCAAGGAGCTCCCACCGCCCTGGGGTCTATGTCAGACCGCACCGCTACTGTCTTCGCTCATGACCGCATTACTCGAACGTGAGCTCCGGGACCTCTTGGCGGAGCAGTTGGACGTTCTCGAACCAGGACTGACCCTCGTCCGATGCGAATTTGCGTTGAGCGACCCGCCACTCCGTACGAGGGGATGGATCGACATCCTTGCTCGTGACCGACACGGCCTGTGGGTGATCATCGAGTTGAAGCGTGCTACGTCCACATCGCGTGAGGCGTTGCACGAAGTCGCTAAGTACGCAGAGCTGCTTCAGCGCGACAAGCAGGTCGCATCTGACCGCATCCGTGCCCTCATCGTGTCGACCGATTGGCGGGAACTACTCGTCCCGGTGAGCAACATGGCCCGTGACTGGAGCCATGACCTTCGCGGTTACGAACTTCAGGTGTATGACGATCGGACGCTCAGCGCTGAGCGCGTCGCGATGCTTCCATCATCAGCTGAGCAGTACGTCACACCGGTGCACGGCATCTACCTCTACGCGAGTCCCCAAGACCGAGACCGAGGATGGAACCACATACGGCAGATTGCTTCCGAGATCGGCGCGCCAAACCTCCTTGCTGCCGACTTTGAACGCGTCAGCGCCAAGGACGGTGTCAGTGCGCATTACGGCCTATACCTGGGTGTCGGCACCGTGGCGTGGGACAGCGCGTTGTCGGGCTCCCCTGAAGTAGATGGATACGCTGCGAAGCACCCGGCCGAGTACGAGGCACGGTGCGAAATCGACGCACGCGTTCGCTGCGTCGAAGTCGGGTCGGCGTACCCAGGGGTGCTGGGCACTCTCCTAGGCGATCCCAATTGGGAGATCACCGGGTATCGGGGCAGTGGAGCGTTTGCCCTGGGCAACGGGGCGTACGAGGAACGCGATTGGCTGCAGATGCTAATCGGTCACGATCGAGGGGATGGGCACTTCAAGTACATCGGCTCCGCCAATCCCCGGTTCACCAGTCGGTGGGCCACTTTTGTGGATCAGGCCATGACCAGCCTCGGCGGTAACCCCGAGTGGGAGATGCTTGTCCCGGCGTGGCTGGAGCGAGTTGCCGAGCAGCCAGGCGACATCGATGTTGTCTTGTGGATCTACAACCCCTGCGACCTGATTCAGACCGTCATATACGGATGGCCGGATGAGCTCGCCCAGTGGGAACCACGCATCAAAGCCGTCGCCCGCTTCCCCGACGGCAGTCGCTCTGTCGTCGAGGGGAAGCTGTTCACGAACAGCACCGGGGGTGCACCAGGCTTCCACCATTACGCCCACGAGGTATACCGCGATCCGGTGAGCTGGATGACAACTCGATATGGCGGCACCACCTGGATCAGCGATCTGGATCTGGTTCGCCGCCTGGGGCTGCGCTACATGATGCTTGAGATCACGATCGACCACCCTGGGCCACCGGCCCCAAAGGACGAGCGTGGACTCTGGCTGGTCGAGGACGGGCAAGCGACCCGCTACTCATCCCATTCCCCGGAGTTCTTCATGGCCTGGCAGCTCAACACCTACGGGGGGAAGCTCGTGGCTCTTCGAGAGTTCCTAACGACGTACCGCAACGAAGTCAACACGCTCCGCATCGAATACCTCAACTGCATAGACGTGAGGCGCTGACTTCCCGTGGTCACGCGACCCAGATGCTCACTGGCCATTCACGCCCATGGGGCTGATGCAGGTTTGGGTGACAAGTTAACCTGCCCCACCATTTGGGCTCCAGGTTCGGTGACTGACCGGCGGGAGGGATGATGTCTCTGTGGGAGAGTACTTCGTACTCGATGGGGGTGCGGTAGCCACTTCGACAACGTGACGGGATGGATACCGAGCTCGACGGCGGTCTGCTTGGCCTGTTTGCTGACTTGGAACAGCGCGACAGCACGCGCCCCAAACTCCTGGGGGATAGGGGCTGGGACGCCGAGATCCACAACGCCTTGCCGTGACATGCTCCCGGTCGGCTCGGCGGCGGGCGGCGACGCGCTCGTGGAACTCGACGTCGCCTTCCTCGTTGTGCGCGACCACCCGCCGGTTGCCAAGGTCGAGCACCGATACGGAGAGCCGCAGCGAGACGACTTGGCCACGCTCCAGGTGCTCGATGGCGAATACAGCCTCGCCCGCCCCTGTTCCCGGCCCGCGCGTCGGGCCACGCCCATCTCGCGCTCAGGCACCGAGGTGATGGTCGCTTCGGCGACCTGTCCGACGGGAAAGTTGAAGCGCAGGAACTGAACTTTGACGACCCGGTTGCCGGTGTTCTCGACGCGGAAGTCGACCGAGCTCAAGCCACCGATCGAGTAGCCGTTGGAATTCAACTGCAGTTGCTGGCACAGGGTTTCGTCCGTGGACACCCCGCCGGTCCAGCTGGCATCGGCCATGATCAGGGCCACAAAACCGCGTCGCCGGTACGTCAAGTGCGCCCAGGCCACGCGGATCGGCCTGTCGGCAAGGTACCGGCCTGACGACGAAGCCGGTGTTCCTCTGCCCGAGTCGCCCCGGCCCGCGCCGGGCAACGCCGCTTCCGGCCCTGGAGGCACGGCTCGACGACCGGCCCCGAGCTCGGAGCTGACTCACGCCTGGCGAATGCGGAGCCCCGCCCCCGGAAATGGAAACGGGAAACAGCGTCGATCGCCTTGTCCGCCCAAGTGGGAGTGCCGCACTCTTTCGTGCAGCGACAACCCGGCCTGGGTGGAGGGGCTTTGGAGGAACTCATGCCGGAGCCGTCCACCGAGTTCGGCGAGGAACTGAGGAAGCGGCGGCTGCAGGCCGGAATGAGCCTCACGGCCTTGTCCGGCGCCGTGCACTACAGCAAGGCCCAACTGAGCAAGGTCGAGCGAGGACTCAAGACGCCCAGCCGTGACCTGGTGCGGCTGTGCGACGCGGCGCTCGGCGCCGACGGAGCGCTGGTCGTCCTGGCCACCCGGACCGCCCCCAACACCTCTGACACGCCGGACGAATCCGGACACGGTCATATCGACGAGGAGGACTGGATCATGCATCTGTCGCCGGACGGCCCGAATCGGTTCCAGACTGTGGGCCGACGCAAGGTCATGAGCGCGGGCGTCACCTCACTCATGAGCTGGCGAGCGGGCGGCGCCGCCCCTGCTGCCGCGGCCTCGGGCGACGGCATGCTGGATGCCTCGCGTTCGCTGTTCACCCACTACCGGAGACTCGGCCAGACGGTGGCGCCCGGTCTCCTGCTGCCCGCTCTGATCGCACAGACGCACACACTGCGCGAACTGTCCGCGCACACCGACACCGGTTCCCGCAGGCAACTGCTCGCCCTCGGCTCCCGCTACGCCGAATACGTCGGCTGGCTTGTGCAGGAGACCGGGGACGAGCAGGCCGCTCTGTGGTGGACGCAGCGGGCGGTGAATCTGGCGGCAGCCGGCGGCGACCATGCACTGGCGGGTTACGCCCTGGTCCGCAGGGCCCTGGTCACGATGTACCGGAACGATGCGGAGCAGACCATCGCGCTGGCCCGCCGCGCGCAGAGCGGCACCCTGCCGCCACGGATCCAGGGCCTGGCCGCACAACGCGAGGCACAGGGGCACGCACTCGCGGGTGACCTCAACTCCTGTCTGCGCGCCCTGGACCGCGCTCGGACGCTACTCGCCCGCGAGGACAGTGCCGCCGACGAACCGGTCATCGGCACGATGCATCTTCCCGACCCGGTCAGCATGCTCACCGGCTGGTGCCTGGTCGACCTCGGACGGCCGGCCGAGGCGGGCGAGGAACTCGACCGGCAGATCGCCTTGGTGGGCAAGGACGCGGTGCGGACGCAGGTGCGGTACGGCGTACGGCGTGCGCTCGCCTACGCGTCCGCGGGCGAGATCGAGCATGCGTGTGCCCTTACGGAACCGCTGCTCGATGGCGTGGCCGTGGTGAGATCGGCGACCGTCATCACCGATCTCCGGCGTCTCGCCCGCGTCCTGGCCCGCCACTCCGACCATCCGTACGTACGTCAGCTCGGGCCGCGACTCGGCACGTTATCGCGTTCATTCACTTCCTAGGGGGACGACATGCACGAGGTTTTCATCAACTACCGCACGGGCGACGGAGACAAGACCGCTGCCCTGCTCTCCCAAGAGCTTAAGCGGCGCTTCGGCCCGCAGCACATATTCCGCGCGTCGGACTCCATCGCACCTGGCGAGTATTACCCAGACTCCCTGCTGGCCGGGCTGCGCCGCAGCTCTCTGCTTCTCGCGATCGTCGGTCCTGACTGGGCTAACTTCCGCTCACGGTTGCGGAATCCAGAGGACTGGGTGCGCAAGGAGATCGAAGAGGCGCTCAAATGCGAACTGCCGGTGGTCCCCATTCTGGACGGGCGGAAGACCAACCGGCTCAGCAAGGCCGACCTGCCGCCAGAGCTTGAGCGCCTCGCCGACCTCCAGTCCCTCCCGTTCGACACCCACGATGTCGATACCTGCGTCAAACGCATCGGCGATCTGGTGGCGGAGATGGTCCCGGGGCTTGAGGACCTGGACCTGGTCGATGAGACAGCACCGACTGCCGGCACCGTGACGAACTCGATCAGGGAGGTGGGCGGGACGGCGGTGCAGAGCCGGGACTTCGACGGCGACATCAGCGGCACTATGGTCAAGGACACTCACGGCTCGGTGCACACCGGCAGCGGCAGCATCTACAACCACTCCCGGCATGACTCGGGCGTCCGGAACATCTCGGGCGACGGAATGACGTACGTCGAGGGCGACAATCGCGGCAACGTCCAGCACCGCTTCGGTGCACCGGACCGGCGCGAGGACGGAAGCAGGTGAGCGAGCACGGCGGCACGCGCGTCGAAGCCCCCCACGGCCCGGTACACACGGGGCCCGGCAACATCTACGTCACCATGGAATCGTCCCCGCCGGGCGCGGACAGACCAGTGTTCCGACGCCGCGCCGATGACCAGCTGAGTCACCTGCGCCGTGTGCTGGTCAATCCTCCGGGCATGGGCAGGGCCCGCGAGGTGCTCGCCGACACGGGGACCGTCCTCCTGGAGGGTACGCCGGGCAGTGGCCGCACCGCGGCAGCCCGTGTGCTCCTGCGCGAATGCCGCCAGGGCACCGGCGTCTTCCACGAGCTGCTGCCCGGGGAGGAGGACGAACTGGCCCTCCATGACCCGGCCCTGGTCGGAACCGGGGACCAGTTGTTCCTCGATCTGTCCGCCGCGGACGACCGCCACTGGTCCGCGGCGAGGGCCGACCTGCCCGCGCTCCGCAAAGCCGTGCACGAGCAACGCGCCCACCTGGTAGTCGTCATGCCGCACGGCGGCACACTTGATCCCGACCTGCAGTACTACCGGGTCACTATCCGGCCGCCGGTTGGCAAGCAGGTACTCCGACGGCATCTGCGCATGCACGGCCTGCCGTACGAGCAGTACATGCCTGATAACACCACCGTGGACGAGTTCCTGGTCGTCGACCGGCCGATGCGGGAGATCGCGGACTTCGCCGACCTGGTGCGCCGCGCCCGCGAGTCCGCTGAGCCGTCCGAGGGGTTCGCCGAGTGGTGCGCGACGGCCATGAGGGCCCGCAACGACCGGCGCCGGGAGGTCGCCGCACTCGTGGCCGACCGGTCCGAGGCACCGCAGCGAGCATTGCTGATCGCCGTGTCCATGCTCCACGGGGCGCACGCCGATGTAGTCCACCGCGCCACCCATCTCCTCCTGCATTCGCTCGGTCCCGCGTCGGACGACGTTCCCCTGCTCCAGCACAAGGATCTCGCCGAGCGGCTCGTGGAGATCTCCGCCGGCGCGGGGCCCGCCGGGCATGTGCACTTCACGGAGCTGGATCAGGACTCGGCCGTCCGTGCTCACTTCTGGGACCACATGCCCGACCTGCGGCCCCACCTCGGTACCTGGGCCGCAAGTGTCGTGGATCTTGACGAAGCGCACGTCGGCGCAGCCGTTCGTGGCAGCCTGGTGACGCGTCTGGCCGGCCAGTATCTGCGGACCGGGCGCTGGGAGGGACTGGCTGCACTCGCCGAAGGGTGGAGCAGCCAGGAGCGGACGAGCAGGGCGCGGTTCGACGCGGCTGTACTTGCCCTCACCTGCGGCCTCCAGGACCCGGCACACGGCAGGGAGTTCCGGCACCGCGTTTACCAGTGGTGCAAGGAGCGTCCCCTGCACGGGGCATTCGCCGACGTCCTCATCCGTCTGTGCGCCGACGTCATCGCGACCAGCCATCCGGATCAGGCACTCCTCCGCCTCTACTACCTGGCCAGACGCGAGCGCGCCTCTGCCGGACCCGCCGTGCGGGCGCTGGACGCTCTGGTGACCGGCAGCCGCCGACTGCGCCGAAGGCTGCTGGACCGCCTTGCCCGCTCGGACCGATTCGGCCTCTCGGAACGCGACCTGCACATATTTCTGCACATCTGCGATCCGATTCCACTCGCTGACGACGCTTCCGCCGCCCCACGTGCCTTGGTGGAGGAGAACGAGGTGCAGCGCTCTTTGACCACCTGCTGGCATGCCGTACTGGCCACGCTGCCCCGCGCACAATGGCAGCCGCATGCCGCCCGCTGGTTCCACCGCGCGGGCGACAGCACGGGACACCACGGTGAACTGCTGCTCGACATCATGGTCGACGCCGCCGGGCAGTGCGGGGAGAGGCGAGGCGGGGTCTTCGCCGCACTGTATGCAAGCGCCCGGGCGGCTGAACCCACGGCTCCTGGAGGCCCCGTACAGGGCGCCGAGTCCACCGAACTCCTCTTCCGGAAGATCGGCGCCGCTCAGCGTCGTGGCCCAGCCCAAGCTCCGTCGGCATCGGCCAAGGAGGCCCGACTGTGACGACCGCCCGAAAGACCACCACCGTTTTCCTCACCGTCCTGTGCGGACTGCTACTCACGATCGTCGGCCTGACCCAGCGATGGCCCCTGTGGGCATGGCCGGCGCCGGCCGTACTACTTCTGGGCGTGCCCCTGGCAGTGACCCGTATCGCCGCACGGCGCCGCGGCTCCGTCCCGGTCAGCTTCGAGGAACAGCTCACGGCAACCCCGGTGGAGCGCACGGACTGTTCTGTCCGCGGTGTGGCGCTGCCCAGTCTCTGGGACGACTACAGCTTCGTGTTCTCGGCAACCGTCCGCTGGCATCTGCTCGAACGGCCCGGCGGTGGCCCCGTCCTCAATCCGGCGGGCCTCGCCGTCGAGACGATCCTGAACCGGGCCCGTGCCGTCACCGAGCTGCGCGAGCCCGGTCAGGCCTCACTCGTGCGGCACGAGCTCAGCGGGGCGCTCAGTCGTCTGTACGCGGACCCCTCGGGGAGTCTTCAGGCCATGGCGGACAACGTCAGCCTGGTCCTGCCCGACCCGGACCAACAACTGCTGGACCGCCTCGCCGACGTGCGCAAGGACAAGGCCGTCTGGGAGCACCGGCGCAAGTACGAACAGAGCAGACGCCAGTACCTGGGCGACGACGTGCTGAAGGACACTGGCAGCGCGGTTGTCTGGTGGCTCGCCAGGAACGAGGAACAGGTGGAACAGACGGTGGCGGACCTGCCCCTGATCGCGCAGCTCACGTCTGCAGCAAACGACACGGAGATCCCTGAACGTCTCCAGAACCTGATGCTGCAGCGTATGGGCGACCAGCCCACTTCCGAGCTCGCTGCAGAAGAACGCAAAGCCCAACGTACGGCCGCAGATCATCTCTCAGACTTCTTCGACGCACTGGGCTTCGAGGAGGGTGACGACCGACGTTCGATGCTGGCCAAACAGATCGCCCACCTGATTACAGAACAGAACCGCCACGAGACGGCCGAGGACCTGCTGCGCCGCTTCGATCCGCCGGCGACCTTCACGCCGGGCGACGACGAGGACTCATCAGGGAGCACCGATGGACGCTGAGTTGACCGCACTTGCGGCCTCCGGAGCAACCACGCTGGTCTCCCTCATGGCCACGGATGCCTGGGCACAGGCCCGTGATTTGGTCAGCCGCTTCCTCGTCCGCGAGGGTTCGCCCCCCCGCTGCCCTGGCCAACCTGGACGAGGCCAGATCCCGCCTGCTGGTGACCACCGACTCCCCAGAGGACGAGCGGCCCCGTATTGCCGTCAGAACCGAATGCCAGTCCCACCTGGAGCACCTCACCGCAACAGGCTCCGTCACCCACGCCGAACTCCGCACCATGATCACCGCTCTGCAGCGACTCGCCTCGACCTCCATGTCCCGCCAGGGCACGGTCCACAACAAGGTCGATGGCGGCGTCCACCATGCCCCGATCATCCAGTCGGGCCGCATCACCGGGCTCACCCTGCACGTTCACCGGCCCGCTCCCGGGCCGGGCGAGCAGCAGTCCTGACGAGGAAGGCGCGCTGCAACCCGCCTGGCCATTCGCCTCGAGGAGCAATTGATGTACAGCACGGCAGTGCGCGGGCCGAGGTGGTCGTCGGTGCTCTAGCACTGGAGATTCGGCTGCGGGCGAACTGCAGAGTGTCAGACTGGGTCATTTGGCGCGGCCGGACTTCAGACCTACCGTCGGCGACATCATCACCTCACGCAAGGAACGACAGCCGAACCTGGCGCCGCGCGTTGTCCTTGTTCGTATCCACCAGGCACACCGACTGCCACGTACCCAGTTCCAGGGCGCCGGCGATCACCGGGAGGGTGGCGTGGGGTGGGACCAGGGCCGGGAGGACGTGGTCGCGGCCGTGGCCCGGGGAGCCGTGGCGGTGTTGCCAGCGGTCGTCGGCGGGGAGCAGTGAGTGAAGGGCGGTGAGGAGGTCGTCGTCGCTGCCCGCGCCCGTCTCGATGACGGCCACACCCGCCGTCGCGTGGGGCACGAAAATGTTGAGCAGGCCGTCGCGGCCCGCGGCGACCTCGCTCAGGAAGGTCTCGCAGTCGTGGGTCAGGTCGACGACCCGCTCCTCGAAGCCGGTGGATACGTTCAGGATGCGCGTGGTGAAGGCGTCGGACATGCGTCCCATCCTCACTCACCCGGCGCCATGAACGCCCGATCCGCGCCCGTCACCTGATACAGCGCGTCCATCCATCGAGACGGCATTGACCATACGTCGACAAGGTGGCTACTTTCTGCGGCATGTTGCGTTCAGTTCTGCTCACCACGCGCGGTCACATCGACCTGCTGCGGGTGGCCTCCGCCGCGTGTCGCCGCGGCCACTGACGCCCTTCCCCCGCATCTCCGGCTACGTCACGTAGTCCCGTACGCCCCTCCCCCGGCCCCGCGTGACCTCACGCGGGTGCGCTGACACACACGCGTACCCCTTTTCACCTTCACCGCTGCCCTCCCCTGCCCTCTGCGTGGAGCACCCATGAGCATCAGCCATGCCCCGCCGGACCCGGACGCCGCCGCCGAGTCGCCTGCCCCGGACGCCGTCCCCGCCGATTCCGATGCCCCGTCCCATGCCCCATCCCCTGCCGATTCCGTCGGTCGTCCCGAGCTCGTCCGTCTCGTCGCGTCCTCCACCCGCCGCACTCGGGTCCCGCGCTGGCTGCGCCGCACCTCCGGGCCCGTCCTGCTGCTCATCCTGTGGCAACTCCTCAGCACTACAGGCGTGTTGACCGCCGATGTGCTTGCCTCGCCCGGCACCATCGCCCGCGTCGCCGGCGATCTCGTCTCCGACGGGTCGCTGCCGAACGCCATGGGCGTGTCACTCCAACGCGTCGCGTTCGGCCTGCTGTTCGGCGTCGTCGTCGGTACCGGGCTCGCCCTCGTCTCGGGCCTGTTCCGGGTCGGCGAGGATCTCGTCGACGCGAGCGTGCAGATGCTGCGGACCGTGCCGTTCGTCGGGCTGATCCCGCTGTTCATCATCTGGTTCGGGATCGGCGAGGCACCGAAGATCGCGATCATCACGCTGGGCGTCTCGTTCCCGCTGTATCTGAACGTGTACGCCGGAATCCGCGGCGTGGACGCGCAGTTGATCGAGGCCGGCGAGTCGCTGGGGCTCTCCCGTTGGGGTCTCGTACGCCATGTGGTCCTGCCGGGCGCGCTGCCCGGCGCCATGACCGGGCTGCGGTACTCGCTGGGCATCGCATGGCTCGCCCTCGTCTTCGCCGAGCAGATCAACGCCGATGCCGGCATCGGCTTCCTGATGGTGCAGGCCCGTGACTTCCTGCGGACGGACGTCATCGTCGTCTGCCTGATCGTCTACGCGTTCCTGGGCCTGCTCGCCGACTTCGTCGTCCGTACCCTCGAAAGGCTGCTGCTGCAATGGCGACCGACGTTCACCGGCCGGTGACCACCACCAAGTTCCATTCCACACAGCCCAGTTCGGCTGTGCATGTACAAGGGCTCACCCGCTCCTTCGACGGGCGCGCCGTCATCGACCGCCTCGATCTCGACGTGAAGCCCGGCGAGTTCGTGGCGCTGCTCGGCCGCAGCGGCTGCGGCAAGTCGACGCTGCTGCGCATCCTCGCCGGGCTCGACCGCGACATCGAGGGCACCGTACTCGTGCCGCGCCGCAAGGCCGTCGCGTTCCAGGCTCCGCGTCTCATGCCGTGGAAGCGGGTGTGGCGCAATGTGCTGCTCGGGCTGCCGGGAAAGCCCCAACGAGACGTCGCCGAGCAGGCGTTGGAGGAGGTCGGGCTCGGGCATCGTACGAACGCCTGGCCCAAGACGCTCTCCGGCGGCGAGGCCCAGCGCGCGTCGCTGGCCCGTGCCCTGGTGCGCGAGCCCGATCTGCTGCTGCTCGACGAACCGTTCGGCGCTCTCGACGCGCTCACCCGCATCAAGGCGCAGCGCCTCGTCGACGAGCTGTGGCAGCGGCGTGGCTGCGCCGTCCTCCTGGTCACGCACGACGTCGAGGAGGCCGTCCTGCTCGCCGACCGCGTGCTCGTGATGGACGAAGGCGTCATCGCGTACGAGACCGAGGTCGATCTGGAGCGTCCGCGCGGGATATCCGACCCGCGCTTCGGCGAACTGCGCGCCGAGCTGCTCCATCGTCTGGGAGTCGACACCCACGACAACTCCCCGTCAGCCACTGCCGCCTGACTCTCACTCAGCCCAACTCCCGACGCACACCACCCGTACCGGCACACCCGCCCTACGGCCATTCCGGCCTGCGTCGACGGGCCGAAGCCCGCCAGCCGAGACCGGCCGGCCATGACCGACCCGCCAGGACCGACCTGCCATGAACCCACCGAACGGACTCCCCATGCGACGACGCCTCGCCCCCGCTCTGCTGCTCCCCCTGGCCCTGCTGCTCGCCGCCTGCTCCGGCACCTCCACCGCCGATACGTCCACGGGCGGCTCGGGCGGCGGCGGGACCGACGGCAAGGGGAGCCTCACGCTCAACGTCGGTGACCAGAAGGGCGGTTCGGAAGCCGTACTCCGGGCCGCCGGAGAGCTCGACGACCTCGACTACAAGATCCACTGGTCGACCTTCACGTCCGGGCCGCCGCTCCTCGAGGCCGTCAATGCCAAGGCGGTCGATATCGGAGGGGTCGGCAACACCCCTCCCGTCTTCGCGGCCGGTGCCAACTCGAAGATCTCCATCGTGGCGGCCAGCCACGGAACCGCGAAGGGCGACACGATCCTCGTCCCGAACGACTCGAAGCTGAAGAAGCCCGAGGAGCTCAAGGGCAGGTCCATCGCCGTGGCGCAGGGTTCGTCGGCGCACTACCAGTTGGTCGCGTCCCTGAAGAAGGCCGGTCTGTCGCTGAAGGACGTGCAGGTCAAGTACCTCCAGCCGGCCGACGCGCTGGCCGCGTTCACCGGGGGCAAGGTGGACGCCTGGGCCGTCTGGGACCCGTACACCTCCCAGGTTCTGCGGGGGAAGCAGGGGCGTGTGCTCACCGATGGGGACGGGCTCACCAATGGGCTCTCGTTCCAGGTCGCGGCGCCGTCCTCGCTCAAGGACAGCAAGAAGGCCGCCGCGATCGGCGACTACCTCAAGCGGCTCAAGCGCGCTCAGGACTGGGTCTTCAAGCATCCCGAGGCGTGGGCGAAGGTCTGGGCGAAGGACACCGGGCTGCCCTACGACGTCGCTCTGGACGCGGTGAAGCGCACCAACGGCACCCGGGTCACCGTCGCCGTGGACAAGCCCGCCATCGCCTCGGAGCAGCACATCGCCGACACCTTCGCGCAGCTGAAGCTGATCCCCCGCAAGGTCGACTTCGCGTCGTTCGTGGACACCCGGTTCAACGGTGGCCTGCCGGCGTCGACGACCGCGCCCCGCACCTTCGGCAAGGAGTCCTGACGATGAGCGTCCACCTTCACTGGTTTCTGCCGACGGGCGGCGACGGCCGCACGCTCGTGGACCGGCACGCCTACACCGACGGGGGCGTGAAGCGCTCGCGGATCGCTCCGGTCAGCGGCGTGCGTGCGCCCGACATCGACTATCTGACCCAAATAGCCAAGGCCGCCGAGCAGTTGGGGTTCGAAGCGGTTCTGACGCCGACGGGCACGTGGTGCGAGGACGCCTGGCTGACGACGGTGGCCCTGGCCCAGCACACCGAGCGGCTCAAGTTCCTCGTGGCGTTCCGGCCCGGCGTGATCTCGCCGGTGCTCGCCGCCCAGATGGCCGCCACGTACCAGCGGATCACGCGCGGGCGGCTGCTCCTGAACGTGGTGACGGGGGGTGACTCGACCGAGCAGCGGCGCTTCGGCGACCATCTGGACCACGACCGGCGCTATGCGCGGACCGACGAGTTCCTCTCGGTCGTGCGCGGTGTGTGGAGCGGCCAGCCGTTCGACTTCGGCGGTGAGCACTACCAGGTGGAGGGCGGGCTCACCGCGCTGCCGCCCGACCCGCTGCCGGAGATCTTCTTCGGCGGTTCTTCGGCCGCGGCGGGTCCGGTCGCCGCGCGGCACACGGATGTGTATCTGACCTGGGGCGAGCCGCCCGAGCAGGTGAAGCAGAAGATCGACTGGATCCGGGGGCTCGCCGAGAAGGAGGGGCGCACGGTCCGGTTCGGGATCCGGCTGCACACGATTTCGCGCGACTCGTCGGCGGAGGCGTGGGCAACGGCGAACCGGTTGCTCGACGACCTGTCGCCTCAGACCGTGGCTGCCGCCCAGGAGGCGCTCGGCCGCAGCGAGTCGGTCGGGCAGCAGCGGATGCTCGCGCTCCACAGGGGCTCGCGCGACGACCTGGAGATCTCGCCCAATCTGTGGGCGGGCGTCGGCCTGGTGCGGGGCGGCGCGGGCACGGCGCTCGTCGGCAGCCACGCAGACGTCGCCGACCGGATCGAGGAGTACCACGCGCTGGGCGTCGAGCACTTCGTCCTGTCGGGCTATCCCCATCTGGAGGAGGCGTACTGGTTCGGGGAGGGCGTGATCCCGGATCTGGCGGCACGCGGGCGGCTGCCGCGGATTCCGGCGTCGCCGCTCACGAGGTCTGCCGTCGGTGGCGCGCCGCTTCTCGTCGCCGGGGGCCGCTGACTCGTCGCGCTCCCTGCGGGAAGATCCACGACCCCGGTGCAGTTAGTGGAAGCGTGAACGATATCGGGGTGCGGGAGACAGCGGACGTACACGAGGTCGACGTGGTCGTCGTAGGCGCTGGGCAGGCAGGACTGTCCAGCGCCTATCACCTGCGCCGGGCCGGCTTCGAGCCGCAGCGTGACTTCGTCGTCCTCGACCACTCACCGCGCCCCGGCGGCGCCTGGCAGTTCCGCTGGCCTTCACTGACGTACGGCGGGGTCCACGGCATGCACTCGCTGCCGGGCATGGAGCTGACCGGCGCGGACCCGGCCCGGCCGTCGTCAGAGGTGATCGCGGCGTACTTCGCCTCGTACGAGGAGACGTTCGACCTGCGGGTGCGGCGCCCCGTCGATGTGCGCGCCGTGCGCGAGGGGGACGGCAGGAGGCTGCTCGTCGAGACGTCCGCCGGGACGTGGTCGACGCGTGCGCTGATCAATGCGACGGGCACCTGGGACCGGCCGTTCTGGCCGCGCTACCCGGGGCAGGAGACGTTCCGCGGGCGTCAGCTCCACACCGCGATCTACCCAGGGCCGGAGGCGTTTCGCGGACAGCGGGTGATCGTGGTGGGCGGTGGGGCCTCCGGGACGCAGCACCTGATGGAGATCGCCCCGTACGCGGCCGCGACGACCTGGGTGACGCGCCGGCCGCCCGTCTTCAACGAGGGCCCGTTCGACGAGAACTTCGGCCGTGCGGCGGTCGCCCTGGTCGACGAGCGGGTCCGGGCGGGGCTGCCCCCGCAGAGCGTGGTGTCGGTGACGGGGCTGCCGCTGAACGACGCGATCCGGCAGGCCCGCGCCGACGGTGTGCTGGACCGGCTGCCGATGTTCGACCGGATCACGCCGTCCGGCGTCGAGTGGGACGACGGCCGGCGGGTCGACGCGGACGTCATCCTGTGGGCCACGGGCTTCCGGCCCGCGATCGAGCACCTTGCGCCGCTGAAGCTGCGCGGGCCCGGCGGCGGCATCCAGGCCGAGGACACCCGGGTGGTCGCCGATCCGCGGATCCATCTGGTGGGCTACGGGCCTTCGGCCAGCACGATCGGCGCCAACCGGGCGGGGCGCGCGGCCGTACGGGACATCAAGCGCCTGCTGGCCGGGGCGCCGGTCGCTGTGTGACACCCCCGAACGGGACGCCCCTGCGCGGCCCGATCAGGCACGCCCGGCTCAGGCGGACGACGGCTTGCCGCTCGCGCGCAGCTTGTTGAACTCCGCGACGTTCTTCTGCTGTTCGTTGAAGTCGGCCGTGAAGCGGGTGTCGCCGGGCTTGACCGTCACGAAGTACACCCAGTCCCCCTGCGGCGGGCTGATCGCGGCCTTCATGGCCTCGGCCCCGGGGTTGGCGATGGGGGTGGGCGGCAGCCCCATCCGGACATAGGTGTTGTACGGGTTCTCGGCCCGGGTGTCCTTGGTGGTGGTGTCGAGCGTGGAGCGGTGGAGCCCGTAGTTGATGGTCGAGTCCATCTGGAGCGGCATACCGCGGTCGAGCCGGTTGTAGATGACGCGGGCCACCTTCCCCATGTCTTCCTTGGTGGCCGCCTCGGCCTCGACGATGCTCGCGATGGTGAGGGTCTGATAGGGCTTCACCGTGTCCCGGTCGGCTCCCGCCGTCACCTGGCTGCCGTTCAACTTCCTGTTGGCGGTGTTGACCATGTAGGACAGCAGACCCGCCGGAGTCGACTTGTCGTCGAGTGGATACGTCGCCGGGAAGAGGTAGCCCTCCGGGTTGCCCCCCGCGTCCCCCGGGAGCTTGAGGCCGGCCTTGGGGACGGCCTTCTTGCTCGTGCCTGCCGGGACACCGAGGGCCTTGTCCAGGGCCTCGTAGACCTGGCCCGCACGCCAGCCTTCGGGGACGGTCAGTGTCCGCGGCCGCTTGTCACCGCCCCCGTGGTGCGGGAGCAGGAGCGGCACCACCACTGCGGCGGCCGCCGCCACGAGGGCCCCACCCGCGATCAGGGAGGCGCGGCCCCGGCGCGTCAGTCGCATCGTGCTCCTTTGCGGAGTCTCGTTCAGCATGGCCGAACGCTAACCCGCAGAGGGTTGCAAACCGGTCATATCGTAGCGTCGGTGGCTCCACTTGGGCGTCACCTGCATGCCCGGTCACGGCCCAGGGTCCTTCGCTTGGATCAGGCTGGGCTCACGGGCTCCAGTTGTGAGTCCCTGCGGACCAGGGCGGCATAGCGGCCGTCCCGTTCCAGAAGCTCCTCATGGGTGCCGCGCTCGGCCACCTGCCCGCCGTCGAGGACGACGATCTGGTCGGCGCCGCGGATCGTGGACAGCCGGTGGGCGATGGTCACCGTCGTGCGGTTGGCCGACAGGGCGTCGATGGCTTCCTGGACGGCGAACTCGGTGCGGGTGTCCAGGGCGCTCGTCGCCTCGTCGAGGATGAGGATCGGCGGGTCGCGCAGGATCGTGCGGGCGATGGCGAGGCGCTGCTTCTCGCCGCCGGAGAACCGGTGGCCACGCTCGCCGACGACGGTGTCGTACCCGTCGGGCAGGGAGGCGATGTGCTCGTGGATCTGGGCCGCCCTGGCCGCAGCGTGCAGCTCCTCCTCGGTGGCGTCGGGCTTGGCGAACCGGAGGTTCTCCGCGACCGAGGCGTGGAAGAGGTACGTCTCCTGGGAGACGACGCCGACGGCACGGGCGAGGGTGTCGAAGTCCAGGTCGCGCACATCCACCCCGTCGAGGGTGACACGCCCGCCCGTGACGTCGTACAGACGCGGCACCAGATAGCTGAGCGTGGACTTGCCGGAGCCGGTGGGGCCGACGACGGCCAGGCTGCCGCCCGCGGGGACGGTGACGTCGATCCCGTCGAGTATCGCCGCACCCTTGCCGTCGGCGGCGTCGTAACGGAACTCGACGTCCTCGAAGCGGACTTCGCCCTTGATCGTGTCGAGGCGGACGGGCTGCCCGGGCTCGGTGATGTCGATCGGCAGATCGAGGTACTCGAAGATGCGCTGGAAGAGCGCCAGCGAGGTCTGCAACTGGACGCCGGTGGCGAGCAGGCTCACGGTCGGCCGGAACAGGCCCTGCTGGAGCGAGACGAAGGCGACCAGCGTGCCGATCGAGATGGAGGGTCCGCCGAGCTGGAGCGCGACGCCCGCGACCCAGTAGATGACGGCGGGCATGGCGGCCATGACGACCGTGATGACGGCCATGCGCCAGCGCCCCGCCATGTTCGACCGGACCTCGAGCCCGACGAGCTGCTCGGACTCGTCGGCGAACGAGCGGGTGAGCGAGTCGGCGCGGCCCATGGTGCGGCCGAGGAGGATGCCGCTCACGGAGAGGGACTCGGTGACCGTGGCGGCCATCGCGGCCATCTGCTTCTGGCGTTCCGTGGTGATCTTCTTGCGCTCGCGGCCGACGCGGCGGCTGATCCACACGAAGACGGGCAGCAGGAGCAGCGAGACGGCCGTGAGCCGCCAGTCGAGCGCGACCATCGCCACGACGGTGGCGACCACGCTGGTGAGGTTCGAGACCAGGGACGTGGCGGTGGAGGTGACCGTCGCCTGCATGCCGCCGATGTCGTTGGCGATGCGGGACTGGACCTCGCCCGTGCGGGTCCTGGTGAAGAAGGCGAGCGACATGCGCTGGAGCCGGCCGTACACGGCGGTGCGCAGGTCGTGCATGACGCGCTGGCCGACGGTCGTGGAGATCAGGGTCTGCAGGACACCGAAGATGCTGGTCATGACGGCGCTGAGGATCATGCCCAGGGCGAGCAGACTCAGCAGGCCCGTGCGCCCCTGCGGGATCGCGGTGTCGAGGATCTCCTTGAGCAGGAAGGGCGTGGCGACCGACACGAGCGAGGCGGCGCCGACGAGCAGGCCGACCAGCGCGAGGCGGGCACGATAGGGACGGAAGAGGGCCAGGATGCGGCGCATCTGCCGCGGCTCCGGCGACGTGGTGTCGGAGGGCGACGGCGTCCAGCCGGGTTCGTCGTGACGCATGAGCCTCCTACGAGTCGTGATTCAAGGTCTCAGGGAGCATAGCTCATTGTTACCTATACTCACAATGAACAAGGTCCTGATATTGTTCCGCACATGAGTACCCCGGACGCCGACGGCCTTCTCGCGGAGCAGCTGCTCCGGCTGACCCGGCGGCTGCAGCGGATCCAGAAGCGCTATCTGGAGCCGGTCGGGATCACGCCCGCCCAGTCCCGGCTTCTGCGCACCCTCGTGCACTACGACACCCCGCCGCGCATGGCCGACCTGGCCGAGCGCCTCGAAGTCGTGCCCCGCGCCGTGACGAGCCTGGTCGACGGCCTGGAGACGGCCGGGCTGGTGCGCCGGGTGCCCGATCCCACGAACCGCAGGGTGATCCGCATCGAGCTCACCGAACTGGGCCGCAAGGCGCTGCGCGAGCTGCGCAGCGCGCGCAGGACCGCCGCAGAGGACATCCTGGCTCCATTGAGCCCCGACCAGCGCGCCCAGCTGGGCGTCCTGATGAACGCGCTGTTCGAGACGCCGTACGACCACCGCTGTTAGGCCCCGGGTGTCACGCCCGGGCCCGCAGCATCCGAGGAGAGGCTGGAGAGGCATGCCCCTACTGGAGCCGAAGCCGGAAGCGCTGCGCCCGGGACCTCATGCGGAAGGCCCGGCCCCCGACCGGGTGCCGGACGCTCAGGCCGGCGGGACCCCGGAGCCGCTGCGCTCCGAGCTGACCGGGCTCCTGGGGGCGGACAAGGTCCTCACGCACATCTCGGACCTCGTGCGGTACGCGTCGGACGCGAGTCCCTACCGTTTCGTGCCGCAGGTCGTGGTGGTCGCCGAGGACATCGACGACGTGTCGGCCGTCCTGTCGTACGCGCACGGCAAGGGCCGCGAGGTGGTCTTCCGCGCGGCGGGCACGTCGCTCAACGGGCAGGCGCAGGGCGAGGACATCCTCGTGGACGTCCGCAAGCACTGGGCGGGCGTCGAGGTCATCGGCGACGGCGAGCGGGCCAGGATCGGCCCCGGTACGACCGTCGTGCGCGCCAACATCACGCTCGCGCGGCACGGGCGCGTGCTCGGCCCCGACCCGGCAAGCGCCATTGCCTGCACCATCGGCGGGGTCGTCGCGAACAACGCCTCAGGCATGACGGCCGGCACCACCAGGAACTCGTACCGGACGGTCGCCTCGCTCACCTTCGTGCT
The DNA here is from genome assembly GCF_053644375.1 of Streptomyces sp. NPDC055400. NCBI lineage: Bacteria > Bacillati > Actinomycetota > Actinomycetes > Kitasatosporales > Streptomycetaceae > Streptomyces > Streptomyces sp. NPDC055400. Next base: position 171,404 of record NZ_JBSHLM010000018.1, on the reverse strand, counting down.
GCCCTCGGGCACCGTGGTGGACACGGCCGACCCCGATGCCGAAGCGTTCCTCGAGCACGCCGAACCGGCTCTCTGCGTGGGCCTGTTGGAGATCAAGGGCGAGATCGAGGCCGACGCGGACCTGGTCGCCCGTATCCGCGCCAAGTACGAGATCAAGAACACCAACGGCTACCGCCTGGACGCCTTCCTGGACGGCGCGACACCCGTGGAGATCCTGCGCGGCCTCATGGTGGGGTCCGAGGGGACGTTCGGCTTCATCTCCGAGGTCGTCTTCGACACGCTGCCCCTCGACCGGAAGGTCTCCACGGCGCTGCTGTTCTTCCCCTCGCTGCCCGCGGCGGCAGCGGCGGTCCCGCTGTTCAACGCGGCGGGCGCGATCGCCGTCGAGGTGATGGACGGCAATACGCTGCGGGCCTCGGTGAGCGTGCAGGGGGTGCCCGCCGACTGGGCGAGCCTGCCCAAGTCGACGACGGCGCTCCTGGTGGAGTTCCGCGCGCCGGACGAGGCGGCCCAGGAGCGTTACGAGGCGGCGGCCGCCGAGGTGCTCGAGGGGCTCGAACTGGTGGCGCCCGTGGCTTCGGTGACCAACGCGTTCACGCGGGACGCGAAGACGATCGGTGGCTACTGGAAGGCCCGCAAGGCGTTCGTGACGGCGGTCGGCGGATCGCGCCCCTCCGGGACGACGCTGATCACCGAGGACTTCGCGGTGCCGCCGTCGCGCCTGGCCGAGGCGTGCGAGGCGCTCCTCGAACTCCAGACGCGGCACGGCTTCGACGCCGCCGTCGCCGGTCACGCGGCGCACGGCAACCTGCACTTCCTGCTCGCCTTCGACGCGGGCAGGCCCGAGGACGTCGAACGCTACGCCGCGTTCATGGACGAGTTCTGCCGCCTCACCGTCGAGCGCTTCGACGGTTCACTCAAGGCCGAGCACGCCACAGGGCGCAACATCGCGCCGTTCCTGGAGCTCGAATGGGGCGCGAAGGCCACGGAGTTGATGTGGCGCACCAAGCAGGTCATCGACCCGGACGGCGTCCTCGCGCCGCGTATCGTCCTCGACCGCGATCCCAAGGCCCATCTGCGCGGCCTCAAGACGATCCCCAAGGTGGAGCTGATCGCCGACCCGTGCATCGAGTGCGGCTTCTGTGAGCCGACGTGTCCCAGTGAGGACCTGACGACCACGCCACGCCAACGGATCGTCCTGCGCCGCGAGATGATGCGCCAGCCGTCCGGTTCGCCGGTCGAGGACGGGCTTGTCGAGGCTTACGGGTACGACGCCGTGGACACGTGCGCGGGCGACTCGACGTGCAAGCTGGCGTGTCCGGTGGGCATCGACACGGGCGCCTTCATGAAGGAGTTCCGGCACGCGCGGCACTCGCCGCGCGAGGAGAAGGTGGCCGCGTTCACGGCCAGGAACTTCAAGGCCGTCGAGGCGTCGGCGCGGCTCGCCGTGGCGGCCGCCGGCAAGATCGGCGACCGGCTCCTGACCTCCGTGACCCAGGCCGCCCGCAAGGCCGTACGCCCCGACCTCGTACCGGAGTGGCTGCCGGCGATCCCCGCTGCCGCCGCCCGGAAGCTGCCCCGCACCGCGCGCGTGGGGGCTGCCGCGGTCTACTACCCGGCCTGTGTGAACCGCATCTTCGGAAGCCCCTCAGACGTGTCCCTCGCGCAGGCCATGGTCGCCGTGTCCGCGCGCGCGGGACGGCCGGTCTGGATTCCGGACGATGTCGCGGGGACGTGCTGCTCCACGATCTGGCACTCGAAGGGGTACGACGAGGGCAACACCGTCATGGCGAACCGGATCGTCGAGGCGGCCTGGGGCTGGACCGCCGGCGGCAGGCTGCCGCTCGTCGTCGACGCCTCGTCGTGCACGCTCGGCATCGCCCATGAGGTCGTCCCCTATCTGACGGACGACAACAAGGAGTTGCACAAGGAGCTCACGATCGTCGACTCGATCGTCTGGGCGGCGGACGAGCTGCTGCCACACCTGACGGTGCACCGGACGGTCGGCTCGGCAGTGCTTCATCCGACGTGCTCCATGGAACACCTCGGCGACGTGGCGCAGTTGCGGGCCGTCGCCGAGGCCTGCGCCGACGAGGTCGTCGTACCGGACGACGCCGGGTGCTGCGCGTTCGCGGGCGACCGAGGCATGCTCCACAAGGAGCTCACCGAGTCGGCCACACGCAAAGAGGCGGCGGAGGTGACCGCCCGGCACTTCGACGCGCATCTGTCGGCGAACCGGATGTGCGAGGTCGGCATGGACCACGCGACGGGCCGCGGCTATTACTCCGTGATCGTGGAGCTGGAGCACGCGACGCGTCCCGGGGTCACGCAGAGCAGCTGATCTTCAGGCCGCCCCAGTCCGCGTGGTCGCTGCCGTTGCCGTCGTCGGCGGTGGTGGCGATCAGGCGGACGAACTGGCCGCCCGACACGTCTACGTCCAGCGGCACAGCCTTGTCCTGCCAGCTGAGCTTGCCGGTGTCGACGGCCTTCGTCCGGTCCTTCCAGACCTCGAAGGTCACGGTGCCGCGCTGGGCGCCCACGTTGTCCTGCGCGTCGTCCACGCCGACCTCGGCCTTCAGAGTGGAGCAGTGTCCCGCCGTGTAGTAGACGGCCTCGCTCCACGCGTGCGTGCCGAGTCCCTTGGGATAGACGGTGCCGCCGATCGTCAGCGGGGTCCCGTCGCCCTGGTCCTGCTCGCCGTTGGTCATGTCGCGTTCCATCGGGCCCCAGCCGTTCGTGGACTTCACCCAGGTGGAGTCGCTGAGGTACGAGTCCCCGGCCGGGACCACGTCGGCGACGATCACCGTGGTCGTGGACGTGTCGGTGACGGTGCGCCCGTCGACCACGTACCGGGCGGTGGCGTCCAGCGTGTACGTGCCGGGCCCGAGGTTCTTCGGAGGCGTGATCCGCCAGTCGGTGGCGAGGGGCCCCGCGCGGGTCACGTACTCGGCCGATGTCCGGTCACCGGAGTCGACGGTCCAGCCCTCCGGGGCGCTGAGCCGCACCGTCGCGTCGCGCAGGGGCCTGGCTCCCTGGTCGGCGAGTTGGGTGTGCACCGTGCCGGCCTCGCCCGGCGTGACGAGTGAGGCGGGGGCGCCGTCGTACAGCAGCGGGGCGTCGACTCCGAAGCTGCGTGCGGGGGTCGAGGCGTCACCTGTGCGTGCGGGACGCACGGTGTAGACGACGAGGCCGTGCGCGGGGACGGACGCCTCGATCGTGCCCTGGCTGCGCAGGGCGTCGCCGGTGAAGACGTCGCGCAGCGCGTACGAGCCCGCTGTGCGTACGCCGGTCGCCGCGGCCGTCGTGCTGACGGTCGCCGCGTAGTCGTTCTCGTTGTAGAGGCCGACCGCGACGCTGCCGTCGGCGAGGGGCTTGGCGAGGACGTAGCGGCCTCCCTTCTCCGTGACGACCCTGGCCTGGCGGCCGAGGGGGTCCTGGTCGATGGCGGTGAGTCCGCGGTTGCCGATGAGCTTCAGGGTGGCTCCGGACGCGGTCGACAGGTCCGTGCCGAGCAATAGCGGCGAGGCCATCATGGCCCACATGCCGAAGTGGGTGCGGTACTCGCGGTCGCTCATGCCGCCGTTCCCGACCTGGAGCATGTCGGGGTCGTTCCAGTGGCCGGGTCCGGCGTAGTCGGCGAGGGGGAGGTTCGCCCGGATGATGCTTTTGACGCTGTCCCAGTCGTCGGTGATGTCGCCGGTGGTGCGCCAGGAGTGGCCGCCGACGGACGTGGCCCATTCCCAGGGTTTGTTGGCGCCCCACTCGCAGAGGTTGAAGAGCATGTTCCGGCCAGTGGCGGCGATGGCGTCGCCCATCGCCTTGTAGCGGTCCCGCGCGGGCAGGCCCTGGTTGTTGCAGTTGTCGTACTTGATGTAGTCGACGCCCCAGTCCGCGTACTGCTGGGCGTCGTTCTTCTCGTGGCCGAGTCCGCCGGGGTAGCCCGCGCAGGTGGCGGTGCCCGCGTCGCCGTAGATGCCGAGTTTCAGGCCACGCGCGTGGACGTAGTCCGAGAGCCACTTCAGGCCCTTGGGGAACTTGGCCGGGTCCGCGACGAGGCGGCCGTCGGCGTCCCGCTGTTTCAGGTCCCAGCAGTCGTCGATGTTCACGTACTCGTAGCCGAGGTCCTTGAGGCCCAGGGCTAGGAACCGGTCCGCGGTGTCCGTGATCAGCTTCTCGTTCACACCGCAGCCGACGGCGTTCCAGCTGTTCCAGCCCATGGGCGGGGTCTGCGCCAGGGCCACGGTCGCCGGCTCGGCCGCGTCCTGCGCCCCGGCGGGGGTCGCGGCGAGCCATGGGGCGAGCAGCGCGGCGGCGAGAGCGACGGTCAGGATGCGTTTCATGAGGCGGCAGTGAAGCGTGTGCCGCGCGCACGGCGCCAGAGCAGGCACCCCCCGGGTCCATGGGAGTCCAAAGAGTCCGCAAAGAAAGTCCAACTCCCTGACCATTTCCGCCCCTTGCGCCCCGGTGCTGTCCCCTTCAGGGTGGCAAGCGCTTGCAGCGCACCCACCCATCGATGGAGGTCCGATGCACGACGACAACGCGACACCGGCACCCGACGCGAGCCACGAGCAGCCCGAACACGACGCCGCCGGACAGTCCCGCAGGTCCGTCCTGCGGACGGCCGGGATGGCCGGCGCGGGGCTCGGGCTCGGCGCGTTCACCGGTGGCACGGCGCAGGCCGCCGGCGGGCAGGCCGAGGCCGGGCGGAGCGGGGCCGTGCAGGCCGGGGCGACGGCCGCCGAGGCTCCGGCCCAAAAGGGCGAGACGATGGTCGGCGTGCCCTTCGAGGGGCGTTCCACCGTGCGGGTCGGCATCATCGGGCTCGGCAACCGCGGCGGCAGCATGATCGACCTGTTCCTGGCGATCCCTGGCGTCCAGGTGGTCGCGCTCTGCGACCCGGTGAAGGACAAGACCGCGAGAGCGGCGGCCAAGGTGACGGCCGCGGGCCAGCCGGCCCCGGCGACATACACCAAGGGCGATCACGACTTCGAGAACCTGTGCAAGCGGGGCGACATCGACTTCGTGTACGCGGCCACGCCCTGGGACTGGCACTTCGAGATGGCGAAGACGGCGATGCTGAACGGCAAGCACGTCGGTGTGGAGTGTCCGATCGCCCTCCAGCTCGACCAGCTCTGGGAGTTGGTCGATCTCTCCGAGCGCACCCGCAGGCACTGCATGCAGCTGGAGAACTGCTGCTACGGCAGGAACGAGATGCGGGTCCTGCGGATGGCGCACGCCGGCAAGTTCGGCGACCTGCTGCACGGAGCGGGCGCCTACAACCATGACCTGCGCGGCCTGATGTTCGACCCCGACTACTACGAGGGCCCGTGGCGGCGGCTGTGGCACACGCGGCTGCGCGGCGATCTGTACCCCAATCACGGCTTCGGCCCGGTCGCCAACTACATGGACATCAACCGCGGTGACCGCGTCACGCACATCTCCAGCTTCGGCACGCCCTCGCTCGGCCTCGCCCAGTACCGCGAGGCCCATATGCCGAAGGGTGACCCGAGCTGGAAGGAGACGTACATCGAGTCGGACCGCACCATCAGCCTGGTCCAGACGGCGAAGGGGCGCGTCATCCGGCTCGAACACGATGTGTCCACGCCCCACCCGTACTCGCGGATCAACAGCCTCGGCGGCACGAAGGGTGTGTTCGAGGACTACCCGGAGCGGATCTATATAGAGCCGGACCACACGAATGACTCCTGGGGTGACTTCTCCAAGTACACCGACTTCGACCACTGGCTATGGCAGGAGCACTCCAACCCGCCGGGCGGCCACGGCGGCATGGACTACATCATGGTGTTCCGTCTGATGCAGTGCCTGCGGGTGGGCCTGGTACCGGACTTCGATGTCTACGACGCGGCGACGTGGACATCGCCGGTGCCGCTGAGCCACTTGTCCATCAAGGCGAAGGGGGCGCCTCAGGCGATCCCCGACTTCACGCGCGGTATGTGGAAGAAGGCGCGGCCGGGGGTGGATTCCGAGAAGCCCGAGGAAGCCTGACGGCGCGGGGGGCCGGCGGCGTCGCGCTTGCCGCCGGCCCCCCGCTCGGCCTCAACCCACTGTCTCCGCAGCGGACTTGGGGTCCTGAGTCTTCGGGAGCTCCGGCGACTTGACCGGCTCGGCCCGGTCCTCCTCCGGTACGAACGCGATCTCGCCGCCCAGTACCTTCTTGGCTCTGGCCGTGTCGAGCGCGCCCTCCCAGCGGGAGACCACGAAGACGGCCACGCAGTTGCCGAGCAGGTTCGTGGAGACGCGCATGGCGTCCATGATGCGGTCGACGCCGAGCAACAGGGCGACGGCGCCCGCCGGGATGACCCCGAGTGCGGACGCGGTGGCCGAGAGCGCGAGGAAGGCCGAACCGGGCACCCCCGCCATGCCCTTGCTGGTGAGCATCAGGACGATCACAACGGTGATCTGCTGGCCGAGCGAGAGGTCCACCCCGACGGCCTGCGCGATGAACAACGTACCGATGGAGAGGTAGATCGACGCTCCGTCGAGGTTGAACGAGTATCCCGTCGGCAGGACCAGGCCCACGGCGTCGTCGCGGCAGCCGGCGTGGCGCAGCTTCTGCATCATGCGGGGCATGACCGTCTCGCTGGAGGCGGTGCCGAGGGCGAGGAGCATTTCCTCGCGCGTGTAGCGGACGAACTTCCACAGACTCAGTCCGGTGACCGCCTTCAGGGCGAGGCCGAGGAGCACGAGGAAGATCACGGCGACGGCGTAACAGACGCCGATGAGCTTGCCGTACGTCGACAGGGCGCCGAGGCCGTACTCGCCCACGAGGTGTGCCGTCGCGCCGAACACGGCGAGCGGGGCCAGCTTCATGATGAAGCCGACGACGGCGAAGACCACTTCCTGGCCCTGTTCGATGGCGGGCAGGATCGCGGGGACCTTGGTGTTGCCGAGGTGCAGCAGCGCGGCGCCCACGAGGCAGGCGAGGACGAGCACCTGGAGCAGCGAGTTCTCGGCGAAGGCGCCGACCGCGCTGTCGGGGAGCGAGTGCAGGATGAAGTCGCCGGTCGACGGGAGCGAGCCGCCGCCGGTCTTGTCCTCGACGGCGGACGCGTCCAGCTTGGACGGGTCGACGTTCATGCCGACGCCGGGGCCGGCCAGGTTTCCGGCGAGCAGGCCGACGACGAGGGCGACGGTCGTCGCCGCCTCGAACCACAGGAGGGCCTTGAGCCCGATGCGGCCGAAGGCCTTGAGGTCTCCGGCCTTGGTGATTCCGGCGACGACCACGCAGAAGACAAGGGGCGCGATCATCGCCTTGATGAGACGTACGAAGCCGTCGCCGAGCGGTTGGACGGCTGTGCCCGCGTGGGGCCACAGCCGTCCGACGACGACTCCGATCACGAGTGCGCAGGCGACCTGCGCGAACAACGAGGTACGTAGTACGCGTGCGGCGCGTCGCGGCAGGGACGGTACGGACTGCGGCACGGGCATTCCTCCGGAGCAACGTCAGTGACTGTGCGGATTCTGCGATGCGGAAATTGGATTCCAAATTCTCTTCCGCGAAGCGTCACTATGTCGGAGCTACGGCTTCCGTAGAAGACCCCGATGTCACATCGGCGTAAATCTTGGATATTGCTCCAAGACCTCGACGCCGGTGCCTGCGGCCGTGCCTGCTGCCGTGCCCCTCAGCAGTGCCCGCGGTCCACCGTCAGCGCACCCTGTGCCGTGGCCAGCTCACGGTCGTAGCAGCCATCGGGGCTGGTCAGACGGTATCGCTCACGGCTGGTGCCCACCGCGTGCCGTTGGTCACGCGGAACGTTCGCCGTGTACGAGGCGTCACCCGCGTAGGCGTCGTCGAGGACCGTCCACGCCGTGCGGCCCGAGCCCGCGGCCCGTCCCGTCTCGGCCCGGTCACCGAGGTCGATCACGGTCCGCAGCCGGTTGTCCGCGTCGAGCGTGGTGGCGCCGTCCATCGTGTAGACCCGGTTCGTGCGAAGGGTGTGGTGGCCGGAGACGACGGTCTGACGATCGGTCCAAGTCCCCTTCAGCGCGTCGTTGTTCTCGCCCTCGGTCCAGCGGTGCGTGGACGTGCTGGTGAGGTCGCGGGTGACGGTGGTGGCGACGCGGCCGTGCGAGGTGTTCACATAGCCGGACACCGTCAGCCTGTGCCCGCCCTTCTCGTCGAGGCGGTACTCGTCCGTGCCCGGCGTGTACGTCGTCGAGTTGGCCGGCTCGCTCTCCTTGTGGCCGGTCAGCGCGCCTGTGACGTGCGAGCTGCCACCGTCCTGCCAGACGAGCACGTTGACCGGGACACTCCAGCCGCTCTGGCCCTGCGGGACTCCCACGACGGAGACGTCGACCTGGTGCGGACGGCCGTCGTCGAGAAGCCCGGCGAACGGCGTCAGGTCGTACCTGAGGGGCCGGACGTCGAAGGCTCCGGGAGCCGGAATCACGTACCAGAGAAAGGGGTTGGACCAGCCGCCCGTCCAGACGTTCGGGAACGGCGAGGCGATGCCCGCGAGTTGACCGTCCACGGAGATCTGCACCTCGCGGTACGGGCCGCCGTCCGCCTTGCACGAGTACGGGACCTCGTTCGGCACCGCCAGGTACCAGAACTCCTCGCACCCACCGCCCGATCCGGTGGCGTACACCTCGGCGACGATGCGCTCGCTGTTGCGCGGGGTGGTGAGTTTGCCCTGGTCGAGCGTGAGCACGCGGTCGGGGGTGTCCGTGGCGGGCGGCCGCTTCACATGCGGCTCGGCGGCGTAGAAGGTGAGGGTGGTCTTCACCTCGATGACGCCGGTGTACGTGTCGTCGACAACGTTGCCTATCAGCATCTCGACCGGCTGGTCGGCCCGTAGGGTGTCGCTGTAACGGGTGACGTCCTTTTCCACATTCCAGGCGATGCCGTCGGGCGAGGGCTCGGGGGTGGAGGTGCGCAGGACTTCCACGCCTCCGATGTGCAGATAGCCGAGACGGTCGAACTGCCGCCCCTTGACCTTGCCTTCGAGGCGCAGGACGACCTTGCTCCACCGGTCGCCGCAGCCCTTTGGCGGGGTGTAACTGCCCTTGTAGGGCGTGAAGTCACGGAACTCGGTCTCCGCGAGCGTCACGCGGCAGGACTTGGCGGCGGGCTTGGCCACGGGCGGTGTGGCGGTGATCGGGTCGTGCCAGTCGGTGCCGAACTCGGTTGGCGGGTCGGCGGGTTGGGGCGCCGCGGAATGACTGTCGGCGGAGGCCTCGGCGGGACGTGCTTCGGCGGAGGCGGCGGTGGCCTGGCCGGCGAGACCCGCGGCCGCGAGGGTCACCGCGGCCAGCATGGACATGACGCGTCTTCTCATGAGGGGTGTTGTACGGGGCGGACGCGGCCCCCGCAACAGCCCGTCCCAAAGCCGGGCGACGCGTCAGCTCTTCAGCTCTTCAGTGACGCCTTGTCGCCCATCACCACGACCGGGTGCTGCTTCGGGTCGATGGTGCGCAGCAGGTACTCCATGCCTGACTTCGACAGGCTCACGCACGCCGACGTGCCGCTGCCGTGGTCCATGTGGAGCCAGATGCTGCCGCCCTTGGTCTGCCCCTCGGGCCGGGTCGGGTCGTTCGGCGCGGTGCCCTTCACGCGGTTGTAGTCGATGGCGATGACGTAGTCGAAGTCGTGCCAGTGCGACTCGGCCCAGTAGTGCGGGGCCTGGAACGACGCGGCCTGCGTGTACGGCAGCTTCGCGCCCGGGTCGGCGAGCACCCCGCCCGCGTCGGTGAGGGTGAACACCCCTATGGGGCTGCGCTTGTCACCCTCGCGGTGGTCGGTGGTCCAGCCCTTCTTGCCGTTGTGCGCGGGCCAGCTGCGCGTTTTGTCCCAGGTGGAACCGGACTTCGTGTAGAGCACGACGGTCGAGTCACCGGAGTTCTTGCCGTCGCCGTAGACCGCGATGACCTGTCCCGCACTCTGCGGGATCTTTGACTGGAGCTGGTCGCCGACGTCGGGAATGCGTTTGAGGTCGGCGGCGGGGCGGTCGTCCTGCCGAGTGCCGGCCGAGCCCGACCCGGCCTTGCGCCCGGTCCCGTCGTCCCCGCTCGAACCACCGCAAGCGGACAGGGTCATGAGAAGGACGCTGCAGGCCGCCGCAGCGACCGCCGTTCGAACCGCACCCGCGTTACGCATGCGGTCCATGGTCGCACCACGCACCAGGTGCCCCCGACCGGCCCTGCCCCCGGCGTCGAACGCGGGCCGAAACTTTGCCCCACGGCGGAAAACCGTTTGCCTCCAGTGCCTGAATCCCGCGAACCTTGCACGGTTTGTTCCGTCCGTACCCCCGACTTCGCTCCCCCCTTCCGAGCTCTGGGACGTCATGCAGATCCACGATCTTCCGTATCCCGACCCGGGCCTGCCTGATGCCCGCTCCGGCCCCCGTTTCCTGCTCTGGCTCGGCCGGAACCAGCTCGGCGGCCAGCTCAAGTCCCTCTCCTGGGGACTCCTGCACTTCCTGTCCGTGGCCTCCCTTCCCTACGGTGTCGGCTTCGCCGTGCAGTCCGTGGTCGACGGCTCCGGCTCACGGCTCGCCCTCGCGGGCGGGCTGATCCTGCTCCTCGGCGCCGCGCTCGCCCTCGGCGACACGATGCTGCACCGGACGGCGGTCACGAACTGGATCACCGCGGCGGCCCGGGTGCAGCAGCTCCTCGCCCGCAGGACCGCGGCCCTGGGCGCCGCGCTGACCCGGCGGGTCGCCGCCGGTGAGGTCGTCGCCGTCTCCACGGGCGACGTCGAGAAGATCGGCTGGTTCGTCGAGGCGCTCTCGCGCTTCGCCGCCGCCGCGCTCACCGTCGTCGTGGTCTGCGTCGGGCTCGTCCTCTACCAACCGGCGCTCGGCATCGTCGTCGCCATCGGCATGCCGGTCCTCGCGCTCGCCGTCCTCCCGCTCCTCCCCCGCGCCACCCGCCGTGCCGACCAGCAGCGCGAGAAGGCGGGCCGCGCCACGGAACTCGCTTCGGACACCGTCGCGGGGCTGCGTGTCCTGCGCGGCATCGGTGGCGAGGAACTCTTCCTCGACCGCTACCGCCGCGCCTCGCAGGAGGTCCGCACGGCCGCCGTCCGCAGCGCCCGCATGTGGTCCCTGATCTCCGCGGTCCAGGTACTGCTGCCCGGGCTGCTGCTGATCGCGGTCGTCTGGTACGGCATCGAGCTGGCCCGCCAGGGCCGGATCACCGTCGGTGAACTCGTCACCGTGTACAGCGCCGTGATGATCCTCAACTACCCGCTGCGGCACTTCGAGGAGATCGCCATGGCGTACTCCTTCTCGCGCCCCTCGGCCCAGCGCGCGGCACGCGTCCTCTCCATCGAACGGGTCACGGAGCCGGGCGGACTCCGCACCGCCGAAGCGCCGGCCGGAGACCTGTACGACCCGGTGACGGGGCTGCTGGCCCCCGCGGGCGTGCTCACCGCCGTGGTGTGCGGCGACCCGGACCTCGCGGGCCGGCTCGCGGACCGGCTCGGGGGACACCCCACGGACGCGGACAGCGGGACCGGTTCGGATCCGGGTGCGGACCCGGGTGCGGACCCGGGTGCGGATCCGGATTCCCTGCCCTCCGTGCTGCTCGGCGGGGTGCCGCTCGACGAGCTGCCCCTGGACACGGCCCGCACCGCCGTCCTCGTCCAGGACAAGGACCCCGTGCTGCTGTCCGGCACGCTCGCCGAACTGCTCGACGTCCCCTCCTCGGGATCCGTACGCCCAGCGGAGGCACTGGCCGCGGCGCAGTGCGCCGACGTACTGGACGCGCTCGCGCAGGCGTCCCTTGACGACGACCCGATGAACGCGCGGATCACCGAGCGCGGCCGTTCCCTCTCCGGAGGCCAGCGGCAGCGGCTCGCTCTTGCGCGGTCCCTGGTCACCGACCCGGAGGCGCTGGTCCTCGACGAGCCGACGTCCGCCGTCGACTCCCACACCGAGGCCAGGATCGCCGACGGCCTGCGGGCGCTGCGCGGTGGGCGGACGACCGTGGTGCTCACCTCGTCCCCGCTGCTGCTCGATCGTGCCGATCGGGTCGTCCTGGTCCACGAGGGCACGGTCGCGGCGGTCGGTGAGCACCGGGAGCTGGTGCTCACCGAGCCCCGGTACCGGGCCGTCGTGACCCGCGAGACCGACGAGGAGGCGGCGTCGGCGGCCTTGTCCCAGAACGGCGGCACCCCTCTGCGCGGCGAACCCGGCACCGGCGACCCGGGCATCGAAGAACTCACCGAGATCGAGGAGACGGCATGATCGGCCTGGCGCCACCGGCCTTCGACCCGGCGGCCCCGACCACGGCGAACACGCTGCCGGTCGGTGCCCCGGCGACCGTACGGTCCTACGTCCGCGAGCTGTACCAGCGGCACCGGCGAGCGTTTCTGCTGCTCATCGGCGTGAACACGATCGCCGTCGTGGCGTCTATGGTCGGCCCCTATCTGCTCGGCGCCCTGGTCCAGGACGTCTCGGACGGCTCGGACCGGCTGCGCGTGGAGCATCTGGGCAGCACCATCACCGTGTTCGTCGTCGCGCTCCTCGTCCAGGCCGTGTTCGTACGGCAGGTGCGGCTGCGGGGCGCGATGCTCGGCGAGCGGATGCTGGCGGATCTGCGCGAGGACTTCCTCGTGCGCGCGGTGGGCCTGCCGCCCGGCGTGCTCGAACGGGCCGGTACCGGTGACCTCCTTTCGCGCATCACCACCGACATCGACCGGTTGGCCAACGCGATGCGCGAGGCCGTTCCCCAGCTGTCCATCGGCGTCGTGTGGGTGGGGCTGCTCCTCGGCGGTCTCGCCGTGACCGCTCCGCCGCTGGCACCGGCGGTCCTCGTCGCGGTACCGCTGCTCGTCTTCGGCTGCCGCTGGTACTTCAAGCGGGCCCCGTCCGCGTACCGCTCGGAGGCCGCCGGCTACGCCGCGGTGGCCGCGGCCCTCGCGGAGACCGTCGATGCCGGGCGCACCATCGAGGCGCACCGGCTCGGCGCCCGCCGCGTGCGGATGTCCGACCAGCGGGTCAGGGAGTGGACGGCGTGGGAGCGGTACACGCTCTATCTGCGGTCGGTGTTCTTCCCGGTCATCAACGCCACGCATGTGACGGTCCTGTGCGCGGTGCTCCTGATCGGCGGAGTCTTCGTACTTCAGGGCTGGATCGGCGTCGGGCAGCTGACCACGGGCGCGCTGATCGCCCAGATGCTGGTCGATCCGCTGGGCCTGATCCTGCGCTGGTACGACGAGCTCCAGGTCGCCCAGGTGTCGCTGGCCCGGCTCGTGGGGGTCCGGGACATCGAGCCGGACGCGGGCGACGCCTCGGTGGCACCGGACGGTCGGCACGTGCAGGCCGACGACGTCCACTTCGGGTACCGGGCGGGCGTCGACGTGCTGCGCGAGGTGTCGCTCGACGTACGGCCGGGGACGCGGCTCGCCCTGGTCGGGCCGTCCGGAGCGGGCAAGTCCACGCTCGGCCGGCTCCTCGCGGGGATCTACGCGCCGCGGGCCGGCCAGGTCACGCTGGGGGGCGCCGAGCTCTCCCGGATGCCCGCCGAGCGCGTGCGCTCGCACGTGGCGCTGGTCAACCAGGAGCACCACGTATTCGTCGGCTCCCTGCGCGACAATCTGCGGCTGGCCCGCACCGGGGCCGAAGAAGCCGAGCTGTGGGCGGCCCTTGGCGCGGTCGACGCGGACGGCTGGGCGCGGGCGCTCGACGGGGGTCTGGACACCGAGGTCGGCTCGGGCGCGGTGGCGCTGACCCCGGCGCAGGCCCAGCAGATCGCTCTGGCCCGCCTGGTCCTCGCCGATCCGCACACCCTGGTCCTGGACGAGGCGACCTCGCTGCTCGATCCCCGTGCGGCCAGGAACCTGGAGCGTTCGCTCGGCAGGGTCCTGGACGGCCGCACGGTCGTCGCCATCGCCCACCGGCTGCACACCGCGCACGACGCGGATGTGATCGCCGTGGTCGAGGAGGGGCGGATCAGGGAGCTCGGCAGCCATGACCAGCTGGTGGCTGCCGACGGCGCGTACGCGGCGCTGTGGCGGTCCTGGCACGGGTGACCGCGCGGGCGGGGAAAGGGGTGTGCGGCGGCTCAGATGACGTTGAGCGCGGCCGCGCACCCCACTCCGCCGAGCAGCATGAACACCGGCATCAGCACCTTGAGCTCGACCCAGCTGCCCGCTCGGAAGCGCATCATCTTGGGCGGGCCGATCGGGTACCAGCGCTTGCGGCCGATGGGGATGGGCCACAGGACCGGGCAGCCGGAGACCGTGAGCGCGTCGCCGATGTCGTGCACCAGGGCGCCCAGGACGATCGGCAGGCCCAGCCACAGGTACTCCTGGCCGGGCTGCGTGAACAGCCAGTCCGACCCGTTGCCCGGCTTGTCGAGGACTCCGGCGAGGATCCAGGCGCTGGTCCCGGCGAGCAGCCACACCAGGACGTCGCTGCTGGAGCCGCGTGCCGCCCGCCACAGCAGGCCCTCGATGGCCAGCACCATGTGGACGAAGAGGAGGGCGAGGACCGCCCAGCGCCCGCCGAATATCGCGGCGGCGGAGGCGCCGGCGCCGATGAGGACCGCCCACAGCCAGGTGTGCGTGAGGGTGCGGTGTCCGCCGGAACGGCGCGGGTCGCCCTTCATACGGGTCGCCTTGTAGACCGCGTACGACAGCTTGTCGACGATCTCGCACAGGCCGCGCGACACCGGGCCGAAGGCCCGCGAGATGGTGGCCGCCTTGTGGTCCAGGTCGGGGGCGAGGGCCGCGCCCGCGCAGATCAGTGCCCCGACGAGCAGGACGGGCCAGGGCATGGGGTGTCCGGCGGCGGCCGCGGCCGCACCCACCCCCAGCCAGGCCGCTGCTCCTGACAGCGAGTGTGCCGGTCCCATCATGGCTGCGTTCCGCCCCATTCCACTTGTGTCGGTGCCCAGTTGTCCCCACCCGGGCCACCACGTCCTGACGCTCCGTCGGCGCCACAGCGTACCTTTCGTGATCTTCGTGCAGGCAACCGATTGCCGGATCGGGTCGGAGGGCAGGCAAGATGGGGGTGTGACCCTTATCGATCAGCTGCCGCAGACCGCCGACCCCGACGCCCTCTACGAGGCTTTCGAGTCGTGGGCTGTGGAGCGCGGGATCACCCTCTATCCCCACCAGGAGGAGGCGCTGATCGAGGTGGTGTCGGGGGCGAACGTGATCGTCTCGACGCCCACGGGGTCCGGGAAGAGCATGATCGCCGCCGGTGCGCACTTCGCGGCGCTCGCGCGGGACGAGGTCACCTTCTACACGGCACCGATCAAGGCGCTGGTCTCCGAGAAGTTCTTCGAGCTGTGCAAGCTCTTCGGCACGGAGAACGTCGGCATGCTCACGGGTGACGCGTCGGTCAACGCCGACGCCCCTGTGATCTGCTGCACCGCCGAGATCCTCGCGTCCATCGCGCTGCGCGACGGGGCGCGGGCCGACATCGGCCAGGTCGTGATGGACGAGTTCCACTTCTACGCGGAGGGCGACCGCGGCTGGGCCTGGCAGATTCCCCTGCTCGAACTCCCCCAGGCCCAGTTCATCCTCATGTCGGCGACGCTCGGCGACGTCGCCATGTTCGAGAAGGATCTGACGCGGCGCACCGGCCGCCCCACGTCCGTGGTCAGCTCCGCGACGCGTCCGGTTCCGCTTTCCTACGAGTACCGGCTCACGCCGCTCACGGAGACGCTGACCGAGCTGCTCGACACCCGGCAGGCCCCGGTCTACATCGTGCACTTCACACAGGCGCAGGCCGTCGAGCGGGCGCAGGCACTCATGAGCATCAACATGTGCACGCGCGAGGAGAAGGAGAAGATCGCCGACCTGATCGGCAACTTCCGCTTCACCACCAAGTTCGGCCGCAACCTGTCGCGCTACGTGCGGCACGGGATCGGCGTGCACCACGCGGGCATGCTGCCCAAGTACCGGCGTCTGGTGGAGAAGCTCGCGCAGGCGGGCCTCTTGAAGGTCATCTGCGGTACGGACACGCTGGGCGTGGGGGTCAACGTGCCCATCCGTACCGTCCTGTTCACCGCTCTGACGAAGTACGACGGGACGCGGGTGCGGACGCTGCGCGCGCGGGAGTTCCACCAGATCGCGGGCCGGGCCGGGCGGGCCGGCTTCGACACGGCGGGCCTCGTCGTGGCGCAGGCGCCCGAGCACGTCATCGAGAACGAGAAGGCGCTCACGAAAGCGGGGGACGACCCGAAGAAGCGCCGCAAGGTGGTCCGCAAGAAGGCCCCCGAGGGCTTCGTCGCCTGGACCGAGAACACCTTCGAGAAGCTGATCGGCTCGGCTCCGGAGCCGCTGACGTCCCGCTTCCGGGTGACGCACATGATGCTGCTCGCGGTCATCGCCCGCCCCGGCAACGCCTTCGACGCCATGCGCCATCTCCTCGAGGACAACCACGAGCCGCGCAAGCAGCAGCTGCGGCACATCCGTCGCGCGATCGCCATCTACCGCTCGCTCCTCGACGGCGGCATCGTGGAGAAGCTCGACGAGCCCGACCCCACGGGCCGGATCGTCCGGCTGACGGTCGATCTCCAGCAGGACTTCGCGCTCAACCAGCCGCTGTCGACGTTCGCCCTCGCCTCCTTCGACCTGCTCGACAAGGACTCGCCGTCGTACGCGCTCGACATGGTGTCCGTCGTGGAGTCGACGCTCGACGACCCGCGCCAGATCCTCGCCGCCCAGCAGAACAAGGCGCGCGGTGAGGCTGTAGCGGCGATGAAGTCCGACGGCGTCGAGTACGAGGACCGCATGGAGCGGCTCCAGGACATCACGTACCCGAAGCCCCTGGACGAGCTGCTCTACCACGCGTACGACGTGTACCGCAGGAGCCACCCGTGGGTGGGTGACCACCCGCTGTCGCCGAAGTCCGTGATCCGCGACATGTACGAACGGGCCATGACCTTCACGGAGTTCGTGTCCTTCTACGAGCTCGCCCGCACCGAGGGCATCGTCCTGCGGTACCTCGCCGGCGCGTACAAGACCCTTGAGCACACGGTCCCCGACGACCTCAAGTCCGAGGACCTCGAAGACCTGATCGCCTGGCTGGGCGAGATGGTCCGCCAGGTCGACTCCAGCCTCCTCGACGAGTGGGAGCAGCTCGCCAACCCCGAGGTCATGACGGCCGAGGAGGCCCAGGAGAAGGCCGACCAGGTCAAGCCGGTCACGGCGAACGCGCGCGCGTTCCGTGTGCTCGTCCGCAACGCCATGTTCCGCCGGGTCGAACTGGCCGCCCTCGACAACGTCGACGAACTGGGCGAGCTGGACGCCGACGCGGGCTGGGACGCGGACGCCTGGGGCGAGGCCATGGACAAGTACTGGGACGAGTACGAAGATCTCGGCACCGGTCCCGACGCCCGCGGGCCGAAGCTGCTGCAGATCGAGGAGGACGCCGCACACGGCCTGTGGCGGGTGCGCCAGACGTTCGCCGATCCGAACGGCGATCACGACTGGGGTATCAGCGCCGAGGTCGACCTCGAGGCGTCCGACGCGGAGGGCCGTGCGGTCATCCGCGTCACGGATGTCGGCCAGCTGTAGGTCCTGACCCGGTCGCGCACCCCGGACGCAGCGCGCGGAGCGCGGTGCAGAGATGAGAGAACAACGCATGACGAACCCAGCTGAGCGGCTCGTCGACCTGCTCGACCTGGAGCAGATCGAGGTCAACATCTTCCGGGGCCGCAGCCCGCAGGAGTCCCTGCAGCGGGTCTTCGGCGGCCAGGTGGCCGGCCAGGCGCTCGTCGCCGCGGGCCGCACCACTGAGGGCGACCGGCCCGTGCACTCGCTGCACGCGTACTTCCTGCGTCCGGGCCGCCCCGGCGTGCCCATCGTGTACCAGGTCGAACGGGTCCGCGACGGCCGGTCGTTCACGACGCGCCGCGTCACCGCCGTGCAGCAGGGCCGCACGATCTTCAATCTGACCGCCTCCTTCCACAAGCCCGAGGACGGGAGCTTCGAGCACCAGCTGCCGCCGGCGCGCGAGGTTCCCGATCCGGAGTCCCTGCCGACGATCGCCGACGAGGTGCGTGCCCATCTGGGCACGCTGCCCGACGCGTTGGAGCTCATGGCGCGTCGCCAGCCCTTCGACATCCGGTATGTGGACCGGCTGCGCTGGTCCCCGGAGGACATCGAGAGCGCCGAGCCGCGCAGCGCGGTGTGGATGCGCGCGGTCGGGCCCCTCGGCGACGACCCCCTCGTACACACCTGCGCCCTCACGTACGCGAGCGACATGACCCTCCTCGATGCCGTGCGCATCCCCGTGGAACCGCTGTGGGGGCAGCGCGGTTTCGACATGGCTTCGCTCGACCACGCCATGTGGTTCCACCGTCCCTTCCGCGCCGACGAGTGGTTCCTGTACGACCAGGAGTCCCCGATCGCGACGGGCGGCCGGGGTCTGGCCCGCGGCCGGATCTACGACGCCGACGGACATCTCCTCGTGTCCGTGGTGCAAGAGGGCCTCTTCCGCAAGCTCGGGGAGTGACCGGCGCCGACGACCGGGACGCGTCGCTCGCGCGGGCCGTGCGGCTGCGCGAGGACGGCCTGCGCGAAGAGGCCCGCGAGCGGCTCGTCGCGCTGTCCGCCCGGTTCCCCGACGACGCCGAGGTCGCGTACCAGACGGCCTGGGTCCACGACACCCTCGGACTCGAGGGCGACGCCGTCCCCTACTACGTGCGGGCACTCGCCGGCTCGGGACTGAGCCCGGACGACCGGAGGGGCGCGCTGCTCGGTCTGGGCAGCACGTACCGCACTCTTGGCCGCTACCCGGAGGCGGTCGCCACGCTGAGCGGCGGCGTCACCGAGTTTCCGGAGGACAACGCCCTCAAGACGTTCCTGGCCATGGCCCTGTACAACGCGGGACGCGCGCACGACGGGATGCGGCTGCTGCTGACCGTCCTCGCGCAGACGAGCGGCGACCCGGACCTCATCGCGTACCGGCCGGCCATCGAGCACTACGCCAAGGATCTCGACGCCGTCGAATAGGCCCCACGCCGGCGAACTGCCGCCGCCACGGGCCCGGTTCAGGCTCCTCTGCGGCGGAGCCACCCGAGCAATCCGCGCGACGGGCGGGGTGGCCCGGTGTCGGGCGGACTCTGCTCGCCCGTACCCTTTGACGGTTCCGCCGGCACCACATCCGGCGCCGGAGGGGCCACCGCGGGGAAGCCCGCACTCGGTCGCGGCGCGGGCCGCGACCGGCGCGCCTCCGCCAGGCTGAGCAGCAGGCTCGCCCTCAGCCAGCTGATCTCGTGCGGGTCCACCGCCGTCATGATCCGCTCGGCGATGCGCGCCGATGGCGAGTCGGGCGCCCCGTGTCCGGTCGACTCGGGCCGCAGTTTGCTCAGATATCCGCGCTCGTAAGGGCACTTGACGAGTTCCTGGACCGTCACCGGGTCGAGGAGGGACGCGACCGCTGCGGCGCGCTCCCATGCGTCGTCGCTCTGCCCGAGCAGGTGGCCCGCGTGCCGCGACCGCCAGTTCCGGGGCCGCAGGTCGATCCCCGCGTCGAGGCGGGCGCGCATACGGTCGGGTGCGCGTCCCGTCATCAGCGGTGCGTTGACCTCGGCCGCCGCGAACTCCCTCAGTTCCTCGGCGAGATAGAGCCAGACCACGGCCTGGTAGCGATTCAAGTAGAAGCGAACCGGCGTCAGTATCCCCGCGCGGGCGAGTCGCGTGAACCTGGCCGTGGTGATGTCCATGAGGCCCGCGCCTTCCGTGGTCCCCACAGCCCGGACCTGCTCCCGCAGCGACTCGGGGAAGCCCGCGGTGGCACGCACCCGCTCGATCTCGTCGCGGGCCACGCGTCGGCGCCCGCCGGCCTCGGCCGGTACGGTGCGCACGCGCCCCAGCCGTACCGCCAGCTCGAACTCGCCCCGTTTCAGCCCCAGTTCGCGAGCCGCCCTGCTCTGTGCGAGCGAGGCGGCGGGTACCCGCGTGGCCGGTGTCGTGATGGTGTTGCCACCCATGTCTGATCTCCCCCGTGAGTCGTGATCGCTCCCGGGAAAAACCGTAGCCCGAAACCCGCCCGCGCCGCTGAGCCTGTGGATAACTCCGAACGGCCCGGTGTTTGCGCAGGTCAAGAGCCTTCTGCTCGACGGGCTCCCACGCCGAGGTGCTCGCCGACCCGATTGACGAGCAGCGTCATCTCGTACGCGACCTGGCCGATGTCGGCCTCGGCCGAGCCGAGGACGCACAGGCAGCTGCCGTCGCCGGCCGCCGTCACGAAAAGTACGGCGTCGTCGAACTCGATCATCGTCTGCCGGACCCCGCCCGCACCGAAGTGCCGCCCGGATCCCTTGGCCAGGCTGTGCAGGCCGGACGCCACGGCGGCCAGATGCTCGGCGTCCTCCCGCCTGAGGTCGCCGCTCGCCCCGGTGACCAGACCGTCGTTGGACAGAACGAGAGCGTGGCGCACATGTTCGACACGTTCCGTCAGGTCGTCCAGCAGCCAGCCGAGCCCCTCGTTGTCCGCCATGATCCCGTCTCCCCCATTCCCGATCGCTCCCCTACCCGGAGGATCTGTCTCGCCAGCCTTCCCCACGCTCGGCATCTCGGCAAGCAGGATGACCCCATGGCACACAAGATGACCGATGAGGAATGGCGGGCGTTCGTCTCCGAGGGGACCCGTACCGCCAAGCTGTCCACCGTGCGGCCCGACGGCAGCCCGCACATCGCGCCCGTCTGGTTCGTACTCGACGGCGAGAACGTCCTGTTCAACACCGGCAAGGACACCGTGAAGGGCCGCAACCTGGCTCGGAACAACCGAGTGGCCCTGTGCGTGGACGACGACCGGCCGCCGTTCTCCTTCACGGTGATCGAGGGCCGCGCCGAACTCATCGAGGACCTGGGGCAGGTGCGGGACTCGGCCACAAGGATCGGCGGGCGTTACATGGGCGAGGACCGCGCCCAGGAGTTCGGCGAGCGCAACGGCGTGCCCGGCGAGCTCCTGGTGCGCGTACGGATCGAGAAGGTCGTGGCCCTGGCGGGGCTCACCGACTGAGGGCGCCGCACGTCAGCTCACGGAGTCGAGAAGCCGGGCGGTGTGCATCCGCCCGGCGTACTCGACGAGCCGGATCAGCACCTCCTTTCCCGAGTCGCGGTCGCGGGCGTCGCACAGCACGACGGGTGTCCCGCGGTCGAGGTCGAGGGCGCGCGACACCTCGCGGGCACCGTAAGCCCGCGCGTTCGTGAAGCAGTTGACCGCGACGACGAACGGGATGCGCCGGTGCTCGAAGTAGTCCACGGCGGGGAAACTGTCCTCGAGCCGTCGAGTGTCCGCCAGGACGACGGCGCCCAGCGCGCCCTGTGACAGCTCGTCCCAGAGGAACCAGAAACGGTCCTGCCCGGGCGTGCCGAACAGGTAGAGCGACAGGCCGGACCGGATGGTGATGCGGCCGAAGTCCATGGCGACGGTCGTCGTGGTCTTGCGCTCCACCGCTCCGGTGTCGTCCACGTTCTGGCCGAGTTCGCTGAGGAGTTCCTCGGTGCGCAGGGGCCGGATCTCGCTGACGGCGCCGACCAGGGTGGTCTTTCCCACCCCGAATCCGCCCGCGACCAGGATCTTCAGAGCCAGGGCGGAATTGTCGGCGTGGTCGGCGTGGTCGGCGTGGTCGGCGTTCGTCTCTTCAGAGTGCTCGGAGGCCATCGATGACTTCCCTCAAGATCTTTTCGTCGGGTAGCTGTGCGGGCGGCACGGGCCGGCTGACCTTGACGCAGCCCATGTCGAGCAGGTCGCCCAGGAGCACCCTGACCACCCCTACGGGGAGGTCGGTGCCCGCGGCGAGTTCGGCGACCGACTGCGTCTCGGTGCGGCACAGCTCGATGAGCGCCCTGTGCTCGGGGCCGAGCGCCGTGTCGTCGTCCTTGCCGGGCGCTGCGTCGTCGAGCTTGACGAGTGCGATCAGGTCGAAGCGCACCCCTCTGGGCCCGGGTGACGTGCGCCCGCCGGTCATCGCGTACGGGCGGACCAGGGGCCCGGCCTCGTTGTCGTACCACTGGCTGCCCGACCGGTCGGGGCTGCCCCGTCCCTGATCGTCCCTGTGCCCGTGATCGTTCATCGTCGTGGCCGTCCGGTCATCCGGCGGCGGGCGGGTGCGCGGCGAACCGCGGCGGGGTGTAGAGGTGTTCGCCGACCCGCTTGACCATGCGGGCCATCTCGTACGCGACGAGGCCGATGTCGGCGTCGGCCGTGCTGAGGACGGCGAGGCAGGAACCGTCGCCCGCGGCCGCGACGAAGAGGAAGCCGTCGTCCATCTCGACCATGGTCTGGCGCACGCCGCCCGCTCCGAAGTGCCGGCCCGCCCCCTTGGCGAGACTGTGGAAGCCGGAGGCGACGGCGGCCAGGTGTTCGGCGTCCTCGCGGCCGAGAGCGCTCGACGCGCCGACGGCGAGTCCGTCGTTGGACAGGACGACCGCGTGCCTCAGCTCGGCCACGCGCTGCACCAGGTCGTCGAGGAGCCAGTCGAGTTCTCCGGACCGGGGCGCCGCGTCCATGGTCGGGTCCTGGATCATGTGGGATCTCCTTCGGTGCTGTCGCTGCGGGGCACGGGTCCTGAGCCGGCTCCTGGTGGGCGGCCGCCGCCCCGGACCCAGCCGTCACGGAACGCCGCCATGCGCTGCCGTGCCTCTTCGGGCGTCCGTGCGTCGGATTCCTGGCGCTGTGCGGTGCCGTTCTGCTCCTCGGGCCGCTCGCGCAGTTGGGGCGCGAGGCTCGCCTGCCGCACCCGCTTGGGCAGTCCGTCCGGTGATGCGTCGTCGGTGTTGTCCGCGCTGTTCGCGGGCTGCCTGTGCAGGCGCAGGGCGGTGACGCCGGGGGGCGTTGGGGTGTCGTGAGCCGTGTCGGTGTCCGGCACAGCGTGTACAGCGGCGGCGATGGCGGGACGTGGCCCCTGGGCGGGCACGGAGTTGCCGTTCATGTGCAGTGCTTCCGGGTCGGGCACGCGCGCGTAGTGGTGCTCCGTCGCGTGTTCCTGGGTGGCGTCCGCCCGTTCCGGGGTTCCGGCGTGCAGCAGGGGTGTGGGCAGCAGAACGACCGTGGTGGTGCCGCCATAGGGCGAGGTGCGCAGGTGCACCTTGATGCCGTGGCGGTGGGCGAGCCGGCTGACCACGAAGAGCCCGAGCCGGTCGCTGTCGAACAGGTCGAGCGCTTCGGAGTGGGCGATGCGGTTGTTGGCCTCGGCGAGGGTCTCCTTGCCCATGCCCAGGCCGCGGTCCTCGATCTCCAGGGCGTAGCCGTTTCCGACGGGTTCGCCGCTGACCCGCACCTTGGTGTGCGGTGGGGAGAACTGGGCGGCGTTCTCGACGAGTTCGGCCAGGAGGTGGGTGAGGTCGGCGACCGCGGCGCCCTGTACGGAGGCGGCGGGCAGTTGCCGTACCTCCACGCGCGCGTAGTCCTCGACTTCGGAGACGGCCGCGCGGACGACGTTGGTCAGCGAGACGGGGGTGCGCCAGGCGCGGCCCGGGGCGGCTCCGGAGAGGATGATCAGGCTTTCCGCGTGGCGCCGCATGCGGGTCGTGAGGTGGTCGAGGCGGAAGAGGTCGCTGAGTTCGTTCGGGTCCTCCGCCCTGCGTTCCATGGTGTCGAGGAGGCCGAGCTGGCGGTGGACGAGGACCTGGCTGCGGCGGGCGAGGTTGACGAAGACACCGGAGATCCCGCTGGCGAGTTCCGCGCGTTCGGCGGCGGCGCGCAGGGCCGCCCTGTGCACGGTGGTGAGCGCCTCGGCGACCTGTCCGGTCTCGTCCTCGGCGGGAGGGCCTTCCGGCGCTTCCGCACGGACGTCGATCTCCTCGCCGGCGCGCAGTTTCCGCATGGCGTGCGGGAGTTTGCGCCGGGCGATCTCCAGTGCGGTGTTGCGCAGGCTGATCAGTTCGATGACCAGGCCTCGGCCGATGCGTACGGAGATCACGAGCGAGGCGGCAACGGCCAGCAGACCGAAGAGGACGGCGGCGCCCGCGGGCGTGAGCAGTCCGCGGGTGACCGGATCCGCCCGGACCGCGGCCGTGCGCGCCGCGTCCGCCTCGATCGAGCGGAACCGGTTCTGCACGGTCGTGTGCGCGCTGTCCCAGGCGAGTGCGGGCGCCGCGTCGAGCGCCGCGCGACCGGGCCGAGCGGCGATCGCCTTGTCCTCTACGGCACGCACGTCGCCGTACGCACTCCCCTCCACGAGGCTGCGCCAGGCGGTCCGTTGCGGTGCCGGGAGATCGGCGACGGCCGCTTCGACGAGGGTCCTGCGGGTGTCGACCGCTCCCGTGAACAGCCGCAGCCGTGCGCCGTCCAGCGAGCCCGCGAGCCGCGCGGCGGTGAGCAGGGAGTCCTCGCGGGCGAGCATCTCCCCCGACCGTGAGAACTCGAACAGCACGCGCGCGTCGGAGCCGAGACGATCGTCCTGGATCCCGGTCACCGCTCCGTTGACGGCGAACGCCGAGTCGATCGTCTTCGTGTACTGCTCGTACGTCCCCTCCCAACCGGTCCGCCGGCCGAGCACCGCGCTGCGCACGGAGCGCAGCTTCTCGGCGCCGGAGACAAACACCGAAAGGCGCTCACCGACCAGGGCGGGCAGATCGGCACCGTCCGCGACGGTGTTGCTGTCGCCGAGGCGGAGCTTCGCCACGGCCTTGTCGGTCGCCGAGGTGCGCGTCCTGAGGGCGTCACCGCGGTCGGCCGCGGGCTTGGCGGAGTACGCGACGGCCGCGGTGCGTTCGGCCTGGAGCGCGGCGACCGCGTCGGCGACCGGGCCGCGAACCGTGGAGTCGACTCGCTGCAACTGCCGCATACGGGCGACGTCCTGGGCGGTGGTGACTGTCGCGTACGCCCACAGAGCGAGCAGGGAGACGACAGGCACCATCAGAAGGCAGACGATCTTGGCGCGGACGGTACGGGGCCGCAGCCCTCGGCCGCCCGCGCGCGTGGGAGGCACGACAGGAGCGGACGGGCCGTCCGCTGTGTGGTGCTCTTCCGCGGGCGGTCCGGCGTGCGCGCGCCGTCCGCGCGCCGGGGGCGCGGGCTTGGGCGGCGCGCCGTTGATGGGGGTCCTACGGGGTGTACGCATGGCCTCCTCGCTCGTGGTGCGCTCGTGGTGCGAAGGGTGACGGCTCCGGTCCGCTGTCAGCGGGCGACGCTCTCGACGGGCCGCTGGGCCGACGCGGAGGCCTCGCGCTCCCCCGTGGTGGGGGACAGCGCGACGAACGCGGAGGTCAGGAACAGGTAGGACCCGAGGCCGACGGCGAGGGGGAAGATGAACTGCATCGCCGTGGCCCCGGGCAGGGTCGCCGCGGAGGACGCGACCTTCACGCTCACCGCCATCATTCCGGTGTAGTGCATGCTGGTCACCGCGCCTCCCATGACGAGGGAGGCGACCGCGACAGCGGCGGGCGACTTGATGTTGAGCCCCGCCCAGAGGGCGGCTGTCGCGGCGACGACGGCAATGGCGACGGAGAGCCCCACGAGCAGCGGGTCGTAGCGCACCTGGCCGTGCAGGCGCAGCGCCGCCATGCCCAGGTAGTGCATGCTCGCGACGCCGAGCCCCGTGGTGAGCCCGCCGAGGGCGAGGGCCCGGTTGCGGTCGCGGCCGTAGCCGACGGCGAAGACGCCGACGCCCACGACGGCCACGGCGACGACCAGGCTGAGGACGGTGAGCGGCACGTTGTAGCGGATCTCCGTACCGGTGATGCCGAAGCCGAGCATCGCCACGAAGTGCATCGTCCAGATGCCGGTGCCGATCGCGGACGCCGCCGTGATCAGCCAGTTGCGCCGCGAACGGCCGGTGGCGCCAAGGGCGCGGACGGTGCAGCGCAGACCGAGCGCGGCACCGATGGAGGCCATCACGTATGACAGCACGGGGGTAAGCCAGCCGAAGGTGGCGTGGTCCAGGTGTCCCATGGCTCCGGGACGCTAGACCTCTCAGGGGCGCACAACAGGGGCGCATTTCGAAAGGTGCTGGAATATGACAGAGAGACGCACCTGAACGATCGCGTCAGGCTCGAACATGTGCACCGTACGCGCATACGGCGGTTTCGGTTCGCATCGGTTCTCATCGGTCGCATGCGGAGTTTTCGATCCCCCACACACGCCTGCGCCCCCGCCCACACGCGAGAGATCATGGAGTCATGAGCGACGACCACACGCACGTACAGGAGTTCTTCTCGGCCCGCGCGGCCCACTGGGACACACGGTTCCCCGACGACGGCCCGCGCTTCGAGGCGGCCGTCGCCGAGCTGGAGCTCCGCGCGGGCGACCGGGTACTCGACGCAGGATGCGGCACAGGGCGCGCCCTGCCGGCGCTCAGGGACGCCGTGGGGCCTTCGGGAGCCGTACTCGGCGTCGACCTGACGCCCGCGATGCTTCAGGCCGCCGTGCGGGCGGGACGGGATCGCGCCGGCGCGCTGCTGCTCGCCGACGTGACGCGCCTGCCGGTGCGGTCCGAGTCGCTCGACGCCGTCTTCGGCTCCGGGCTTGTCGCACACCTGCCCCAACCCCAGGAAAATCTGCGCGAGTTGGCGAGGGTGGTGCGCCCGGGCGGACTCCTCGTGCTGTTCCACCCCATCGGGCGGGCGGCACTGGCCGCCCGGCAGGGCCGCGAACTCACCCCGGAGGACCTGCGCGCCGAGCCGAACCTCCGCTCGCTGCTTGCCGGTTCGGGCTGGCAGATGACGTCGTACGTGGATGAGGACGACCGTTTCCTGGCGCTGGCGGAGCGCCGGGCCTGACGCCGTAGGGGCGTTGAGCCCGTTGCCCCCATGCCGGGCTACGCGATGGCGTGGTCGCCCGCGACCGCCGCGGCGAAGGCCTCCGCGTTGTCGAACATGATGTTGTGCCCGGCGTCGGGCACGGTGCGCACGCGTACGCCCGCGGCCTCGAGGCCCGCGCGGTCCGCGAGTTCACCGCTGCGCGCGCCCTGCAGATACAGGCGGTCGATGTCCAGGTCCATGAGCATCCGCCGCATGGTGGGGCGGGTGCCGCGGGCGAGCCCGACGGCGGTGCGGTGCAGGGCGAGGGGGTCCGCGAGGCGCATGGTGGCCGCCCACAGGGGGCCGATCGTGGCGAGCACGCGCGCGTGGCCGCCGCCCGTGACGTACTCGTCCTCGCCGTAAGAGGCGATTCCGCTGCTGCCCTCCACGCGGGGAGGGTACGGGTCGAGGTTGGCTTCGGTGAGCACGAGCCGCGACACGAGGTCGGGGCGCCGGTGGGCGAGGACGATCGCCACGGCGCCGCCCATGCTGTGCGCGACGAGCTCGGCGCCAAACGCGCCGGACGCGTCGAGAGCGGCCGCCAGGGCGTCGGCGTGGTCGTCCAGCGCATACCCGAAGTCGGCGGGCCGGTCACTGATGCCGTGCCCCGGCAGGTCGACGAACAGCGAACGACGGCCCGCGAGTTCGGGCCTGCCGGCTATGTGCGCGTGGTAGACGGTCGAGGCGGACCCCAGCCCATGGACGTACACCCGCGACGCCCCGTCCCCCTCGGCCTCGACCCAGCGGATGTGGCTCTCCCGCGAGTCGAACCGGGCCTGCTTCATCATGCGTCCCCACTCCCTCTCCCCAGCAACCGCACAGCCCCGCCCTTACGGAGCACTCCGTAGAGAATACATCGTGACCGATGTATTGCCATTTCGATGTACACCGAATTCGGAGGAGGTGCGGCACAATGAGGGCATGCTGGAACTCGCCATCCTCGGCTTCCTCTACGACACCCCTCTGCACGGTTACGAGCTGCGCAAACGGATCACGGCACTGACCGGCCACGTGCGACCCGTCGCCGAGAGCACGCTCTATCCGGCGATCAAGCGGCTGGAGAAGGCGGGCCTGCTCACCCGCGAGACACAGCCGGGGTCGGTCGCGGCCCAGCGCCACGTCCTCAGCCTGACCGCCGCGGGCCGGGAGGAACTCCGCGGCAGGCTGGCGGAGCCCGGGCGGGCCGACATCACCGACGAGAACCGCTGGTTCACGGTCCTCGCGTTCCTGAGACATCTCGACGACCCGTCCGCACAGGCGACGGTGCTCGGGCGCAGGCTGGCGTTCCTCGAGGAACCGGCCAGCTTCTTCTACGACGGTGAACGTCCGCTGCGCGCCGAGGAGTTGGACGACCCGTTCCGCCGCGGCATCCTCACCATCGCCCGAGCGACCAGCCGGGCAGAACTCGCCTGGCTGCGCTCCACGCTCGCGGACTTGCAAGCACCGTAGACGAAACCCTTCCGAGCCCTTCTGACGCTCGAACTCCAGCTCTACGTTGGTGATGTGACGCACCGTCGTACACGAAGCAGAAGGAAGGTGGCGTACATGTTCGACAGACTCCGCAAGGCCTTGGCCACACGGACGCCGGCCGGCACGAGCGTCGCCGAACGGCCGCGCAAGCGGCCGCACAACCTCTTCGAGGCGGCGGCCACCTATGTCGCGGCGTCCGTCGAGGACGACGAGGACAGGCTCGCCGAGGCCGCGACGTGGGTGTCTCCGGAGGCCCTGACGTTCGGCATCAACGAACTCGCGTGCCGCGCGGTCGTCGCGCTCGCGCGGGAACGCGACGAGTCACCCCAGGTCGTGGCGCGGACGCTGCTCGGCCTGCCCGCCGCCACCTGACCCACGACGCCCGCCGGCTCTCCACGGAAGGCACACGAAGTCCGCACGAGATCTTGGCATGGTCCGCCCGCGGGCCGCCACACCGGGTCCCCGGGGAGAATTTCCAGCTCAACGCCCTCGACGATCTCCACCGCGACTGGTTAGGGTGCGCCGACGGACGAAGCTCAGGGGAGGCTGGCATGGCCGGGACGGACGACGCGGTCGCCGCCGGGGACGACGCGCTGTACGTACTGACGGCGGTGTTGCTGACCCCTGCGAAGTTCCCCAGCGTGCTCGGGGACGACTACCCGGAGGCATGCGCCGCACTCGGGCTCGCACCCCTCGCCGACGGGTACGGGCTCGTACTCGGGCAGGACGGGGCGGGGGCGCGCTGGACCGTCGTCATCGACGACGTGTCCCTCGTCGCCGTCGCCATCGCATCCTGGGACTGCGGCATGGAGTACGAGTTGTCGCCCGAGGAGCGCACGGTGGTCTCGGCCCTGCCGGGGTGGCCGCTCGCCCTGTCCGTGTCCGCGCCCGGCGTCCCCGCCCCGCACGACCCGGAGCACGACCCCGAGATCATGGACGGTCCGTCCCTCACGCCGCCGAACACGGAGACGTGGGGCCCCGCCCAACGGCGCCTCGGCGCCGACGAGATCGCCCTCCAGTGGGCGTCCTGGCGGGACCAGATCGACGACAGTGCGTTCTTGACGGACGGCACGGACGTCACGCGTGGCACGGACGTAACGGGCGGCACAGAGGGCTCCGAGGGCGCGGCTGGCGCACAGGCCCCGGAGGGGGCAGGCGGCACGGGCTCTGACCGCCCGGGCACCGACGGCACGGCCACCCCCGATCCCGGCGACGCCACCGCCACCGCTCCCGCGGCAAGCGAGCCCGAGGCGCAGAGCACCCGCGCCCCGCACGCCGGCATCCGGCGGGTCCTCGCCGAGGTGCGCGCCTACGTGGACAGCCCTCCGCCGCTGGGCCGTGTCCGGTCGGCGTTCGCGTCCGGGGATGCCAGGACGCTCCGGGCCGACGGTCCCGGCTGGTCGATGGTGGCCCGGACGGACGACATCGCGTTCGTGCTCCTGGACGACGAGCCCGGTGAGGTGCTGCCCGTGGGGCGCGGCCCCGAGCTGCCCGGCCTCCTGGAAGCGCTCGACAAGATGGCCGTACGGCCCTCCTGACTCCTCCCGCGGCGGGCCGCGGTACACCCGCCGCGCGCACGCCGCCCCCAGACCCCCAGCCCCACATACCGTCCCCCTCCCCCATGTGGCACCGACCCATGGCCCGATGCCCCGTCCCGCCCGCACGATGGCCCCGCTCGTCACCCCTGCCGGTCCCTCGTCGTCGCGGAGGCTCCCCATGCGCATGCCCGGAACAGTCCCCCTCTTCGCCACCGCCCTGCTGGCGCTGGCCGCCTCGGGGCCGGTGCCCGCAGGAGCCGCCACGGAGAGCGGCGGGGGCGGGGCCCACTGCGCACACCAGGAGCGGGTGCGTGTCCCGGGTGCCGCCCTTCAACAGAGCGCCTGCCTGGGTGACTTGACGACAGCGGCCCTGGCCGGAACCCCGTACACCGACACCGCCGACCAGGCGGGCCTCACCGCGAAGGGGACCCGCAACCCGTCCGGCGTCCCCGGTTCGCAGATCGACGGGTACTTCCCGGACGACTCCGAGACCAATACGACGCACGGCTGGCAACACGACGCCCAGTTCGTGATCAGGCTGCCCGACCACTGGAACGGCGGCCTCGTGGTGACCGGCTCACCCGGAAACCGTAAGCAGTACTCGACGGACGCGGCGATCTCCGACCGGGTCCTGGCCCAGGGTTACGCCTACGCGGCGACCGACAAGGGCAACACCGGACCCGACTTCTACCGCGACGGGAAGCGCCCCGGCGACGCGATCGTCGAGTGGAACAACCGGACCACTCAACTCACCAGAGCGGCGAAGAAGGCCGTGGCCCAGCGCTACGGGCGGGCCCCGCAACGGACGTACATGACCGGGATCTCCAACGCCGGTTATCTGACGCGCTGGCAGCTGGAGAACCATCCCGAGCTGTACGACGGAGGCGTCGACTGGGAGGGCACCCTCTGGACCACCGACGGCCCGAACCTGCTCACCTCACTGCCGACCGCCGTCGCCTACGGGCTCGGGAAGGCCGACGACGACGATCTGTATCGCGTGGGCTTCGCGCGCGGGTCCGAATTCCTGTGGGCCTACCACCAGAAGGCCTACTGGGGGATCACGCAGAAGATCTACCGCGCCGAGTTCGACCCCTCGTACGACTCCAAGTGCCCCGGGTCGTCGGCGGGTTCGACGACGGTCGAGCTGCTCGCGCCGTGCGCGTCCGACGCCTCCTACGACTACGCGGCACGCCCCGACTCCGTACACCGGGCCGTCGCACGGGTCGCGCTGAGCGGGCGGATCGGCAAGCCGCTGATCACGCTCCAGGGCGACCTGGACACCCTGCTTCCGATCGCGGCCGACGCCGATGTGTACGGGCGGATGGTCGACGACCGGGGGCGCGGCCGCCTGCACCGCTCGTACACCGTGCAGGGCGGCACGCACACCGATGGTCTCTACGACACCTATCCCGACCGGCTGCGGCCCGTGCTGCCCTGCTACCGGTCCGCGTTCGACCTGCTCACCGCGTGGGTGGAGGACGGCGCGCGGCCGCCCGCCGACCACACGATCTCCAGGCCGGCGAGCGGCGACGTCGTCAACAGCTGCTCGGCAGCGGCAGCGGCCACCCGCCCGTAGCACCGCTGTCAGCGGCCGATCTCCCTGCGTGAGGCGCGGCGGAGCCTGCGCCGCTGGGAGGGGTCAAGCGCCAGATAGGCCGCCGTGGGCACCCCGAGCACGATCAGGAGTGACGCCCACCAGGGCAGCCAGATCAACAGGATCAGTCCGGCCGCCACACCTCCTGCGGCGATCTTCGCGTTCCTCGACATGTCCGTCGCCTCCTTCGGGGGCTGCAAACCGCCCTCGCCATGAGAGGCGGGCCCCCGCCTCTACTCTCTGAAACGGACGCGCGGCCCGGGCGGTTCCTGTTCACGACCCTGAGACACCCCTGAGCCTCCACCCTGACGCACCCCTGAGCCCGGCGCAGCCCCGCGCGGCCCGGCCGCAGCCCCGGGCAGGACGCATGCCCTGAGACCCGGGCAAGGAACCCGGGGCTCAGGGCTGCACACGGCCCGCCGGGAAGGCGGTCACTCCATGCGCAGCGGCTCCCCGACCTCGTACATGTGGCGCAGGGCCTGCCGGTAGGAGTCGACGAGACCGGTCTCCGTGAAGGGGATGCCCAGGTCGCGGCAGTGGGCCTTGACGAGGGGCTGGGCCAGGCGCAGGTGGGGGCGGGGCATGCTCGGGAAGAGGTGGTGCTCGATCTGGTAGTTGAGGCCGCCGAGGAACCAGTCGGTCAGTGCGCCGCCCTTGATGTTGCGGGAGGTGAGCACCTGCCGGCGCAGGTGGCCCCAGCGCTCGCCGTCCGGGTCGGGCATCTCCATGCCCTTGTGGTTCGGCGCGAAGGCCATGCCCAGGTGCAGGCCGAAGAGGGCCTGGTGGATCGCCGCGAAGGCGAGGGCGTGACCGAGGGGCATGGTGCTCAGGAGCAGGGTCACGTAGCCGACGGCGTGGGCGACGAGGAACAGTCCTTCCACGGCGCGTTCGCGCGGGGGCTGGCGGCGCAGGTCCTGGAAGCCGTACAGCTTCAGGGCGAGGCCCTCCAGGAGGGTCAGGGGGAAGAACAGCCAGGCCTGGTTACGGGTGAGCCAGCGGCGGAAGCCGGAGCGGGTCGCGGCCTGCTCGCTCGTGAAGACGAGGACGTCGGCGGCGACGTCGGGGTCCTTGTCGATGTGGTTGGGATTGGCGTGGTGCCGGTTGTGCTTGTCGTTCCACCAGCTGTAGCTCATGCCGAGCAGGAGATTGCCGTGGATGAGCCCGATGAGCCGGCTCACGGCGCGGTTGCCCGTGATCTGCGCGTGGCCGGCGTCGTGGCCCACGAAGGCGGTGCGCGCGCAGAGCACGGCGAGGACGGGAGCGAGGGCGAGGACCCACCAGGAACCGCCGATGAGGGCCATGCCCGTGCCGACGGCGGCGAGGGACAGGTCGTTCAGAGCGATGTTGCGCACGTACCAGCCGGTGCGCCGCTCCAGGAGGTCCTGGCTCTTGACGGTGCGCAGCAGCGGCGTGAACTCGCTTCCTTGCGGCTGCGCCCCGTTCGCACCTGAGGAATGGTCCACTACGGGTTCGACGGCCAGGGTCATGGCGAGTCTCCGGTCTCTGGGCATGGCGATAGGCCTGTGATGGGCACGGCTATGGGCGTGGCGATGGGCGTGGTGGGTGTGGCGAGAGGGCGGGGGATGGACGTACTGTCCGGACGCCCTGCTCACGAGACGGCCTGACCTCAACAAACCTAGAAATCAGCGGCCTTGGACACCATGACGCCACCACCCGACTGCGCACGGGGTTAGCACCGCCCCCGGAGGGGGGCTAGCTCCACCCCTTTCGGGCAGGGGTGACCGGCGTCACCTTGCGACACGGCACGCCGGGCTGAGTCTTGGGGTACCCTCGGCGATTCCGCCCGGTAGTCAAGTTTGAGGAATACGTCATCGCTGCCCACAGGCGCCCCGTGGCAACACTCCCCGAGATCTCCGAACTGGTCCGCTGCTGCGCGGTCTTCGTGCCCGGCGACCCGGCACGCGAAGGAAGAATCGCCTTCTGGCACCCCGACGGCGGCCGGCCCCCGTACACGGAGGCCGGCACGCCCGACGAGCTGAGCCTCGCCCTGCCCACGGACGCCGGTGCCGAGCGCGCGTCCGTACCCGCCGTCCTGCTCCCCGTACGCGCCGCGCTGCCGGTCCTCACGCGCGCGCGTGCCACCGCGCAGGCGCACCCGACCGCCGTCTTCTGGGGCGCCGCCTCCGTGCTCGCCCTCCAGTTCGCGGCGCGCGGCCTGCTGCTGCCCGGGCTCACCGCGACCGATCACGACGCCTGGCGGGCGGGCCCGTTGCGGGCCGAGGACCTGGAGCGGGTCAGGGAACTGGCCGCCGCGATGCCGCCCGAGGCCCACGCGACACCCCTGGACGGACCGGAGCCCCTCCGCCTCCCGGCGCCCGAGGCGCTGCTGCGCGCCTTCCTCGACGCCGTCGCCGACGCTCTGCCCCGCTCCCCCGCGGCGAGCCTCGCGGCGGGCGCGCCGGCCTTCGCCGCGACCGAGCCGCAGCAGGTCCCAGAACACCGCGCGTGGGCCGCCGATGTCGCCGCGGGACACGACGCGGGCGTGCGGATCTCGCTGCGCGTCGAGGTGCCGGGCCTCGACCGGGCCCTACCGGGAGCCGAGGACGAGAAGCGCGTCGCCTTCCGCGCCGTGCTCCAGATGCACAGCGTCAGCGACCCCGCGCTGGTCGCCGACGCCACCGAGGTCTGGGCGGCGTCAGGCGCTTCGGCCAAGGCCTTCGGGCCGCGGGCCCGCATGGACACCCTGCTCGCGCTACGGCGCGCCGCCCGTGCCTGGACGCCCCTCGCGCCGCTGCTCTCGGCGGCCGTCCCGGACGCCCTCGACCTGGCGGACGAGGAGATCACCGACCTACTGGGCACCGGCGCGCGGGCCCTCGCGGCGGCGGGTGTCGACGTGCACTGGCCCCGGCAGCTGGCGCGCCGGCTGAGCGCACGCGCGGTCATCGGCCCTCCGGGCGAGGGGTCACCCGGAGGGGAGAACCCTGACCGATTCCGGACGACCACCCCGTCGTTCCTCTCCGCGGACGCCCTCCTCACGTTCAACTGGCGCTTCGCGCTGGGCGACCAGGAGCTGAGCCGGGAGGAGCTCGACCGGCTCGCCGAAGCCAACCGGCCCGTCGTGCGGCTGCGCGACCAATGGGTCCTCATCGACCCCGAGGAGGCCCGGCGCGCCCGCGAGCACCAGGACCGCAAGGTCACGCCGATCGACGCGCTCGGCGCGGTCCTGACGGGCTCCACGGAGGTCGACGGCCGCCGCGTCGACGTCCACCCGACGGGGTGGCTTGCGGAGTTGCGGGAGCGGCTCGCCGACCCGGAGGGCATGGCGCCCGTCGGACAGCCCGCCGCGCTGGCCGCCGACCTGCGCGACTACCAGCTGCGCGGCCTGAACTGGCTGGCCCGGATGACCTCCCTCGGCCTCGGCGCCTGCCTCGCCGACGACATGGGCCTGGGCAAGACGATCACGCTGATCGCCCTCCACCTGCACCGGCAGACCGCCCCGGAGACCGCCGCCCCGACCCTCGTCGTCTGCCCCACGTCCCTCATGGGCAACTGGCAGCGCGAGATCGAGAGGTTCGCGCCCGGCACCCCCGTACGCCGCTTCCACGGCGGGCGCCGCAGCCTGGAGGACCTCGACCCCGGTGCATTCGTGCTCACCACGTACGGCACGATGCGGCTGGACGCCGCGCAGCTCGCGGGCGTCGACTGGGGCATGGTCGTCACCGACGAGGCGCAGCACGTCAAGAACCCGCACTCGGCGACCGCGAAGGAGCTGCGGACCATCGGCGCACGCGCGCGCGTGGCGCTCACCGGCACCCCCGTGGAGAACAACCTGTCCGAGCTGTGGGCGATCCTCGACTGGACGACCCCGGGGCTGCTCGGAAAGCTCGGCACGTTCCGCACGCGGTACGCCCGCGCGGTCGAGGAGGGCAAGGACCCCGGCGCCGCCCAGCGCCTCTCCCAACTCGTGCGCCCCTTCCTGCTCAGGCGCCGCAAGTCGGACCCCGGCATCGCGCCCGAGCTTCCGCCGAAGACCGAGACCGACCGCGCCGTGCCGCTCACCACCGAACAGACCGGGCTCTACGAGGCCGTGGTGCGCGAGACGCTCGCCGAGATCTCCGGAGCGGACGGCATCGCCCGGCGCGGGCTGATCGTCAAACTCCTCACCGGGCTCAAGCAGATCTGCAACCACCCGGCCCAGTTCCTCAAGGAGGACGAGCCGCGCATCCCCGGCCGCTCCGGCAAACTGGAACTGCTCGACGAACTGCTCGACACGATCCTCTCCGAGGACGCGAGCGTGCTGGTCTTCACCCAGTACGTGCAGATGGGTCGCCTGATCGAGCAGCATCTGGCCGCTCGCGGCGTGGCCTCGCAGTTCCTCCACGGCGGCACGCCCATCGCCGTGCGCGAGGCGATGGTGGGGCGCTTCCAGGAGGGCGAGGTGCCGGTCTTCCTGCTCTCGCTGAAGGCCGCCGGTACGGGCCTCAACCTCACCCGCGCCGAACACGTCGTGCACTACGACCGCTGGTGGAACCCCGCGGTCGAGGCGCAGGCGACGGACCGCGCGTACCGGATCGGGCAGAACAGACCGGTGCAGGTCCACCGGCTCATCGCGGAGGGAACGATCGAGGACCGGATCGCGGACATGCTGGTACGCAAGCGGGAGTTGGCCGACGCGGTGCTCGGCTCCGGCGAGGCCGCCCTGACCGAACTGACCGATTCCGAACTGGCCGATCTGGTCGAGCTGCGAGGGGGCGCACGATGACGGACCGTCACGAGTACGAGGACGACCTGTTCGACACCGAAGGCGACAGCGACAGGGCCGACGCACCGGATGAGGAGCGAGTCTTCGCGGCGCTGGCGGCCGTCCAGGGGCGTGGCTTCGCGCAGTCGTGGTGGGGGCAGACCTGGCTCAAGGCACTGGAGGACACGGCACTCGACCTTCAGCAGCTGAAGGCGGGGCGCGCACTGGCGCGCGGCGGGTCTGTGGGGGCCGTCTCGGTGCGGCCGGGGCGGGTCACCGCGCTCGTCAAGGACCGGGGTGGCGCCGTGTACCGCGCCGACGTGCTGCTGCAGCGGCTGAGTGAGGAGGAGTGGGACCGGTTCCTCGGGATGGCGGTCGAGCGGGCCGGGCACATCGCGGCGCTGCTCGACCGTGAGATGCCGCCGCACCTGGTCGAGGACGCGGCGGCGGCCGGCGTGGAACTGCTGCCCGGTATCGGCGACTTGGAGCCACGCTGCGGGTGTGACGCGTGGGACCACTGTGCCCACACGGCGGCGCTCTGCTACCAGCTGGCCCGCCTCCTCGACCAGGATCCGTTCGTACTGCTGCTGATGCGCGGGCGCGGCGAGCGGGTGCTGCTCGACGAACTCCAGGTGCGCAGCGTCGCGTCCGCCTCGGCCGGGTCCGCGGACGAGGAGACCGACGAGGGGCAGGTGGACGCGGACGGCGTCGACGCCACTGAGGCGTTCGCGGCCGGGAGCATACTGCCGCCGCTGCCCCCCGCTCCCCCGGTGCCGCCCGAGGCGGCGGTCGTGCCGTCCCTGGACACGGAGACGGAGCCGCCCGCCGGGACGGATGTGGCGGCGCTGGAGTTCCTCGGGGCGCGAGCGGCGGCCGAGGCGCACCGGATGCTGACGGACGCACTGTCTCCGGGGCACGAACTTCGCGCTCCCGACGATGAATTGACGATTGATCAGGATGCTGTCCGGCTGGCTGCGGACGCGCCCGAAGCGTGGATCGGGGCCCGGCTCGCAGAGGGGTCGGGTCGGGACGGCGAGGGCCTCGCGGCGGCGGTGCTGGCGTGGGAACACGGAGGCACCGCCGCCCTGTCCGTCCTGGAGGACGAGTGGACGCCGGACGCGGAGACGGCGGCACGCGCGCGTACCGCCGTCGAAGCGGCCTGGGACGCCGGGGAGCGCCCGCCGTTGCGGGTGACCCGCAACCGGTGGACGGCCGCCGGCACGGGTGCGCAGGCGCGCCTGGGCCGTGACGGCCGCTGGTGGCCGTACCGCAAGAACCACGACCGCTGGCTCCCGGCGGGGCCTGCGGCCCACGACCCGGCCGCCGCGCTGTCGGCTGCCGCCGGGGACGAGTGACGGTCGGCCGGGGCGGACACACACGTGCACCTGCCCCGGCCGGCCATCCGTGGAGACAAGCGACGACAGGCCGGGGTGGGCGCTCACCTGCACCCACCCCCGCCGGCCATCCCGTCCGGCGAACACCTGCCGGCCGCCGGCCCCCGTGGGGCCCGCGACCCACGACCCGGCCGCCGCGCTCTCGGCCGCCGCGGGGGACGAGTGACCTCCGGCCGGGGTGCGAGCCCAGCGCCCGCAAGCGCTTACTCCCGCGCCCTACCGAACCCACCCCGCCCTCCGTAAGATCCCCGGCGCAAGTGGTCCA
The DNA here is from genome assembly GCF_053644375.1 of Streptomyces sp. NPDC055400. NCBI lineage: Bacteria > Bacillati > Actinomycetota > Actinomycetes > Kitasatosporales > Streptomycetaceae > Streptomyces > Streptomyces sp. NPDC055400. The sequence goes on along the minus strand of NZ_JBSHLM010000018.1, from coordinate 133,767 downwards.
GTCCACTCACGCGCTTGGAGTGCTTCATGAACATCGGTCGCCGTACCGTGCTCACCGCCCTCGGCTCCGCCGCCGCGCTCACCGCGTCCGCCTCCTGCGCCTGGGCCGAGAGCCGTACGGCCTCCCGTACCCCGGCCGCCGACGCCCTGGCCCGGCTGCTGCCGCGCCACCACGACCAGGTCACCTTCCGCACCGCTCCCCACACCGCCGGCACCGGCGACGCGTTCAGAGTGTCGGGGTCCAGCGGCCGCATACTCGTCGAAGGCACCACGCCCGCCGTGCAGTTGACCGGCTTCCACCACTACCTCCGTCACCACGCCCACGCGCACTTCTCGTGGAGCGGCGAGCAGACCGAGTCGCTGCCGGCGCGACTTCCCGGTCTCGCCACGCCCCTGACGCGCGCCGCGAACGTCGCCCACCGGTTCGCCTTCAACGACACCAACGACGGCTACACAGGCCCGTATCACGGCTGGGACTACTGGGAGCGCGAGCTCGACGTCCTCGCGCTGCACGGATTCAACGAGGTCCTCGTGTACCTCGGCGCCGACACCGTCTACCACCGCACCTTCCAGGAATTCGGTTACGACGACGCCGAGATGCGCGAGTGGATCGCGGGCCCGGCCCATCAGCCGTGGTGGCTGCTCCAGAACATGTCCGGCTTCGGCGGCCCCGTGTCGCGGCGTCTCCTCGACCGGCGCGCGGCGCTCGCCCGCACCATCGTCCGCCGGGTCCGCGAGCTCGGCATGACCCCGGTGCTCCCCGGCTACTTCGGCACCGTCCCGCCCGGCTTCGCCGAGCGGAACCCGGGCGCGCACATCGTCCCCCAGGGCGACTGGGTCGGCTTCACGCGCCCCGACTGGCTCGACCCCCGCGACCCGCACTTCGCCAGGATCGCGGAGAGGTTCTACCGCGTGCAGAGCGAACTGCTCGGCGACACCACCATGTACAAGCTCGACCTGCTGCACGAGGGCGGCAAGCCGGGTGACGTGCCGGTCGGCGAGGCCGCGAAGGCGGTCGAGAAGACGCTGCGCACCGCCCACCCCGGCGCGATCTGGAACGTCCTCGGCTGGCAGACCAACCCGCGCCGCGACATCCTCGACGCGGTCGACCGCTCGAAGATGTTCATCGTCGACGGCCTCTCCGACCGCTTCCCCTCGGTGACCGACCGCGACAAGGACTGGGCGGGCACGCCCTACGCGTTCGGCTCGATCTGGAACTTCGGCGGCCACACGACGATGGGCGCCAATACCCCCGACTGGGCTTCTCTGTACGAGAGTTGGCGCACCAAGGAGAACAGCGCCCTGGACGGCATCGCGCTCATGCCCGAGGGCGCCGACAACAATCCGGCCGCGTTCGCCCTCTTCAGCGACCTTCCGTGGACGGACGGACCCGTCGAGCTGAAGAACTGGTTCGAGCGGTGGCCGGCGCAGCGCTACGGCGGCCACGACGCGCACGCGGTGGCCGCCTGGGACGTCCTGCGCCGCACCGCGTACGGCACCACGCGCGCGGACAGCTGGAGCGAGGGCCACGACGGCCTGTTCGGCGCCCGGCCCGATCTGGACGTGTCCAGCGGCGCGTCCTGGTCGCCGGGCACACTGCGGTACGACCCCGAGGAGTTCGCGCGGGCCCTGCCCGAACTGATCGCGGTGGCACCGGGCTTGCGCCGCAGCTCCGCGTACGCCTACGACCTGATGGACGTCACCCGGCAGACGGTCTCGCACCGCAGCCGCATCCTGCTGCCGCGGATCAAGACCGCGTACGACGCCAAGGAACGCGCGGCGTTCGAGGAGCTGACGGGTGAGTGGTTCACGTGGCTCGGGCTGCTGGAGGAGACCGTCGCCACGCAGCCGCGGCATCTGCTCGGGCGCTGGATCGCCGACGCGCGCGCGTGGGGCGCCGACGAGGAGGAGCGGGACCGTCTCGAGTACGACGCCGTGTCCCTGGTGACGGTGTGGGGTCCGCGTTCGGGTGCCGACGACGGCGGGCTGCACGACTACGCGAACCGCGAGTGGGCCGGGCTCATCGGCGGCCTCTACACACTGCGCTGGCGGACCTACTTCGACGGGCTCGCGACCGCCCTCGCCGACGGCACGACACCGCGGCCGGTCGACTGGTACGCCCTTGAGGACGGCTGGGTCCGGAACCACCCGGCGTACTCCGCACGGCCCTCCGGCGACATCGTCCGCATCGCCCGCAAGGTCGCCGCCCGGCTGTGACCGCGCGGCACGACCGCTGAAGCCGGTGCCCTCCGCCGCGCGAAGGGCACCGGCCGACTTGGCTAGCGGACCGGCAGGCCCGAGAGCGTGCGGGCGATCACCAGGCGCTGGATCTCGCTGGTGCCCTCGAAGATCGTGTAGATCGCGGCGTCGCGGTGCATGCGCTCGACGGGGTACTCGCGGGTGAAGCCGTTGCCGCCGAGGATCTGGATGGCCTGGCCGGTGACCTTCTTGGCGGTCTCGCTCGCGAAGAGCTTCGACATGGAGCCCTCGGCCGACTCGAACTTCTTGCCCGTGGTCGCCATCCAGGAGGCGCGCCACACCAGGAGCCGCGCCGCGTCGATCTGCGTGCGCATGTCGGCGAGCTGGAAGGCGACGCCCTGGTTGTCGATGATCGGGCGGCCGAACTGCGTACGCGTCTTGGCGTACTCCAGGGCCTCCTCGTAGGCGGCGCGGGCCGTGCCCACCGCCATCGCGCCGACGGCCGGGCGGGACGCCTCGAACGTGGCCATGGCGGCGTTCTTCACGCGCTCGCCGCCACCGGCCTTGGCGCGCTCGCGGGCGCGCGCCATGCGCTCGTCCAGCTTGTCCTTGCCCCCGAGCAGGCAGGAGCCGGGGACGCGTACGTCCTCGAGGACGACCTCGGCGGTGTGCGAGGCGCGGATGCCGTGCTTCTTGAACTTCTGGCCCTGGGACAGACCCGGCGTGTTCGGCGGGACGATGAAGGAGGCGTGGCCCTTGGAGCCGAGCTCGGGGTCGACGACGGCGACGACGTGGACGTTGGCGATGCCGCCGTTGGTCGCCCAGGTCTTGGTGCCGTTGAGGACCCACTCGTCCTTGGCCGCGTCGTAGACCGCGCGGGTGCGCATGGAGGCGACGTCGGATCCGGCGTCCGGCTCGGACGAGCAGAAGGCGGCGACCTTGACATCGTTGGCGTCGCCGTACATCTGGGGGATCCAGGTGCCGATCTGCTCCTCGGTGCCGTTGGCGAGGACGCCGACCGCGGCGAGCCCGGTGCCGACGATCGACAGGGCTATGCCCGCGTCGCCCCAGAACAGCTCCTCCATGGCCATCGGGATGCCGAGACCCGTCGGGTCGAAGAACTGCTGCGCGTAGAAGTCCAGGGAGTAGATTCCGATCTTGGCGGCTTCCTGGATGACCGGCCACGGCGTCTCTTCGCGCTCGTCCCACTCGGCGGCCGCGGGACGGATCACATCGGCGGCGAACCCGTGGAGCCAGTCCCTGACTTCCTTCTGCTCGTCGTTCAGATCCATCGTGAACTCGGCCATGGCCCCTCCAGCACTGCGTACACTGCATACGTTACTTGCGGTAACGGCAGTGTGTTACTCGCCAGTAGCCCCTGTCAACTCCCGAGCGCCCGTTCGATGCCATTCGTTGGCGACCAGGGGTCGAGTGTTACGTTTCGCGTGCGTCAGGCCATCGCACGGGCGGGGAGAAACCTCATGGAGACCACACAGCGGACGGAACAGCAGACGTCTGCCGAGCGCCGGCGGCGCGAGCTGCTGGAGGCCGCGGACCGCGTGGTGCTCCGCGACGGGCCCGGTGCGTCCATGAACGCCATCGCGGCCGAGGCGGGCATCACCAAGCCGATCCTCTACCGGCACTTCGGCGACAAGGGCGGCCTCTACGCCGCGCTCGCCAAGCGCCACACCGACGCGCTCCTCGCCTCGCTGCGGGCCGCGCTCGACGCCCCGGCCGAGCGCCGTGAGCGGGTCGAGTCGACGCTCGACACCTATCTCGCGGCGATCGAGGCGCGGCCTCAGGTGTACCGGTTCCTCATGCACCCCTCGGAGGGCGTGTCCGAGAGCGCGGCACCGGGCGAGCAGGGCTTCTACGTCGGCAAGCACTCCGCTCCCCTGCTGCGCCGCATGGGCGAGGAGCTCGCCGAGGTCATCGAGGAGCGCGTCGATCTCGGCCCCGGCAGCCAGCAGCTCGCGCGCGTCTGGGGCCACGGGATCGTCGGCATGATGCACGCCGCGGGTGACTGGTGGCTCGGCGAAAGGCCCTGCTCGCGCAGCGAGTTGGTGCGCAGCCTCGCCGACCTGCTGTGGGGCAGGCTCGCCGCGGCGGGCGACAAGGTGGGCGGGCCGGGCTTCTAGCCCACGCAGTCTCAGGACGCCGCGTCGGTCGCCCACGGGGCCCGCGCCGCCTGCCGCAGGACCCTGCGGCGGCGCCACCCCGTGACGTGGTCCGTGTAGACCCGCCCCTCCAGGTGGTCGCACTCGTGCTGGAGGCAGCGGGCGAACCAGCCCGTGCCGTGCACGACCAGAGGTTCGCCCCGCAGGTCCACGCCCTCGACGCGGGCATGGTCGAAGCGGGGCGTGCCCGCCTCCAGGCCCGGCAGCGACAGACAGCCCTCCGGGCCGCGCACGACCACCCCGTCCGCGTCGACGAGGCGCGGGTTCACGATGTGCCCGAGGTGACGGACGTCCTCGTCGTCGGGGCAGTCGTACACGAACACCCGGGCGGACTCCCCGATCTGGTTCGCCGCGAGACCCACGCCCTGGGCGGCGTACATCGTCGCGAACAGGTCCTCCACCAGGCGGCCGAGCGAGGGCCCGAAATCCGTCACCTCCTCGCAGGGCGTGTGCAGCACGGGATCACCGAGCAGGGTCAGGGGTCGTACGCGCCCGGAGGCGCCCGGGATCGAGCCGTGTCGCATGGCCGTAAGGGTACGGTCATGGCGAGCCCCGGATCCGGGGTGGTGCCGCGGTTCGGGCTCAAAGGTGGATCTCGATAGGCTGACTCCACCAAGCGATGCCGGGGGCAGGCGCGGCGCCGTACGCAAGGAGGATCCAGAACGATGTCAGGCAACTCGGAGCCGCTGACTCCGCGGGCCAAGCTGGCCGTCACGGCGGGCAAGGCGGCCGCGGCGGTGTCTCGCGCGGCGGGCCGCGGCAGCGGATCGGTGATCGGCGGCAAGGTCGCGCTCAGGCTCGACCCCGAGCTGCTCGGGCGGCTTGCGCAGCATCTGGACGTGGTGCTCGTCTCGGCGACGAACGGCAAGACCACCACCACGCGGCTGATCGCGGAGGCCCTGCGCGCCGCCGGCCCCGTCGTGTCGAACGCGCTCGGCGCGAACATGCCCGCGGGCATCACCTCGGCACTCGCCGGCGGCTCGGACGCGAAGTTCGGCGTGATCGAGGTCGACGAGAAGTACCTCGCGGGCGTCGCCCGCGACACCGCCCCCAAGGCGATCGCGCTGCTCAACCTCTCGCGCGACCAGCTCGACCGCGCCGCCGAGACCCGCATGCTCGCCGAGAAGTGGCGTGAGGGCCTGGCCGGTTCGAAGGCGATCGTGATCGCGAACGCGGACGACCCGCTGGTCGTCTGGGCCTCGTCCTCCTCGCCGAACGTGGTGTGGGTCGCCGCCGGCCAGGAGTGGAAGGACGACGCGTGGTCCTGCCCGTCGTGCGGCGGCGTGATGCAGCGCCCCGGCGACGACTGGTACTGCGGCGAGTGCGGCTTCCGCCGTCCGACGCCCAGCTGGGCGCTCCAGGGCGACTACGTCCTCGACCCGCACGGCTCGGCCTGGCCGATCCACCTCCAGCTCCCCGGCCGCGCCAACAAGGCGAACGCGACCTCGTCGGCCGCCGTCGCCGCGTGCTTCGGCGTGCCGCCCCAGGTGGCCCTCGAGCGCATGTACCAGGTGCAGGCGGTCGCGGGACGCTACGACGTCGTGCAGTTCCTCGGCCGTGACCTGCGTCTGCTGCTCGCGAAGAACCCGGCGGGCTGGCTCGAAACGTTTTCCCTGATCGACCCGCCGCCCACCCCGGTGATCCTTTCGGTCAACGCGCGCGGCGCCGACGGCACCGACACCTCCTGGCTGTGGGACGTCGACTACACGCGTCTGGCCGGTCACCCGATCTTCGTGATCGGCGACCGCAGGCTCGACCTCGCCGTGCGCCTCGAGGTCGCCGGCCTGGACTTCCGGGTCTGCGAGAGCGTCGACGAGGCGGTGCAGTCCGCCCCGCCCGGGCGGATCGAGCTGATCGCCAACTACACCGCGTTCCAGGACGTCCGCCGCCGCGTCGGCAACTGAGACCCCGCAGAGGATTCATGAGCATGAGCGACAACGGCCTTCGTCTGGTCTGGGTCTACCCCGACCTCCTGAGCACGTACGGCGACCAGGGCAACGCCCTCGTCGTGGAGCGCCGCGCCCGCCAGCGCCGCCTCGACGTGCACCGGCTCGACGTGCGCAGCGACCAGCCGGTGCCCACCTCCGGCGACATCTATCTGATCGGCGGCGGTGAGGACCGGCCGCAGCGTCTCGCCGCGGAGCGGCTTCGGCGTGACGGCGGTCTCCAGCGCGCCGTGGCCAACGGCGCGATCGTCTTCTCGGTCTGCGCCGGTTACCAGATCCTCGGCCACGAGTTCATCAACGACCTGGGCGAGCGCGAGCAGGGCCTCGGCCTGCTCGACGTGGTGTCCACGCGTGGTGAGGGCGAGCGGTGCGTCGGCGACGTACTGGGCGACATCGACCCGCAGTTGGGGCTCCCCCCGCTGACGGGCTTCGAGAACCACCAGGGCATCACGCACCTCGGCCCGTCGGCGCGGCCCTTCGCGCGCGTGCAGATCGGCAAGGGCAACGGCACGGGTGACGGCACGGAGGGCGCGTTCAACGACACCGTGTTCGGCACGTACATGCACGGACCCGTCCTCGCCCGCAACCCGCTGATCGCGGACCTGCTCCTGAAGCTGGCCCTCGACGTCAACGCGCTTCCGCCGGTCGACGACCGCTGGTACGAGGCGCTGCGCAACGAGCGGATCGCGTCGGCCCAGCAGCCCGCCTGATCGCTGTCCCGCACAAGTGAGCGGGTCAGTCCAGCAGGCGGACGTCAGGTGCGGCCCCGCCCCCTCCCGCCGGTAGGGTGGCGGGGATCCAGCCGGACAAAGTGGTCCGGTCATCGGCCCACTTTGCAAAGGTTCCCGGGCTATGCGTATTGGTGTCCTCACCTCCGGCGGAGACTGCCCCGGCCTGAACGCCGTGATTCGTTCGGTCGTGCACCGTGCCGTCGTCGACCACGGCGACGAGGTCATCGGCTTCCACGACGGCTGGAAGGGCCTGCTGGAGTGCGACTACCGCAAGCTCGACCTGGACGCGGTGGGCGGCATCCTCGCCCGCGGCGGCACGATCCTCGGCTCCTCCCGTGTCCAGCCCGCGCATCTGCGCGACGGCGTGGAGCGGGCCAAGGGCCACGTCACGGATCTGGGTCTTGACGCGATCATCCCGATCGGCGGAGAGGGCACGCTCAAGGCGGCCCGCCTCCTGTCCGACGGCGGCCTCCCGATCGTCGGCGTACCGAAGACGATCGACAACGACATCGCCGTCACGGACGTCACCTTCGGCTTCGACACGGCCGTCGGCGTCGCGACCGAGGCGCTCGACCGCCTCAAGACGACCGCCGAGTCCCACCAGCGCGTCCTGATCGTCGAGGTCATGGGCCGTCACACCGGCTGGATCGCGCTGCACTCGGGCATGGCCGCGGGCGCCCACGCCATCGTCGTGCCGGAGCGCCCCTTCGACATCGAGGAGCTGGCCGCGAAGGTCGGCGAGCGGTTCTCCGCGGGCAAGAAGTTCGCCATCGTCGTGGCCGCCGAGGGCGCCAAGCCCGCCCCCGGCTCCATGGAGTTCGACGAGGGCGTCAAGGACATGTACGGCCACGAGCGCTTCGCGGGCATCGCCACGCGGCTCTCCGGCGAGCTGGAGCAGCGCCTCGGCAAGGAGGCCCGCCCGGTGATCCTCGGTCACGTGCAGCGCGGCGGCACCCCCACCGCGTACGACCGGGTGCTCGCCACGCGCTTCGGCTGGCACGCCGTCGAGGCCGTGCACCGCGGCGAGTTCGGCATGATGACGGCGCTGCGCGGCACGGACATCGTGATGGTGTCGCTCGCCGAGGCCGTCGAGACACTGAAGACGGTTCCGCAGGAGCGGTACGCCGAGGCGGAGTGCGTTCTGTAGTTCGCTCTTGAAGAGTCTGCCCCCGGTCGCGACCGCGACCGGGGGCAGTTCTACTCTGGTGCGGACAGACAGCCCACAACCAGTACCAATCAGGAGCCGGCGGATGGATCACAGCGGGCACGGCATGAACATGGATCTGCCGCCGTTCACGCTGGGGCGAGGCCTCGCATGGTCGGCGGACCCCTTCTTCCTGATCGGGTGCCTGGTGGCGCTCGGCCTGTACGGCTGGGGTGTCGTGCGGCTCGCGCGGCGCGGTGACAGCTGGCAGGTGGGCCGCACGCTGTCGTTCGTCATCGGCGTGCTGACCGTGATGCTGGTGATGTGCACCAAGCTGAACGACTACGGCATGGTCATGTTCTCCGTGCACATGGTGCAGCACATGGTGATCAGCATGCTGTCGCCCATCCTGCTCCTGATGGGCGCGCCGATCACGCTCGCGCTGCGGGCGATGCCGGTGGCGCGGCGCGGCTCGAGGGGGCCGCGCGAGCTGCTCCTGATGCTGCTGCACAGCCGGTACCTGCGGATCATCACGCATCCCGCGTTCACGATCCCGCTGTTCATCGCGAGCCTGTACGCGCTCTACTTCACGCCGATCTTCGACACCCTGATGGGTTCGAAGGTCGGGCACATCGGCATGATGGTGCACTTCCTCGCCGTCGGCCTGGTCTTCTTCTGGCCGATCATGGGCGTGGACCCGGGCCCGCACCGCCCTGGCTATGTGATGCGGATGCTGGAGCTCTTCGCGGGCATGCCCTTCCACGCCTTCTTCGGCATCGCGCTGATGATGGCGTCCGGGCCGATGATCGGCACGTACGAGCACCCGCCGGCCTCGCTCGGGATCGACGCGCTGGCGGACCAGACGGCGGCGGGCGGCATCGCCTGGGCGTTCAGCGAGGTGCCCTCGGTGCTCGTGCTGCTCGCGCTGCTCTTCCAGTGGAAGAAGTCCGAGGACCGGCAGGCGCGCCGCAAGGACCGGGCCGCTGACCGTGACGGTGACCAGGAGCTTGTCGCGTACAACGCGTATCTCGCCTCACTGAACACGCGCGGCCGGTAGCGCCCGGCGCCCCTGAGGGGTGACCATGGTGTTCAGCCGTGGTCCGGGCGCTGCGCCGTCCGGGTTGCCGGGAGGAGGCGGGCCATGCCCGGATCGATGAAGACGATGGGGGTGCTCACCGTCGGCGCCCTCGTCGCGGTGACGGCCTACACGGTGGCGCTCGGGAGCAACGGCTGGCTGTGGTTCGGCTGGGTCGTGCTCGGTCTGCTCACCCTCGGGATGGCCGCGTCGCGCAGCACCTGACGCGTGGCCCGGTGCCGCGCGAGAGCGGGTCCCGCGCGTCAGAAGCGGAAGACCGACCCGGTCGACGCGTTCATCGTGCAGGCGTTGGCGAACGTCTTCTGCCAGGTGATCTTCTTGCCGCGGTACGTCCCGTTCGCGGTCACGGTGACCGGGGCGTAGACCTGGGTGCACATTTCCGGGTCCGGGTTCAGCGCGTCCAGATCCCCCTGCGCCCCGTCGAGTGCGACGCACGCCTCTGCCGCGTGGGGATGGTGCCCGGACGCCCCCGGCTCGCAGCGCAGCAGCTCACCGCGCATCCATGAGCCCTGATCCCCGGAGACGGTGAGGAAGAGCCCCTGGGGCGCGGGCGGGTCGGTGGCGGTGGCTCGGGCGGGGCCGGCCGCGGCGAGGGCGGTGAGGGCTGCGGCGGCGAGAACGAGCGGACGCATCACGGGACCTCCGGTGAGGGTGCGGGACGAAGGGAGGCCAGGGGACTCCCCGTCCCGGGCGGCCGCAAAGCGGACGCGCCGTGCGGTCCCCCGGTGGGAGGCCCGGCGAGGTCCGAACGGGCTCTCGCGCGCGGGCCGACGATTGGTTACTGTGCGCACGCATCTCGATCTACGGGGAAGGCGGCCCAGCATGTTCTACCGACTGCTCAAGTACGTGATTCTGGGCCCACTGCTGCGGCTGGTGTTCCGGCCCCGGATCGAGGGGCTCGACCATGTGCCGGAGTCGGGCGCGGCGATCGTCGCGGGCAATCACCTGTCGTTCTCGGACCACTTCCTGATGCCGGCCATCCTGAAGCGGCGCATCACGTTCCTGGCGAAGGCGGAGTACTTCACGGGGCCCGGCATCAGGGGCCGGCTGACCGCCGCGTTCTTCCGCAGCGCCGGACAGATCCCCGTGGACCGCTCCGGCAGAGCGGCGGGCCAGGCCGCGATCCGCGAGGGCCTCGGCGTGCTCAGCAAGGGCGAGCTGCTCGGCATCTACCCCGAGGGCACGCGCTCGCACGACGGGCGGCTCTACAAGGGCAAGGTCGGCGTGGCCGCGATGGCGCTCAAGGGGCAGGTCCCGGTGATCCCCTGCGCGATGATCGGCACGTTCGAGGCGCAGCCGCCCGGCCAGGTCATCCCGAACCTCCACCGCGTGACGATCCGCTTCGGCGAGCCCCTGGACTTCTCGCGCTACGCGGGCATGGACGGCGAGAAGGCGATCCTCCGCGCGGTCACGGACGAGATCATCTACGCGATCCTCGGCCTGTCCGGCCAGGAGTACGTCGACAAGTACGCGGCCGACGTCAAGGCCGAGGCCGAAGCGGCGAAGGACAAGGCCCGCAAGTTCCCGCGGATGCCGCTGAGCTGAGCCCGGGCCGGATCGAGCGCCCGGCAGCGACGGCATGATGACGGCCCGGCCTCTTGGGGAGGCCGGGCCATCACGTGTTCACCGCGGGACGGTGGTTACGGCTTGGGCGTGGCGTGCGGGGCGCACGTCACGTCCTTGCTGTCCGTCTTGCCGGTGAGCAGGTAGGTGTCGACCCGGTCGTTGATGCACGGGTTGGTCAGGCCGGTGACACCGTGGGAGCCCGCGTCCTTCTCGGTGATCAGGCGCGAGCCCTTGAAGCGCTGGTGCAGCTCGACGGCGCCCTTGTAGGGGGTGGCCGCGTCGCGGGTGGACTGGACGATCAGGACGGCGGGCAGGCCCTTGCCGGTCTTCACGTTCACGGGGGTCTGCTGCTTGGTGGGCCAGGTGGCGCACGGCAGGTTCATCCACGCGTTCGCCCACGTCATGAACGGATAGTCCTTGTGCAGACGCGTGTTGTCGCGGTCCCACTTGTTCCAGCTGGTGGGCCACTTGGCGTCGGCGCACTCGACGGCGGTGTAGACCGCGTTGCCGTTCTCCGACGCGGCGTTGCCCGCGGTGTCCGACATGTCGGGGGCCGCGGCGTCGACGAGCGCCTGGGTGTCGCCGGCGACGTACTTGCTCCACACCTGCGCGACCGGCACCCACGACGAGTCGTAGTACGGGGCGCTCTGGAAGAAGGCGATCAGCTCGGCGGGGCCGACGACGCCGCCGATGGGGTTGTTCTTGGCGGCGGCGCGCAGCTTCAGCCACTGGTCCTCGACCTTGGCCTGCGTGTCACCGAGGTGGAAGGAGGCGTCGTTCTTGGCCACCCACGAGGTCCAGTCGTTCCAGCGGCCCTGGAAGGCGACGTCCTGGCCGAGGTTGGCCTCGTACCAGATGTTGTCGCGCGACGGGTCGACGACGCTGTCGACGACCATGCGGCGGACGTGGCCCGGGAAGAGCGTGCCGTAGACGGCGCCCAGGTACGTGCCGTAGGAGACGCCCAGGTAGTTGAGCTTCTTCTCGCCGAGGGCGGCACGGATGACGTCGAGGTCGCGCGCGGTGTTCGGCGTGGTCATCTGCGGCAGCATGTCGCCGCTGCGCTGGGCGCAGCCGTCCGCGTACTCCTTGGCGAGCTTGCGCTGGCCGAGCTTGTCGGCCTCGGAGTCGGGGACCGGGTCGGCCTTGGGGGCCTTCACGAACTCCTGCGGGTCGATGCAGGAGATCGGCGCGGAGTGGCCGACGCCGCGCGGGTCGAAGCCCACGAAGTCGTACGCCTTCGACGTCTTGGTCCACAGCGGGTTCTTGTTGGTGACGCGCGTCGGGAAGCGCATGCCGGAGCCGCCGGGGCCGCCCGGGTTGTAGACGAGGGCGCCCTGGCGCTCGTCCTTGGTGCCGGTGGAGCCTATGCGGTCGACGGCGAGCTTGATCTGCTTGCCGTACGGCTTCGCGTAGTCGAGCGGCACCGTCACCCAGCCGCACTGGATGGGCTTGGCTATGCCCCAGTCGGCGGGGCAGTCCTTCCAGTCGATGCCGGCCTTGGCGGCACGGGCCGCCGCGACGGCCGCACCGCGGGCCTCACGGTCCTGGCCGGTCCGGGAGTCCGCGCTCGCCACCGGCGCCGCCATCGCTCCGGCAATCAGGGTCGCCGCCACCAGGGTTCCGGCGGAGCCGATCACCGCCGTCCGGCTGCTTCGACTGGTAAGTCGAGTCCGTCTCAACTGAGGCCTCCGTACGTCGATTCGATCGTTACTTCGATCGGGTTCTCGATCAGTACGGGGATCCTTGCGCCTGCACCGCCCCCGGCAACAGGGACAGTTGACGTTCTTTACCAATCCGATAAACGGTATAACTCGTCCCGGTGAGCGGAATGGGCCCGTACGGTCGTTTGGTTCGGACCGGCCGGGCCCCTTGGGCCGTCGCTCAGGACAGGCGGCGCAGGGCCTCGTCGAGCGTTCCGCGCAGCCGCAGCGCGTCGGACGCGAGGGCCGTGACCAGGACGGCGGGCCCGGCGAGCGGCGTCAGCGCGGCGTTCTCGCCGAGCAGCGCGGACTGCGGTTTGTCCGTCTCGAACTCGGGCCGTACAACGATGAGTTGGCCGAACGCCCGGTGTCCCGCGAGCACGGCGGGGCCGTCCCAGCCGGCGGGCGCGCCCGGGCCGCAGGCCAGTTCCTGGTCGAACAGGGGCCGGCCCGCGCGATGGACCGTGAGCCTGCTGGTCAGTCGGCCCGGGTCCTCCCCCGTACGCCCGAGCACCTGTTCCTCACGCAGTACGAGCCGGGCACCCGGAGTGAGTTCGGCCCGCGTGGTGACCCTCAGGTCGCTCTCGCACGCGGAGATCAACTGCTCGGGCATCCAGTGCAGTTCGGCCCCGTCGTCGACCGTGAGGCGGACGTCGTAGCGCGCCTCGCCCTTGGCCTGGCCGGGCAGGGCGATCGTCGCGGCGACGGACCCGATGCGCAGGCGGGCACCGGCCGTCGCATGCGCCTCGACACTCATGCGGTCGCCGCCGAGCGGCCCGCTCATCGCGCCGACGAGCATGACGCGCGCGTCGGGACCGGTCGAGCGGATGCGGCGCAGGGCCAGGGAGCCCTCTCCGTCGAGGACCGGCAGACAGGTGCCGCCACGGCCGTCGTCGCTCGCCGTGATGCGGGCCGTGGAGCGTACGCCTGCGGTCATGCCGTCCACGCGGTGAGCTGTGCGCGCACCCAGTCGGCGACCTCGCGCACACCGTCGGCGGAGCGCAGGGACTGGAGGACGACGGGGAGTTCGGCGCGCTGGGCCTTGGCGTCGGCGGACATCCGGGCGAGGTCGGAGCCGACGTACGGGGCGAGGTCCGTCTTGTTGATGACGAGCAGGTCGGCGGTGGTGACGCCGGGGCCGCCCTTGCGCGGGATGTCGTCGCCGCCGGCGACGTCGATGACGAAGACCTGCGCGTCGACGAGGCCGCGCGAGAACGTGGCGGTGAGGTTGTCGCCGCCGGACTCGACGAGGATCAGGTCGAGCGGTCCGACCTCGTCCTCCAGGTCCTCCACGGCCTCCAGGTTGGCGGAGATGTCGTCGCGGATGGCGGTGTGCGGGCAGGCGCCGGTCTCCACGGCGGTGATGCGCTCGGGCGGCAGCACGGCCTCGCGGAGCAGGAACTCGGCGTCCTCACGTGTGTAGATGTCGTTCGTCACGACGGCGAGGGACAACTCGTCGCGCAGCGCGCGGCAGAGCGCGGCGACGGTGGCCGTCTTCCCGGAGCCGACGGGGCCGCCGAGGCCGATACGGAGGGCGCGGCGGGTGCCGTCGCGGCGGCGGGCGTCGGCGCTGACCGCGGCGGGGCCGTCGTGCGAGTGGTCGAGGTGCATGGTGTTGCTCCAATCGTTCAGTGGAGAGGCAGGGCGCCCAAAGGCGTGTCCGCCGCGTCGCGCCCTAGGACGCGAACAGGCGCACAGCCCAGGCCGCGTGGGCCTCGGCCCCCACCTCCAGCAGCGGCGCGGACGCCGCGGGCAGTGCATCCGCCCCTTCGGTGACGGCTCGTGCCGCTGCCTCGGCGGCCGCCGTCGCGACGCGGTCGATGTCGTCCGCGAGGCGTGCGAGCCCCGCCGTCGCGTCGAACGGATCGAGGCTGAGCAACCTGACCGTCGCGGTGGCGGGCCCGCTGACGCTCTCGTACGCGGAGCAGTAGGCGGCGTCGACGGGGCCGAGGCCCGCGGCCCGCGCGGTGAGGCCGAGGACCACCGGCTGGTGGGCCCCTTTGGGGAACCGCCGGGCGAGCGCGTCGAGTTCGGGATGCGGCCAGGCCGCGCGCGCCGCGCGCATGAGCTGTCTGCCGAGCCTGCGCGCAGCGGTGCGCAGGGCGGGTGACGGTGTACGGGCGTCGGCGGCCTCGTCCAGGGCGACCGGGTCGAGGCCGAGCGCGGCGGCGGCCGCCAGGGACGCCGACACCAGTCCCGTGGTGTGCAGACGGCCCCGGCAGAATTCCTCCAGGCTCGCCGCGCCCGTGATGCGTCCCGCCTTGACGGCGGCCTCCGCCCCGCCGGAGTGGGCGTGCCCTCCGGCGGGGAAGCGGCCGTCGGCCAGGACGAGGAGTGCGGCTCGTGTCATATCTCTTCTTCTCGGCCCGTCAGAACAGGAAGTACCGCTGGGCGAGCGGCAGTTCGGCGGCGGGCGCGGGTTCGACGAGTTCGCCGTCGATGGTGACGGCGAAGCTGTCGGGGGCGACCTCGACCCGCGGCAGCGCGTCGTTCTCCCGCATGTCCGCCTTCGTGCGTCCCCGCGTCGAGCGGATCGGCACGAACTTCCTGTCGAGGCCGAGGCGTTCGGGCAGCCCGTCGTCGAGGGCGGTCTGCGTCACGTAGAAGAACGAGTTCGAGGCGGGGGCCCTGCCGTGGGCGCCGAACATGGGGCGGGGCAGGACGGGCTGCGGCGTGGGGATGGACGCGTTGGCGTCACCCATTTGGGCGTACGCGATCTGGCCGCCCTTGATGACGAGCTGTGGCTTGACGCCGAAGAACCGGGGGTCCCAGAGCACGAGGTCGGCGAGCTTGCCGGTCTCGACGGAGCCGATCTCGTGGTCGATGCCCTGTGCGACGGCCGCGTTGATCGTGTACTTGGCGACATAGCGACGGGCGCGCAGGTTGTCGGCGCGCGTGTCGCCGGGGAGCTGGCCGCGGCGGCGCTTCATGACGTGCGCGGTCTGCCAGGTCCGCAGGACGACCTCGCCGACGCGGCCCATCGCCTGGGAGTCCGAGGACATGATCGAGATGGCGCCGATGTCGTGGAGGATGTCCTCGGCCGCGATGGTGGTGGGCCGGATCCGGGACTCGGCGAAGGCCAGGTCCTCGGGGACGGCCGGGTTGAGGTGGTGGCAGACCATCAGCATGTCGAGGTGTTCCTCGACGGTGTTGACGGTGTGCGGCCGCGTCGGGTTGGTCGAGCTCGGCAGCATGTTGGGCAGCGAGACGGCCGTGATCATGTCAGGAGCGTGTCCGCCGCCCGCGCCCTCGACGTGGAAGGCGTGCAGGGTGCGGCCGGCCACGGCATCGAAGGTGGCGTCGACGAAGCCCGCCTCGTTCAGGGTGTCCGTGTGGACGGCGAGCTGCGCGCCGGTGTCCTCACAGACGTTGAGGCAGGCGTCGATGACGGCGGGGGTCGCTCCCCAGTCCTCGTGGATCTTGAAGCTGACGGCGCCGCCGCGCAGTTGGGCGTACATGGACTCGGCGGAGGTGGTGTTGCCCTTGCCGAGGAAGCCGATGTTGACGGGGCTCGACTCCATCGCCTCGAACATGCGGGCAAGGTGCCACGAACCAGGGGTGATCGTGGTCGCCTTGGAGCCCTCCGCCGGGCCGGTGCCGCCGCCGATCAGCGTGGTGACACCGGAGGCGAGCGCCTCGTCGACGATGGTCGGCGAGATGAAGTGGATGTGGGTGTCGATGGCGCCCGCGGTGACGATCTTGCCGTTGCCGGCGAGGATCTCGGTCTCGGGGCCGATGACGAGGCCGGGGTGGACGCCGTCCATCGTGTCGGGGTTGCCGGACTTGCCGATCGCGGTGATCCGGCCGTCCCGGATGCCGATGTCGGCCTTGACGATGCCCCAGTGGTCGACGATCACGGCGCCGGTGATGACGGTGTCGGGGGCGCCGTCTGCGCGCGTAGCGCGTGACTGGCCCATGGACTCGCGGATCACCTTGCCGCCGCCGAACACGGACTCGTCACCGGAGAGTCCGGGGCCGCCGGAGCGGTCCTCCTCGATCTCGATCAGCAGGTCGGTGTCCGCGAGGCGGATGCGGTCGCCGGTGGTGGGGCCGAACAGGTCGGCGTAGGCGGCGCGGGAGAGTTCAGCCATCGAGGGCACCTCCGGTCCGGCCCCGCAGACCGGGCACGATGCGCCGGCCGGCCAGGGGCACGAGTTCGATGTCGACAGGGATTCCGGGCTCGAAGCGCACGGCGGTCCCCGCGGCGATGTTGAGTCGCAGACCGTGCGCTGCGGCACGGTCGAACTCCAGACCGGGATTGGCCTCGGCGAAGTGGTAGTGGGAGCCGACCTGGACGGGCCGGTCGGCGGCGTTGAGCACGGTCAGACGGGTGACCTCGCGGCCCTCGTTGAACACGACGGGCTCGTCCGCGAAGAGGATCTCTCCGGGAATCATGGACGCACTCCCCCCGTCAGACGATCGGATCGTGGACGGTGACGAGCTTGGTGCCGTCGGGGAAGGTCGCCTCGACCTGCACGTCGTGGATCATCTCGGGGATGCCCTCCATCACGTCGTCGCGCGTGAGCACCTTGCGACCGGACGACATGAGTTCGGCCACGGACCGGCCGTCACGTGCACCTTCGAGGATGTGCGACGTGACGAGAGCGATCGCCTCGGGATGATTGAGCTTCAGACCCCGGGCCCGGCGCTTCTCGGCCACGTCGGCGGCCACATGAATGAGCAGTCTCTCCTGCTCGTGCGGGGTCAGTTGCACGGCTCCCACCTCACAGTCCTTCACTCCGGACCGTGCGGGGTCCGGCTGCCGCGGCCACCGCGACGGGTATAGATGTAACACACAAGAAATGCATATGATCTTGTGCATCCCGGCTACAAAAGCCCCTGGTGACGTGGGGTGCAGGCTAATTGGGGGGAGTTTCAACGAGGTTAACCACCCTTTGACCTGCCCATGACTGTCAGCTGGCCTCGCTCATACTCATCAGGGCCCGCAGGCCGTTCTGCAAAGTTTCGACAGGGACGTGAACTTCCCCGAACAGGGCCTGCTGCGCGGCGAATCCCTGCGCCGTGGCGATCATGACCCGGGCGACGTCGTCGGCGGGGATGTCGGCGCGCATCATCCCCGCGGCCTGATACCCCTCGACGATCTTCACCCAGGCCGTGCGTACGCCGGCGTACCCCTCGCGCATCACCCGGGAGAGCTCGTCGTTGCGCAGGGTCTCCGTCCACACCTGGACCATCAGCCGCGGGAAGACGGACACGCCCTCGTGCGTGAGCCCCGGCCGCATCCCGAGGATCCTGCTCAGAACCCTCCCCACCAGCACGTCCGGCGGCGCGGGCGGACTCTCGGCGCCGGCCGACTCGAAGACACCCCGTATCTCGTCGAGCACCTCGGTGACGATGGCCCCGATCAGCTCCTCCTTGCCGCTGAAGTAGCGGTACACCGCGCCCGCGGAGAGGTTGACCGCCTTCAGCACGTCCTGCATGGACGTGGCATGGAAGCCGTTGAGCGCGAAGCAGACGGTCGCACCGTCGAGGATCTGCCGACGACGGGCGTCCAGGTGTTCCTGGGATACACGAGCCATGGTCACAAAGTAAAACGAACATTCATTCTTGACAAGAGACGGCCACGCCGGAACAGTGGCCGCCAGTAAAACGAACGATCCTTCGCTATAAGATCCCGCTCCTCCCGGAGGAAGCCATGTCCAGCCCGACCGCCACCCCGGCCCCGCCGTCTCCGGCGCGCAGGATGGCCGCGGTCGCCCTGCTCGTGCCGGTGCTCGTCGCCCTCGCGCTGTGGGCGTTCGCCTGGCCCGGGGCCAGAACCGCTCCCCGGGACCTCCCGCTCGGCGTCGCGGGACCGGCAGCCGCCGCCGCACCCGTCGAGCAGCAACTGCGGTCCCACAAAGGCGCGTTCGAGATTCATCGGTACGCCGATGAGGCGGCTGCGCGCGCTGCGATCGCGGACCGGACCGTCTACGGAGCGGTGGTGGCGACGGCCCAGGGCCCGCGGCTCCTCACCGCGACGGCGGCGAGCCCCGTCGTGGCGCAGCTGCTCCAGCAGGCCGTGACCGCCGGGGCACCGAAGGGCACGCGGGTGCCGACGGTCGACGTGGTCGCCGCGCCGGCCGCGGATCCGCGCGGGGCGGTGCTGAGTTCGAGCGTGCTGCCGCTGGCGATCGCGGGCGTGGCCGGCGGCGCCATGGTGACGCTGCTCGGGCTGCGCGGGTGGCGGGCGGCGGGTGCGCTCGTGATGGCGTCCGCGCTCGTCGGCGTCGTGGCGGCGGCGCTCACGCACAGCTGGCTCGGGGTGCTTACGGGCAACTGGTGGGCCGAAGCGGGGGTGTTGGGCCTGTCGGCGCTGGCCGTGGGCGGCACCGTGGCCGGGCTTTCCGCGCTGTTCGGCCCGGCGGGGATCGGGGTGGGCTCACTCCTGATGGTGCTGCTCGGCAACCCGTTCTCGGGGGTGTCATCGGCGCCGCAGCTGCTGCCCGAACCGGTCGGCCGCATCGGCCAGTTCCTGCCGCCGGGCGCGGGTGGAACGCTGCTGCGCTCGGTCTCGTACTTCGACGGGGCGCGGGCCATGACGCCCGCGATCACGCTGGCGGCCTGGGCAGGGCTCGGGCTCGTCTGCATACTGCTCGGCGGGCTCCGCAAGAAGCGGGGCGCCGGCGAAGGGGCCGGGGCGCCCGCGGCGCGGGACGCGGTGCCGGTCGGCTGACGCCGCGCGCCCTCATGACAGCCGTGCGTCCCCGCTGTAGCGGACGGGGGCGCACGGCCTTTTCCTGCCCTACGGGCTCTGCGGGATCTGCCGGATCTCCGCCTTACCTGACCTCCGGCCCCCGGTGCTCCGCGGCGATGCCGAAGCGGTGGCGGTCGCCGCCGGTGGGTGAGGTCGAGCCGATGCCCGAGACGGAGCTGATCACCTGCTCGTCCCCCGGCTCCCCCAGGGCCTCGAGTCGCTCGAGATCGGCGGCGGAGACCAGCGCGACGAGCGGCTTGCCGTGCCGGGTCACGACGACGCGTTCGCCGCCGTACACGACGCGGTTGATCAGATCGGCCAGCTCAGCGCGGGCTTGCGTCACCGGAATCTCGTAGGCCATGTCCTCCAGCTTAGACCGGCCCCCCGACGCGGACACGGTCCGTGACCGCACGGCAACCCGCAGGTGGGACGGCGGCCCGAGCGGGACGGTTCGGGCCGCCGCCGTTGTCAGTGGCTGCGCGTAACGTCGACGTGTCAACTGTTCGTGCTGCATGGCTGCTTGCGCGGATCCGACGAAGCCCCGCCCGGAACAGCGCCCGCGGCGGGGCACCGTCGGCCTAGGCTCCGCGCATGGAACAGAGCGAGATCATTCTGCGCGCAATCGGCGTCCTGACCGAGACCCAGGAAATGGTGCGCAGGCTCAGCAAGGATGCCGAGCCCGACGTCGCGACCGAGGACGCCCAGCTCGGACGCCTGGTGACAGAGGCGTTCCCCTCCATCGAGATCCCGGCGGAATCGAGCGTGGAGGAGGCGGCGGAGGCGACCATCGCGGCGCTGATGCCGGTGACGATCTCCCTGGTGGGCGCGTTCGCGTTCCTCTTCTCCGAGCTCGCCGAGGTGCACGACTCAGGCAGGACCGACATCAAGAGCGCTGACCTCCTGCAACACCTCGCGCTGCGCCTGTCCAGGACGGACGACGACGACCGGTAGCCACGCCTCAGCAGCACGGAGAAGGGGGTCGGTCACGCGCATCGGGCGCGGGCCGGCCCCCTTCTTCGCGTTTCCCGGAGCCTCAGCCCTACTCCACCATCCGTACGTCCTGTACATTTTTTACGGAAGCAGCGACAGAGTTCCGCGCTCACGGAGGCATGTGCCATGAACCGACCTTCCGCCCGCTACGTCCTGCCCGAGTTCACCGAGCGCACCTCGGCCGGGCACCGCACGCTCGATCCGTACTCCAAGCTTCTGGAGGAGCGGATCGTCTTCCTGGGGACACCGATCGACGACACCTCCGCGAACGATGTGATGGCGCAGTTCATGCACCTCGAGTACGCCGCGCCGGACCGGGACATCTCGCTGTACATCAACTCCCCGGGTGGCTCGTTCAGCGCGATGACGGCGATCTACGACACGATCCAGTTCGTCAGCTGCGAGGTCGAGACCGTGTGCCTCGGGCAGGCCGCCTCCGCCGCCGCCGTACTCCTGGCCGCCGGGACGCCGGGGAAGCGGGCCATGCTGCCCGGTGCGCGCGTGGTGATCCATCAGCCGGGGCTGCCCGAGCCCGCCCAGGGCCAGCCGACCGACCTGGAGATCCAGGCCCGCGAACTGGTACGCATGCGCGCCCAGCTGGAGGAGCTGCTCGCCCGGCACACCGGGCAGAGCAGGGAGCGCATCGGCGCCGACATCGAGCGGGACAAGATCCTTCAGGCCCGGGACGCCGTGGAGTACGGGCTCGTGGACCGGGTCATCGACAACCGCAAGCTGTCCGGTTCGGCCCACGGCGCCAGGTGACCCGGCGATGCTGCCACCCGAGCTGCCCCCGCTGCCCGCGCTGACGCGCGCCGAGTGCGAACTCCTCGACCGCTATCTGGAAGTCGTCGACCTGCTCGGAAGGATCAACCCGGCCAGGAGCGACCACACATATGGCGGACTACGGGCTGCGCAAGCGCTCGTCGGCGGGGCGACGGCGCTCAGGGACGCCCTGACGCTCATGCATCAGCGGGGCGAGACCGAGCTCCACGCGACGACGCTCGCTCGGGCTTTGCGGGTCCTGGACGGAGAAAGGAGGACACAACGGGTCACAGTGCCACCGGAGTCGGTCGATTGACGGCCCGTTCAAGACCGAAGCGATCGACCCGAACCGTCCGGGCCGGGTTCGAAACGGACCAGAAGAGGTACCCACATACGGCGTAGCCGGTACTCGCACATGCGAACCGGAAAAGTTGCGCGGAACGCCTACGCGGAATCGAGAATTCCGCCTTCCGCTGCTGGTACGGGGCTCGTTGGGACCTCCGCGCCGAGGTCGAAAAGTGTGCTGTCCACCCGAATGGATCACTCGTGAGGACACTCACACCACGCCGATTCGGCTCTGCGTTCACGCCGTTTGTGCGTGAAGATCCCTTCCGACGACAAGCCCCCGCCGCCGCGGCGGGGCGGTCCGTGCGGACGCCGAGTCCTGCCGCCGTACGGATGCCAGGTCGACAGAAGTGGATCGGCAGGAGTGGAGGACCCGAGCACGACGGGCCGCCGGAGCTGTTTTCCGGGCCGGCCCTTGGGGTGAAGCCGCACTTCGCGGCCGGGCAACTTCGCCAGCCCGAATCCGACAGGTCATCCTTCACAGGCGGCTGACGAAGGGTTGCGCATGACTGCGCTCAATCGTGTCCCGTCGCTGCTGACCCGGGCCGGCACCGCCTCCGCCCTCACGCTCGCCGTAGCGGGCGGCAGCCTGCTGGTCCCAGGAGCCACGCCCGAAGCGGAGGCCTCGCCGGCCGCGACGAAGGCCCTCCAGATCGCGGCCTCGAGGAAGGGAAGCCCCTACCAGTGGGGCGCCTCAGGACCGCACAGGTTCGACTGCTCGGGACTGACGGTCTATTCGTTCAAGCGGGTGGGCAAGAAGCTGCCCCGTACCGCCGCCCAGCAGTACAACAAGACCCGCCATGTCTCCGCGTCCCATCGCAAACGCGGTGACCTGGTCTTCTTCCATTCGGGCCGCGGCGTCTACCACGTCGGCATCTACGCCGGGAAGGGAAGGATCTGGCACTCGCCGAAGACCGGTGCCGTGGTGCGGCTCGAGCGGATCTGGACGAAGAGCGTCTGGTACGGGCGCGTGCGGTAGCGCCACCTGACGGGTCCCCGGGGGCCCTGGGGGCCCGTCAGGCGTCACCGGCTGCACTCCCGCTCCGGCCGACTCGGAACCGCGCGATGGGGTACTCGTGGTCGTATGGACGAGGACCGACCGGCCGGCGACGAGGACGCTCCACACAACTCAGGCCCCAGGAGCTCGGGGCAGGACCGGCACGAGACGCCGCTGGAGCGCGCGGACCGGAACTTCGGCGAGCTGCTCCAGGAGCTGAGAGTCACCCAGACGGGCGTGCAGATCCTCTTCGCGTTCCTGCTGACGCTGGCGTTCACTCCGAGGTTCCCGGCGCTGGACGGCGTGCAGCGCGCGACCTACATCGCGACGCTGCTGCTCGCCGCGCTCGCCGCCGCGCTGTTCACGGCGCCCGCGGCGCTGCACCGTGCGCTGTTCGGGCGGGGCGCCAAGCCGCAGATCGTGCAGATGTCCTCGCGGCTCGCCGCGGCCGGCCTGGGCGTTCTGATGCTCGCCCTGGCCGGGTCCGTGCTGCTCGTCGTGGACGTCACCGCGGGGCGGGCGGCGGGCATCGCGGCCGGCGCGGGCACGTTCGCGGTCTGTGTTGGCCTGTGGGGCGTGCTGCCGCGTCTGGTGCGGCGCTCACTCACGCGGTCGCAGGAGGGGACGGACACCCCGTCCCCGTAGCCGCGCCACCACCGCCGGCCTTCACACCGACTGGACAGGGACCGTCCACGGCAGGGCGATCCACACGGTCTTACCGCCCTCGGGGGTGGGCCTGACCGACAGACTCCCGCCGCACTCGGCGGTCAGACAGCGGATGATCACCATGCCGCGCCCGTTGTCCTGCTGGACGGCGGCCGGGAGCCGCTTCGGGTAGCGCGGGTGGCTGTCCGTGACGCCGATGCGCAGGTGTTCGTCGCGCTCCAGCTGCACGTCGACGGTGAAGACCGGTGACTGCCCGCGGGTGTGCATCACGGCGTTCGTGGCGAGTTCGGAGACGATGAGCCGGACCGTGTCGGCTGTTTCCGCGTCGCGCGGCATGCCCCATTCGGCGAGTACGTCGCCGACATATGTCCGGGCCGAGGAGACCGAGGCAGGATCGCTCGGCAGAGTGACGGATGCTTCCTGGTGATCTGCCATGGCGACGTCGTCCCTTTTTTCGCCGGGGCCTGAATCCGACACATGGCGGATGACTCGAGGCGACCCCCGGACTGGTGCTTTGCGCCAGAGTGCCACTCCCGCTCCGCCCGTGGAGCCGATCCCCCGAGATATGCATATATCTGTCGCTCGAAGCGGTGAACTCTGCGCCGGTGGACCGCATTTGGGCGTACACCGCCGGCTTCCTCTACCGTCGGCTCGGAACACGATCCGCCGGGCCGGAAGGAGCCGGGCCGCAGGTCCGAGGAGACAGAATGAAACACGGTCCGGCGGTGCGCCGCCGCAGGCTCGGCGCCGAGCTGCGCGCGCTGCGCGCCCGCGCGGGGCTCACCAGTGGCGAGACGGCGCGGCTCGTCGGCTGGCACCAGTCGAAAGTGAGCCGTATCGAGACCGGCCGCAGTGGCGTGAAGGCGTCGGACGTACGCCTCCTGCTCGACGCGTTCGAGGTCACGGACCCCGGCATACGGGACCTGCTGGTCGCGCTGGCCGGGTCGGGGGACGACGGCGGCCAGCACTGGTGGCACGCCTACCGGGGTCTTCTGCCGCCCGCCTACCGGGACTTCATCAGCCTGGAGTCGCAGGCGTGCCGGGTCAGGACAGTCGAGACGTCCGTCGTGCCGGGCCTCCTCCAGACGCCCGACTACGCGCGGGCGGTGACCAGGGCCGCGCTCGACGGGCTGCCGGACGGGCAGGTCGACGCCCTGGTCGAGGTGCGGATCGCCCGGCAGGAGGTGCTGCGTTCGGCGTCGCCGCTGCGGCTCAGCGCGGTGCTCGACGAGGCGGTGCTGCGGCGGCCGGTGGGCGGTCCCCGGGTGATGGCGGAGCAGCTGCGTCATCTCGCCGACGTGGCGAAGCTTCCCCATGTGCGGCTACAGGTATTGCCGTTCGCGGCAGGGGAGCATGTCGGACTAACCGGCCCTTTCGTTGTGTTCTCATTTCCGAACACTTCTGATCTGGACGTAGTAGTTCTCGACCATTTGACGAGTAGCCTCTACCTCGAGCGGAAAGAAGACCTCAAGGCGTACACGGACGCCTTTGACACCCTTCGGATCCACGCCCTTTCGCCCGGGGATTCGCTGGATTTCATCGCCGGGATCGCCGGAGCACACCCCCCTCCGCACAGTGAACGCACGTAAGGAGGCACCATGTCAGCTCTGCCTCGGTACGTACCATCCGCCGCGGTTCCCAGCACCTCTCTGCACGACGCGCCATGGCGGCGAAGCAGCCGAAGCACCGGAATGAACAACTGCGTCGAGACGGCTCCGCTGCACCGCGGCCCTTCGGCCGGACTGCTCGCCGTGCGCGATTCCAAGCGCACGGCCGGACCCGCCCTGCTGTTCTCGCCCTCCGCCTGGGAGGGGTTCCTCAACTCCTTGCGGTGAACGCCGAGTCGGGAGCGTTGCGGCTGATCACCCGTACGGCCTGGGCGATGTGATCGTCGGTCAGGTCGGCGCGGGCGGTCAGCCGCAGCCGTGAGATGCCGTCCGGCACGGAGGGCGGCCGGAAGCAGCCGACGGCGAGGCCGGCTTCGCGGCAGTCGGCCGCCCAGCGCACGGCCTCTTCGGGGGACGGCGCGCGCACGGAGACGACGGCGGCGTCCGGCCGTACGGCCTGGAGCCCCTCGGCCGTGAGGAGTTCGTGCAGCGAGGAGGCGACGGCGCGCGCCCGTTCGGCGCGCTCGGGCTCACGGCGCAGCAGGCGCAGGGCCGCGAGTGCGGCGCCGGCCGCCGCGGGCGCGAGGCCCGTGTCGAAGATGAACGTCCTTGCGGTGTTGACGAGATGGTCGATCACCCGGGCGGGACCGAGGACGGCGCCGCCCTGGCTGCCGAACGACTTGGACAGCGTGACGGTGACGACGGTGTCGTCGGCGCCCGAGAGCCCCGCCGCCTGCGGCGCCCCCCTGCCACCGTCGCCGAGCACCCCGAGCCCGTGCGCGTCGTCGACGATCAGGCCGGCCCCGGACTCCCTTGCTGCTCCTGCCAGTTCGGCCAGTGGAGCGGCGTCGCCGTCCACCGAGAAGACGGAGTCGGAGACGACGACCGCCTGCCCCTGATGCGCGTCGAGGGCCTTACGGACGGCGTCCGGGTCGGCGTGCGGGACGACCTGCGTGGCACCGCGGGCGAGCCGGCAGCCGTCGATGAGGGAGGCGTGATTGCTCGCGTCCGAGACGATCAGGGAGCCGTGCGGGGCGAGCGCGGTCACGGCGGCGAGATTGGCCGCGTAGCCGGACGACAGGACGAGTGCCGCCTCGAAACCGCAGAACTCTGCCAGTTCGCGCTCGAGTTCGGTGTGCAGCTCCGTGGTGCCCGTGACGAGCCGCGAGCCGGTGGCCCCGCCGCCCCAGCGCAGCGCCGCGTCCGCCGCTCCCTTGGTGATCTCGGGGTGGCGGGTGAGACCGAGGTAGTCGTTGCTCGCGAGATCGAGGAGCGGGGTCTCGGCGGGGCGGGGACGCAGCGTGCGGACGAGTCCGGCGCCGCGGCGCACGCGCTCCTGCTCGTCGATCCAGCCGAACGGCGATCCCGCCATGTGAGTCCCTCCGACGGCCGCGTCGCGGCCGGTTCTCGAGTGGGGTGTGCTGTCCCGTGCCCGCCGCTGCTTTGTAGACAGTTTTGTAGGCAGTGCACAGACACTAGCGGGACAGCCAGCCACCCAGGATGTGGCAATACCCACACGCCGAACCGGCAGAGTTGTCCGAAGCCTCCTTGGCCTGAGCAGGGGACGTAGGTCAGGATCGGGCCATGGACCTGCTGAACACGCTGGTGGACAAGGGGCTGCGGCGCGAGCTGCCGAGCCGTGAAGAAGCGCTCGCCGTTCTGGCGACTTCCGACGACGAACTGCTCGATGTGGTGGCCGCGGCCGGCAAGGTGCGGCGGCAGTGGTTCGGCCGGCGGGTGAAACTCAACTATCTGGTCAACCTCAAGTCGGGCCTGTGCCCCGAGGACTGCTCGTACTGCTCGCAGCGGCTCGGGTCCAAGGCGGAGATCCTCAAGTACACGTGGCTGAAGCCCGACGAGGCGTCGAAGGCCGCGGCCGCCGGTGTCGCGGGCGGCGCGAAGCGGGTCTGTCTGGTGGCGTCCGGGCGCGGCCCGACGGACCGGGACGTCGACCGCGTGTCGGAGACCATCGGCGCGATCAAGGAGCAGAACGAGGGCGTCGAGGTGTGCGCCTGCCTCGGTCTGCTGTCCGAGGGCCAGGCCGAGCGGCTGCGCGGCGCGGGCGCCGACGCGTACAACCACAACCTCAACACCTCCGAGGGCACGTACGGCGACATCACGACGACGCACACCTATGCGGACCGCGTCGACACGGTGCAGAAGGCCCACGCGGCCGGTCTGTCCGCCTGCTCCGGCCTCATCGCGGGCATGGGCGAGAGCGACGAGGACCTGGTCGACGTCGTCTACTCCCTGCGCGAACTCGACCCGGACTCGGTGCCGGTCAACTTCCTCATCCCCTTCGAGGGCACGCCCCTCGCCAAGGAGTGGAACCTGACGCCGCAGCGCTGCCTGCGGATCCTCGCGATGGTCCGCTTCGTCTGCCCCGACGTGGAGGTGCGGATCGCGGGCGGGCGCGAGGTGCACCTGCGCTCGATGCAGCCGCTGGCGCTCCACCTCGCCAACTCCATCTTCCTCGGCGACTACCTGACGAGTGAGGGCCAGGCGGGCAAGGCGGACCTGGACATGATCACGGACGCCGGGTTCGAGGTCGAGGGCACCGACCAGGTGACGCTGCCCGAGCACCGGGGCGGGCCCTGCGGTTCCGGGGCCGAGGCGGCCTGCGGTTCCGGCGCGGGTTCGGCCTGCGGTTCCGGCGGGGGCTGCGGCTCCCATGAGGAAGAGGGCTGCGGCTCGCACGAAGACGCTGCGCAGTCCCCGGTCGCCGAGGTCCCCGAGGCGCGCACGGACCTCGTCGCCGTACGCCGCCGGGGTGCCGGTACGGATCTCGCGCCCAATGCCTGAGGGGCCGGGACTGCCGGTGTCGGGGCTGCCCGTGGCGGAGCTGCTCGACCTCGACCGGCGGCACGTCTGGCATCCGTACGGTCCGATGCCGGGGCGGCAGGAGCCGCTCGTCGTCGAGTCGGCGGCCGGGGTACGGCTCCGGCTCGCCGGCGAGGGCGGTGCGAGCGGTGAGGGTGCCGAGCTGGTCGACGGGATGTCGTCGTGGTGGTCGGCGATCCACGGCTACAACCACCCCGTGCTCAACGAGGCGGTGCGCGACCAGCTCGGCCGGATGAGCCATGTCATGTTCGGCGGGCTCACGCACGAGCCCGCCGTCGGGCTCGCGAAGCGCCTTGTCGACATGTCGCCCGAAGGTCTGGAGCATGTGTTCCTCGCCGACTCGGGCTCCGTGTCCGTCGAGGTCGCGATCAAGATGTGCCTCCAGCACTGGCGTTCCCTCGGGCGGCCGGAGAAGCGCCGCCTGCTGACGTGGCGCGGCGGCTACCACGGCGACACCTGGCAGCCGATGGCGGTCTGCGACCCCGAGGGCGGCATGCACGAGCTGTGGTCGGGCGCGCTGCCACAGCACGTGTTCGCCGACGCCCCGCCGGCCGCGTACGAGGAGGCCTACGCGGATCATCTGCACGAGCTGATCGGGCGTCACGCCCATGAGCTGGCGGCCGTGATCGTGGAACCCGTGGTGCAGGGCGCGGGCGGGATGCGGTTCCACTCCCCCGCGTATCTGCGGGTCCTGCGCGAGGCCTGCGACGCGCACGACGTGCTCCTCGTGTTCGACGAGATCGCCACCGGGTTCGGGCGGACCGGTGCGCTGTTCGCCGCGGAGCACGCGTCGGTGACGCCCGATGTGATGTGTGTCGGCAAGGCGCTGACCGGCGGCTATATGACGCTGGCGGCGACGCTGTGCACGGCGCGCGTCGCGGACGGGATCTCGCGCGGCGAGGTGCCGGTGCTCGCGCACGGGCCCACGTTCATGGGGAACCCGCTCGCCGCCGCGGTGGCCTGTGCCTCGATCGACCTCCTGCTCGGGCAGGACTGGGCCACGGAGGTCAAGCGGATCGAGTCGGGTCTGCGGGAGTCGCTCGCCGCGGCCTCGGAGCTGCCCGGGGTGCGCGACGTGCGCGTGCTCGGCGCGATCGGCGTCGTACAGCTGGACCACGAGATCGACATGGCGGCCGCCACTCGGGCGGCGGTGCGCGAGGGCGTGTGGCTGCGGCCGTTCCGCGACCTCGTGTACACGATGCCCCCGTACATCACGGGGGACGAGGATCTGGCACGGATCGGCCGCGCGGTGTGCGCGGCGGCGCGGGAGGGCTGAACAGCATGACGGTACTGGTGGTCACGGGGACCGGAACCGAGATCGGCAAGACGGTCACGACGGCGGCCGTGGCGGCCGCCGCGCTGGCCGCGGGGCGGTCGGTGGCCGTCCTGAAGCCGGCTCAGACCGGGGTCGGTCCCGGTGAGTGCGGGGACGCGGACGAGGTGAAGCGCCTGGTGGGCGGCGGGGTGACGGCCGTCGAACTGGCGCGGTACCCCGAGCCGTTGGCGCCGGCGACGGCCGCGCTGCGCGCCGGCCTCCCCCCGGTCCGCCCGCACGAGGTGGCCGACGCGGCGGCGAAGCTGGCCACGGAGCACGACCTCGTCCTGGTCGAGGGCGCGGGTGGGCTGCTCGTGCGCTTCGACGCGGACGGGGGCACCCTCGCGGACGCCGCCAGGCGGCTCGGAGCGCCGGTTCTCGTCGTCGCGGCGGCGGGGCTCGGCACGCTCAACTCGACGGCCCTGACGACGGAGGCACTGCGCGCCCGTGACCTGACGCCGCTCGGCGTCGTCGTCGGCAGCTGGCCGGTGCGCCCCGGCCTCGCGGCCCGCTGCAATCTCGCCGACTTCCCTGTGGTCTCGGGGACGAAGCTCCTCGGCGCGATTCCCGAAGGGGCAGGTGCACACCCCGACTTCCGTACATCCGCGCCGAGTTGGCTGGCACCGGAGCTGGACGGAACGTGGGACGCGAGGGCCTTCGCCGCTAGCGTCGCCGGGTAGCCCTGGACGGCGCCGCGGGGCAGGCGGGAAGGTGAAGACAGGCCCTGGCGGCTCACAGGGTCCATCTGCGGAGGTCCTCCGCGATGTCGTGCACGGTCGCCCCGCCGTCCTTGACCAGGCGGGCCAGCTCCCTGACCTGGTCGGGCGACGTGGCGACCTTCAGGCCGCTGGCGACGAGATAGGCGTACGCGACGGCCGACGCGAACATGGCGTTCGAGCGTTCGAGGGCCGGGACGTGGAGGAGCAGCTGGAGCAGTGCCGCGGCCCGCGCGTGCGGGCTGTCGTAGACGGCGGTCCCGAATATCTCCGCCTCGTGCCGGCTGACGGCGGCGACGAGCGCGCCCCAGTCGGTCACCTGAGGGTCTCCGGGGGTCTTCTGTTCGGCGATCATGAGAAGCCAGGCCAGGTCGATACGCACGTTCTTCGATTCGCTCAAGGGCTCAGCGTCGGCCTTCGCGCTCCGCGCCGAATTCCTCGGCGAACACGGATTCGTACTGCTTCATGAAGTCGGCGGCTGCCTCGACGAACGTCCGGCCGAGCTCGCCCGCGTCCTGTCTGACCAGCTCCTCGATGTACCGGTTCACACTCACGCCGCGTGCGAGCGCACGCTCACGCGCGGCTCGAGCGGTGTCCTCGTCCACCCGTACGTTCAGCTGAGTCTTCGCCATGACTTCACGCTAGCGCCGACGTGCTAGCACCGGCAAGGAGACGGCGAAGGTGCCCCTTACACGCGTATCGGGAGCCCGACCTCGGAGGGATACCGCGGGTGTGACGCACCCCACTACTCTCGTACGCGACACGGGAGTCGTGACGGCCAGGACGACGGCGGGATCCAGGAGGCGGCCTTGTCCACAGCGGCAGCAGAACAGCCCTACGGCCTGGCGGAGGCGGGCGACGTCGCCGCGCGCGCCCGGGGCCTGACCAAGGCGTACGGGTCCGGCGAGACCGCCGTTCTTGCGCTCGACTCGGTCGACGTGGACATCGCGCGCGGCCGGTTCACCGCGGTCATGGGCCCCTCGGGGTCGGGCAAGTCCACGCTGATGCACTGCCTGGCCGGGCTCGACTCGGTCTCCGCGGGTCAGGTCTGGCTCGGGGACACCGAGATCACGGGCCTGCGCGACAGGGAGCTGACGCGGCTGCGGCGCGACCGGATCGGCTTCATGTTCCAGTCGTTCAACCTCATTCCGACGCTGAACGCGGCGGAGAACATCACGCTGCCGATGGACATCGCGGGCCGCACCCCGGACCCGGAGTGGCTGAAGCAGGTCATCGACACGCTGGGCCTCGGCGACCGGCTCAAGCACCGTCCCGCGCAGCTCTCCGGAGGCCAGCAGCAGCGGGTGGCCTGCGCCAGGGCGCTCGCCTCGCGACCGGAACTGATCTTCGCGGACGAGCCGACTGGGAACCTGGACTCGCGCGCGGGCCTGGAGGTCCTCGGGTTCCTGCGCGAGGCGGTGGACGACCTCGGGCAGACCGTCGTGATGGTGACGCACGACCCCGGCGCGGCGGGCCACTCCGACCTCGTGCTCTTCCTCGGTGACGGCCGCCTCGTGGACGA
The DNA here is from genome assembly GCF_053644375.1 of Streptomyces sp. NPDC055400. NCBI lineage: Bacteria > Bacillati > Actinomycetota > Actinomycetes > Kitasatosporales > Streptomycetaceae > Streptomyces > Streptomyces sp. NPDC055400. The sequence continues at coordinate 102,751 of NZ_JBSHLM010000018.1, read as the reverse complement.
GATGCCGCAGCCCACGGCGGAGGCGGTCCTGGAGCGCATGCGCCTGTTCACCGGGGGAAACCCCCACAACTCCCAGCCGTAGAGAGGCCGTTGTGCTGAAGGCGACGCTCAGGAGTTTCCTCGCGCACAAGGGCCGACTGGTCCTGTCGGGGCTTGCCATCGTCCTCTCGGTGGCGTTCGTGGCGGGCAGTCTGGTCTTCTCGGACACGGTGACCCGCACCTTCGACCGGCTGTTCGCGTCCACATCTGCCGACGTCCAGGTGAATCCGAAGCAGGACTCCCTCAGCGAGTCGGTGCCGACCGGGGCGGTCGAGACCGTCCCGGCCCGCCTCGCCCGGCAGATCAGGTCCATCGACGGCGTCGCCGCGGCGAGGATCGACGCCGCCACCGAGAGCATCACCGTCGTGGACGGCAAGAACAAATCGGTCGGCCCGACCAGCGGCGCCCCCACCATCGCCACCAACTGGTACGTGACGGACCGCAGTCCGGTCCGCCTGACCTCGGGGCACGCCCCGCGCGGCAGTGGCGAGGCGCTGCTCGACGCCGACACCGCCGACAAGAAGCACATCCGCATCGGCGACTCGCTCACCGTCCTCGCGCGGCCGGGCTCCTTCACCGTGCGGATCGTCGGCATCGCGACCTTCCGCACCACCAACCCCGGCGCCGCGCTCGTCTTCCTCGACACGGCGACGGCGCAGGCGAAGCTGCTCGGCAGTACGGACCGCGCGACGAGCATCTCCGTCGACGCGGCCCCCGGGGTGAGCGACGCCGCCCTGAAGCAACGGATCGCCCGACAGCTGGGCTCCGGCTACGACTTGAAGACCGCCGGCGAACAGGCGACATCGGACGCGGCGGACCTCGGCTCCTTCCTCGACGTGATCAAGTACGTGATGCTCGGCTTCGCCGGGATCGCGGTCCTGGTCGGGATCTTCCTGATCGTGAACACGTTCTCGATGCTGATCGCGCAGCGCACCCGCGAGCTGGGACTGCTCCGTGCGCTCGGCGCCGACCGGCGGCAGGTGCGCCGCTCCGTCCTGACGGAGGCGGTACTGCTCGGCCTGGTGGGCTCGGTGCTCGGCCTGGCGGCGGGCATCGGTCTGGCGCTCGGCCTCATCAAGCTCATGAGCGCGTTCGGGATGAACCTGAAGTCGACCGAGATGGTGATCGGCTGGGGGACACCCGTCGCGGCCTTCGCGGTCGGGGTCGGGGTCACGTTCGTGGCCGCGTATCTGCCGTCGCGGCGGGCGTCCCGGGTCTCCCCCATGGCGGCGCTCGCGGACGCCGAGATCGCGGGTGCGGGGCGGCCGCTGCGGGTGCGCGCCGCGGCGGGGACCGTGGTCGGCCTGGCGGGGGCGGCCGCACTCGTGGGGTGCGCCGCGGCCACGAAGACGGCGAGCGCCTCGCTGCTCCTCATCGTCGGCATCGTCCTGACGCTGCTGGCCACCGTGATCGCGGGCCCTTTGCTCGTACGTCCCGTGATCCGCGTCCTGGGCGGCGCCTTCCCCGCCGTGTTCGGCTCGGCGGGACGGCTGAGCCAGCGCAACGCGCTGCGCAACCCGCGGCGCACCGGGGCCACGGCTGCCGCACTGATGGTGGGGCTCGCCCTGGTGGCGAGCATGTCCGTGGCGAGCGCGTCGATGAGCAAGTCGTTCGACGAGCAGATCGACAAGACCCTCGGCGCCGACTTCACAGTCCAGAATGCCAACTTCATGCCCTTCCCCAAAGAAGTGACCGACAGGATCCGCGCCACGGAAGGTGCGGGGCTCGTGGTGCGCCAGCGGTTCGTGCCGCTCGCGGTGCGCCTGCCGGACGGCAAGCGCGTGAAGACGACCGCCGCCGGCTATGAGGCACAGCTCGACGACGTCGCGCACGTCACGTACTCCCAGGGCGACTCGGCGGCCGCGCTCGCGCCCGGGAAGGTCGCGATGGACGCGGAGTTCGCCAAGGAGCACCACGCGCGCGTGGGCACGGTGGTGCCGGTGGACCTGCCCGGCGGGCGCACGGACCGGCTCGCCGTCGCGGCCCTCACGGACCAGGGCAGCGGGGACGGGTTCGGCATGTCCGGCGGCCTGTTCATGGGGATGGGGACGCTGGAGAAGTTCCTGCCCGACGGCCAGGACTCGGCGGTGTACGTGAACGCCTCCCCCGGCACCGGCGCGGACGTGCTGCGCGCCCGTCTGGAGAAGGCCCTCGATCCGTACCCACAGGTACAGGTGCGCGACCTGGCCGACTACAAGAAGCTCGTGCACGACCAGATCGCGGTGCTGCTGTACCTGGTGTACGCGCTGGTCGGGCTCGCGATCGTGATCGCCGTCCTGGGCGTCGTCAACACCCTTGCCCTGTCGGTCGTGGAGCGGACACGGGAGATCGGTCTGCTCCGCGCCATCGGGCTCTCCCGGCGCCAGCTGCGGAGGATGATCCGCCTGGAGTCCGTGGTGATCGCCGTGTTCGGCGCGGTGCTCGGGCTCGCGCTCGGCGTCGTGTGGGGCCTCGCGATCCACAAGGTCCTGGCCCTCCAGGGCATGGAGGCGCTCGCCATCCCGTGGGGGACGATCGTCGCGGTCGTGGTCGGCTCGGTCGTCGTGGGACTCGCGGCGGCACTCCTTCCCGCGCTGCGCGCCTCGCGCATGAACGTGCTGGCGGCCGTCGCGCACGAATGATGTACTCGCCATGCGGTCTCCCGGCCGTTCAACTCGTCCGACGTGATCTCGCCCGAGTTCGACTCCCGCTGGGTCAACTCGCCCGAGAGTGAGGAGAGTTCATGAGTCGCGCGTTCCGGTTCGGCGTCAACATGGTCACCCCCGCGACCGGCGACGCGTGGCGCAAGCGCTGCCGCAGGGCCGAGGAACTCGGCTACGACGTGATCCTCGTCGCCGACCACCTGGGCGTGCCCTCGCCGTTCCCCTCCCTCGTCGCCGCCGCAGAGGCGACCGAGCGCCCGCGTGTGGGCACGTTCGTCCTCAACGCCGGCTTCTGGAATCCGGTGCTCCTCGCCCGAGAGGTGGCGACCACGGACGCGCTCACCGGCGGCAGGCTGGAACTCGGCCTGGGCGCGGGGTACGTACAGGCGGAGCACGAAGCGGCCGGGCTGCCGTGGGGTTCGCCCGGGGAGCGCGTGGACCGGCTGCGGCGCGTCGTCGAGGAGCTGGACCGGCTGCTCGGGTCGGACGAGCATCAGCCTCGGCCCGTGCAGCGCCCCCGCCCGCCGCTCCTGATCGGCGGCAACGGCGACCGGATGCTGAAGCTGACGGCCGAGCACGCACAGATCGCGGCGTTCACCGGGGCGCGCTCCGTCCCCGGCGACCCGAGCGGGAAGCTCGAGCACCTTTCCCCCGGGGAACTGGACGAGCGCGTCGCCGCCTACCACCGTTTCGCCGCGGGCCGTACGGAGCCCGCCGAGCTCAATCTGCTGATCCAGATGGTCACGGTGACCGACGACCGGCGGGCCGCGATCCGGCCGGTCCTCGAACACATCCCGCAGTTCACGGAGGACGAGGCGCTGGAGCTTCCGCTGCTGCTCGTCGGCACGGTCCGCGAGATCGCCGACCGGGTGCGCGCGCAGCGCGACCGCTACGGATTCACGTACCTCACGGTCCTGGAGCCGTACATGGAGGCGTTCGGTCCGGTCATCGAGGAGCTGCGCGAGGGATGAGGCGGTCCGCATCCTGAAATGGCGCACGGGCCCGGCCGCCCGGTGATGAGATCGGACCCATGAGTGATCTTCGGATACGGGCCGCGACGCCCGACGACCTCGATGCCGCCCTCGCCTTCTGGAAGGTGGCCGCCGAGGGCACGAGCATCAGTGACGACCGCGCGGGCGTGGAGCGGCTCGTCGCCCGCGACCCCGAGTCGCTGCTGCTCGCCGAGCGCGACGGGGAGCTGGTGGGGACCGTCATCGCCGGCTTCGACGGGTGGCGCTGCCATCTGTACCGCCTCGCGGTGCGTCCGGACGCGCGGCGGCAGGGCGTGGGGTCGGCGCTGCTGGCGGCGGCGGAGGAGCGGTTCGTACGGCTCGGTGGGCGGCGGGGCGACGCGATGGTCCTGGACCGCAACGAGCGCGCGCAGCAGGCCTGGCGTGCCGGGGGTTACGCGCCGGAGCCGCAGTGGACCCGCTGGGTCAAGCACCTCACGGACTGATCCATACCGGGCTCACACTCCGGACGGACACCTTCCGAACGGGCACCTCCGGACAGGCACGGTCCGGACAGGCGCGGTCCGGACTGACACCCTCCGGAGCTGGGACGGCGGCGCCCCGGCCGCACCGGCTTTGCCGATCCTTTACCATGGTTGCTCCACTTGTCCTTTTGTTGTCCTGCTTCTTCTCCTGAAGAAAGGTGTGAGCGTCCGCCCATGGGCGAGCCTCCCAGTACCCGGCGCCTGCGACATCGCGCGATACCCACCGCCCTGCCCGATCATGGGACGGAGGTGACCCGATGACCGAAGTGCTCCTGCTCGCCGTGGCGGTGCTGCTCTCGCTGGCCTGCGGTGCGTTCGTCGCGGCCGAGTTCTCCCTCACCACGGTCGAGCGTTCCGGCCTCGAGCGTGCGGTCGAGCGCGGCGAGCGCGGTGCCGCCGGTGCCCTCAAGGCCGTACGGAACCTCACCTTCCAGCTCTCCGGCGCCCAGCTCGGCATCACCGTGACCAATCTGGTCGTCGGCATGCTCGCCCAGCCGTCGGTCGCCAAGCTGATCGCGGGCCCCCTGGAGAGCCTCGGGCTCTCCCGCTCCGCCGCCACCTCGGTCGCGCTTGTCATCGGCACGGCCCTGTCGACGGTCTTCCTGATGGTCGTAGGTGAGCTCGTCCCCAAGAACTGGGCGATCTCGTCGCCGCTGGCCGTCGCCAAGAACGTCGCGAATCCGCAGCGCTGGTTCAGCGCCGCGTTCCGCCCCTTCATCACGCACCTGAACAACACCGCGAACCGGGCCGTGCGCCGCTTCGGCATCGAGCCCGCCGAGGAGCTGGCCTCCGCGCGCGGACCGCAGGAACTGGTGGCCCTGGCCCGCCACTCCGCCAAGGCGGGCGCCCTCGAGGCGGACACCGCCGAGCTGTTCATGCGGACCCTGAACCTCGCGGACCTGACCGCCGAGAACGTGATGACGCCGCGCGTCCAGGTCGTGGCGCTCGACGCGCAGGCCACCTGCGAGGACGTGGCGAACGCGACGCGGGCCACGGGACTGTCCCGGTTCCCCGTCTACCGCGGCAATCTCGACTCGGTCGTCGGCGTCGCACACATCAAGGACGTCCTGGCCGTGCCCGCCGAACTCCGCGGCCGCCGTTCCGTGTCCGATCTCATGCGCGAGCCGCTCCTCGTACCCGAGACCCTGACCGTCGACCGGCTCCTCGACCGGCTCTCCGGGAAGCGCACGATGGCCGTCGTCATCGACGAGTACGGCGGCACCGCGGGCGTCGCGACCGTCGAGGACATCGTCGAGGAGGTCGTCGGCGAGGTGCGGGACGAGCACGATCCGCACGAAACGCCGGACCTCGCGCCGGCCGGCATCGACGACGAGGGCCGCGGCCTCTACTCGGCCGACGGCGCCGCCCGCACCGACCAGCTCCAGCGGGTCGGCCTGCGCGTCCCCCACGGCCCCTACGAGACGCTCGCCGGCCTGGTCGCGACCGAGCTCGGCCGGATCCCGGCCGTCGGCGACAGCGTCGAGGTGGCCGGCTGGCGGCTCGACGTCGTGGACGCCGCGGGCCACCGCGCGGCCCGCGTCCTGCTGCACGCGCCTCTGGCCGGGCCGTCCGACGATGCCCCGGAGGGGGACCGATGACCACGATCCAGCTCCTGATCGGTCTGGCGACACTGGTCGTCAACGCCTTCTTCGTGGGCGGCGAGTTCGCCATGATCTCCGTACGCCGCAGCCAGATCGAACCGCACGCGGACGAGGGCGACCGGCGGGCGAAGAGCGTCCTGTGGGGCCTTCAGCATGTGTCGGCCCTGCTGGCCGCGGCGCAGCTCGGCATCACGCTGTGCACCCTGGTGCTCGGCATCGTCGCCGAACCCGCCATCGCCCATCTCCTCGAGCCGGTGTTCGACGCGGTCGGCGTGCCGCACGGCCTGGTCCACCCGATCTCGTTCGTGATCGCGCTGACGGTGGCCACGTATCTGCACATGCTGCTCGGCGAGATGATCCCGAAGAACGTCGCGCTCGCCGAGCCGGTGCGCAGCGCGCTGCTCCTCGGGCCGCCCCTGGTGACCTTCGCGAGGGCGTTCCGCCCGGTGATCTTCACGGTCAACGCCTTCGCGAACGGGCTGCTCAGGCTATTGCGCGTCGACGTCAAGGACGAGGTGTCCGCGACGTTCTCGGACGACGAGCTGGCCCGTCTCGTCAAGGACTCGGGCGACGCGGGACTCATCGACGACCGCGCCCAGGAGCGTCTGCGCGACGCACTCGAACTGGGCCGCCGCCCGGTCAGGGACGTCGTCCTGCCGCTGGAGGGGGTGGTCTACGCGCATGTGGGCGTCACGCCGGAGCAGCTCGAGCAGCTGTCGGCCCGGACAGGGTTCTCGCGCTTCCCCGTGGTCGACGACAACCGCCGCATCGTGGGCTATCTGCATGTGAAGGACGCCCTGGACGCGTCGCCGCGGGATCTGCCGTTCCGGATTCCGGACATGCGGCCGATCGCGCGCGTCCGCGAGACGACGCCGCTCGACGACGTCCTCTCGGCGATGCGCGGCAGCCGTACCCACGTAGCGGCGGTCCTCGGCTCGGACGGGCGGCTCGCGGGTCTGGTGACGATGGAGGACGTCCTGCGGGAGCTGTTCGGCCAGCCCGCGTGATCTGAGCGCCGTGTGCCCGACGTCGGGCACACGGCGCCCCGCCGGGTGTCGCGGGGCCCGGGTTACCATCGCTTCCGCCATGCAGAAAAATGCCAACCACACCAGTTACAGCAGCCTCGTCACGGTCGGTGACTCGTTCACCGAGGGCATGTCCGACCTGCTGCCCGACGGCTCCTACCGAGGCTGGGCCGACGTACTGGCCGGCCGGATGGCGGCCCGCGCTCCCGGCTTCCGCTACGCGAACCTCGCCGTGCGCGGCAAGCTCATCGGCCAGATCGTCGACGAGCAGGTGGACGTCGCGGCCGCGATGGGCGCCGACGTCATCACGCTGGTGGGCGGGCTCAACGACACCCTGCGCCCCAAGGTCGACATGGGCCGGGTGCGCGGGCTCCTCGAAGAGGCCGTCGAGAAGCTGGCGCCGGCCTGTGAGCAGCTCGTCCTGATGCGCAGCCCCGGCCGCAACGGCCCGGTGATGGAGCGCTTCCGGCCCCGCATGGAGGAGCTGTTCGCCTGCATCGACGACCTCGCGGCGCGGCACGGCGCGGTGGTCGTCGACCTGTACGGGCCGCCCGTCCTCGGTGACCCCCGCATGTGGGACGTGGACCGGCTGCACCTGACACCGGAAGGGCACCGCCGGGTCGCCGAGGCCGTCTGGCAGTCGCTCGGCCACGAGCCCGAGGACGACTGGCAGGCCGTGCTCCCGCCGGCCGTGCCGCCTGGCTGGGGCGCGCGCCGCCTCGCCGACGCCCGCTTCGCCAAGCAGCACCTGGTGCCCTGGATCGGCCGCCGCCTGACGGGCCGCTCCTCCGGCGACGGCCGCCCGGCGAAGCGCCCCGAACTGCTCCCGTACCAGGCTCCGCGGGGCTGACCTGCCGAGACGGGGGCGGCGCGCGCCGGGCGCCCCGCCCTCGTAGCTTCCGACGAACGGGGCCCTGGCGCTGGCCTGCACGAATCGCCAGTAGAATCCGTACACGTGACTGCTGCGCCTGCAAAGCCCCGTATCCCGAATGTTCTCGCCGGACGCTACGCCTCCGCCGAGCTCGCCACTCTCTGGTCCCCCGAACAGAAGGTGAAGCTGGAGCGTCAGCTCTGGCTCGCCGTGCTGCGCGCGCAGAAGGACCTCGGGATCGAGGTGCCGGACGCCGCTCTCGCCGACTACGAGCGCGTCCTCGACCAGGTCGACCTGGCCTCCATCGCCGAGCGCGAGAAGGTCACGCGCCACGACGTGAAGGCCCGCATCGAGGAGTTCAACGCCCTCGCCGGCCACGAGCAGGTCCACAAGGGCATGACGTCCCGCGACCTGACGGAGAACGTCGAGCAGCTCCAGATCCGGCTCTCCCTCGAGCTGGTCCGCGACCGCGCCGTCGCCGTCCTCGCGCGCCTCGGCAAGCTGGCCGGCGAGTACGGCGAGCTGGTGATCGCGGGCCGCTCGCACAACGTCGCGGCGCAGGCCACGACCCTCGGCAAGCGCTTCGCGACGGCCGCCGACGAGCTGCTCGTCGCGTACGCCCGTGTCGAGGAGCTGCTCTCCCGCTACCCGCTGCGCGGCATCAAGGGCCCCGTCGGCACCGCGCAGGACATGCTGGACCTGCTCGGCGGCGACGCGGCGAAGCTCGACGAGCTCGAGCAGCGCATCGCGGGCCACCTGGGCTTCTCGCAGGCGTTCACCTCGGTGGGGCAGGTCTACCCGCGCTCCCTCGACTACGAGGTCGTCACGGCGCTCGTGCAGCTCGCGGCCGCGCCGTCCTCGACCGCCAAGACGATCCGTCTGATGGCCGGGCACGAGCTCGTCACCGAGGGCTTCAAGCCGGGCCAGGTCGGCTCGTCCGCGATGCCGCACAAGATGAACACCCGCTCCTGCGAGCGCGTCAACGGCCTCATGGTCATCCTGCGCGGCTACGCGTCGATGACCGGTGAGCTGGCGGGCGACCAGTGGAACGAGGGCGACGTGTCCTGCTCCGTGGTGCGCCGCGTCGCCCTGCCGGACGCGTTCTTCGCGCTCGACGGTCTCCTGGAGACGTTCCTGACGGTGCTCGACGAGTTCGGCGCGTTCCCCGCCGTCGTCGCCCGCGAGCTGGACCGCTACCTGCCCTTCCTCGCCACGACGAAGGTCCTGATGGCGTCGGTGCGGGCGGGCGTCGGCCGCGAGGAGGCCCACGAGGCCATCAAGGAGAACGCCGTCGCGTCGGCGCTGGCCATGCGCGAGCAGGGCGCCGAGCGCAACGAGCTGCTCGACAAGCTCGCCGCGGACTCCCGGATCCCACTGGACCGCGCCGGGCTCGACGAACTGATGGCCGACAAGCTGTCGTTCACGGGCGCCGCGAGCGACCAGGTCGCCACCGTCGTCGCGCGCGTCGAGGAGATCGTCAAGCAGCACCCGGAGGCCGCCGGTTACGCGCCCGGAGCGATCCTCTGACCCGCCCCCAAGCTCTCGGCTCCGCTCGAGCAGGGAGGGCCCCCCTTACCCCCGCGGACCTGGAGGCCGCCCGTGACCGCATCGTTCCCGATGTGGTCGCGAGCGGCCTCTCCGTGCTTTTCTGCGGGATCAACCCGGGCCTGATGACGGCCGCGACCGGCCACCACTTCGCGCGCCCCGGCAACCGTTTCTGGCCGGTGCTCCACCTGTCCGGGTTCACGCCCCGCCGGCTCGCCCCCGCAGAGCAGGAGGAACTCCTGTCGTACGGGCTCGGGATCACGAACGTCGTCGCGCGGGCCACGGCGCGGGCCGACGAGCTGAGCGCGCGGGAGTACCGCGACGGCGGCCGTCTGCTCACCGCCAAGGTGGAACGGCTGCGGCCGCGCTGGCTCGCGGTCGTGGGCGTGACGGCGTACAGGTCGGCCTTCGGGGAGCCGAAGGCGAGGATCGGCCCGCAGGAGCGGATGATCGGCGGGACCCGGGTGTGGGCGTTGCCCAACCCCAGTGGTCTGAACGCGCATTGGACGGCTGCGACGATGGCCGAGGAGTACGGGCGGCTGCGCGCCGCCGCCTCGGGGGACGACGGCGCGGGGCTTCCCGGCTGACGCGGCGCGTGACGGGTTGCGCGGTGGCTTGCGTCAGGGCATGCGTCAGGGCTTGCGGGCCACGGCGCCGAACTGGGCGACGAGCGGCCCCTCGTCGGCGCCGTCCGTCCGCCAGCGCGCGCAGGAGACGAGGCCCGGCTCCAGGACGTCGAGTCCGTCGAGGAAGCCCTCGATGTCGGCCCGGCCGCGTGCCGTGATCGGCGGCGTCGCGTTCTCGTTCCAGAAGCGCATCGCCGCCTCGTTTCCCTCCCCGCCCAGTTCCAGCGTGGGGTGCGTGACCACGAGGTAACTGCCGGAGGGGACCGCGTCCAAGAGGCGGCGCACGATGGACGTGGCCTCGGCGGTGTCGAGGATGAAGTTCAGGATGCCGAGCATCATGACCGCGACCGGCCGGCCCAGGTCGAGGGTGCCGGACGCGGCGCGGAGGATGGCCGCCGGGTCGTGCGCGTCCGCGTCCACATAGCTGGTGGCGCCCTCGTCCGTGCTGGTGAGGAGCGCGCGGGCGTGCGTGAGCACGATCGGGTCGTTGTCGACGTAGACGACGCGCGAGTCGGGGGCGATGCGCTGGGCGACCTCGTGGGTGTTCTCCGCGGTGGGCAGGCCCGTGCCGATGTCGAGGTACTGGCGGATGCCTGCCCGGCCGGCGAGGTAGGTCACGGCGCGGCCGAGGAAGGCCCGGTCGGCGCGCGCCACTTCGCCGATGCTGGGGTACATGGACGTGACCTGGGCGCCGACCCGTTCGTCCACCTCGTAGTGGTCCTTGCCGCCGAGCCAGTAGTTCCACACGCGGGCGTTGTGCGCGATGTGGCTCGCGATCCGCTCCCCCGGCTCCTGCCCGCTCTGCTCGCTCACGTGCTCTCCCTCGCCTCGGTCGTGCCATGATCCGCTGCCAAGATCCCATGGTGGCACGGGAGTTCCCGCATACGGGGTCCAGGCGCGGGGTCAGGGCGGGTCCACGTCCGTGACGGCGGCGACGAGCCGGAAGGGCAGGTCCTCCGCGCCGAGCGGGATGCCCAGCACGATCCACCGCCCGTCGGCCTGCCACAACTGGACGTCCGGAACATACGCGCTGAGCGCGGCCCAGGGCTCCGGTATGTCCTCCCCGCCCTCGACGGCGCGCAGGCTGACGCTCCACAGGCTGAACCACTGCGGCTCCCCCCAGCGCTCGGTGAGCACCGAGGAGAGCCCGTCCCGGTCGGCGACCCACTGGTCCTGAGCGGCGCCCCCGGGGGCCGGCTCCCGGAGCTCGTCGCACGTCGCCAACTCCGCGATGTGGTAACCCGGTCCGCCGGAGCCCGCGTCCGATCTGCCGTGCTCCGCGGGGAACTCACGGGAGCGCAGCAGGTCGATCGTCGCGAGATGCCGTGCGGTGCTCATGACGTCCAGTAAAGCGGCCACCACTGACATTTGGCGGGGCGTACGGCGGTTACGAGTCCCTGCCGTCACGCGTCCCTGCGGCGCAGCGCCCACCATCCGGCGAGGAGCGCGGCCGCCGCCCAGGCGGCGGTCACGGCGAGCCCGGTCCACGGCCCGAGCGTGCCGGCCGGGTCCTGGCGCAGGACCTGCTGCCCGGCGTGGTCGGGCAGGAAGTCGGCGACGGAGGCGGCCATGTCGCCCACGACGAAGGACACGATCAGGATGAACGGGATGAGCAGGCTCAGTACGGCGACCGCGCTGCGCAGGACGACGGTGAGACCGGCCGCGAACAGGGCCATCAGCGCGAGATAGAGGCCGCCTCCGACGCAGGCGCGCAGCGCGCCCGGATCGCCGAGCCCGAGGGCGTACGACCCCATGAACGCCTGCCCCGAGAGGAACGTGACGAACGAGGTGAGCTGGCCCGCGACGAGGGCCAGGACGCCGACGACCGTCATCTTCGCGGCGTAGAGGAGATTCCTGTTGGGGACTGCGGCGAGGGACACGCGCAGGGCGCCGTTGAGGTACTCCGACGACACGGCGGTCGTGCCGAAGGCGATGGCCGCGATCTGGCCGAAGTTGAGTGCGTAGAAGGCTCCGAAGAGAAGGTCGGCTCCTTCGTTGTCCGCCTCGGCCTGTCCGACCGTGGCAGAGGCCAGGATGGTGATGGCGACGGTCGTGGCGAAGACCGCGACGAGTGAGCCGGCGCTGGCGCGCACCGATCTCACCTTGGTCCATTCGGAACGCAGCACGGCGGTGGTCGACATCGTCAGGCCTCCTGGAGGGGCATTGCGGCGGACGCGAACTCGGTGGCGTGCGCGGCGAGGGCGAGGTAGGCCTCCTCCAAGGAGGCTGATTCGTCGGCGAGTTCGAGGACGGGGATGCCGTCCGTGGCGGCGAGCGCGCCGATCTCCTCCGCGCGCGCCCCTGCGACGGTCCAGCGGCCGTCGCCGGTGGCCAGGGCTTCGAGTCCCTTGCGGCGAAGCGCGGCGTGCAGGCTCGCGGGATCGCTGGTGCGGACGCGGACGCGCCGTTCGCTGTGCGCGTCGATGAAGTCCTGCATCGAGGTGTCGGCGAGCAGCCTGCCCCGCCCGAGGACGACGAGATGGTCGGCGAACGTGGCGGTCTCGTTCATGAGGTGGCTGGAGACGAGGACCGTACGGCCCTCGCGGGCGAGGCCGCGCATCAGTTCGCGGATCCAGATGATGCCTTCGGGGTCCAGGCCGTTCGACGGCTCGTCGAGCATCACGACCCGCGGGTCGCCGAGGAGTGCGGCGGCGATGCCGAGGCGCTGGCGCATGCCCAGCGAGAACGTCTTGATCCGGCGCCCGGCGACGGCCGCGATCCCGGCGAGCTCCATGACCTCGTCGACCCGCCGCACCGGGATGCGGTGGGAGGCGGCGAGCGCGCGGAGGTGGTCGCGGGCGGTACGGGAGCCGTGGGCGGCCTGGGCGTCCAGGAGGGCGCCGACCTCGCGCAGGGGTTCTCCGAGCGTGGCATAGGGACGGCCCCCGAGTGTGGCGGTGCCCGACGTGGGCCGGTCGAGGCCGAGGACGAGGCGCATGGTGGTGGACTTTCCGGCGCCGTTCGGGCCGAGGAATCCGGTGACCCGGCCGGGCCCGATGCTGAACGTCAGGCGGTCCACGGCGCGGGTCGTGCCGTACTCCTTGGTGAGCTCTTGGACGTCGATGCTGGTCATGGCTCCAGCCTTCCGGCCGCGCCCCCGCCGGGTCCTCCCCCGGGCGCGGAGAGCGTCTCCCCCGTGAGAGGGAGCCGTCCGCACCCGCACCGCTGGCACGATGGCGGCATGTCCCGCCTCCTCGCGCCGCTGACCCGCGCGGTCACGTACACCCGCTGGCTGCACCTCCTCGTCGGCGCGATCATCGCCCTCGTGTGCGGGTCCGTGTACCCGGGGCTCACCCGGCCGGGGTACGGCGACTGGGCGCTGATTCTGTTGATCCCGGTCCCGCTGCTCATGGCGGCCGCCGTGATCCCCGTGGTCCGCAGGGCCGAGGGGCTTCAGGCCCGCCTGATGCTGTTTCCCGGTGCGCACGCGCGCGTGGAGGACGGTTCGGCTCCAGGGGAGACGGGTGTCTCCGTGGCACCGTCGGTGTCGTGGCGCGACCGGGGCAGGACCGCGGTGTGGCTGGTGCTGCGTCTGTGGGCCGGCTGCGCGATCGCGTTCGTGACAGGCCAGCTCATGGCTCTCGCGCTGGAACTGGTGAACGCAACGTCGGGCGGCCCCGCCGAGGCCGAGTCCCTCATCCCCGTGCCGGGGTACGGCTGGGCGTACGCGTTCCTCGTGCCGGTGCCGCCGCTGGTACTTGTGGGAGTGGTCGCGCTCGCCGGGCGCCTGATGGCGTCGGCCGCCCTCGGCCTGCTCGGGCCGTCCGCGGCGGAGCGTCTGGCCGCCCTGGAGGAGCGCACCGAGCAGCTGCTCGAACGCAATCGCATCGCCCGCGAACTCCACGACTCCATCGGGCACGCGCTGACCGTCGCCGTCGTGCAGGCGGGCGCGGCACGGGCCGCCGCCGACCCGGCGTTCACCGACCGCGCGCTGGGCGCCATCGAGGAGACCGGCAGGGCAGCCCTGGAGGACCTGGAGCGGGTCCTGTTGGTGCTGCGCGAGTCGGGGCAGCCCGCGAGCCGCCGGCCCACGCTCACGGAGGCGGACCGCCTTCTGGACTCGGCGCGCGCCTCGGGGGCGGAGGTCGACGCGAAGGTGCTCGGTGCGCTGGACACGGTGCCCGGTCCCGTCTCCAGAGAGGGCTACCGCATCCTTCAGGAGGCGCTGACGAACGTGCTGCGCCACTCGGGGACCGTCCCGATCCGGGTCGCGGTCACGGTCGACGACGCCCGCCTGTGGCTCGACGTACGCAATCCGCTTCCGGTGGGCGCGCCGGTGAACGGCCGGGGCAGCGGGACCGGCAGTGGTTTGCGGGGCATCCGCGAGAGGGCGGCGCTTCTCGGCGGACGGGCGCGGACGGGTCCCGACGAGGGGCAGTGGCGGGTGCACGTCGCGCTGCCGCTCGGCTGATCCCCGTCACCCCCTGAGCCCCGACTGCTCGCCTACGCTGTCCGGATGCCGCTCACCGTGCTCCTTGTCGACGATGAACCGCTGGTCCGCGCGGGGTTGCGCGCCGTGCTTTCGGCGCAGCCGGACATCGAGGTCGTGGGCGAGGCGGCCGACGGCGCCGCCGTGATCCCGCTCGTCCGGCAGCTGCGTCCGGACGTGGTCGCCATGGATGTGCGTATGCCTCTCCTGGACGGCATCGAGGCCACGCGCGCGGTGCTGCGCAGTGTGTCCGAACCGCCCAAGATCCTCGTGATCACGACGTTCGAGAACGACGAGTACGTGTACGGGGCGCTGCGGGCGGGCGCCGACGGGTTCCTGCTGAAGCGGTCGCGGCCGGCCGAGATCGTGAACGCGGTCCGACTCGTGGCCGAGGGCGATTCGCTGCTGTTCCCCGCGGCCGTGCGGCGCCTCGCGGCCGAGTACGGCAACACGTCGGCACGCGAGGCGATGGACCGCGCGGCGCTCACGGAGCGGGAGGCGGACGTGCTGCGCCTCATGACGCGCGGCCTGTCCAACTCAGAGATCGCCGGCCGCCTCGTCGTGGGCACGGAGACGGTCAAGTCGCATGTGAGCGCCGTCCTCGCCAAGCTCGGGGCGCGGGACCGGACGCAGGCCGTCATCGCCGCCTACGAATCCGGTTTCGTCTCGCCCGGCTGAGCGTCCCCCGTCCCAGAAGCGCACCCGCGCTCGCAGGGGTGTGCCGCGGCGAGTACGATCCGCCCAACACGCGCGCGAGCTGGGAGGACGGACGTTGGGGCGGCTGACCGGCGGGGACCCCTCTCTGCTACGGCGGATCAACTCCGCGGTGGTGCTGCATGCCCTGCGCGCCACGGATCTCGCGACGCTCACCGAGATCACCCGGGTCACCGGGCTGTCCCGGCCCACGGTCGAAGGCGTCGTCGAAGGGCTCATCACGGCGGGGCTCGTCGTGGAGACGGCCGTCGACGACAGCGGTGCGCGGCGTCAGGGGCGGCCCGCGCGCCGGTTCCGCTTCCGGGCCGAGGCGGGGCATCTGCTCGGTCTGGAGATCGGCCCGCACCGCGTGGCCGCGGTCCTGTCGGACCTGGACGGCAAGGTGCTCGGCACCGCCGCGAAGGACGTCGACGAGACCGCTCCGGCCGACGAGCGGATCGAGCGGCTGCGGACCGCCGTCGCGGACCTGCTGCGCCGCGCGGGCGTCGCCCGTAACTCGCTGCGGGCGGTCGGCGTGGGCAGCCCCGGCATCGTGGAGGCCGACGGCACCGTGCGCCTCGGCACCGCCCTTCCTGAGTGGACGGGGCTTCAGCTGGGCGAGCGGCTGCGGCGCTCCTTCAAGTGCCCGGTCCTGGTGGAGAACGACGCGAACGCCGCGGCGGTGGCCGAGCACTGGAAGGGCGCGGCGACCGAGTCCGACGACATCGTGTTCGTACTGGCGGGACTCAGCCCGGGCGCCGGCGCGTTGATCGGCGGCCGGCTGCACCGCGGGTACGGCGGCGCGGCCGGGGAGATCGGGGCACTGCACCTGCTGGGACGCGAGGTGCGTCCCGAGACGCTGCTCTCGACGACGGACGAGCCGCTGCACCCGCTCGACGAGCAGGCCGTCGCGGAGGTCTTCGCTCTCGCGCGCCAGGGCGACGAGCGGGCGGGCGCGGCCGTCGACCGGTTCCTCCAGCGGCTGGTGCACGACGTGGCGGCGCTGGTGCTCGCCCTCGATCCGGAGCTGGTCGTGGTGGGCGGCTGGGCGGCCGGCCTGGACGGCGTACTGGAGCCGCTGCGCCGGGAGTTGGCCCGCTACTGCCTGCGGCCGCCTCGCGTGGCCCTGTCGGTGCTGGGCGAGGCGGCGGTCGCGACCGGGGCGCTGCGGCTCGCGCTGGATCATGTCGAAGAGCAGTTGTTCGCCGTCGAGGGCACGGTCACGGCGCGCCGCTAACCGGAACGCGCCAGACGCCGAAGGCCCACCGTGAAGGATCACGGTGGGCCTTTGCGGAATGCGGCGCGCTCGGCGTGCGCGGATTGCGGTGCGCGCTCCCGGGCTGCGGCGTGCGCGGGTCAGGAGGCGCGGCGGTCCGGGCCGTGGTGGATCTCGACGCCGCCCGAGTCGCCGAAGGTGAGGCGGCACGTGTCGGCTCGGTAGGTGGCCACGGAGACCGCGGCGGTCTCGCCCTCGCTGAAGAACCGGGTCGTGACGACGAGGACGGGCGCCCCCGGCAGCCGGTCGAGCTCCTTCGCGTCGTCGGCGCGGGCCGAGCCCAGCTCGACGGCGCGGTCCTGCCCCTCGAGCCCGAGCCGCCGCAGCTCACGCAGCACGGAGCGCGCGCGGGAGGGCCCCGACGGGGCGTCTATGGCGGAGAGTTCGGGCACGGACGACGACGGTACGTACAGCAGCTCGGCGGCGACGGGCTGGCCGTGCGACACGCGCGTGCGGCGCACCCGGTGGACGCGCTCGTCGGGCGCGGTGCCGAGGATGCGGGCCACAGCGGGCGGCGGCACCGCGAGCTCGCTGTCGACGGCCTGCCAGGCGTCACCGTCGGCGGCTTCGGGCCACTCCTGGTCGTCGGTCGAGTCGACCGCCACGCCCACACGGGGCGGCGCGACGGTGGTGCCCACGCCACGGCGGCGCTGGAGCCTGCCTTCGAGTTCGAGCTGTTCGAGCGCCTGGCGGAGCGTGGCACGGGCGACTCCGAAGCGGGCCGCGAGGTCCCGCTCGTTCGGCAGGATCTCTCCCACGGCGAACTCGGAGTCGAGTGCCTCGGTCAGCACGGTCTTGAGGTGCCAGTACTTCGGCTCCGGCGCCGTTTCCAACTGCGTGGTCCCCACCCTGTCCTCCGCAATCGCCGTGTCCCGGCTGTGTTTAGCGCCCTTGTTTATTAAAGGTTCCTGCACTATCTCTGCGAGGGTAGGCCCGCCCTCCGACTTGGTCAAGACCAATCGTCGGTCCGCTCCGGGGCCCGCGGGGGGCTGTGCCGCAGAGCGTTCATGACGGTCCGCAGAGCGTTCACACCGCGTTCGCGAAACGACGAGAGCCCCCGCCCTGTCGGGGCGGGGGCTTCGGTGCCACAAGGGCGGCCACGGAGAAGGCGGTGAGAGGGCCGCGGCGAGAGTGTCAGGCGAGCGACATCAGTTTGTCCGGGTTACGCACGATGTATACGCACTGCACGCGGCCGTCGGCGACATCGACCTGGAAGACGCTGTCCGGCTTGCCGTCGACGAGGGCGAGCACGGCAGGCCCTCCATTGAGCTCCACGATCCGGAAGGTGAATCCGGCGCCGCCGCTCTTGGCGGCCCCGAGCAGGAAGCGGCCCACCTTGTCGGCGGACTCGATGACGCGCAGCGGCGCCTTGGACTTGCCGCCGCTGTCGCCGACGAGACGCGCGTCGGGCGCGAGGATCGTCATCAGGCCCTTCAGGTCCCCGCCCGTCGCGGCCGCGAGGAAGCGCTCGGTGAGGTCGCGCTGCTCGACGGGGTCGACGTCGAAGCGCGGCCGGCGCTCGTCCACGTGCTTGCGGGCACGTCCCGCGAGCTGGCGCACGGCGGACTCGCTGCGTTCGAGCGTGGTGGCGATCTCGGCGAACGGGAATCCGAACGCCTCGCGGAGCACGAACACGGCGCGCTCCAGCGGCGAGAGGGACTCCAGGACGACGAGGACGGCGAGCGACACGGACTCGGCGAGTACGGCCGCCTCCGCGGTGTCGGGCACGGTCGGCCCGAAGTCGGTGACCAGCGGCTCCGGCAGCCAGGGACCCACGTACGCCTCGCGCCGGGTCTGCGCCTGCCGCAGCCGGTCGATGGCCAGGCGGGTGGCGACGCGGACGAGGTAGGCGCGCGGTTCGCGCACCTCGTCGCGGTCGGCCTGCGCCCAGCGCAGCCAGGCGTCCTGGACGACGTCCTCGGCGTCGGCCACGCGGCCCAGCATGCGATAGGCGACCCCCATCAGGACCGGCCGGTGTTCTTCGAAGACCTCAATCACGGTGTCGGTTGCCACCCATACATCCCAACGGACGCGGCGCCATGTGTCCAGGTGGAATCGGTGCGTCGGTGACCACAGACGGCTCCGCGCCGGGCTTCGCTCCCCCGTCCCCCCTTGAACTGGACGCTACTGAGCGGTAATTGTTGCTGACAAGCAGTCTAAGGAACCGTCGCGCCGGCGTCGGGGACAGGGAGCGACATGGCCACAGAGGTGTCCTTCAGTATCGAAACCCCCGACGGCCCCCGCGAGGTGACCGTCGCGTACGAACGCGTGGGCACCGGGGAGCCCCTGCTTCTCCTGCACGGGATCGGCCACCACTGGCAGGCCTGGGCCCCCGTGATCCCGGTCCTGGCCGCCGAACGCGACGTGATCGCCATCGATCTGCCGGGCTTCGGCGCCTCTCCCGCGCTGCCCGACGGCGTCTCCTACGACCTGCCGACGGTGACGGCGACGCTCGGCTCGCTCTGCGCGGCCCTCGGCGTCGAGCGGCCGCACGTGGCGGGCAACTCCCTCGGCGGTCTGCTTGCCCTGGAGCTCGGCCGCGAGAAGCTCGTACGGTCGGTCACCGCACTGTCGCCCGGCGGGTTCTGGTCGCAGGCCGAGCGCCGTTACGCGTTCGGCACGCTGCGCGCGATGCGGCAGGGGGCGCGGGCGCTGCCCGTTCCCGCGATCGAGCGGCTGTCCCGGTCGGCTGCGGGCCGGACGGCCCTGACGAGCACCATCTACGCCCGCCCCGGCCGCCGTTCACCCGATGCGGTCGTCGCGGAGACCCTGGCCCTGCGCCACGCCCCCGGGTTCGCGCAGACCCTCGCCGCGGGCCTGGACGTGCAGTTCACGGACGACGTGCCGGACATCCCGGTGACCGTCGCCTGGGGCACCCGCGACCGGCTGCTGCTGCGCCGCCAGGGCATCAGGGCCAAGCACGCCGTTCCGGGAGCCCGCCTCGTGCGGCTGCCCGGCTGCGGTCACGTCCCCATGAGCGACGACCCGGCGCTCGTCTCCCGCGTCATCCTGGACACCAGTCGCTGACCGCGCGCCGAACACGCCGGAGCCCAGCGCCACTCCGGCGCCGACGAGCGCGCTGCCGACGGCCTGCGCGGCGCCGTACGTCCCGGTGCCGACAAGTGGCGCGGTGCACGCCGCCGCCACGGGGATGAGGCCGGAGAACAGGGTGGCGCGCTCGGCGCCGATGCGCTGCATGCCGATGTACCAGCACACGAAGCCGATCACTGTCACGACGGCGGCCTGCCACAGCAGCGCCGTCGCCTCGGTGGCGTCGGGCACGCGGAGCATGTCCGCCCCGTCGAGCACCACGCCGGCCGCGGCCGATTCCAGGGCCGCGACCCCGCAGACCGTGCAGGACAGCAGTTTCGGGCCGAGAACCCGCAGCACCGGCACCGCGAGGACGGCGAAACCGACCTCCCCGACGAGGGCTCCCACGGAGAACAGGAGGCCGGCCGTGTCCGTGCGCCCCCAGCCCTGGACGGTGAACGCGCCGACGGCGACCAGCAACGCCCCGTAGAGGACGACCCGTTGGGGCCGACGGCCCGCGAGCAGGGGTACGAGCACGGCCACGACGACCGGGGCGCATCCGACGAAGACACCTGGGACAGCTGGTTCGGCGCTGCGCTCGGCGGCGAGCACCGCGAGGTTGAAACCGACCATCCCGACGGCCGCGAGCAGTGCGAGGCGCCCCCATCGGCGGCCGGTGAGGCGGCGCAGCGGCGCCGTGCCGCCGCGGCGGAGGAGCGGCAGCAGAAGCACGCAGGCGAGGGCGTAGCGGAGGAACTGGCCGCCGGCGTACGGGTAGTCGCCCAGGACGCTGTTGGCGGTGAAGGAGGCGCCCACGAGGACGCAGGCGAGGGCGGCCGGGAGGGCCCCTCGGATCGGGTGCGCGTTCATGGCCCTGACGCTAGGCAGAGCGGCGGCCCGGATTAAGGTCCACGTTCATGACGCCATCGGGGACCAATCCGCGTGCGGCGGACGGTGGCGGCCAACCATCGTCCGCCGCCTGGGAGTTACTACTCACCGCCGCATCGGCACCCGCACGCGCGCGTGGACGCGGTCTCCAGGCCGCGCTGCGGGACGCCGTCAGGTCGGGGCGGCTCGCGCCCGGGACGCGGATGCCGTCGAGCCGCGATCTCGCGGCGGATCTGGGCGTCTCGCGCGGGCTGATCACCGAGGCGTACGAGCAGCTGACCGCCGAGGGGTATCTGCGCAGCGGGCGCGGGGCGGGTACTTGGGTGGGCGGGGCGGTGCGCGCCGCGGCGGCGGCCGGTGTGCGGGACCTGGCGCCCCGCCCGCCGGGCACGCGCGCCGACTTCGTGGCGGGCAGCCCCGATCTGTCGCTGTTCCCGCGGGCGGCGTGGGCGGCGGCGCAGCGCGGCGTGCTGGCCGAACTGCCGCACCACATGCTGGGCTACCCGGATCCGCGGGGCATCCCCCGGCTGCGTACCGCGCTGGCGGAACTCCTCGCGCGGCGGCGGGGTGTGGTCGCCGATCCGGAGCGGATCATCGTCTGCTCCGGAGTGGCACAGGCGGTGACATTGCTGGGGTTCGTGCTGCACGCGCGCGGGGAGCGGTCCGTGGGCGTCGAGGACCCGGGGAGCCCCGATCTCGGTGCGCTGTTCGCCTCGGCCGGTGTCGGCACGACCCCGCTGTCCCTGGACGGCGAGGGGCTGGCACTCGGGCCGCTGCGGGACGCGGGGGTGCGCTCCGCGGTGACCACGCCGTCCCACCAGTTCCCCTCCGGCATCGCCTACGCACCGGCGCGCCGCACTCAACTCCTCGACTGGGCACGGTCGGTGGACGGCCTCGTCATCGAGGACGACTACGACGGTGACTTCCGATACGACCGCGCTCCCGTAGGGGCGCTCCAGGGGCTCGACCCGGAGCATGTCGCGTACACGGGCTCGGTGAGCAAGTCGCTCGCCCCCGGGCTGCGGCTCGGCTGGGTGGTGGTGCCCGCGGGTCTGACCGACGAGGTCGTCGAGCGCAAGCGCTACATGGACCTCGGCAACCCCGCCCTCGACCAGGCGCTCCTGGCCCGTTTCATCGAGCGCGGCGACTACGACCGCCAGTTGAGGCGCTGCCAGCGCGCCTATCGGGAGCGGCGCGACACCCTCGTGGCCGCGCTCCAAGAACATCTGCCGGGCACTCAGGTGACGGGGATCGCCGCCGGGCTGCATGTCATCGCCTGCCTCCCCGGGCGCTACGGGTCACAGGAGGCGCTCCTCGAACGGGCCGCGGCGGCCGGGGTCACCGTGCGCCCGCTGAGCCACTACGGCACCTCGGACAGCGGCGACGGCGGAGTGCGGCTGGTCCTTGGGTACGCGCATCTGCCGCCGGCCCGGATCGCGGACGGCGTACGTCTCCTGGCGCGCGCGGCTCGCGAGGGGGCCACGCGCGCGTGAGCCGCGGCGTGGGGCAGGTGAGGCGGCGCAGCGCGCCGGGTTCCCGGATCCCCAGGGGCAGTTGTTCACTTGGGGTTCGCGTGTGCGCCGTGGTGAGCCCGTAGGTGTGGCTTCGCCGCGGCGCCCACGCAGTGGTGGCACCGCACTGTCGGAACCCGTTTCTGGAGGCGTATTCATGTCACACCGTCCGCCGAGTTCTCTGCCCGGCCGCCGCGGGGTGCTGCGCGGCTCGCTCGCCGCTTCGGCCGCCCTGGCGCTGCCCGTCGTGGGCCCGGCCGCAGCCCCGGCCTTCGCGCTGTCGGGTCGCCCGAAGGCGGCGTGGGGTGTTCAGGCAGGGGACGTCGGCGCGCACTCGGGGCTGATCTGGACGCGCTCCGACCGGCCCGCCCGCATGATCGTGGAGACCTCCGCGACGGAGTCGTTCCGCCGGTCCACCAGGTGGCACGGGCCGCTGATCGGCGCGGGCACGGACTTCACGGGCACCACGCGCCTGCGCGGCCTGCCGCCGGGCGAGCAGATCCACTACCGCGTGGTGCTCGCCGACCCCGACGACCCCCGCCGCACGGGCGAACCCGTCACCGGCACCTTCCGCACCACCCCCGTGGGCCGCCGCGACGGGGTGCGCTTCCTGTGGTCGGGCGACATCGCGGGCCAGGGCTGGGGCATCAACCCGGACATCGGCGGCTACCGCGTGTACGAGGACATGCGCGCCCTGAACCCGGACTTCTTCCTGTGCAGCGGTGACAACATCTACGCCGACGGCCCGATCCTGCCCAGCGTCACGCTGCCGGACGGCCGGGTGTGGCGGAACGTCACGACCGAGGAGAAGTCCAAGGTCGCCGAGACGCTGGCCGAGTTCCGCGGCGCGTTCCGCTACAACCTCCTCGACGAGAACGTGCGCCGCTTCAACGCGCAGGTGCCGTCGATCGTCCAGTGGGACGACCACGAGGTGCACAACAACTGGTATCCGGGCCAGATCCTTGACGACGCCCGCTACACGGAGAAGGACACGAACGTCCTCGCCGCGCGGTCCCTGCGGGCGTTCAGCGAGTACTTCCCCGTCTCCACGCTGCCGCCGGGCGACGACGAGGGCCGTGTGTACCGGGTCCTGCGGCACGGCCCCCTGCTCGACGTGTTCGTGCTCGACATGCGCTCGTACCGCAACGCCAACTCCCCGGGCCGGCAGCCCGACGACGCGACCGGGATCCTCGGCGCGCGGCAGCTGGCGTGGCTGAAGCGTGAGCTGTCCCGGTCGCGGGCCGTCTGGAAGGTGATCGCCTCCGACATGCCGCTCGGCCTGGTCGTGGCCGACGGCGCGGTGAACTTCGAGGCCGTCGCGCAGGGCGATCCGGGAGCTCCGCTCGGCCGGGAGCTGCAGATCGCCGAGCTGCTGCGGCACATCAAGCACGACCGGATCACGGGAACGCTGTGGCTCACCGCGGACGTGCACTACACGTCGGCCCAGCACTACGACCCCTCGCGCGCCGCGTTCCAGGACTTCGAGCCGTTCTGGGAGTTCGTCTCGGGCCCGCTGGCGGCGGGCGGTTTCCCGGCGGTGAAGCTGGACGCCACCTTCGGTCCCGAGCAGAGCTTCGTCAAGGCGCCGGACCGGGCCAACACGTCGCCGATGGAGACCCCGCAGTACTTCGGCGAGGTCGACATCGACGGCGGCAGCGGCGAGCTGACGGTACGGCTGCGGCAGCAGGGCGGCGACGTGCTGTTCTCCAAGGTGCTTCAGCCGGGGCGGGTCGGCCAGTAGAGGGCCAAAGCAGCCAAAGGGGACATAAGCATTCTTTACCCATCGGTCACAAAGCGTTCGTGATCACGCAACACCGTTCCTTCACAGTGGCTACATGAGTCTAGACATGTCTGATGTGAGGCGGGCCAAGAACGGCCGCCCCGTCCACCACTGGCGGCGCGACGTCGTCGAGCTCGCCGCCCTGTTCACGGCCGTGGCCGTCGCGGACGCCGTGGCGAACGTCGTCGGTCACGGCCCCGACGGCCCCGCGCTGCTCGCCATCTCGGCGGTCGCGCTCCTCGCCACGGCCGGATTCCACACATGGTGGGCACGCCGCCACAACCACGCACCCCCGACAGGCGATACCGACGCCCGGCGGCTCCCCACGGAGCGCGCCGGGCGGTCGGAACGGCCCGACACAGAGGTCCCCGCGGGCGACGGCCAGCCGGCGACGAACGAGGCCACGGCCACCGCGCTGTGGCGCATGCGGACGACGGTCCGTGACGAGCCGGGGTCGCTCGCGGCACTGTGCACGGCGCTCACCCCGCTGCGGGTCGACATCCTGAGCCTCCAGACGCATCCGCTGGGCGAGGGCACCGTGGACGAGTTCCTGCTGCGCGCGCCGCAGGACCTGCCCGCCGCCGGACTCACCCGGGTCGTGTCCCTGGCCGGCGGCTCCGGCACCTGGATCGAGCGGGCCGACGCCCACGACCTCGTGGACGCGCCCACCCGCATCCTCGGTCTCGCCACGCGCACGGCCCTGGACGCGGCCGAACTCCCGCTCGCCCTGCGCCAGTTGCTCGGCCGGTGCACCATCAGGTCGCTCCCGGCCACGACGATGAGCGGCCGGAGGACCGAGAGCGCGCCCGTGGAGGGGGCACTCGAAGGGACCGTGATACGGCTCCGGGCCCCGGAAGGCGGCGTGATCACCGTGGAGCGGCCGTATCTGCCGTTCACGCCCACCGAGTTCGCGCGCGCCCGCGCCCTGGTCGAGCTCGACGCACGGCTCGGCCCGCGCATCCCCCGCAGCCAGGACGTCCTGACGCTCCGCGAGGGGAACGCGATCACCGTGCGCCGGGCCGACTCGAACGACGTGGAGGCGGCCAAGGCCATGCAGGAGCGCTGCTCCCGCGCGACCCTGAGCAAGCGCTACCACGGGCCCGTCGGCGACGCGGACCGCTACCTCAACCACCTGCTCAGCCCCCGCTTCGGCCGCACGCTCGCCGCGCAGACCACCTCGGGCCGCATCGTCGCCCTCGGACATCTGTTGTGGGACGGCGACGAGACGGAGATCGCGCTGCTCGTCGAGGACGACTGGCAGCGCCGCGGCATCGGCACCGAGCTGCTCGGCCGCCTGGTCGCGATGGCGATCGAGGCGGGCTGCGAGAGCGTGTACGCCGTCACGCAGGCGTCCAACACCGGGATGGTCGCGGCGATGCGCGGCCTCGGACTGCCCCTCGACTACCAGATCGAGGAGGGCACGCTGGTGATCACAGCGCGCTTGGAGGCGACGCCGGTCAGGTCGCGGCTGCCGTACGAGGGGCCCCGCGCGGCGTACGAGCAGGCCGACCGGCACTGAGGTCCGCTCCGGCCGGGACCGGCTCCGCGCGAGCCGGCCCGGACCGGTCCCCTCCTGCTTCTCTCCGGCCCGGACCGGTCCCCTCCTGCTTCTCTCCGGCCGGACCGGTCCCCTCCTGCTTCTCTCCGGCCCGGACCGGTCCCCTCCTGCTTCTCTCCGGTCCGGGCAAGCTCCTCTACGTCACTCCGGCACCCGCAGGCGCACCTCGGCCGCACGCCCCGTAACAGCGCCCGGCTCCCCCAACGCCCGGTCCAGGTCCGCCCACAGGTCCTCGACGTCCTCGAGTCCCACCGAAAGCCGCAGCAGCCGGTCACTCACGCCCGCCGACCTGCGGTCGCCCGCGTCGACGATGCGGTGACTGATGGACGCCGGGTGCTGGATGAGCGAGTCGACGCTGCCGAGGCTGACGGCGGGCGTGACCAGGCGGACCGAACGGATCACCTCGTGCGGGTCGCCCACGGTCTCGAAGGCGACCATCGCGCCGCCGATCCGCGGGTAGTGCACCCGCGCGACACGCGGGTCCCCGGACAGGCGCGCCGCCAGTTCGGCCGCCGTCGCCGACGCCGCCCGGACGCGCACCGGCAGCGTCGCGAGGCCGCGCAGGAGCAGATATCCGGCGAGCGGATGCAGCACGCCGCCCGTCGCGAACCGCACCTGGCGCAGCTGCCGGGCGAACGCCTCGTCGCAGGCCACGACCCCGCCCATGACGTCCCCGTGCCCGCCGAGGAACTTGGTCGCGCTGTGCAGCACCAGCCGCGCGCCGTGCTCGACGGGCCGCTGGAGCACCGGTGTGGCGAAGGTGTTGTCGGCGAGGAGCGGCACCGTTCCGCACGAGTGGGCCACGGCCCGCAGATCGAGCTCGGCGAGCGTCGGATTGGCGGGTGACTCCACCATCACGAGCCCGGTGTCGGGCCGGATCGCGTCCGCGATGCCCGCCGGGTCCACCCAGGTCACCTCCGTGCCGAGCGCCCCCGCGGTGAGGAGGTGGTCGCTGCATCCGTACAGCGGCCGGACGGCGACGACATGGCGCAGCCCGGCGCCGTTGCGTACGAGCAGCACCGCGGTCAGGGCCGCCATGCCGCTCGCGAAGGCGACCGCGCTCTCGGTCCCTTCGAGCCGGGCGAGGGCGGTCTCGAAGCGGCCGACGGTCGGGTTGCCGAGCCGGGCGTACACCGGCGGGCCCTCGTCGAGGACGCCGTCCGCCGCGAACGCGTCGATGCGGGCGGCCTCGCCGCGGCTGTCGTACGACGGGTAGGTGGTGGACAGGTCTATGGGCGGGGCGTGCAGACCGAGTCCCGCGAGGTCGTCGCGGCCGGCGTGCACGGCTTCGGTGGCCAGGGCGCGCCGGTGGGCGGGGCCCGGGCGCATCCCTGCGTACAGGTCGTTGTCCATGGGCGAAAGCCTGAACAACGGCCGGGGTTCGGCGGACAAACCCCGTGCTACGTTCGGCCGATGGCTGATTCTGTCGTACTTGATCCGGTTGATCTGCACATACTGCGCCTCCTCCAGAACGATGCCCGCATCACCTACCGGGACCTCGCCGCGGAGGTCGGCGTCGCGCCGTCCACGTGCCTCGACCGCGTGACCCGGCTGCGCCGGTCCGGCGTGATCCTCGGGCATCAGCTGCGCCTCGACCCGGCGAAGCTGGGCCGCGGGCTCCAGGCGTTGCTCTCGGTGCAGGTGCGGCCGCACCGGCGCGAGCTGGTCGGCCCGTTCGTGGAGCGGATCCGGGCACTGCCGGAAGCCCGGTCGGTCTTCCATCTGACGGGCCCCGACGACTACTTGGTGCAGGTCGCCGTGCGCGACCCCGCCGACCTCCAGCGGCTGGTGCTCGACGAGTTCACGGCGCACCGCGAGGTGGCGCGCGTCGAGACGCGGCTGATCTTCCAGCAGTGGGAGTGCGGCCCGCTGCTGCCCCCGTCCGCCGACGCCGTCGGTGAATCTTGATGACGCGGCCCCCCGCCCCGTACGACGATGGCGGCATGTCAGATTCGTCAGCCACAGCAGCAGCCGTCACCGGACCGCTCCCGCGCGAAGTCGCCGACTCCTACGTCGACGAGCTCATCGCCCTCGACCCCGTCACCGGCACCTACCTCGGCGTGCCCGAGAGCCACAGCAAGCTGCCCGACCTCTCACCCGCCGGTCAGGAGGCCCTCGCCGGTCTCGCGCGGGCGACCCTCGCGCGGCTCGACGAGGCCGAGCGCAGGCCCGGGGCCGACAGCGCGGCCGAGCGCCGCTGCGGCCGGCTCCTGCGGGAGCGGCTCACGGCCGAACTCGCCGTGCACGACGCCGAGGAGAACCTGCGGGCCGTCACCAATCTGGGCGGGCCCGTCCACAACATGCGGGAGGTGTTCACCCTCACGCCGACCGCGACGGACGCGGACTGGGCGGCCGTCGCACAGCGGCTGCGCGCCGTGCCCGGTGCGCTCGCCGGGTACCGCGAGACCCTGGCCCTGGGCCTGGAGAAGAAGCTCCACGGCGGACCGCGGCCGACCGCCACGTTCATCGAGCAGCTCACCGAGTGGGCGGGCGAAGAGCGCGGCTGGTTCGAGGACTTCACCGCGGACGGGCCCGACGCGCTGCGCGCCGAGCTCGACGAGGCCGGCAGCGCCGCGACGGCCGCGGTGGTCGAGCTGCGCGACTGGATGCGCGACGTGTACGCGCCCGCGATCGAGGGCTCGCCCGACACGGTGGGGCGCGAGCGGTACGCCCGCTGGTCGCGCTACTACAACGGCACGGACCTCGACCTCGACGAGGCGTACGCGTACGGCTGGGCGGAGTACCACCGCCTGCTCGGCGAGATGAGGACCGAGGCGGAGAAGATCCTGCCCGGCGCCGCGACGCCGTGGGTGGCGCTCGCGCACCTCGACGAGCACGGCACCCACATCGAGGGCGTGGAGGAGGTGCAGCGCTGGCTCCAGGACGTGATGGACGAGGCGATCGAGGCCCTCGACGGCACACACTTCGAACTCGCGGAGCGGGTACGGAAGGTGGAGTCCAGGATCGCCCCGGCGGGCAGCGCCGCGGCGCCCTACTACACCGCGCCGTCGGAGGACTTCACGCGGCCGGGTCGCACGTGGCTGCCGACGATGGGCCAGACCCGGTTCCCCGTCTACGACCTGGTCTCCACCTGGTACCACGAGGGCGTGCCCGGTCACCATCTCCAGATCGCGCAGTGGACGCACGTCGCGGACAGCCTCTCCCGCTACCAGGCGAGCGTCGGCATGGTGAGCGCCAACGCCGAGGGGTGGGCCCTGTACGCGGAGCGTCTGATGGACGAGCTGGGCTTCCTCACGGACGCCGAGCGGCGGCTCGGATATCTCGACGCGCAGATGATGCGCGCGACCCGCGTCATCGTCGACATCGGCATGCATCTGGAGCTGGAGATCCCGGCGGACTCGCCGTTCCACCCGGGCGAGCGGTGGACGCCCGCCCTCGCGCAGGAGTTCTTCGGCGCGCACAGCAGCCGGCCCGCGGACTTCGTGGAGAGCGAGCTGACCCGCTATCTGTCCATCCCCGGGCAGGCGATCGGCTACAAGCTGGGCGAGCGCGCGTGGCTGCTCGGCCGCGCCAACGCGCAGGCGAGGCACGGGGACGCGTTCGACGCGAAGGCCTGGCACATGGCGGCTCTCTCGCAGGGGTCGCTGGGCCTCGACGACCTGGTGGACGAGCTGTCCCAGCTGTAACTCGACTGCGGGCGGCGGCACTTGGCGGCTGCCGCCCGCACCTCCACGTTCCCGGCGCTCGCTCAGCAGCCGCAGTCGTCCGAGTCCACCGGCGCCGTCAGCGGGTCGGCGTCGCGCTGCGCGGTCCCCTCCCATGTCTCGTACGCGAAGCCCTCCCGCGCCCAGTACTCGAAGCCGCCGAGCATCTCCTTGACCTTGAAGCCGAGTTCGGCGAGGGCGAAAGCGGCGCGCGTGGCGCCGTTGCAGCCCGGGCCCCAGCAGTACGTGACGACAGGCACGGACTTGTCGAGGAGCCGTTCGGCCTGCTCGGCGATGAGCGCGGTGGGCAGGTGGACGGCGCCGGGTACGTGCCCCTGGTCCCACGAGGCGGTGGAGCGGGTGTCGATGACGACGAAGCCCGGGTCCCCGCCCGCGGCGAGCGCCGAGGCGACGTCGGACACGTCGGCGTGGAAGGCGAGGCTCGCGCCGAAGTATGCGGCGGCCGCGGCGGGGGACGCCGGGGGCACCCGGAGTACGGAGCTGGGGGTGACGGTGGTGGTCGCGGTCATGATGTCGGCCTCCCGGGCGGATCTCTGCGGGCCGCACGACCGTGCCGCCCTCGACCAGAAATCTACGGTCCCTGACGATCTTCCTGAAGTGGCGATCCCCGGCATCGCCCTTGATCTGCCGGGGATGTCCCTGCTATTCCTGCCGCATGACCGGTGAATCCCCGTACACCCCCGACGCCACCGACTGGCGCATCCTCGACGTCCTCCAGCGCGAGGGCCGGGCGAGCTACGCCGAGCTCGCGCGGGCCGTCTCCATGTCCGCGAGCGCCGTCACCGAGCGGGTGAAGCGCCTCGAGGAGGCCGGGGTGATCGCGGGGTACGCGGCGGTGGTCGTCCCCGAGCGGATCGGCCTGCCCATCCTGGCGTTCGTACGGCTGCGCTATCCGAACGGGCACTACAAGCCGTTCCACGATCTCGTCGAGGTGACGCCGGAGATCCTTGAGGCGCACCACGTCACCGGCGACGACTGCTTCGTGATCAAGGTCGCGGCGCGCTCGATGAAGCACCTTGAGGAGGTCTCCGGCAGGATCGGCGCGCTCGGCTCGGTGACGACCAGCGTGGTCTACTCGTCCCCGCTTCCCCGGCGGCCGCTCGGCCACTGACCCGTGGCGGCCCAGCCACGGCCGGGCTCAGATCTGCTGCCGTACGACCGAACCCGACCGCCCCTTCACGATCTCCAGCTGCGCGTGCACCCGGCGCCGCAGGTCGGCGACGTGGCTGACGATGCCGACGCTGCGGTCCCGCTCGCGCAGGGAGTCCAGGACGTCGAGCACCTCGTCCAGGGTCTGGTCGTCGAGGCTGCCGAAGCCCTCGTCGATGAAGAGGGTGTCGAGGCGGACGCCGCCCGCCTCGTCCGTGACGACGTCCGCGAGGCCGAGGGCCAAGGCGAGCGACGCGAAGAACGTCTCGCCGCCGGAGAGTGTCGCCGTGTCCCGTTCGCGCCCCGTCCACGCGTCGACGACATGCAGGCCGAGGCCCGAACGGCCGCGCCCGGAACGGCCGTCGGAGTGCACGAGCGTGTAGCGGCCCGACGACATGCGGGCCAGCCGCGCGGTCGCGGCTGCCGCGACCTGTTCGAGCCGGGCCGCGAGCACATAGGACTCCAGGCGCATCTTGCGCTCGTTGTCCGCGGACGTCCCGGCGGCGAGGCCTGCCATGCGCGCCACGCGGTCGTACGCGGCGCGCAGCGGCGCGAGCCGTCGTACTGCCGTGGCGCAGCGGGCCGAGAGCCGGTCGATCTCGGTGCAGCGGCGGGCCGCGTCGTCGCGCGCGGAGGCCGCCTCGCGCACCCGTCGGTCGGCCGCCTCGACGGCATTCCGCGCCGCGGTCACATCGGCGGGCGCCTGCCGGGCCGCTGCCGCGGTGTCGTCCTCGGCGAGCACGGCGCGCACCGCGGCCTCCTCGGACTGGCGGGCGTCGAGCCTGTGCTGCAGCTCCCGATGCTGGGCGTCGTCCAGGAGGGCGGCGCCGGCCGCCTCCGGCGTGTCGAACCCGGCGCGGAACGCCGCGTCGGCGAGTCGCGCGTCGGCGTCCTTGAGCCGCTTGGCACAGTCGTCGGCGGCGCGGGCCGCATCCGCGGCGGCCGTGAGCTGCGCCGCCAGGCGCTCCAGCTGCGCGGCGCGCGCGCCGACACTGGCCTCCGCCCCACGCGCCTGCGCCAACTCGCGCTCCAGGACGCCCTGTTCGCGGTCGACGCTCTCGCGCAAGGTGGCGCGGGCGACGGCGCGACGTGCGGCTTCCTGCTGCGCGGCGAGTCTGCGGTCGTGCTCGCCCTCGGCCTGACCGAGGGCCTCACGCGCGGCGTGCAGCCCGGAGGCGAGGCCGCGCGCCTCGGCGTGTCGCGCGCGCAACTCGTCGGCAGCATCGGCGAGTTCCAGGGCGGATGCCTCTCCGGCGGCGGCCGTCGCGGCGGCGAGTGACTCGCGCACTGCGGCGAGCCGGCTCTCCTGCGCGGTGCGCGCGTCGTCCGCGCGGCGGTACGCGGCGAGGGCGGACTCCTCGGCGTCGCGGCCCACGTGCTCCGCGGTCTTGCGCATGGGGTCGGGGTGGTCGGTGGACCCGCACACCGCGCAGCTCTCGCCGGGGACGAGCTGCGCGGCCAGCTCGGCCGCGATCCCGTTCAGCCGCTGTTCCTTGAGGCCGAGCCAGTGCTCATGGGCTTTCGCGGCGTCCTCACGGGCGCGCAGGGTGCGGGTCCGGGCGTCGGCGGCCTCGCCGGTGAGCCGGTCGCGGCGCCGGGCGGCCTCCAGCTTCTGCCGCGCGGGCTCCAGTTGACCCGCCAGGTGCTCGGCGCGCGTCGCGGCGTCCTGCGCGGACTCGACGGCTTCCTGGAGCGCGGCCCGGGCGCTGTCCCAGCCGTCGAGCCAGCTCGCCGCGTCCTGGAGCAGCTCGTCGTCGGCGCGCTCCTCGCGGTCGAGTGCGTGGCGCTGCCCGGCGAGTTCCGTCAGGCGCAGCTCGGCGCGCCGGGCGGACTCCAGGCCGCCCAGCTCCTCGGCCGCCTTCCGCGCGGCGGCGGCGAGGCCCGCCGCGCCGGCGCCGTCGTACGACTCGGGCAGCGCGGCACGCGCGCGTATGTCCTCGCTCGTGGCCCTGCGGTGTTCGGTTTCCGCGGCCTCGCGCAGCGCGAGTGCGGGGGCGACGGCCTCGGCCTTGCGACCCCACGCCATGCGCTCCTGGACCCGCCGGTGCTCGTCGGCACGCTCGTCGAGCCGAGCGGCCCGCTCCCGCGCCTCATCGAACCGCCGCTGCAGCCGCTGCACTTCCTGTACGCCGGCCAGGTCGCGCTGCGCCTCGGTGCGGGCCGCGTCGGCGGCGGTCAGCGCGAGGTGCAGGGCGGTGAGCCGCTCGCGGGTGGTGGAGCGGGCGACGGCGGCCCAGGTGAGGACGGAGTCGGCGAGCCCGGGGTCGCCGGGCGCGGCGTCGGTGGCGGGCAGTTCGACGATGTTCCCCGCGGCCTGCTGCATACGGTGGGCGTCGGCCAGCAACTCGGCATCCGCCGCCCGCACTTCGCTCTCGGCGGCGCGGCGCCGCTCGGCGAGCCGCTGCTCGGCCGCGGCGAAGCGCCGGGTGTCGAAGAGCCTGCCGAGGAGCTTGCCGCGGGCTTCGGCGTCGGCCCGCAGGAACCGCGCGAAGTCCCCCTGCGGCAGCAGGACGACCTGGCAGAACTGTTCCTTGCTCATGCCGAGGAGCTGGCTGATCTCCTCGCCGATCTCCTGGTGGGAGCGGCTGAGGTCCTTCCAGGTGCCCGCCGTGGCGTCGTACTCGCGCAGCCAGCTCTGGGCCTTGTCCGTGGTGGTGCCCGTGCCACGCTTCTTGGGGCGCTCCCACGGGGGCTGCCGGGTCAGCTCCAGGCGGCGGCCCGCGACGGTGAGGTCGAGGGCGACCTCGGTGCGCGTACCGATCGCGGCGTGGTCGCTGCGCAGGGACGTGCCCTGGCCGCCGCCCTGCCGGGCGCCGGGCACCGAGCCGTACAGGGCGTAGCAGACGGCGTCGAGGACGGAGGTCTTCCCGGCGCCCGTCGGGCCGTGGAGCAGGAAGAGGCCCGCCGACGACAGAGCGTCGAAGTCGACTTCCTGGCTTGCGCCGAAGGGTCCGAAGGCGGTGATCCGCAGCCGGTGGAGCCTCATCGGGCGACCTCGCGCCGGGTGTCGTCGATGCGTACGGCGTCGAGCGCCTCACGCAGGACGGCGCGCTCGCGCTCGTCGGGTCCGGCGCCGCGCACGTGGGAAACGAAGTCCTCCGCGATCTGCTGGTCGTCGCGCCCCTTGAGCCGCTGCGCGTACGAGACGTCGGGGTCCTCGGGGGCGCGCTGCGGGTCGAAGGCGAGGCTGAGGGTGTGCGGGAAGCGCTCGGTGAGCCGGGCCATGGGGTCGTCGGGCCTGACCGGGTCGGTGAGCGTGGCCTCGACCCACGCCTCCTCGTGCGGGGCGAGGTCCGGGCGCGCGAGCAGGTCCGCGAGGTCCCCGCGGATCCGGGCGAGCGGTCTGGGGACCGGGCAGTCGACGCGCTCGGCGGCCGCGAAGCCGTCCGCGTCCAGGTCGACGAGCCACATGCTCTTGCGGTGGTCGGCCTCGGAGAAGGAGTACGGGAGCGGCGAGCCGGAGTAGCGCACGCAATCGGAGATGACCTGGCTGCCGTGCAGATGGCCGAGCGCCACATAGTCGACGCCGTCGAAGACGCCGGCGGGGACGGCGGCGACTCCGCCGACAGTGATGTCGCGCTCGCTGTCGCTGGCCTCGCCGCCGGTGACGAAGGCGTGCGCGAGGACGACGGACCGGGTGCCTGCCGGGCGCTCGGCGAGATCGGCCCGCACCCGGTCCATGGCGGCGGCCAGGACGGTCTCGTGGCCCGGCTTCGACACCGCGAACTCGTCCTTCACCAGCGCCGGTTCGAGATAGGGCAGTCCGTAGAAGGCCACGTCACCCGTGGCGTCGGGGATCAGGACGGGGATCGCGCAGGCGCCGGGGTCGGTGCGCAGGTGGATGCCGGCGCGGCCGATGAGCCCGGCGCCGACACCGAGACGGCGCGCCGAGTCGTGGTTCCCGGAGATCATCACCGTGGGGATGCCTTGCTCGGCGAGGCGGTGCAGGGCGTCGTCGAACAGCTCGACCGCGGCGAGAGGCGGCACCGCGCGGTCGTACACGTCGCCCGACACGACCACCGCGTCGACGTCCCGCTCACGGACCGTCGCGACCAGGTGACCGATGAACTCGGCCTGGGCGCCGAGCATGTTCACCCGGTGGAACGCCCGGCCGAGATGCCAGTCGGAAGTGTGCAGCAGCCTCATGATCCCCGAGACTAACGGGCGGGTCGGACATCACGGGCGGCTACTGGCGTATCGGCACCTGCTCCGCCGCGCACGCGTCCCGCCCGCCGGTGCCGGTCACGCGTCCCCGTACGCCTCTCCCCCGGGCTCGAACTCCGCGGTGCCGGCGGTGACATCGGCCAGCCACGCGCGGAACGCGTCCACGTCGGCGTCCGGCAGACCGATCTCGATCGTCACCGCCTCCCCGTAATGGACGTCACGCACCTCACGTCCCGTGGACCGCAGATCGTTCTGCACCTTGCCGGCGCGCTGGTGGTCGACGGTGACGGTGGCGAGCCGGAAGCGGCGGCGGGTGAGGGTGCCCAGCGCGTCGAGCGCCTCGCCGACCGCTCCTCCGTAGGCGCGGATGAGGCCGCCCGCGCCGAGTTTCACGCCTCCGTAGTAGCGGGTCACGACGGCGACGACGTACCGCATCTCGCGGCGCGTGAGCATCTGGAGCATGGGGACGCCCGCCGTGCCGCCCGGTTCGCCGTCGTCGCTCGCCTTCTGCACGGAGGCGTCGGCGCCGATGACGTACGCGTAGCAGTTGTGGGACGCGGTGGGGTGCTCCTTGCGGATGCGCGCGACGAAGTCCTGGGCCTCGCGCTCGGTGGCCGCGGGCGCGAGCGCGCACAGGAACCGGGAGCGGTTGATCTCGGTCTCGTGCACGCCCTCACGGGCCACGGTGCGGTACTCGTCCTGCATCCGGCCAGCGTATGCCGCGTGCCGGGGTTCGCTCGCCCCCGCCCGTCGACCGGGTCACGCGGTGGTGAATACTCGCTCGTCGTCGCAGCGGTCGCGGGGCGTTCCGTCCTGCCGCTTCCTGCGGCTTCCTGCGCGGATGCACCCTCATGGTCCGTACCGGCACGACAGAAAGCAGTTCCGCCCATGACCGGCACGCAGGCCGAACGCGCCGAAAGCACGGCCGTCCGGCCGCCGTCCCCACGATGGCGGTCCTGGCTCCTCGAAGGTCTGAGCGAGACGACGGCCCGGCATCCGGGACCGCACGGCACGCCGCCGGCCGAGCACAAGGGGCACACCTGGTGGCGGGTGATGTGCCTCACGGGCGTGGACTACTTCTCGACCCTCGGCTACCAGCCGGGCATCGCCGCCCTCGCCGCGGGTCTGCTCTCCCCGCTGGCCACCCTGGTCC
Organism: Streptomyces sp. NPDC055400; assembly: GCF_053644375.1. Taxonomy (NCBI): domain Bacteria; kingdom Bacillati; phylum Actinomycetota; class Actinomycetes; order Kitasatosporales; family Streptomycetaceae; genus Streptomyces; species Streptomyces sp. NPDC055400. The sequence goes on along the minus strand of NZ_JBSHLM010000018.1, from coordinate 67,590 downwards.
TGATCGCGCTCACGCTCGGCGGCGCGCTGCCGGTCTACCGCCGCGTCGCCAAGGAGTCCCCGCACGGCGAGGGTTCCATCGCGATGCTGGAACGGCTCCTTCCGTGGTGGGCGGGGAAGCTGTTCGTCCTCGTGCTGCTCGGGTTCGCCGCCACGGACTTCATGATCACGATCACGCTGTCGGCGGCCGACGCCGCGGCACACGTCGTCGAGAACCCCTTCGCGCCCGCCTCGCTCGACGGCGCGAACACCTGGATCACGCTGTTCCTGGTGGCGGGCCTCGGCGCGGTGTTCCTCAAGGGATTCCGTGAGGCGATACGGGTGGCGGTCGTGCTCGTCGCCCTCTATCTCCTACTGAACGTCGTCGTCCTCATGACCGCCGCCTGGCACGTCCTGACCGAGCCGGTGAAGATCGGCAACTGGTGGGACGCCATGACCGCCGCGCACTCCTCGCCGGTCGCGATGATCGGCGTGGCGCTCCTCGTCTTCCCGAAGCTGGCGCTCGGCATGTCCGGCTTCGAGACGGGCGTCGCCGTGATGCCCCAGGTACGCGGCGACGCCACGGACACGTACGCGCGGCCCGCGGGACGGGTGCGGGACACCCGCAAGCTGCTCACCACGGCCGCGCTGATCATGAGCGGTTTCCTGCTGCTCTCCAGCCTCGCGACGACGATCCTCATCCCCCAGTCCGCGTATCAGAGCGGCGGCCCGGCCAACGGCCGCGCCCTCGCGTTCCTCGCGCACCATTACCTGGGCGAGGGCTTCGGCACCGTGTACGACGTCTCCACCATCGCCATCCTGTGGTTCGCCGGCGCCTCCGCACTCGCGGGGCTCCTCAACCTCGTGCCGCGCTATCTGCCGCGCTACGGCATGGCCCCGGAGTGGACGCGCGCCGTCCGCCCGCTGGTGCTCCTCTTCATGGCGATCGCGGTCTTCATCACGCTCTGGTTCAACGCGAACGTCGACGACCAGAGCGGCGCGTACGCGACCGGTGTCCTGGTCCTGATGCTGTCGGCGTCGTTCGCCTCGACGGTCGCGGTGCGCTCGCGCGGGCGCCGGGCCGCGACCATCGGCTTCGGGGCGATCACCGCCGTATTCGGGTACACGCTCGTCACGAACGTCATCGAGCGGCCCGACGGCATCAAGATCGCCCTCCTCTTCATCGTCGGCATCCTTCTCACCTCGTTCGCGTCGCGCGTGCACCGCGCGTTCGAACTGCGGGCGGGCGACGTCACGTTCGACGCGACGGCGGCGCGGATCATCGACGAGGCCGCGGGCCACGGCCCGCTGCGGATCATCGCGAACGAGCCCGACGAACACTCGAAGGCCGAGTACCGCGCCAAGGAGTACAGCCAGCGCGAGCAGACCCACATCCCGGACGGGCGGCCCGTCCTGTTCCTGGAGGTCTTCGTCCACGACTCGTCGGACTTCACCGCGCCGGTGGAGGTCCGTGGCGACGAGAAGCACGGCGTACGCCGCCTGCGCGTCCAGGGCGCGGGCGTGCCGAACACCATCGCGGCCGTCCTGATGAGCCTGCGGACCCGCACGGGCGAGGTGCCGCACGCGTACTTCAACTGGACCGAGGGCCACCCCGTCAGCCATCTGCTGCGCTTCCTGGTGTTCGGCGACGGCGAGGTCGCGCCGGTCACCCGCGAGGTGCTGCGCCGCGCCGAGCCCGACCCCGCCCTGCGGCCCCGCGTCCACGTGGGCTGACCTGCGCGCGCGGCACTCCGGAATAGGATGTGGCGCCCACGTGCGGGCGACGGCCGGGACGGAGGGCGAGGGACATGACGCGGGACGGACACGAGGGCCGGCGGCCGCGGCGCCGGGGCCAGGGCGAGCTGGAGGCCCAGGTCCTCACGGCGCTGTGCGAAGCTCCGGGCCCCGTGCCGGCGGCGTGGGTCCAGGAGCGGATCGGCGGCGACCTCGCCTACACGACCGTGGTGACGATCCTGACGCGCCTCCTCGCGAAGAGCGCGGTGACCCGCGCCCGCGACGGCCGCTCCTTCGTGTGGACACCGGCCGCCGACGGGGCGGGGCTCGCCGCCCTGCGGATGCGCAAGGTGCTCGACGGCGAGACGAACCGCGAGGCGGTCCTCGCACGCTTCGTCACCGCGCTGCCGCCGGGCGACGAACAACTCCTGCGGGACCTCCTCGAACAGGCGGAACGGCCGGACGCGGCCCCCGGCCCCGGCGAAGGCTGAGCCGGGCGATGGGCGTCTTCGTCTTCCTGCCGCTGGTGCTGCCGCTGACGGCGTGGCCCGTGGCGCGCCTGGCCGAGCTGCATCTCCACCCGCGCACCGCGACCCGTCTCCTGACGGCCGTCACGGGAGTGATGGCCTCGTGCAGCACGCTGTGCCTGGCGCTTCTCATGGTCGTCGGCACGGCCCAACTGCCCGGGAATCCGCTCCCCGACGGCTGGTCGGACCCCGAAGTGCGGGCGGCCGTGCCGCACGACGAGGTGGCGGGCAGGGCCGCGATCCCCGCCCTCGCCGCCGTGCTCGTGGTCTGTACGCGGGTCGTCGTCCGGCACCACTTGGTGCGGCGCCGGGCCAGGCGGGCGCTCGCCGGCCTTCGCGCGCCGGGCGTCGCGGTCGTGCCGGACACGGAGCCGTACGCGTACGCGCTGCCCGGTGGCGACCGCGACCGGGTGGTGGTCACGACCGGGCTGCTCGCCGTCCTCACCGGGCCTGAGCGCAGGGCGCTGTTCGCGCACGAGCGGGCCCATCTGGCCGCCCGGCACCATCGCCATCTGCTGGTGGCGCAGTTGGCGGCGCGGGCCAATCCGTTCCTGCTGCCGCTGCGCACGGCGGTGGCGTACTCGACGGAGCGGTGGGCCGACGAGGACGCGGCGCGCTCCGTGCACGACCGACGCGCGGTGGCCCGCGCGATCGGCAAGGCCGCCCTCGTCCCGCGCGCCGCGCCGGCCCCCACCCTTGCGGGCCTCGCGGCGCCCGGCCCGGTTCCCCGCCGGGTCGCGGCCCTCCTGCGCCCGGCCCCTACGGCGCACCGCTGGCCACCGGTCGGCACGGGGATCGGTCTCGCGGCCTGGGCGGCGGCCGTGGGCACAGCCGCGTCGGCGATGTCGTCGGCGAACTCGGCGGTGACCATGATCCGCATCCTGCACGCGGCCACGTTCCTGTGACCCCGTCCCGGGGGAATCCCGCAGGGCACCGCCCTGTTGAGCACGAAGAACGCCCGTCGACCTCAGGAGGCAGCGCATGTACGGCGATCAGGAGACGGTCCGCAGGATCCTCACGGAGCTCGGTGACACCTGGGCGGTCGTGGGCCTCTCCTCGAACAGGGCGCGCGCCGCGTACGGCGTCGCCGAGGTCCTCCAGCGCTTCGGCAAGCGTGTCGTCCCGGTCCACCCGAAGGCCGAGACGGTCCACGGCGAACAGGGCTACGCGTCCCTCGACGAGATCCCGTTCAAGGTCGACGTGGTCGACGTCTTCGTCAACTCCCACCTCGCGGGCCAGGTGGCCGACGAGGCCCGCGCGATCGGCGCGGAAGCGGTCTGGTTCCAGCTCGGCGTGATCGACGAGGCGGCGTACGACCGCACGCGCGAGGCGGGCCTCGCCATGGTCATGGACACGTGCCCGGCGATCGAGATCCCGCGCCTGCGCTGAAGCGCTCCAGCCCGAGCGTCCCCGTACTCACTTGCACGCGATCGGCTCGATCGCTCCCGGCCACCGCTCCACAGCGCTCCCGGTGCGCACATACGCGTCCGACTTGTCGGCGGAGAGCCACAGTTGGCGCCGGCCGTCGCGGTATCCGGTGTCCGTGGCCCCCTCGGGCAGCCGCGTCTTCGGCCCGTACGAGGAGTGCAGGAGTTCGCGGGGCAGCGAGTGTTCGGGGTCCCGCAGGTACTGCCGGTCGCCGAGGTGGAGGAACTCCGCCGACTGCCAGTCGCAGTGCTCGGGGCCGGCCGTGCTGAAGATCTCGGACGCGGGGGCCGGTCGCCCCGTACGGTCCGCCCACACCCGGATGTCGAGGTGCGCACGGTCCCGTCGGGCGAATTCGGACGGGTCGCACTGGGCGTACGTCTCCAGACCCCAGCCCGGCCTGCGCGGCAGGTCCTTGGCGACGATCACGGCGACGCGGGTGCGACCCCCGACGTCGTACGAGTAAAGGACGCGGCGGCCCGCCTCGCGCTCGACGCGATAGCCACGGCGCGGCAGGGACCGGGAGAACTCGTCGGCCACGAGGGCGCTCAGGGCCTGGTCCGGCGAGTCCGCGCCGTCCGACGCGCCCCAGCCGTCGTCCCCGCCGCCGCCCTGGTACGGCTTGCCCACGCATTCGAGGGCGCGGACGGAGGCACCCCCGCCCTGGACGTTGTCGTCGTCACCGTCGATGTCGGGCGCCTTCGCCTTGAGCGGACCGCGGTAGGGGGCGGCCGGCGAGGATCCGGTCACCACCAGGTCCTCGGGGACCGGTGTGCCCGTATCGCAGGCCGCCACGGAGACCAGCGACACCAACGCCGCCACCAGCACGACCGCCGTCCGGATTCTCATTCCTCGCCCCATCCGCTTCCGAGCCCCTGCCCCGCGCCTCTGCGCGGAACCGCTCCTCAGACGCGGCGGCCTCCGGGTTCGTTCACCGGCGGGCGGATCAGTTCACGCCGAGCCCTTCGAGGACGACCGCGCCGGGCAGGTCGAGGAACGCCTTGCCGGGCACGATGAGCTTGCCGCGGCGCGTTCCGCTGCCGACCAGGACGTGCGGCCGGTCGACGACCGCCGCGTCCACGAGGAGCGGCCAGTCGGCGGGAAGCCCGACCGGGGTGATGCCGCCGTACTCCATGCCGGTGGCCCCGGTGGCCGTCTCCATCGGGGCGAACGACGCCTTACGGGCGCCCAGTTGACGCCGCACGACGCCATTGACGTCGACGCGGGTTCCGGAGAGGACCAGGCAGGCGGCGAGCGTCGTCTCACCGCCGCGCTTGCCCGCGACGACGACGCAGTTCGCGGAGTCCTGGAGCAGCTCGGGGCCGTAGTGCTCGACGAACGTGGCCGTGTCCGCCCACTCGGGCTCGGTGTCGACGTGGATCAGCTGCTCCGCCGGGACCGTGCCGTGCCAGTTGCGTACGGCGTCGGCCACCGGGTCCGTGAGCAGGTCGAGCGCTTCGGGAGCGGGGCGGACGTGGTCGAAATTTCCGATGGGTGCGCGCATGTCGGCACGCTAACAGCCGTCCGGAGCGGGCGAGTCGGGCGTCTCAGCGTACGGGCGGCACCGATACGGCCATGGTCATCTCCATCACCTCGGTGCCGTCGTTGCGGTACGTGTGCGAGGAGTCGGCCTCGAACGAGACGCTGGATCCGGCGGGCACGCGGTACTCGGCGCCGTCCACGACCAGGGTCAGCTCCCCGGCCGTCACATGGAGCAGCTCGACGGTGCCCGCGGGGTGGGGGTCGGAGCCGCTGCCGTCGCCCGGCTCCAGGCGCCAGTCCCACATCTCCAGGGGGCCGGGGGCCTCGGTCCCGGCGAGCAGGCGGTTGTAGCTGCCGCCTTCCGTGCTCCACAGGCGCACGGCCTGCTCGGGCGGGACGATGCGGACCTTCGGGCCCTGTTCGTAGTCGAGCAGGGTGGTGATGCTGATGCCGAGCGCGTCACCGATCTTGACGACGGTGCCGATGCTGGGGTTGGTGCGGGCCTGCTCGATCTGGATGAGCATGCCGCGGCTGACTCCGGCGCGGGTGGCGAGACCGTCCAGGGTGAAGCCCCGCTCGGTGCGCCAGCGCTTGACGTTGCGGCCGAGGGACTGGGTCAGCAGATCGAGGTCCGACACATTCCGTCCAATATTATGGATGACAGAGTTCAATTCATTGAACTAACCTGTGGTGCAACAAAGCATTCACCGATGTTCACCACACTGTACTGCGAGGCAGACCATGACAGCACTCTTCGCCCTGGCCACCAGCCTCCTGTGGGGCCTGGCCGACTTCGGCGGAGGGCTCCTCACCCGGCGAACGCCCGCGCTCACGGTCGTGGTGGTCTCGCAGGGCATCGCCGTCGCGGTACTCGGCGCGATCGTGGCCGCGACCGGCGCCTGGAGCGAAGCGGGTCCGCAGCTGTGGTTCGCGGTCGCGGCCGGTCTCGTCGGCCCGGTCGCCATGCTCGCCTTCTACAAGGCCCTCGCCCTCGGCCCGATGGGCGTCGTCTCGCCGCTCGGCTCGCTCGGCGTCACCGTCCCCGTGGCCGTCGGCCTGGTGCTCGGGGAGCGTCCGGGGCTGCTCCAGTTCGCGGGCATCGGCGTGGCCGTCACCGGGGTCGTCCTGGCCGGCGGTCCGCAGTTCAGGGGCGCGCCCGTGCAGCGCCAGGCCGTCCTGCTCACGCTGCTCGCGGCGTTCGGCTTCGGCGCGGTGATGGCCCTGATCGCGGAGGCCTCGACCACCGTGACGGGACTCTTCCTGGCGCTCTTCGTGCAGCGGGTGACGAATGTGGCGGCGGGCGGCACGGCCCTGTACGTGTCCGTGCGGCGCGGCGGCCGGGCGCTTCCCGAGGACGGCAGAATGAAGGTCGTCCGGTCGGCGCTCCCGGCGCTGGCGTTCGTGGGCCTCGCCGACGTCGCGGCCAACGGCACGTACGCGATGGCCGCACAGCGGGGCCCGGTCACCGTGGCCGCCGTACTCGCCTCGCTCTACCCCGTGGTGACGGCGCTGGCCGCGCGCGGTTTCCTCGGCGAGCGGCTGCGCGGAGTACAGGCCGCGGGGGCGGGCCTCGCACTGGTGGGCACGGTGCTGCTGGCGACAGGTTAGGACCTGATCCGGACGAAAGGGCCCAGTGCCTGCGTCGCCGCATACTGCCACCGAATCTCCGACTCAGGTCACCAGGGCCTGTCTCAGGCGCTCGCGCCCGGCTGTTGTACGCCCTCTTCGAGCTCTTCCAGGTCGGCGAGCGCGAGGAGCTGTTCGGGGGTGACGCCTTCGGGGATCGGGGCGGGGGCGGGTGTGCGCAGCGGCGGCTGCCACCCGTTCTCCTCGTCCCAGCTCCGGACGACCCGGGCGGGCGCGCCGGCCACCACGGCGTGGTCCGGCACCTCGCCGCGCACGACGGCACCGGCGGCGACCACGACGTTCCGGCCGATCCGCGCGCCGGGCAGGATCACCGCGCCGGTGCCGATCCAGCAGCCGGGCCCGATCTCCACCGGCTCCATGCGCGGCCACTGCTTGCCGATGGGCTGGTGCGGGTCGTCGTACGAGTGGTTGGTCGAGGTCACGTAGACGTACGGCCCGAAGTAGCAGTCGCTGCCGATGGTCACCGTCGTGTCGGCGATGACATGGCTGCCGCGGCCGAGGACGACGCCGTCGCCCAGGCGCAGGATCGGCTCGGAACCGAGGTCGAGGCCGGGCATCAGGCCCGCGGTGAGGGTGACCTGTTCAGCGATGATGCAGTGCGCGCCGAGGTGGATCCAGGGCTCGCCGAAGACCGTGCCCTGCGGGAAGGCCAGCTTGGTGCCGTGACCGAGGGACCCGAACCGGTAGCGGCCGGGATGTGCCGCGGTCACCGCGCCCGCGCGCTGCGCCAGGCGCCAGCCCGCCTGCACCGCGCGATGGGCCAGGCGTCCGGTGAAGTCGCGGGATGAGAACGCGTTCCAGTTCTTCGGCACAGCCTCACGTTACTCAGCCGTGTGCCACCGCGCAGAGCCCTGGCCTGTGATCTTCGCCCCACGCGGCACCCGCTCGGGGCCGTCCCGTACGGTTCGCTCTGGCGCGACACGGGCTGTGCGGAAGACCGAAGAGGAGACAGAGCGATGGGCCAGCAGGCACTCATCACCGGGATCGGCGGCAAGGATCCGGAGCTTGATGCGGAGGCGTTCGCCGCGCCGACCTCGGTCGTGATCGGCGAGGTCACCCTGAACGCCGGGGCGAGTGTCTGGTACGGCGCGGTGCTGCGCGCGGACTGCGGCCCGATCGTGCTCGGCGCCGACAGCAACATCCAGGACAACTGCACGGTGCATGTCGACCCCGGCTTCCCGGTGACGGTCGGCGAGCGGGTCTCCGTCGGGCACAACGCGGTCCTGCACGGCTGCACCGTCGAGGACGACTGCCTCGTCGGCATGGGCGCCACGGTCCTCAACGGCGCGGTGATCGGCGCCGGTTCCCTGGTCGCCGCCCAAGCCCTCGTCCCGCAGGGAATGCAGGTCCCCCCGGGCTCACTCGTAGCCGGCGTCCCCGCCAAGGTGAAGCGCCCGCTGACCGAGGAGGAGCGGGCGGGCATCACCCTGAACGGCACGCTCTACGTGGAGCTGGCGAAGGCCCACCGCGCGGCGCACGAGGACAGCTGACCGGCCCGGTCAGTCGGCGGCCGGGACCGGCTCCGCCTCGGCCGCCGCCTTCTTCGCCTTGCGCCTGACGATCAGCATGGAGGCCACGCCGATCAGCACGGCCGCGCCGAGCCCGTAGTACGAGAACCGCTTGAGCCAGTCCTCGGCGACCACGCCGATGTAGTAGATGACGGCGGTCGTGCCGCCGGCCCAGATGACACCGCCGAGGAAGTTCGCGATGAGGAACTTCCAGTACGGCATGTGCAGCACACCCGCGAGCGGGCCCGCGAAGATGCGCAGCAGGGCGACGAAGCGGCCGAAGAAGACCGCCCACATGCCCCACTTCTCGAAGGAGCGCTCGGCGGTCGCGACATGGGCCTCGCCGAAGTGGCGCGGGAACTTCTTGCCCAGCCAGGCCAGCAGGGGGCGTCCGCCCTTGCGGCCGATGGCGTATCCGATGGAGTCGCCGATGACGGCTCCCGCGCTGGCGCAGGCGCCCAGGACGATCGGGTTGACGTCACCGTGCTGGGAGGACAGCAGCGCCGCCGAGACCAGGACGATCTCTCCCGGCAGCGGGATGCCCAGGCTCTCGAGGCCGATGACCCCGGCCACCAGGGCATAGATGGCGACCGCCGGTACCGTGTCGAGCCACTCCTGGACGTGCAACGCCGATTCCTCCCGTGTCGGTGGGCGTGTGCCCGGCGCGCGCTCCCCCGGGTGCGCACGCCAGGCAGCCTACCCGTTCGGAGGTAACGGAAATGTTCGGCTCAGCCGTTGGGGCGCAGGGTCCAGACGACGCTCATCTCCCCCGTCACCGCACCGTCGGCGCGCTGGATCGCGACCGCCACCGGGAACTCGGGGCGCTTCCCCGCGTCGAGCTCGGCGACCACGTCGGCGGCCGGGCGGCCGAGCGTGGCCGTCGCCGTGACGGGACCCATGGCGAGCTTCTTGTACGCGATGTCGGCGCGCACCGCGAGCGGCACCGCCCGCGACAGCTGGTCCCCGAAGGCGGCGAGGACGATCGCGCCGCTCGCGGACTCGCCGAGCGTGAACATCGCTCCGGCGTGCGGGCCGCCGACGTGGTTGTGGTACTCGCTCTGGTCCGGCAGGGCCACGACGGCCTTCTCCGGGGTGGTCTCGAGGAATTCGAGGTTCAGGGTCCGGGCCATCGGCACGGTGGCGGCGAGCATCTCGCCGATCGACATCTGTTCAGCGCTCATGTGGCGTGATGTTACCCACGAGTAGCGACCTTGGCCATCCTCGGCCCGGCGGTGGCTCTATCGTTGCTCGCCATGTGGCCAGGAGAGCAGGGTCCCGGGGGCGAGCAGAACCCGCAGGGCCGCCAACCGAATCCGTACCAGCAGCCGAACCCGTATCCCCAGCCGTCCGGGCAGCAGGTCTGGAACGCGCCCACGATTCCCGCCGGTTCACCCCAGCCGTCGCCCGAACCCCCCAAGCGCGGACGGGCGGCTCTCATCGCCGTCGTGGCCGCCGCCGCGGTCGTCGTCGCGTCCGTGGTCACCGGGGTCATCGTCCTCGGCGGCGACAAGGACAAGAAGGACGACAACGCCGGGCCCGGTCCCACGAAGTCCTCGGCAGCCGCGCCGAGCGCGACCGGCAACCCGCGCGCGGGCGGCGGTGTCGAGCCCACCGTGGACGGCTGGAAGACCGTGGTGAACGCCGACCACGGCATGGCGTTCGACGTTCCCTCCACCTGGCTGGTGAAGTCGAACGGCTGGGTCAACTGGGTCTCCAAGGAAGGCGACCCGCAGGAGAAGCCGCTCATCGCCATGAGCAACCCGGCGTTCCTCGACGAGAAGTGGTGCGTGTCCGACGACGACAAGGACGGCAACGAGGAGGAGTCCTCCCTCGGCGCGACCGGGTCGCGGGGCAACAACGGCGCCAAGAGCACCGAGGACGCCGCCACCAAGGACGCCACGATGTGGGTCTACGGCGCGTACTCGCAGCCCGACAAGAAGAGCGTCACCACGAAGCCGGCGGAGTCGTACACCACCGCGTCCGGCCTCACCGGCAGCCTGGTGACCGCCTCTTCGACGGGCGTCGAGCAGAAGAAGCACGGCAAGTGCTCCTCCGACGGCAAGGCCGCCGTGTTCGCCTTCAAGGACGCCGACGGCGACTTCGCGTCCTGGTCGTTCTTCGGGCCCACGGGCGTCAAGGGCGAGGTGCCCGACGCGACGGTCAGGAAGATCGTCAGCACGGTGCGGCTCGTGGACGTCAGCGACTCCTGACACGCGGCGCGGTGACGGGGCGGCAGGCGAACCGTTGCACGTCCGGTACAGGGCGACGGTGCCGGCAGCTGACGGGACCTCTATTGTTGTGCGCCATGTGGCCAGGACAGCAGCCGCCCGGGGGCGAGCAGAACCCGCAGGACCAGAATCCGTACCAGCAGCCGGGGTACCAGCAGCAGCCCAACCCCTATCAGCAGCCGGGCTACCAGCAGCAGCCCAATCCGTACCAGCAGCAGCCGGGGCAGCAGCCTCCCGGACAGTGGGGCGCTCCCACCGTCCCGCTCGGCGCTCCCCAGCCGCCGAGCGGCAACGGCGGCGGCAACAAGACGAAGATCACCGCGATCGTCGCGGCCGCGGCCGTGGTGGTCGCCGCCGGTGTGACCGGGTTCCTCGTCCTCGGTGGTGACAAGGAGGACAAGGCGGACCCCAAGCCGTCCAAGTCCCCCACGAAGTCGGCCTCCAAGGACCCGAGCCCCGACGCGAGTGACGGCGTCAACCCGCGCGACCCGTCGAACGCGCCGAAGGCCACCATTGAGGGCTGGCAGGTCGTCGTGAACCCCAAGTACGGGACCGCGTTCGACGTACCGGCCGACTGGGTCGTGAAATCGGACGGCCTCATCACCGGCTTCGACGACGCGAAGGACGAGGGCGCCAAGCCCCTCATCACGATGTCCGCACCCGCGTTCCTCAAGGAGAAGTGGTGCACGTCGGACGACGACAAGGACGGCACCGAGGACGACAGCGCCCTCGCCGCGACAGGCACCAAGGGGCAGAACGGCGCCAAGAACACCCAGGACGTCGCGCGCAACGACTCGGCGTGGTGGGTGTTCGGCGGCTACACCGACCAGAAGGACTCCTCGAAGAAGCTCCTGAAGATCGGTAAGCCGAAGGACTTCACGACCGACTCCGGCGTCAAGGGAAGCGTGGCGACGACCACGTCGTCCGGCGTGCCGAAGAAGGGGAAGTGCGACACGGACGGCAAGGCCACCGTGTTCGCCTTCAAGAACTCCCAGGGCGACTTCGTCTCCTGGACGTTCTACGGCGCCAAGGGCGTGAAGGACGAGGTCCCGGACGCCACGGTGCAGAAGATCCTCAGCACCGTCCGCCTCCAGGGCGACCCCAGCGTGGACTGAGCCGCACAAAAGCAGCGCGTCGGGCCTGCCCGGTGAAGGGCAGGCCCGAGGCTGTCAGCGGCGTGATGCGATCAGCGCCGGCAGTTGCGGTGGACCCACCAGCCGGAGATCGCATTCTCGGTCATCAGCCCATTCCTCGAGAATCAACCGGCTCCCGCCGGAAGAATCTCGTTTGGCAAGTCGCCCCTGCTGCGGCGATAGTCCCTCAGTGAACTCTCCCGCCGCCTCCCCGCTCAGACCCCGCCGACTCGCGTGGGCGGGCCGCAACTACAGCCTGCTGGCGGTGGCGGCGTTCGTGACGACCCTCGGCAGCAACGGCGCGCTGATCGCGTCCGCGTTCGCGGTGCTCGAGACGGGGGGCGACGGCGGGGACGTCGGCCTCGTCGCCGCGTCACGCACCCTGGCGCTCGTCCTGTTCCTGCTCGTCGGCGGGGCCGTCGCCGACCGGCTGCCGCGCCACCACGTGATGGTCGCGGCCAACGCGCTCAACTTCCTCTCCCAGGGCGCCTTCGCGCTGATCGTCCTGACCGGGACGCCCGAGCTGTGGCAGATGATGCTGCTCAGCGCGCTGGGCGGCACGGGCCAGGCCTTCTTCAACCCCGCCGCCGAAGGCATGCTGATGTCGTCGGTCGACCGGGAGCAGGCGAGCCGCGCCTTCGCCCTCTTCCGGATGGCGATGTCGGGCGCGGCCGTGGGCGGCGCGGCGCTCGGCGGCGCGATGGTCGCGGCCATCGGGCCCGGCTGGGTACTCGCCGTGGACGCGGTGGCGTTCGCCGTCGCGGGGGCGCTGCGCTCGTTCCTCGACGTCAGCCATATCGCGCCGCGCGAGCCCGGCGGGGGCCTCCTCGCCGATATGCGCGACGGCTGGCAGGAGTTCATCGGCCGGCCGTGGCTGTGGAGCGTCGTCGCGCAGTTCTCCGTCGTGGTCGCGGTGGTCGGCGCCGCCGACGCGGTCTTCGGCCCGCTCGTCGCCCGCGACTCCCTCGGCGGACCGGGCCCCTGGGGGCTCGCCCTCGGCGCCTTCGGCGTCGGAACCGTCGCCGGGGCGTTCCTGATGATGAGGTGGAAACCGCGGCGGCTGCTGCTCGCCGGGACCCTCTGTGTGTTCCCGCTGGCGCTGCCTTCGGCGGCGCTCGCCCTGCCTGTGCCGCTCGCCGTGCTGGTCTGCGTGATGTTCGTGAGCGGCGTGACGATCGAGGTGTTCAGCGTCTCCTGGATGACGGCGCTCCACCAGGAGATCCCGGAGGAGAAGCTGTCCCGGGTCTCCGCGTACGACTGGTTCGGCTCCGTCGCGATGGTGCCGGTCGCCACGGCGCTCGCGGGCCCGGCGGAGGCCGCCTTCGGCCTGTCCCCGGCGCTGTGGGGCTGTGCGGCGCTCGTGGTCGTGGCGACCGGCGCGGTCCTGTTCGTGCCGGAGGTACGGCAGCTGACGCGCCGCGCCGACGCCGACGCCGACAAGCAGCCCGTGCCGGAGCCGGTCTCAGCCGATGCCGAAGGAGCCGCCGGGCGGCTCGGGTGAGGGCACCGCGTCCTCGTCCCGTACGGGCTTCGCGCTGCCGGTGAAACGGCGCAGCTGAGCTCCGTGCTCGACGCGGGCCGGGAACGCGTCCGCCGCGGCGCGCCGGGCGAGCGCCGCGATGTCGAGTTCCTCGTGGGAGGCCACGAGGACGGTGTTCCCGAAGCGCCTGCCGCGCAGCACGGCGGGCTCCGCGATCAGCGCCAGATGCTCGAACACTGCTGAGAACGTGGCGAGTTGGGAGCGGAGGAAGGCGAAGGGCGTGCCGTCCGCGAGGTTCGCCGCGTAGACGCCCGTGAGGCGCAGGACCCGCTCGGCGGCCTCGGCGTACGCCACGGTGGTCAGGTGGGCCGGGACGCGGGAGCCGCCGAAGACGTCCGCCACGAGTACGTCGGCGCTGTCGGCGTCGGCCGACTCCAGCCAGGTGCGGGCGTCGGCCCCGTGGACGGTGATCCCGGCGCCGTCGGGGACGGGCAGATGCTCGGCGACCAGGGCGAGCAGCCCGCGGTCCGCCTCGACCACGACCTGACGTGAGCCGGGCCGCGTCGCCGCTGTGTATCGGGGCAGGGTCAGCGCGCCACCGCCCAGATGCAGCACGTCGAGGGGCTTTCCGGGCTCGTCCGCACAGTCGAGGACATGCCCGAGCCGGCGCGCGTACTCGAATTCGAGGTGTTCCGGCGCGTCCAGATCCACGTACGACTGCGGCGCCCCGTCGACCGTGAGCAGCCAGGCCCGACGCCGGTCCACGTCGGGCATCAGCTTGGCGGTGCCGTGATCGACGGTCCTGGTCACGGGTATCGGCTCATCCACGCCGTCCATTGTGCCGGGCGGTGGGGGTGGCGGGGGCCGGGCGGGGTTCACGGGGTGGACGGGGCCGTGGGGTAGCCGGCTTACCGGGCGGCGTTCGGCGGGCGACGGGCATGCCGGGTGCCGGGCGGCATTCGCAGGGTGTGCGGGCGGCGGGGGCCGGGTGCCGCACGGCACGCGCCAGGGCGTTGCTCAGCCCCACACCTCCGCCACGCCCGCCGCGTGCGCCATCGCCTGTTCCCGGCCTGCTCGGGCCGACGGGGCACGGTGGGCCGGGTCGAGGCTGTTGTCGCCCATTGCCTTTCTGGTGGTGCGGTCCGGGGTGATGAGGGTGACCCTCGCCCCGCCCGCGGTGAGGCGTTCCGCCTGGGCGCGGGCCGGTTCGAGGGTGCCGCCGCCCGCTGCGACCGGGGCGATGATCACGACGCGGTCGTGGCCTTCGGCGAGGTGCGCGTTGGCCGGGGAGCGGACGCCGCCGTCGATCCAGCGGCTGCCCTCGAGCGTGACCGGCGGCCAGACGCCCGGCACGGCGCAGCTGGCCGCGACGGCGTCGACCAGGCCGACGCCGCTGTCCCGGTCGAGGACGTGGAACTCGCCGGTCGTCGCCCGTACCGCCGTCACCAGGAGCGGCCGCTCGGGCCAGCTGTGCGAGACGAGCCGCCCCGCGATGACCGCGCGGCGCGTCGCCTCGTCCGGGGTGTCGGCGGCCAGCGCGATGTGCCCCGCCTTGCGGCCGAAGTCCTCGGGAGTACGCGAGGCGAGCGCGGCGCGGGCGTGGCGGAGGGTGGCGGCCGGACCCAGATGCCCGGGGATCTCCCCCACGGGTGCGGCGAGTTGGCGCTCGTACAGCTCGGCGGGGGTGAGTCTGCCGGAGGTGAGCTGGGCGCCGACGACGGAGCCCGCGGAGGTGCCGATCACGGTGTCGGCGTCCCACAGACCGGCACCGGCCTCGGCGAGGCCGTGGAGGATTCCACAGATCCAGCCGATGCCGGAGAGGCCGCCGCCCCCGAGTACGAGTGCCCTGCCCGCCACTTGAGACCTCCTTGCCGGCGCCGGCGTCCAGTGTGGCCGACGTGCGACCGTCCGCCTCCCGCGGGGTGCGGGAGGCGGACGGTGCGGTTCAGCCGACGGAGCTGACGGTGCCCGCGCCGACGGTGCGACCGCCCTCGCGGATCGCGAAGCCGAGGCCCGCCTCCAGGGGCACGTCGCGGCCGAGCTCGACCGTCATCGTGACGGTGTCCCCGGGCCGGGCGACGGCGCTCTCGCCGAGGTCGACGTCGCCGACGACGTCCGCGGTCCGCAGGTAGAACTGCGGGCGGTAGCCGGTGGCGACCGGTGTCGTCCGGCCGCCCTCGGCCGCCGAGAGGACGTACACCTGTGCCGTGAAGCGGCGGCTCGGGCTGACGCTGGCGGGGGCCGCGACGACGTCACCCCGGCGGACCGCGTCGCGGGGCACGCCGCGCAGGAGCAGCGCCACGTTGTCCCCGGCCTGCGCCTCCTCCATGGGCTTGCCGAAGGTCTCCAGGCCGGTGACCACGGTCGCCGCCGCGCCGGTCTCCGCGCCGAAGATCTCGACGCGGTCACCGACGCGCACCCTGCCGCGCTCGACGGCCCCGGTGACGACCGTGCCGCGCCCGGTGATGGTGAGCACGTTCTCCACCGGCAACAGGAACGGCGCGTCCACGTACCGCTCGGGCATGGGCACATACGTGTCCACGGCGTCGAGCAGCGCGTCGATCGCCCCGGTCCAACGGGGGTCGCCCTCAAGGGCCTTGAGCCCGGAGACCCGCACCACGGGGACCGAGTCGCCGCCGTACCCGTGCGCGGAGAGCAGCTCGCGGACCTCCAGCTCGACGAGGTCGGTGAGCTCCTCGTCCCCCGCGTCCGCCTTGTTCAGCGCGACGACGATGTGGTCGACGCCGACCTGGCGGGCGAGCAGGACGTGCTCGGCGGTCTGCGGCATGATTCCGTCGAGCGCGGAGACGACGAGGATCGCCCCGTCGAGCTGCGCGGCCCCGGTGACCATGTTCTTGACGTAGTCGGCGTGGCCGGGCATGTCGACGTGCGCGTAGTGCCGGGTGTCGGTCTCGTACTCGACGTGCGCGATGTTGATGGTGATGCCGCGGGCGGCCTCCTCCGGGGCGCGGTCGATGCGGTCGAAGGGCACGAACGTGCCGGCGCCGCGCTCGGCGAGGACCTTGGTGATGGCGGCGGTGAGGGTCGTCTTGCCGTGGTCGACGTGGCCCATGGTGCCGATGTTGAGGTGCGGCTTGGTGCGCACGTATGCCGTCTTGGGCATGACTGGGTGGTTCCTCCCGGAACGTGTTCCTCAACGGAACAGGGCGTGATGGCCTCCTTGATGAGGCGGGGACCCCGGAGTCCCACCGACCCTCCCCCTGCGGGGTCCGCCGGAATGTCCGGAGAGGGTCAGCTTCGGGCGCCGTCTGCTGCGGCGGCCAGGAAGACGGCAGCCTTCGCAGCGTCCGCGACTGCGGACGTGGCTGCGGGGAAGGCGTACCGGAACATGACGCCGATCATTGCCCACAGAACGGCGCAGGTCGAATGGTTTTCCGGCGGGCCGCTCGGGCCCTGTCTCCCGTGGGGCGTAAGGGAGTTCAGGGGCCGATGTTCTTCAGGGCCTCGCGCACCGACAGAGGCGCGAGCCGGTCCCGGTGGGCGGCGACGAAGGAACGTACGGCAGCGGGGTCGGTCTTCGCGTACTCGCGCAGGCACCAGCCGATGGCCTTGCGGATGAAGAAGTCGGGGTGCGGGGCCTGGCGCAGGCAGTAGCCGAAGAGGCGCTCCGTGTCGGTCGTCTCCTTGCGGCGGAGCTGGTGCAGGAGCGCGGTGCGGGCGATCCACAGATCGTCGTCCTCGATCCACGCGTCCATGTCCTTCTCAAGGCGCGGGTCGGCCGCGACGAGCGCGCCGACGACGTGCGCGGCGAGCAGGTCGACGGTGTCCCACCACGGGACCGTTGACACCAGGTGCCGGGCGACGGGCAGGAAGCCGGACGAACAGCGGCCCGCGTGCCGGCGCAGGTAGTCGACCGCGAAGTACGCGTACTCGCGCTCGGGCAGCTCCCAGCAGCGCAGCGCGAGCGCGGTGCAGTCGGCCTCGTCCGGGCGCGGGGTCCCGGCCAGGACGGTGCGCGAGAGTGCGCGTCGGACGGGGGTGGCGAGACCGAGGAAGGGGGCCACGTCCTTCATGTACGCGCGCATCTGCCCCGCCCGCCCGGGTTCGGCCGCCATGGGGTACACGGAGGTGAGCCGCTCCAGCAGAGTGTCGGCCAGCGCGCTGCGCGGGACTGTGACGGTCATGCGACACAACCCTACGGCGAACATACATATGGGTCGGTTAGTCTCCCCGGATGCCCGACACCGTCGCGACACGTCCCGAGGGACTCGCCGCCGCCCGGCCGGCGGGTCTTGCCCTGCGCTGCACGAGAGTTCTGCTGTCCCCATGGTCTCGGCTGTCGCTCCTGGTGGCGCTGCTCGCCGCGGGCGGGGCGACGGTGCTGCTCCTCCAGCCGCAGAGACTGCTCGCGGACGGCTGGCCTCCCCAGATGAGCGGTGCCGCCGCGGTCGTCCTGTTCGGTGTCGCGTACGGCCTGTGCACGGTGGCTTTCGTACCGCGGCCGCTCCTCAACCTCGCGGCGGGTGCGCTGTTCGGTTCACAGCTCGGCACTCTGGCGGCGCTCGGCGGGACCGTGCTCGGCGCCGGGCTGGCGTTCGGGCTCGGCCGGGTGCTCGGCCAGGAGGCGCTGCGGCCCCTCGTTCGCGGCCGCTGGCTGAAGGCGGCCGACGGTCAGCTCAGCCGGCACGGCTTCCGGTCGATGCTGGCGGCGCGGCTGTTCCCGGGGGTGCCGTTCTGGGCGGCCAACTACTGCGCCGCGGTCTCGCGGATGCGGTGGGCGCCTTTCCTTCTCGCCACGGCGATCGGCTCGGTCCCGAACACGGTGGCCTACGTCGTCGCCGGGGCCAGGGCCTCGACGCCGACGTCGCCCGCGTTCCTGATCGCGATGGGTTTCATCGCGCTGACCGGCCTCGCGGGTGCGGTGGTCGCGTGGTGCAAGCGCGACCGCCTCCGCGGCTGACGCACCCCTGGAAACCCACCGCCCCCCTGCTGACGCGTCCCTGGAGATTCAGAGCGCTTCCAGGATGGTCGCGTTGGCGAGCCCGCCCGCCTCGCACATGGTCTGGAGTGCGTAGCGTGCGCCGCGGGCGCGCATCGCGTGGACCAGGGTGGTCATCAGACGGGTGCCGCTCGCGCCGAGCGGGTGGCCGAGCGCGATGGCGCCGCCGTGCACGTTCAGCTTCGCCGGGTCGGCGCCGGTCTCCTGGAGCCAGGCGAGGACCACGGCCGCGAACGCCTCGTTGACCTCGAACAGGTCGATGTCGCCCAGCTCGAGACCCGCCTTGCGCAGCACCTTCTCGGTGGCGGGGATGACGCCGGTGAGCATCAGGAGCGGGTCCGAGCCGGTGACGGCGAAGCTGTGGAGACGGGCGAGCGGGCGCAGGCCGAGCCGGGCCGCGTTCTCGCTCGTGGTGATGAGGACGGCGGAGGCGCCGTCGTTGACGGGGCTCGCGTTGCCCGCGGTCACCGACCAGTCGATCTGCGGGAAGCGCTCGGCGAAGCGCGGGTCGTAGTAGGCGGGCTTGAGCCCGGCGAGGATCTCGGCGGTGGTGCCGGGGCGCACGGACTCGTCGCGGGTGGCGCCTCCGAGGGGCGCGACCTCGGCGTCGAAGAGCCCGTTCGCCCAGGCCTGGGCGGCCTTGCGGTGCGACTCGACGGCGTAGGCGTCCATCGTCTCGCGGGACAGCGACCACTTGGCGGCGATGAGCTCGGCGCTGACGCCCTGCGGGACCAGACCTTCCGGGTAGCGCTCGGCGACGCCGGGACCGAACGGATCGGCGCCCTCGGGCACGTTCGACCACATCGGTACGCGGCTCATGGACTCCACGCCACCGGCGATGACCATGTCGTAGGCGCCGGAGATGACGCCCTGCGCGGCGAAGTGCACGGCCTGCTGGGACGAGCCGCACTGGCGGTCGACGGTCGTGGCGGGCACGGACTCCGGGAAGCCCGCCGACAGGACGGCGTACCGGGTGGTGTTCATGGCCTGCTCGGCGACCTGGTCGACGGTGCCGCCGATGACGTCGTCGATCTGCGCGGGATCGATCCCGGCGCGCCCGACGAGGCTGCGCAGGGTGTGGGCGAGGAGCTCGACGGGGTGGACCTGTGCGAGCGTCCCGTTCGGCTTGCCCTTGCCGACGGGGGTGCGTACGGCTTCGACGATGACTGCGTCACGCATGGCGCGGGCCTCCTTGGCCGACGGGTCGGTGCCCGGCACCGATTACCAGTGAGTAGGAAAACTGAACTCACGATAGCCCGGTAGGTTGGAAAAGCAAACCCTCGCTTACACTGATGCGCATGCCAGCCGCCAAGGACCCGCGCCCCTGCTCGATCGCCGACACGCTGGCCGTGGTCGGCGAGAAGTACTCGCTCCTGGTCCTGCGCGAGGTGTGCCTCGGCAACGGACGCTTCGACCAGCTGGTGCGCAACATCGGAGCGCCGCGCGACATCCTCGCGACGCGCCTGCGCCGCCTCGTCGACGCCGGCGTCCTCAAGAAGGTCGCCTACCAGGAGCGCCCGCAGCGCTTCGAGTACCGGCCCACCACTGCGGGGCTCGAACTGGAGCCGGTCCTCATGACCCTCATGGCGTGGGGCGACCGCCATCTGCGCGACGACGGCGACCGCCCGATGGTGATCGAGCACACCTGCGGCAATGAACTGGTCCCCGTCGTGACCTGTTCCGCATGCGGCGACGCCGTCCACCACGAGGACCTGAGCGCCCATCCCCAGGCCCCGGGATGGACCAAGGCGGGACCGGCCGCTGCGTAGCTGCCGCCCGCGTGGAGAGGCCCTGTCGTCGTCTCTTCATACAAGGGCGCTACGCTGCCCCACGGCGGGCGCCCTTCCATTTCCGTACCCCTTGACCAGTACGGCCTCGCCCGTCCGTCCTTCCTTTCTCCGTGTCCGCCTCTGGCCTGCGCGTCTGCGGTCAGCTCACGTCAGCACTTGGATCGCGTAACTTCATGTCTTGGTTCGAATCATTCATCCTCGGACTCGTCCAGGGGCTGACCGAGTTCCTGCCCATCTCGTCGAGCGCGCATCTGCGGCTGACCGCGGCCTTCGCGGGCTGGCACGACCCGGGAGCCGCGTTCACGGCGATCACCCAGCTCGGCACGGAGACGGCGGTGGTGATCTACTTCCGCAAGGACATCGCGCGGATCATCTCCGCGTGGTTCCGCTCCCTCACGAACAAGGCGCTGCGCAGCGACCACGACGCGCAGATGGGCTGGCTCGTGATCGTGGGATCGATTCCGATCGGCGTGCTCGGTGTCGCGTTCAAGGACCAGATCGAGGGCCCGTTCCGCGATCTGCGGCTGACCGCGACGACCCTCATCGTGATGGGCGTCGTCCTCGGTGTCGCGGACCGTCTCGCGGCGCGCGACGAGGTCGGCGGCAAGCACCGCGCGGTGCGGGAGCGCAAGGGCCTCAAGGACCTGAGCGTCAAGGACGGTCTGATCTACGGCGTCTGCCAGGCCATGGCCCTGATCCCCGGGGTCTCGCGCTCCGGCGCGACCATCAGCGGCGGCCTCCTCATGGGGTACACCCGTGAGGCCGCGGCCCGCTACTCGTTCCTCCTCGCGATCCCGGCGGTCCTCGCCTCCGGTGTCTTCGAGCTGAAGGACGCCGGGCAGGACGGCTCCGTCTCCTGGGGCCCGACCGCCTTCGCGACGATCATCGCCTTCGGCGTCGGATACGCGGTGATCGCATGGTTCATGAAGTTCATCTCGACGAAGAGCTTCATGCCGTTCGTGTACTACCGGATCCTGCTCGGCATCGTGCTGATCGCGCTGGTGACGGCGGGCGTCCTGAGCCCGCACGCCGGGGAGTCGGCGGGCTGACCTGCCCGGCTTCCGCCGGACGGCCAACCCGCGCCTCTTCCCTACTTCGGCTGCGCCTGCCACGGCCAGCGCGCGTCGCCGCCTCGCTCGACGAGCGGGATCAGGCGGAACGCCTGGTCCGTGAGGCCGCCGAACGCGTGCCGGTTCGCGCCGCCCGAAGGGGTCGCGCCCACCTTGTATCCGGCCATGTTCCACATGTGGACCGGCACGTCCCTCGGCACGAGCGCGTCGATCTCGGTCTCGGCCATGCCGCCGAAGCCCTCGGCGTTCGACGGGAACCAGCCGGGCCGGGTCTGCTCGTCGGTGACGACGACCACACGGTCGTGCCCGGAGAAGTGCTTCTTCACCGCGGTCGGGATGTCGGTGCCGGAGATCTGCCCGAACCTCTCGACGAGCCGCAGCACACTGCCGCCCCTCCGGAAGTTCAGACGCCGGCTCTCCATCCCGAACTCGACGAGCGTCGGCAGCTCCGCGCGCATCGCGAGCGCGGCGCCGAACACGGCCGCCTGCTCGGCGAGTGGGATGTCCGAGCGGTGCGGCGTCGACCATGCGCGGCCGGGAAACATCGACGGCGACCGGTCCACCAGGATCAGCGAACGGCCGGGCAGCGCGGGCACACCGGCCAGCGAGTGCGCGAGCCCCCGCTCCAGAGCGTGCCCCCAGCGCAGCGACGGGGCGTGCTTGTACGCGGCCCAGAAGCGGAACGGGAACATGCGCGAGCGGCGCACCTCCCCCGGGTCGGCGAACCGCGCCGCCACCCGCTCCGCGACCTCGTCCGGCACACCGGCCTCGTCGAAGTTGCGCAGGTTCCGCGCGAGAGCCATCAGCCCCATGGACGGGATGACCGCCTCCCACGCCGCCGCGTCCATCGGCCGCTGCAGCCACCCCGCCAGGGACTCCCAGGTCATGGCCGCCTCGGCGAGCCGGCCGGTCTCCGTGGTGAGCAGCGCGTGGCGCTCCTCCACCGGTACGCGCATCAGCCGCTCACGGGCGCGCAGGGTACGCAGCCGCTCCGGGATCTCCCCGGCGTTGCCGTGCCGGCGGTCGAGGGCGTGCTGGAACAGGTCACCCTGCCACGGCTTGCCGGCGGCGGGCGCCGGGTGCGCGAGATTGAGGACGTCACCGAACCGGTATCCCTTGGAGTCGGTGTCGTACTTGAGCAGCGAGCGCTCGTCGTAGAGCCGCTGGACGGCGTCGGCGATGCCGCGCTTCACCGGCTTCGGCAGGCGCCGCCCGTACCGCGAGGTCCAGTAGCCGAGCAGCTCGCCCGGCTCGTCGGCGCGCTGGAGGACGCCGTCGACGACCTGACGGGAGTGGCCGGGCTCGCCCGCGTCGAGGCGGGCCCTGACGAACTCGGCGGCGCCGACGAGCGCGGCGGTCCGCATGTTCCCCTCGCCGCGCAGCCAGCCGAGCAGGCCCGCGGTCCACTCCGGGTCCTCGACGGCGAGCTGCCGTACGAGGGTGCTGTACCGGTCGTCGCGGTCGTCCGCGGACTCGTAGAAGGCGCCCGTGGCGACGAGGTTCGAGACGGCGAGCAGGAACAGTTCGCTGCGCGCGTCGCGCAGGTATCCGGTCGCGCCCTCGTGCGTGCGCGCCCTCTCGCCCGTCACGGTGACGATCGGCGACCGGCCCACCGGGCGGGTGCCGCGGGTGTTGAAGCGTGCCATGAGGCGGCCCCTCTCCGTGGAGGGGAAGCACCGCGTGCGGGCACGCCTCATCGGGGCGCGGCCCTGCTGGGTGCCTCCCGAGATCAAGTCGGCCCGCGGCGTGCGTTCATGAGAAGAAGGAGCCGCCGGCCCGCGCACCGGGAGGTGCGTGACGTGTGCTGCCCAGAGATCAAGATCGGTGCAGGTACAAGGTGCTCTGCCGACTGAGCTACGCCGGCCCGAAGCCGACGACGGGACTCGAACCCGCGACCACCCCATTAACAGTGGAAGTAACCCGCTCCTTCGCACCTGGGCATGCCGCCACTGTAGTGACGGGACGCGACGCTGCCACCTGGTTTTCCGCCGGGCCGGTCCGAGCACGATCCGCCCCTCCCCGACGGCCCTTGCCAGGGACTGGCAGCCAACTGATGGGTGTTTACGATCACTTGGCGAATATGTTCCGTCGCTTAGGGTTCCCAGTGGGCGGCACGCACCCTAGCCTTACCGCATGCCGCTTGAGTGTTCGGGTACCGCGCGGTCTGCCGAGGAAGTCAACGAGCAGATCCGCGGATTGTGGTTGCGCGCGGGTGGCCGGCTCTCCACCGAGCAGCGCGCTCAGTACGCACGGCTCGTCACCGAGTGGGCGGTCGCGGTCCGCACGGAGGTCGTCGAGGCCGCGGCCTGACACCCCGTCAATTCCAAGCCCTTCGCGCCGTTGGGTCCTGTCGGCCCTGTCTGTCTGCCTGTCCGCCTGTCTGTCTGTTAGCGGACTTCGCCGTTCCAGCGCCAGGACGTGAGCCGCTCCCTGCCGGGCAGCTCACCGCGCCCCGTCGCCCACAGCAACGTACGCCAGGGGTCGTCGCCCCGCGGCGCGTCGGGGAACAGCCGGGCGAGTGCCCTGGCGCAGAGACCGGCCGGCGGGGCCCAGTCGAGGCTGAGGCCCTCGGCGATGTCCTGCGTGTGCACCAGGGTCTCCACGACGCCCATCGCGCCGAAGCCCGAGGGGTCCGAGAGGCCGAACACATGGTGGGCGCGGGTCTCGGGCGCGGCCGTCCGCACCATCGCGACCAGCAGGGCGCCGCTCGCGTCGAGCACCTGGAGCAGTCCCGCGGGGCCCGCGTCGCGGTTCGCGAAGATGACGTTCGCGGGGCCGCCCGGCCTGCGGCGCGTCCAGTGGAACGGCACCTCGGTGTCCAACGGAGGCTTCGACGGCCCGAGTTGGGCCGCGTACGCGAACAGGTCGTCGGCCAGGTGCTCGGCCGTCTCCCAGCAGTCCCACTCCAGCGAGCCGGCCCTGACGCTCCAGTCGGCGGCCGACGCCCCGCCGAAGGTGTCCAGCGCGAGCCGCACGCAGTGCGCGAGGTCGTCGGCGGCGGTCTGTGAGGCGCTCTGCGGGGACATGCCGAGAAGGTATCAATGATCACTCGCGGCCTCTCCCCCGTCGCGCCCCTTGGATCTGCGGTTCCGGTACCCAAGACTGACTCAATGACACAGCGCGTAGAACTCGCCACCGTGATGGACCGACTCGCCATCGAGGAGCTGATCACCGACTACGCGGTGTCCGTGGACGACGGGGACTGGACGGCGTACCGCGGACTCTTCAGTCCGGACGGGCGCGCCGACTACCGGCGGGCCGGCGGCATCGAGGGCAGCGCGGCCGAGATCACCGAGTGGCTGACCCGGACGATGGAGCTGTTCCCGATGCGCCAGCACCTGATCGTCAACCGGCGTCTGCGCTTCGGGCGCCGCGACAACGACACCGGCGACACGGCCGAAGTGCAGGCCGACTACATCAACCCGATGCGGTTCGCCGGCGACGGCGCAGGCACCGCCGCCGATGCGCCCTCGACCGCTCCCTCCGGCACTCCCTCCGGCGCGCCCGACTTCGTGTGCGGCGGCCGCTACGCCTTCGCCCTCGTGCGGACGGGCTCCGGCTGGCGACTGCGCGGGGTGACGGTGCACGAGAAGTGGCGCCGCACGGATGGCGCCACGGCGGCCACCACGCGCTGACGCGACCGCCCCCTATGCCCACTGTCAAAGATCGTCCCCGGCGCGCACACTGAAAGCACGTACCGGGCGTCGGACGACGAGGGAGGCGACGCATGGACGGGTCGGGCGGGAAGGGGCGGTCGCGCTCGTCGAGCACGACGCAGTCGTGGCCGGTGTCGGCGGCACCGGCGTCGTGGACGGCGCCCGCCGCGTCGTGGCAGGGCATCGCTCCCCGCCTCGCGGCGTCCCCCTGGTGGCGTGGCGTCGCCGCCGTTTCGGCGGGCGCGCTGCCCGCCCTCGCGTTCCCGGCTCCGTCGCTGTGGTGGCTGGCGTACGTCGCGCTGGTGCCGTGGATGCTGCTGGCCCGCTCGGCCCCCACGCCGCGCCGCGCGGCCCTCGACGGCTGGCTCGGCGGACTCGGGTTCATGCTGTCGGTGCACCACTGGCTGCTGCCGAGTCTGCATGTGTTCACCGTCGTGATCGCGGCGCTGCTCGGTGTGCTGTGGGCGCCCTGGGGCAGGCTGCTGCGGCGACTGCTCGGCGGCACGCCCACGCGTGGGCAGGCGGCCGCCGCCCTGGTCGCGGTGCCTTCGGCGTGGCTGATGGTCGAACTGGTCAGGTCCTGGCAGGGGTTGGGCGGCCCGTGGGGGCTCATCGGGTCGAGCCAGTGGCAGGTGCAGCCCGCCCTGCGCGTCGCGTCGGTGGGCGGGGTGTGGCTGGTCAGCCTGCTCGTCGTGGCGGTGAACACCGCGATCACGGTCCTCCTCGTGGCGCGCAGCGCCCGTACGCCCGCGGTGGCGGGGCTTCTGGTGACGGCCACGGTGACGACGGTCTCCTGGGCCTGGGCCCCGCGGCCCGAGCCGGACGGCCCGGTCAGGGTCGCCGTCGTCCAGCCGGGCCCCATAGGCGGCGCCGACAGCGGCGAGAAGCGCTTCGACCGGGAGGAGGAGCTGACCCGCCACCTGGCCGGGCAAGGCGTCGGCCTGGTGGTCTGGGGCGAGAGCAGCGTCGGCTTCGACTTGTCGCAGCGGCCGGACCTGGCGCGGCGGATCGCGGCGCTCTCGCGCGACGTGGGCGCGGACATCCTGGTGAACGTGGACGCACGGCGCGTCTCCCCCGGCGGCGCCCCCGGCATCTTCAAGAGCTCGGTCCTGGTGGGCCCGGACGGCCTCACGGGGCAGCGCTACGACAAGATGCGGCTCGTCCCCTTCGGCGAGTACATCCCGGCGCGCGCCCTGCTCGGCTGGGCCACGTCGGTCGGCAAGGCCGCGGGCGAGGACCGGGTGAGCGGGACCCGGCAGGTCGTGATGGACGCGCGGTCCGCGCGGGACGGCGACCTGCGGATCGGCCCGCTCGTGTGCTTCGAGTCGGCGTTCCCCGACATGACGCGGCGGCTCACACGCGACGGGGCGCAGGTGCTGCTCGCGCAGTCCTCCACGTCCACGTTCCAGCACAGCTGGGCGCCCGAGCAGCACGCGTCGCTCGCGGCCGTACGGGCCGCGGAGACGGGCCGTCCGATGGTGCACGCGACGCTGACCGGGGTGTCGGCCGTGTACGGCCCCGACGGTTCACGCGTCGGCCCGTGGCTCGGCACGTCGGCGAGCGCGGCCCGGGTCTACGAGGTGCCGACGGCGCACGGCACGACGCTGTACGTGCGGTTCGGGGACTGGCCGGTGCACGCGGCCGTCACCGTGCTCGCCCTGCTGGGCGCGTCGGAGGCCGTCCGCCAGTTCAGGCGGCGAACCGCTGCACCTCACGTACGACCTGCTCGCACAGCACATGCGTCTCCAGCGCGTCCTTGGCACTGAGGACCTTGCCCGCGCGCACGCCGTCGAGGAAGCCGAGGACCACCTGTTCGATGCCGCGCTGGCGGGCCACCGGCACCCAGTCGCCGCGGCGGCGCACGGTCGGCTGGCCCTTGTGGTCGATGACTTCGGCGAGGTTGACGACCTGGCGCTTGGTGTCCTGCCCGGAGACCTCGAGGACCTCCTCGGTCGAGCCGCTGAGCCGGTTCATGACGCCGATCGCCGTGAACCCGTCCCCGCCGAGCTGGAGCACAACGTGGTGCAGCAGGCCGCCCTCGACCCGGGCGCGCACCGACACGTCGTCGATCGGCCCGGGCACGAGGTAGCGCAGGGTGTCGACGACGTGGATGAAGTCGTCGAGGACGAGCGTGCGCGGGTCCTCGGGCAGCCCGATCCGGTTCTTCTGCATCAGGATCAGCTCACGGGGGTGCTCGGCGCACTGCGTGTAACCGGGCGCGTGACGACGGTTGAAGCCGACGGTGAGGCTGACGCCGCGCTCCTCGGCGAGACGCACGAGGCGCTGCGAGTCGGCGAGTTCGTAGGCGAGCGGCTTGTCGACATAGGTGGCGACCCCCGCTTCGAGCAGCCGCGTCACGATCTCGGGGTGGACGGTGGTCGGCGCGTGCACGAACGCCGCGTCGAGCCCCTGCGCGAGCAGCGCGTCCAGGTCGGTGTGCCGGCGCTCGGCCGGGATGTGGTGCGTGTCCCCGACCCGTCGGAGCGTCGCGGGTGTGCGGGTCTGCAGGTGCAGCTCGACCCCCGGCAAGGTGGTGAGCACCGGCAGATACGCCTTCTGCGCGATGTCTCCGAGCCCGATGCAGCCGACCTTCACGTCCGTCTTCCCCTCGCCCCGGGCCAACTGTCCGGCTAGGCCCTCTGTGTCTGGGCAGCATACGGCCGCTGCGGGGGCCGCCAGTCCGCGATCTCGTCGAATCCGCGCAGCATGACGGCGGGTCCGGTCTTGTCGAGAGCGGCGATGAGGATGTTGCGCAGGGCCATCGCGGGCCGGTTGCTGAGCATGTTCACCCGGCCCACGCCGACGGCCTTGCGGGCGATGGCGGACGTACGCGGCCTGCGTGCGGCGGTGTACGCGGCGAGGCCGAGGGCGTCGGGGTGTTCGGGGTCGGCCTGGTGGGCGAGCACGACGGCGTCCTCGATGGCCTGGTTGCCGCCCTGGCCGAGGGTCGGGGGCATGGCGTGGGCCGCGTCGCCGAGGAGCGCGACCCGGCCGCGGTGGAAGGCCGGCAGAGGTTCGGTGATGTGGTGGACGTCGTGGCGCAGGATCTCGTCGGGCCCGGCGGCGTCGATGATCGCCGGGATCGGGTCGTGCCAGTCGCCGAAGCGGCGCAGCAGCTCGGCCTTCTCGCAGTCGGGGGCGTGGTGGCCGGCGGGGGCGACGGCTGCACCATAGGCGTAGACCGTGCCGTCCGCGAAGGGGTGCGTGCCCCAGATCCGGCCGCGTCCCCAGGTCTCGTGCTGGGCGAAGGGCCTGCCGAGGGGCGGGACGAGGAGGCGCCAGGTGGTGAACCCGGCGTAGACCGCGCCCGGGTGGGCGGGGAAGAGCGCCGCGCGCACGGCGGACCTGATGCCGTCGGCGCCGACGACGAGTTCGGCCTCGAATTCGCCTTCCGGAGTGGTCACCCGGGCGGGGCGGGCCGGGTCGTCCGCGACGCCGGGGTCGGCGAGGGTTGCTGCGGACCCGGTGCGTACGACTCCGTCGGGGAGACGGGACGCCAGCTTGTCGATCAGGGTCGCGCGGTGCAGGAGTACCAGGGAGCCGCCGAAGCGCTCGGCGGCGGCCTTCGCGTCGGAGCGCGAGAGCCAGCGCCCGCTCGGGGTACGCAGGCCGCCCGCGCCCTCCCAGGCGGCCAGGGACCGGATCTCCTCGCCGAGGCCGATGACGTCCAGGGCCCGCTGCGCGTTGGGGGCGAGGGAGATCCCCGACCCGACGGGCTTCAGCTCGGCGGATCGCTCCAGGACGGTGACGTGCCATCCCCGCAGACCGAGCGCGACGGCGGCGGTGAGGCCGCCGATGCCGCCGCCCACGACCACGGCCCGGGGCCGCCGCCCGCGGCCGGCGGCGCCCTGTGCTTCCGGTCGCGCCGGCGTCCTGCCCGTCGAGTCGGTCAGCCCGGTGGGAGCCGGTGGTTCCATCGATTCGGCAGTCATGGCTTCGCGCTCCTTACGTCTCACTCGCCCGGCTCGGCCTGTCACCTTCACTACACCTGTAGTGCGCTTACCGCCGACCGTACTACATCTGTAGTTCCGGCGGTAGGTTGGGACCATGTCCGTACGCACCAGCGCCGCGAGCGCCGCCGGCGCACCTCGCGCCGAAGTCATCGCCGACGCCGCACTCGATCTGCTCGCCGAGCGCGGGATGCGGGGCCTGACGCACCGAGCGGTCGACGAGGCGGCGGGCCTGCCGCAGGGGTCGACGTCGAACTACGCACGGACCCGGCTCGCCCTGCTGGAGGCGACGGTGCGGCGCCTCGCCGTGCGCGAGTCGCGGGTGCTCGCCGTGGACGAGCTACCGGATCCGGCCGGCGGGATCCACTCGCTCGTCGACGGCATGGCGCTCGCGCTGCACCGCTATCTGACGAACCACCCCCAACTGCTGATCTGCCGTTACGAGTTGGCGCTTGAGGCGACGCGCCGGCCCGAGCTGAGGGCGTTCTTCGACGCGACGGGACAGCAGTTCCACGAACCGCTCACCGCGCTGCTGCGGGCCGCGGGGTCCCAGGATCCGGAGCGGCACACACTGTCGCTGGTGGCCTGGTCCGAGGGGATCATGTTCTCGTGCGTGGCCGGGGCCTTCCACGCGTCGGTCCCGGACCTGGCGGACCTTCGGGAGGGATTCGGGGAGCTGCTGCGCGGGATGCTCGCCGCGTCCCCGTCCTGACCTGCGCGTCACCCGTGCGGGGCATCATCGGCCGACGGGCGCGCCACGAGGGTCCGTAGCCGCCAGAGTTGCGCGGGTGCATCGATCGACGACCTCAGCAGCGCTTCTGCTCACGGTGGCGGCCACGGCCGCCGCGGTGTCCGGTTGCGTGAGCGTACGGCAGCCGGAGCCTTTGTCCGTGTCCCCCAGCGCACCGGCCGTTCCGGCGGCGCCCCGCCCGGACGGCCGGGCGGAGCCCCAGGTCGTGCAGGCGCCGGTGCGGGAGGCGCTGGACCGGATGGGCGGCACGCCACCGGCCCACTCACCCTCGTCCGGGCCGGCGCGTGCGCCACGCCCGCCCCAGCCGCCACGCCAGGTGGCACCCCGCCAGTCGGGCCCGGACCACGCGGCGCGCCCCGCGGCACCTCCGCCGCGCCACCCGCACACGGCGCCCCCCGCAGTACCGGGCGTCCCGGGCGATGTGTGCGCCCTGGGCCATCAGTACGGCAAGTGGAACCCGGACAGCCCCGAGGCCCGCATCTGCCGGGAGACGTACGGGCGGTGAGGCCGTACGAAGGGTGAGGCACGACGGAGGACGAGTGCGGGGCGGCGGGCGAGGCGGGCCGCGCATCAAGTGGAGGGGCCCGGCGAGGGGGTGGCCGCCTAAGAGCTCCGTCTGGGCGGCCCCAGCGGCTCACCCCCTGTGGAACCCCGGCACTGACCCTCGTCCCCGCCGGGCGGCATCGCCGCGACCCGCTGTTCCAGGCGGGCGATGGCCGCCCGCACACCGTCCCCGTAACCGTCTTCCCCGAGCGCGCCCACCACGGCGCGCGCCTGTGTCAGATGGCTGCGGGCAGCCTTGGGGCGGCCGAGCTTCACATAGTCCGACGCCAGGTTGAGGTGCAGCGAGGGGTAGAGCGCGCGGACCGCGAGCGACTGCTCGTGGCGCGCGAGCCGCGCCTCGGTCAGGCCCTCGGCGGCGGACAGGGCCCGCAGGTCCCATGCCAGCTCGTCGTCCGGGTCGTCCTGGGCGTCCGCCATGTAGTGCGCGAGCGTGCAGCGGTGGAGGGGGTCGCCGTCCTCCCCGATCTCCGCCCACAGGCCGAGGTACCGGTCCCTGGCCTCCTCGCGGTCACCGGCGTGATGGAGCATGATCACCTGCCCGATCCGGGCCATCATGGCGTCGTCCGCCGCCTGCTCCCGCTGCTCAGCCACAGGTCCTCCACGCTCGTATGCCGATCGTCCAAGCCGATAACGATTCCGACGCTATAGGCAGCCGCTGACAATCCCCGTCAGGCGCGGGCGGGGGTCCCTCCGGGAGCCGGGCGGTCACCGCACCCGGCGGACACCTACCCGGAGGGACACGTACTCGTGGGCGTCAGCCCAGGTCCGGAATGCGCCAGTCGATCGGCGTGTGGCCCTGCGCGGCCACCGCCTTGTCGATCTGCGTGAAGGGATGCGAGCCGAAGAACTTCTTCGCGGAGAGCGGCGAGGGGTGGGCGCCCTTCACGACGACGTGGCGCTCCTCGTCGATGAGGGGGAGCTTCTTCTGTGCGTAGTTCCCCCACAGGACGAACACGGCCGGGTCGGGCCGTTCGGCCACCGCGCGGATCACCGCGTCCGTGAACTTCTCCCAGCCCTTGCCTTTGTGCGAGTTGGCCTCGCCGGCCCGCACCGTGAGCACCGCGTTCAGCAGGAGGACGCCCTGCTCGGCCCACGGCATCAGATACCCGTTGTCCGGGACCGGGTGGCCGAGCTCCTCCTTCATCTCCTTGTAGATGTTCCGCAGGGAGGGCGGCGTCTTCACGCCGGGCCGCACGGAGAAGCACAGACCGTGCCCCTGCCCCTCCCCGTGGTACGGGTCCTGGCCGAGGACAAGGACCTTGACCCGGTCGTACGGGGTCGCGTCGAGCGCCGCGAAGACCTCCTCGCGCGGCGGGTACACGGGACCCTTGGCGCGCTCCTCCTCGACGAACTCGGCGAGCTCCTTGAAGTAGGGCTTCTGCAGCTCCTCGCCGAGGACGCCGCGCCAGGACTCGGGCAGCATCGCGGTGTCGGTCACGTCAACAACCTCCGGGGTACGGTCACTTCACGGCCGTACGAGGGACGGCCGCTGCACACCCCAGAACCTACCCGCGGCCACTGACAACGGGCCCCGGCGGCCCGCCTACCAGCTGGTCTTGCGCTGCAGCTCCCACATCATCATGATCGTCGACGGGTCGAGGGCCCGCTCGCCGCCCGAGATCTCCTCGCTGGCCGCGATGTACTGCTTTCCCTGCCACAGCGGCAGCAGCCGGGCGTCGTCGACGAGTATCTGCTGGGCGCGCTTGAACTGGCCCACCACGGCGGCGCGGTCGCTCTCGCGGCGCGACTGCGGCAGCAGATCGTCGGTGATCTCCTTGGACGCGTAGGGCGTTCCGAGCGCGTTCTGCTCGCCGACGAAGGGCGCGATGAAGTTGTCCGCGTCCGGGAAGTCGGGGAACCAGCCGCGTCCGAAGGCGGGGTACTCGCCCTTGCGGTACCCGGCCTCGAACGTCTTCCAGGGGCGTCCCTTGACCGTGACGTCGAACAGTCCGGACGCGTCCAGCTGTCGCTTGAGCTCGGCGAACTCGGCGCCGGTCGCGGACCCGTAGCGGTCGGTGGTGTACCAGAGGGTGAGCGGGACCCGGTCCGTGATGCCCGCCCGGGTGAGGATGTCCTTGGCCTTGGCCGCGTTCGGGTCGCCGAAGTCGTCGAAGAAGCCGGTGGTGTGCCCGGTCAGGCCCCTCGGGACCATCGAGTAGAGCGGTTCGACGGTGTCCTGGTAGATCTTGTGGGCGATCGCGCCGCGGTCGACGACCTGGGCGACGGCCTTGCGGACGGCGGATTTGCGCGCCCAGGGGTCCTTGGGGTTGAACACCAGGTAGCTGATCTCCATGCCCGCGCCCTCGACGAGCTGGATGCCGTCCTTGGCCTGCTTGCCCTGCAGCCCCACCACGTCCGCCGCGGCGAGCCCGCGGTACGTGGCGTCGATCTTCTTGGCGCGCAGGGCGCCGACCATCGAGGCGGAGTCCTTGAAGTAGCGGATGGTGACGGCGCTGTTCTTGCGCTCGGCGAACCCGTTGTAGTGGTCGTTCTTGACGAGCTCCGCCTTGTCGCCGTCGGTGTACGCGTCGAGCGCGTACGGCCCGGAGCCGGAGATCTCGCCGTCGTCGCGGACCGCGCCGGCCGGGTACTCGGCGGGGTCCACGATGGACATCGCCGGTGTCGCGAGCACGAAGGGGAAGGTCGCGTCGGGCTTGTTCAGTTTGAAGGTGACGTCACGGTCGCCCTTGACCTCGACCGACTTCAGGCTGCCGAGGAGCCCCTTGGGGCCGCCCTTGACGTTGATCCTGCTGATGCGGTCGATGGAGTACTTGACTGCCGCGGCGTCGAGCTTGTCGCCGTTCGAGAACGCCATGCCCTCGCGCAGTGTGCAGTGGTAGACGCTGTTGGAGGGGTCGGTGAACTCGCAGCGCTCGGCGGCGTCGGGCTTCGGCTCGGAGGCGCCGGAGGGGAAGCTGACGAGGGTCTGGTAGACGTTCCTGAACAGCTCCCAGGAACCGTCCCAGGACGCGGCCGGGTCGAGGGTGCTCGGCGCGCTGGTGGTCCCCACGACGATGGGTTCGGTGTCGTCGGACTCTCCGGACGACATCAGTCCACATCCGGCAAGGAGCGATATGCACGTTATCGCCGCCAGTTGACGGGGGCCCCGGATCCGGTTGAACACGCGCGCGCTCCTCGATCGGCCATGCCACAGGTCGGCAGACCATACCGCAGTGCCCCGCCGGGCCAACGAGGCACTCCGGCAGGGCACTTGATGCGTACGTACGCGACGTACGCGGGGAACTTCACTTAGGCGAGCTTGGTCCGATACGCCCCCGACGGGGGTATGTCAGGCGACGCCCGCATTGAGGAAGATTCCGCCGTCCACCACGAGGGTCTGACCGGTGATCCAGTCGGACTGCTGCGAGGTCAGGAAGGCGGCGGCGCCGCCGATGTCCTCGGGCACGCCGAGCCGGGCCAGCGGGTAGGCGGCCGCGGCCTCCTCCTCGCGCCCCTCGTAGAGGGCCGTCGCGAACTTCGTCTTGACGACCGCCGGGGCGATCGCGTTGACCCGCACCTTGGGCGCGAACTCGTGCGCGAGCTGGATGGTCAGGTTGATCATCGCCGCCTTGCTGATGCCGTACGCCCCGATGAACGGAGACGGGGCGAGGCCCGCGACGGAGGCGATGTTGACGATCGCCCCGCCGTTCTCGCCCTGCCACGCCTTCCACGTCTGCTGGGCGAAGCCGAGCGCGGAGACGACGTTGGTCTCGAAGACCTTGCGCGCCACGTTCAGGTCGAGCTCGGCGATGGGGCCGAACACCGGGTTCGTACCGGCGTTGTTGACCAGGAAGTCGACGCGCCCGAAGGCCTCCATGGTGCGTTCGACGGCGACGGCCTGGTGCGCCTCGTCGTGGGCCTTGCCGGCGACGTAGACGGCCCGGTCGGCGCCGAGCTTCTCGACAGCCTCCTTGAGGGCGTCCTCGCCGCGTCCGGTGATGCACACGCGGTCACCGCGGGCGACGAGCGCCTCGGCGACGCCGTAGCCGATGCCGCGGCTCCCGCCCGTGATGAGGGCGACCTTGCCGGAGAGCTCCGGGAGCTGGGACGAAGTCATGTCCGTATCCTCCGGCCCTAGTTGAGCGGTCCGCCGGCGACGTACATGACCTGGCCGGAGACGAATCCGGCCGCCTCGCCGGTGAAGAAGGCGATGGCGTTGGCGATGTCGTCGGGCTTGCCCACGCGCTGGACGGGGATCTGCGTGGCGGCGGCGGCCTGGAACTCCTCGAAGCCCATGCCGACACGGGCGGCGGTGGCGGCCGTCATCTCGGTGACGATGAAGCCGGGGGCGACGGCGTTCGCGGTGACGCCGAACTTGCCGAGCTCCTTGGCGAGGGTCTTGGTGAAGCCCTGGAGACCGGCCTTGGCCGCCGAGTAGTTGACCTGGCCGCGGTTGCCGAGCGCCGACGACGAGGACAGGTTGACGATGCGGCCGAACTTGGCGTCCACCATGTGCTTCTGGACGGCCTTCGACATCAGGAACGCGCCGCGCAGGTGCACGTTCATGACGGTGTCCCAGTCCAGGGCGCTCATCTTGAACAGCAGGTTGTCGCGGAGCACGCCCGCGTTGTTGACCAGGATCGTCGGCGCGCCGAGTTCCTCGGCGATGCGCGCGACCGCGGCCTCGACCTGCGCCTCGTCGGCGACGTCGCAGCCGACCGCGAGGGCCTTGCCACCGGCGCTGGTGATCTTCTCGACGGTGTCCTTGCAGGCGGCCTCGTCGAGGTCGATCACGGCGACGGCGCGGCCCTCGGCGGCCAGACGTACGGCGGTAGCGGCGCCGATGCCGCGTGCGGCACCGGTGACGATCGCGACGCGCTGTTCAGTGGTGGACATGCTCTTCGGTCTCCTCGCCCTAGAGTGCGGCCCTCACGTCCCAACTCGGTGAGCGACCGCTTAGTACCCTGTGGACGTGACGCTAGAAGTCCTGGCACCCGGTGTCAACGTACCCACCGGGTGCGACTGATCACTCACGGCGAAGAGGCCACCGCGAGGTCACCTCACCAGGAGGTCGAGAAGCCTGTTGACCTCTGCCTCGGGGTCCGCGGTGAGACCGGTGTGCACGGGCCCGGGCTGCACGACCGTGGAGCGCGGCGCGACCAGCCACCGGAAGCGGCGGCCCGCGTCGTCGTCCGCCGCCTGACCGGCGTCGCCACCCCCTCGGCAGTGCCGTTCGACTGCGGCGAGCGACGCGCGTACGCCGGTCACATCCGCCTCGGGGTCGAGGGCGCGCAGCCTCGCCTCGTCGAGGTGCGTGAGCGCGCGGACGTAGGACTTGGCGCGGCAGTAGACGACCACGCCGGCGTTGATCTGCTCGCCGCGCTCGACGCGCGGGACGACGCGCAGCAGCGCGTATTCGAAGACGTCTCGGGTGGTCGCGGTCACCGGGTGCCGCCCTTCACACTCGCCGTACCGGTCAGCCAGCCCGGAGTGCGCGGGAGCCGGTCGGGATCCGGCTCGGGCAGGCGGACGCGCTCGTGGATGACCGCAGCGCGGGGCAGCAGCACGCCGGCGTACGCGCGTCGCACCGCGTCGGGGTCGTCGAAGCCCGGCTCGTCGGCGAGCCAGGCGTCGGGGACGTCGGCGGTGACCTCGGCGAGCAGCTCCTCGGTGAGCCGCGGCGCGAGCTCCGCCGCAGCCGCCGCGACGTCGGGCGCGAAGGGGGCGAGGGCGTGGTCACAGGCGTCGTACGGGCGGGCCGCCGCGGCCTCGGCGCCGCGCCAGTTGTGGTGCCAGATCATGCTCGCGCCGTGGTCGATGAGCCACAGGTCGCCGTGCCAGACCAGCATGTTGGGGTTGCGCCAGGACCGGTCGACGTTGTTGATCAGGGCGTCGAACCAGACGACGCGGCCCGCCTCCGCGGGATCCACCTCGTAGGCGAGCGGGTCGAAGCCGAGCGCGCCGGAGAGGTACCGCATCCCGAGGTTCACGCCACCGCTCGACTTGAGGAGGCCCTGCACCTCCTGGTCCGGCTCGCCGAGGCCGATCACGGGGTCGAGTCCGATCCGCACGAGCCCCGGCACCCGGAATCCGAGCCGCCGCGCGAGCCCTCCGCAGATCACCTCCGCGACAAGCGTTTTGCGGCCCTGTCCCGCGCCGGTGAACTTCATGACGTACGGGGCGAGATCGTCGGCCTCGATGAGCCCGGGGAGTGATCCGCCTTCCCTCATCGGGGTGACGTAGCGGGTCGCCGTGACTTCGGTGAGCATTGCCCCAGGTTAGGCGACACACCATCGCTGTAGGAAAAGTCGATCCGGCATTGAACGTTCCGGTCCGGCGGCCCGTACGAGTGTGTATGCCATCCCCCCTCGAACGAAGGGAAACACCAGTAATGACCGCTTCGCACGAGTCCGTATCCGCCCCGACCCGCCGTACCGTCGTCGCGGCAGTGGGAGCCGCCGGCATCGCCGCCGCGCTCAGCGCGTGCGGCAGCTCGGACGATTCGTCGTCCGAGCCGTCGGGCGACGCGACCAAGGGAGGCGCGGCCCAGGACGGATCGGGGAAGGAACTCGCCAAAACCGCGGACATCCCCGTCGGCGGCGGAAAGGTCTTCGGTGGCGCGGGCGTGGTGGTCACGCAGCCGAAGAAGGGCGAGTTCAAGGCCTTCACGAACATCTGCACCCACAAGCAGTGCCCGGTCAGCGCGGTCGAGGGCGGCACCATCAACTGCCCCTGCCACGGCAGCAAGTACTCCATCGAGGACGGCAGCGTGAAGCACCCGCCCGCCACGCAGCCTCTGGCCGCCAAGGAGATCACCGTCTCGGGCGACTCGATCACGCTCGCGTAGCGACGCGGATCAGCGGCCGCGGCGCGGGCGCTTCCAGCAGGTGAGCACGTCCTGGGTGGATGTCACGGTGGCGACGAGCGCGAGCGTGTTGCGGATCATCGCGGGGGTGTAGTCGTGCGGCACCCCCGCGATCGCGTCGGCGGGCACGGCGACGGTGTAGCCGCGGTTCACCGCGTCGAAGACGGCGTTCGGTATGGCGACGTTCGACGAGACGCCGGTGACGATCAGCGTCCGGCAGCCGAGGTTGCGCAGCAGCGCGTCCACGTCGGTGCCCGCGATGGGCGAGAGGCCGTGCAGGCGGCGCACGACCATGTCCTCGTCCGCCACCTCGACGGGCGGCGCGATCCTGACCGCCTTGGTGCCGGAGATCTGCTGCACGGGCAGGCGCGCGGCGGCGCGGAACAGCCGTCCGTTGCGGTTGGCGCCGCGCCCGTCGGGCCGCCGCTCCGCGACCGCGTGCAGCACCTGTACGCCGCTCTCGTGGGCGCCCGCGACGAGCCGCGCCACATTGCCGAGCGCCCCGGACGACCTGGCCTCCTCAGCGAGTTCGGGCAGGGCGCTGTCAGGGCCGACGACCCCCTGCTGGCACTCTACGGTCAGCAGTACCGCGGTGGCCGGATCGAGCAGTTCGGCGAGCTCTTCGTACGACGGCACGTGGTCCCCCTGTCGCAGACGTCCTGAGCGGCGAGAGATTAGCCACCATTGCGCCACGAGGGAAGACACCGCATGCTGCTGATCTGACACACCGTCAGCACGAAGCCCTCGAAGGGGAGTACGCATGGCCGTCACACAGCGTCGGGGCCGCAAGATCATGATGACGCCGGCCGAGCTGGACGCGTTCCTGGGGTCCCAGCGCACGTGCCGCGTCGCCACCGTCTCGCCCGACGGCGCCCCGCACGTCAGCACCCTGTGGTTCGTCTGGGACGGCGCCTGCCTGTGGCTGTACTCGATCACGCGCAGCCGCCGCTGGGCCGACCTCCTCAAGGACCCGAGGATCGCCGTCGTGATCGACGCGGGCGAGGAGTACGGGGAGCTGCGCGGCGCCGAGCTGTCCGGCACGGTGGAGTTCGTCGGGGAGAGCCCGCGCACCGGCGAGCCCGTGCCCGAACTGGACGTCCCCGAGCGGCTGTTCGCCCGCAAGAACTTCGCGATGGACGAGATGGTGCACGACGGCCGGCACGCCTGGGCCCGGCTCACGCCCGACAAGATCGCGTCATGGGACTTCAGGAAGCTGGCGTCGCTCTAGCTCTCACGTGGGGAGCCCTCACGTGGGGAGCCCTCCCGTGGGGCGACGCCCCCGCCCAGGCTCGCGCCCACACTCCGGAGCGCCTTCACCGCCGCCCTGATCGACGGCCGCCGGTCCGCGTCGGACCGCCACACGACGTAGACGTGCCGGCGTACGCGCTGCCGCACCGGCACGGTCACCACCCCGTCCGGCACCGGATCGCGCCCGAGGAGCGGTGCCACGCACACACCGAGCCCGGCGGCGACGAGGCCGAGCTGGGTGTGGGTCTCGGCGGCGCGATGGCCGATGCGGGGCTCGACGCCCTTGGCGCGCAGCGTGAAGAGCAGCCACTCGTGGCAGAACTCGCCCTCGCCCCATGTGATCCACTCGTCGTCGGCGAAGTCCTCGAGGCCCACTTCACGGCGCCCGGCGAGCGGGTGGTCCGCCGGCATCGCGACATCGGCGGGGTCGTCGAGGATCGCCGCCTTGACGAGGCCGTCGGGGAGCGGCATCGGCTTGTTGTACCAGTCGAGCACGACGGCCAGGTCGAGGTCGCCGCGCACCACCCCGGCGACCCCCAGCTCGGGCTCCAGCTCCCGCGAGCGCAGTCGCAGCCCCGGGTGCTCCGCGCGCAGGGCCGCGAGGGCGCGCGGGAAGAGGCCGCGGGCCGCGGTCGGGAACGCGGAGATCCGCAGCTCCCCCACGACCTGCCCGCGGTGCGCCTCCAGGTCCGACTGCGCGAGCTCGACCTGGGACAGGATCCGCCCCGCGTGCTCGGCGAGCAGCCGCCCGGCGTCGGTGAGGCGCACCCCCCTGCCGTTCTTGGCGAGAAGCTGCTGCCCGACCTCGCGTTCCAGCTTGGCCATCTGCTGCGAGACGGCGGACGTCGTGACGTGCAGCCCTGCCGCGGCGCCGCTGACGGACCCGTGGCGGGCGAGTGCGTCGAGGGTGCGCAGGCGCTCCAGGTTCAACATGTAAGTGATGCTAAGCGATACCAGGGAACAAGTCTCGCTTGTACTAAGAGGTTGTGAGGCGGCATCGTTATGTCCATGAGCACCGTCACCTCCTCGTCGCCCCCTGCGACTCCGACCCCCGCGCCTTCCGGCATTCCTACGGAAACACCCGCCTCCGCCCGCCCCCGCCGCGCCCTCGACTGGCGCGTCCGCTTCGGCGTCCTGTCGCTGATCTGGGGCTTCAGCTTTCTCCTCATCAAGGTCGGCACCGAGGGCTACGCGCCGTTCCAGGTGACGCTGGGACGGCTCGCGTTCGGAACGGCGGTGCTCGCCGTGGCCATGGCCGTGAAGCGTCAGCGGCTGCCGCGCGGCCTGCGGACGTGGGGGCACATCGCGGTGGCGGCGCTCCTGCTCAACTCCCTGCCGTTCTCGCTGTTCGCGTTCTCCGAGCAGACGATCCCGTCGACGCTCGCCGGTATCTGCAACGCGACGTCGCCGCTGTGGGGCATGGCCCTGTCGCTGGTGGCGCTCTCCGAGGACCGGCCCACGCGCCGCCGCGTCGCGGGGCTCGGCATCGGCTTCCTGGGGGTGCTCACGGTCCTCGGGGTGTGGCAGGGCTTCCACGGCCTGGACCTGGCGGGCACGGCGATGGCGCTGCTCGCGTCGCTGAGCTACCCCATCGGCTGGATCTACCTGCGCCGCACGCTGGCCGGGAGCGGCCACTCGAACCTGTCGCTCTCCGGCGCGCAGCTCCTGACGGCCACGGTCCAACTGGCCGTCGTCACCCCGGTGTTCACGACGCTCCCGGCTCACCTCCCGGTCGTGCCCCTGCTCGCGATCGTCGCCCTGGGCGCGCTCGGTACGGGCCTCGCGTTCCTCATCCAGTACGGCCTGGTGGCGGAGGTCGGTCCGACCACGGCGCAGATGGTCACGTATTTCATCCCGGTGATCGCGACGGCCGCGGGAGTCGCCCTGCTCGGCGAATCCCTGACCTGGTCCACCCCGATCGGCGCGGTGATCGTGCTCGCGGGCGCGGCGCTCACGCAGTCCCGGGCGCGCGCCCCTCGGGCGTAACGCTCAGCCGTAACGGCGTGCGGGGGCCGGCCCGGTGGCGGACGCGACGGCGTCGGCCACCGGGCCGATGTCGTCGGCGCCGAGCGTCGACACGGTGATCCGCACCCCGGGCGCCGCCCCCATCCGGAAACGCGCGCCCGGCGCGACGGCCCACCCGGCGTGGAGCAGCCGCGCGACCGCGCCCGTTTCGTCCGGCACGGGCACCCACACGTTCATGCCGCTGCGCCCGTGCGCCTCGACCCCGCGCCCGGCGAGGGCCGCGATGAGCGCGTCGCGCCGCTGCCCGTACGACGCGGCGACGGCGCGCGTGTCCACCGCCCCCTCGGTCCACAGCCGCGCGACGGCCCGCTGCACGATGCGGCTCACCCAGCCGGGCCCGAGGCGCTGCCGCCCCTGGACCCGGTCGACCGTGACCGCGTCGCCCGTCAGGACAGCGAGCCGCAGGTCGGGCCCGTAGGCCTTGGCGACGGAGCGTACGAAGGCCCAGTGCCGCGTCACACCGGCCAGCGGGTGCAGCGGCAGGTCGACGATCCCGTGTCCGTGGTCGTCCTCGATGAGCAGTACGTCCTTGTGGGCCGCCAGGACTTTGCGCAGCGCACGCGCGCGTGGCGCGGTGACGGCGGCGCCGGTGGGGTTCTGGGCGCGGTCGGTGACGACCAGGGCCCGCGCCCCCGCACTCAGGGCCCGCTCCACCTCGTCGGGCAGCGGCCCGTCGTCGTCCACCCCGACGGGCACCAGGCGCAGCCCGAGCGCCGGTACGAGGTCGAGCAGGCTGCCCCAGCCCGGGTCCTCGACGGCGACGGCGTCGCCGGGCTTGAGGTGGCCCGCGAGCACCCGCTCGATGGCGTCGAGGGAGCCCGACGCGACAGCGACCGGACCCTCGGGGATCCCGTCCTCGTCGAAGGCCACGCGCGCGTGGCGTGCCAGCTCCGGCTCCAGAGGCCCGTCCCCGTAGAGGACGGGCGCCTTGTCGCCCTCCGCTGCCGCCCAGGCGAAGGCCTCGGCGAGCGGAGGCAGCAGGGCCGTATCGGGGTTGCCGTTCGAGACGTCGCGCACGCCGGCCGGTACATCTACGCGGATCAGCTCACGCGCCGTCGTCGCCGGCTTGGACCGCACGCGGCTGCCGCGGCGCCCCGCGGTCTCGATCACTCCGCGCTCACGGAGCGTGCGATAGGCGGCCGCGACCGTATTGGGATTGACCCCGAGACACTGGGCCAACTCCCTCATGGGCGGCAGAAGTTGGCCCGGCTGCAGGTCACCCCCGCCCACCGCGCGCTCCACACTGGCCGCGATCTCTGCTGCGCGCCGTCCTTCGATCGGATACTCTCCTAGCACAAAGCAGATTATGCACTAGTGCAATGGAGTTTGCAATGAGCGTGGCATCCGAGCCCGGCACCGTCGCTTCCGGGGACGCCTCCGCCTCCTACCCGGCGACCGACCGCACCGTCCCGGCCCGCATGCGCGAGCGGACGTACTACGACCGCGAGCTGGTCCACTCGATACTCGACGAGGCGTACATCTGCCATCTCGGGTTCGTCCGCGACGGCTCCCCCGTCGTGCTGCCCACCCTGTACGGACGCGTCGGCGAGACCCTCTACGTGCACGGTTCGACGGGCGCGCGGGTCCAGCGCATGGCGGGCGCGGCCGACCCCGGACTGCAGGTCTGCCTGACGGTCACCCATGTCGACGGTCTGGTGCTCGCACGCTCAGCCTTCCACCACTCGCTCAACTACCGCTCCGTGGTGGTGCACGGCCTCGCCCACCAGGTGACCGACCCCGACGAGAAGCGCACGGCGCTCGACGCGCTCGTCGACCACGTGGTGCCGGGCCGTTCCCAGGACTCTCGCCCCGGGAACGACAAGGAGCTCGCGGCGACGTCCGTCCTGCGCCTCGACCTCGCGGAGGTCTCCGCCCGCGTCCGCGCCGGCGGCCCCAACGACGACGAGGAGGACCTCGGCCTGCCGTACTGGACCGGCGTCGTCCCGCTCACCAAGGGCCACGGCGCGCCGGTCCCGGCCGACGACCTCGCGCCGGGCATCGCGGTGCCGGACTACCTGACGGGTCTGTAGGGCCTGTTCCGGGGATCCCCCAGGCGCCTTCGGAGACGAGCCTGCCCCGGTCCACGTCGAGACGCGCACCGGGGCGCCGGTCCGCTACCTCGCTCGCGCCTCGGCGACGGCCAGCCCGGTCACCGCGGCCAGCATCAGGAC
The DNA here is from genome assembly GCF_053644375.1 of Streptomyces sp. NPDC055400. Lineage (NCBI taxonomy): Bacteria > Bacillati > Actinomycetota > Actinomycetes > Kitasatosporales > Streptomycetaceae > Streptomyces > Streptomyces sp. NPDC055400. The sequence goes on along the minus strand of NZ_JBSHLM010000018.1, from coordinate 25,458 downwards.
CGTGCCCGCCACCGTCGGCGCCGTCAGCCGCTCACCGAGGAGCGCGACCGCGATGACGGCGGCGCTCACCGGTTCGAGCAGCATGATCACCGAGACGGTCGCGGACCGTACGACCGCGGCGCCCGAGAAGTACAGGGCGTAGGCGAGCGCAGTAGGTACTGACGCGATGTAGACCAGCATCATCAGTACCTGGAGCGGCTGGGAGGTGTGCGGCACGAGTCCCTCCAGCGCGCCGAACGGCAGGAGGCTGACCGCGGCGACGGCGAACGTCAGGACGGAGGTGTCGAGTTGATCGCCCGACCGGCCGTCCCGGCCGAACCAGCGCGTCAGCAGCGTCATCACGGCGTATCCGGCCGCGGAGACCAGGGCCCAGGCGACTCCGGCGGGACGCACGGTCGCGTCACCGCCTCCGAGCACAAGGACGGTGAGGCCGGCGAGCGCGCCCAGGACGGCCGCCAGCCCGCCGCCGCCGAGCCGTTCACCCATGATCAGGCGCGCGCCGAGGGCGATGAGTACGGGCCCCGCACCCAGGGTGACCACGGTGGCGACGGCGAGTCCGGTCGCCTGGACCCCCGCGAAGTACGCGGTCTGGAAGACGCTCAGGGCGATCCCGGTGACGGCGATCCGCACCGCCTTGCGCAGGCGCGGTTCCGCGACGGGCCGGGTCCTGCGCCCTCGCAGCGCCCGCGCCGCGACCAGCAGGGCGAGGCCGCCCGCGCAGCGCCAGAACGACAGCGCGGCGGGGCCGAGGTCGCTGGCCCGGAAGACCAGCGAGGCGGCCGCTCCCGCGGTGCCCCAGGCGGCACCGGCGATGACGAGGTAGAGGAGTCCGCGCCCGACGGGCAGCAGCGGCGCTGCTCCGGCGGGCGACGTACGGGACGAGGTGTCGGCTGAGTCAGCCGCGACAGTGTGCGACACGTGGTTCTCCACGAGGAATGGCCTCCGCGCCCGTGGACGGGGGCGGGGCAGGGACACGGACTGTCGTCTGCGGGCAGCCGTGACCCGCTCGGGGCGTCCCGAGCCGGATCTTCGTCAGATGTGCCGCTGAAGCGCGATGCTCCGGACGGCCACCGCCCGCGTCAAGCGGCCGGGGGCGGAAGCACGAGTGCGCGTGAATGCATGATCAGCACCTTAGTTCGCGCTGCCGCGACCGGACAACGCCTTATCCGGCGACTCCGGCGACGCCTCGTTCGGGGCGGCTTCACCGGCCACGGCCACCACCTCGGGCTTCGCCGGGGCCGAGGACTGCGCGATGAACGCCCCGACCAGGACGACCGCGCCGCCGGCGATCTGCGGTGCCGACAGGTGCTCACCCAGGAGCACCCAGGCCAGCACGGTCGCGATGACCGCTTCCAGGCAGGCCACGACGCCGGCCACCTGGGGCGAGAGCCGGCGTACGGAGAGGACTCCGGTGACGTAGGCGATGACCGTAGCGATGAGGACGATCCAGCAGAGCAGCAGCCACGCGGGCACGGAAGTGCCGTTCATCGAGGCGCTGCCGCCGAGCACGGACCAGTCCATGCCCCAGGGGCGCGCCACGGCCGTCAGGACGAGGGCGCCGACGAGCAGCCCGTACGCGATCACGCCGAGCGGGTCCGGCGCCCGGTCCCCCGCGTCGCTGCCCTGGTCGGACAGGACGAAGTAGCCGACCTGGCAGCAGGCGGCGCCGAGGGCGAGCAGCAGGCCGATCAGGTCGACGCTCAGTCCCGCCCACACCTCGACGACGCAGGCGAGACCGCCGACGGCGAGGACCACGCCGAGCGCGGCGGCGCGCGTCACGGGCCTGCGCTGCACGAAACGGACCCAGCCGAGCACGAGCGCGGGGGCGAGGTACTCGATGAGGAGCGCGACCCCGACAGGGATCCGGGAGATCGCGGCGAAGTAGCAGGCCTGCACACCGGCGACGGCGAGCAGGCCGAAACCGGCGAGCAGCGCGGGCCGCTGGACGGCCAGGGAGCGGTGCCGCCAGGCGACGGGCAGCATGACGAACGCGGCGCCGGCGACACGCAGCCACACCACGTGGAGCGGGTCGAGACCCGCCTCGATCAGCGGCTTCGCCGCCACACCCGAACCTCCGAAGGCGAGCGCCGAGACAAGGGCGAGCCCCAGTCCGACACCTCGCCCGCGGTTCGCCTGAAGTCCCTGAGACGCATGCACCGGCACATCATGACAGCCGACGTCATGACCGTCACCCCCGATGACCCCTGTCTCACGTGGCGGACGTGCCGGGCACGACGAACGGGGGCTCGGCCGCAAAGGCCGCGCCCCGAACAGAGCCAGGGCTCAACCGGCGACCGCTCGCTTCAGCACCCGGCCTCGACATGCCGCCGCAGGCTCTCCGCGTCGACGCCGGCCCGCCCGAGCACCTCGACCGCGCGGCTCTCGCGGTCCGCCGCGAGCGAGGTGAGGAGGTCGACTCCGCGCGCACGCGGGTCGCCGCGCCGCTCGGCGCGGTCGAGCGCGGCCTCCATCGCGGCGGCAGCGGCGGGCGACCAGCCGAGCCCCGTCACGACGGGCACGGCACCCGAGTCCTCGACGGTGCCCTGCCACTGGAGGCCGTAGCCGATGCTCCGCTGCACGAGATAGCCGAGGAGGCGGGCCAGTTGCGGGCCGCCGTCGAAGGCCTCGCGCACCTGCGGGTCGGTCTCGAGGAGCGAGTGCAGGAGGTGCGCGGTGTCGATCTGACGGTCCCCGTCGCGGACGGCTCTGCGACGGGCGCCGGCCACCACCGAGGCGAGCTCGGGACTGAGCCTGGCGTCAACATCTGCACGGCTGTGGCCGCTTGCCGCGGCCTCGGACGGGGTAGGGCTTTGCACATCTCCTACCTCATCAGCCCCCGTCCGGCCGGGCATCCCCGGCGGGAAGCATTTCCACGTCCGACACAAGGTGGGCACGCATGAGCGGGTTCTCCTCCTTACGGATGAGATCGCGCCCTTTTACCCGGAGGGGCGCGCGCCGCCTTGCACAGCGCCCCTCACGCAACCGCGGACCTACCGGAACTCGTCCTTCACAAGCATGAAGAGCAGGTGCTGGCTCGTGGCCCTGCCGGCAATCGACGGCAGACAGTACGTGTATCGGGTGTACGCACCCGACGACGCGCTGCTCGCCGACCTGTTCTGGGACGCCTGGCACTGCCACGACGAGGGACCGTTCCCGCGCGCGTCGGACCTCTTCGACGCCGCGGTCATCGAAAAGCTCGGCTGACGACGGCCTGCCCCCGCCTACCCCCTCCCCACTTCTGACAGTTCATCAGTATTGAATGTTCGAGGTCCTGCGGCTACTTTCCGCGACACCACGGCTGCGCCCGCCGCAGCTCTCGTCGAGAAGGGGTGGTCGCATGGCCGAAGTCAGCGCGGAAGCACGGATCGGGGCACCCGCGGAGAAGGTCTGGGCCCAGCTCACCGACTTCACCGCGTACGGGGAGTGGAACGCCACGCACACGAGCTTCCCGAAGGGCGCACCGACGGCGCTCGAAGTGGGCGGCACCTTCGAGGAGAACATGAAGCTCATGGGCTTTCCGGCGGAGGTGACCTGGACCGTCGAGGACCTGGAGGCCACCCGCACCCTCGCCATCAGGGGCAAGGGACCGATGGGCGTGAACGTCGGCACGCGCTACACCCTGACCGCGGACGGCGACGGCACGACGGTCCGCATCGACGGCGAGTTCACCGGCGCCGCGGTGTCCCTGATGGCGGGCAAGCTCAAGGACTCGGCGACGGCCGCGCTCAACGAGTCACTGCGCAAACTGGCGGGCCTCGTCGTCTGAGCGGGCTCCACGCGCGCGAACACGTGAAAGGCGCCCCGCACGCTCGGTGCGGGGCGCCTTCGTCTTTCGGTACGGGGCATCGCCCCGGGGACGTCAGTCCTCGTCGGCGAGGATCAGGTACAGCTTCTTGCGGGCGTCGTTGATGACGGTCAGCGCCTTCTCGCGCTGCTCCTTGCTGCCGGTCTTCCAGACCTGCCCGAACGCCTCCATCAGACCGAAACCGGCCTGCCGGATCTCGTTCAGGGAATCCCAGTCGACCCCGCGCCCGGCCTCTTCCCAGGGGGCGTCGGGTCCCTCGCCGGCCGCGGAACGGCCCGGCTCGGTGAGCGAGAACAGCTTCTTGCCGCCCTCGCTCTCGCTGGCGATCAGGCCCTCGTCCTCGAGCAGCTGGAGGGTCGGGTACACCGAACCCGGGCTGGGCTTCCACGCCCCGCCGCTGCGCTCCGCGATCTCCTGGATCATCTCGTAGCCGTGCATCGGACGGTCCTTCAGGAGGGCCAGGATCGACGCGCGTACGTCGCCGCGCCGTGCCCTTCCGCGAGGTCCGCCCCGGCCGCCGCGCCCTCCGCCGCCCCAGGGTCCCGGGCCGAAGCCCGGCCCGAAGGGGCCGAAGGCGGCACGCCGCCCTTCGAAGCCGCCCCGACCGGGATGGCCGGGCCCGCACTGCCCATGTCCGTGTCCGTGTTCATGCTCGTAGCCATGGGAACGCATCTCCATCATTCCTTCCATCGTTGATCGGTCGCGATGCGTCAACGATATATCGGAACCGTTCGGCTGGCAATCCCTTACCGGTCCAGCTCTCCCGAATTGGCCTTGGCCTGCGCTTTCACCGTCGCCGTAGCGTGCGCCCCATGCGCATTCGAATCGTGGACGCCTTCACCGACCGCCCCTTCGCCGGCAATCCGGCCGGCGTGCTGCTCCTCGACGCCTTCCCCGACGACGCCCGACTCCAGGACATCGCCACCGAGATCAACCACGCCGAGACGGCCTTCGCCCACCCGCTGCCCGCCGGCGGCACCGCCGACTGGGCGCTGCGCTGGTTCACCCCCTCCACCGAGGTCGACATGTGCGGCCACGCCACCCTGGCCACCGCGCACGTGCTGCACAGCACCGGCGCGGCCGACGGCCCGGTCCGCTTCGCCACCCGCAGCGGCGTGCTCGTCGCGACCCCGCGCGAGGACGGCACGATCACGCTCGACTTCCCGACCGCGCCCCTGACCCGTATCGACAGCCCCGAAGGGGTGGCTGCGGCCCTGGGCGCCGAGCCGCTCTCGGTGCACGACACCGGCCGCCAGGTGGGCGACCTGCTCGTCGAGCTCGCGGACGAGAAGACGGTGCATGCCCTCGCACCGGACCTCAAGGCCCTCGCCGCCTGTTCCGAGCGCGGCGTCATCGCCACCGCCCGCGCCGCGGACCCCGACGGCGCCTACGACTTCGTCTCCCGCTGCTTCTTCCCGCGCGTCGGCATCGACGAGGACCCGGTCACCGGAAGCGCCCACACGGCCCTCGCGCCGTTCTGGTCCCCGCGCCTCGGCCGGGCCGAACTCACGGGCCTCCAGGCCTCCGCCCGCACGGGCTTCGTGCGCACCGAACTGCGCGGCGACCGCACCCTGCTGACCGGCCGCGCCGTCACGGTCATCGAGGGCGACCTGCTCGCCTAGGGCTCGCCCCGGTCCGAAGAAAAGGCCCTGGCACACCGCAGGGGCGTACGAGGATCTCGTACGCCCCTGCATCCGGCACCCGCCCCGGCCTCACGCCGTGGGCAGCCACCCGACCTTCCCCGCGAGCAACGCGTATCCGACGAACGCGCCGATGTCGAGCAGCGAGTGCGCCACCACCAGCGGCCCGACCCGCCCCCACCGCCGGTACAGATACGCGAAGACCAGGCCCATCGCGAGGTTCCCGAAGAAGCCCCCGATGCCCTGGTAGAGGTGGTACGAGCCGCGCAGCACGGAGCTGGCCACGATCGCCGTGCCGGGCGTCCAGCCCAACTGCCCCAGCCTGCGCAGCAGATAGCCGACGACGATCACCTCCTCCAGGACGGAGTTCTGGATCGCCGAGAGGATCAGGACCGGGTACTTCCACCACACGTCGGGCAGCGCCTCCGGCACCACCGTGAGGTTGAAGCCGAGGCTGCGGGCCGCCAGGTAGAAGGCGATGCCCGTACTGCCGATGACCGCCGCGATCACCGCGCCGCGGGTCGCGTCGAAGAGCGGTCTCGTACGATCGAAGCCGATCGTCCGCATCCCCGCGCCCTCGCGCAGCAGCAGATGCGCGACGAGCGCGACCGGGACGAGCGCGCTCGCGATCCCGAACAACTGCCACGCCAGATCAAGCCACGGCCGCCCGGGAGCGGCCGAGGCGTTCAAAGTCGCCGCCTGGTCCTTCAGACCCCCCGGTTTGGTGACCGATCCGACAAAGCTGATCAGCGCGGACACTCCGCTCGCGCCGAGCGAGAGCGCCAGAACGAGCAGTGTCTCGTTCCGAAGAATCCGCCGCGAAAGCCGCTCGTTCGGAAAAGAATCGGCCACCGCACCCGCCTCCGCCTGCACACCTGCCTCCAGTTGAGTAATCCCGCCTCATCCCCCACCTAGCCCCGCTAGGGTCTCGAATGCAGGTACGAAGATCGCGCGCGACAGGCCGGGGGGACAAAGGCCGTTCTTTGGTGTACCTCTCCCCTTCCGTCGGGCCAGGCCGAAGGAAGGGCACCACCGCATGGGACGTCACAGCTTGCCCGACGAGTATGGGACGGACGCGGTCGGCCCCCGCCCCCGCACGCGCGGCCGGACCCTGGCCATCGCGACGGCGCTGGTCCTGGTGGTCGCCGGGGGCACGGCTCTCGCGGCCAGGAGCGGCCTGCTCTCCCTCGGCGGGGCCTGCGACGGCAAGACGGTCCACCTCGACATCGCCGCCTCGCCCGACGTCGCCCCCGCGCTGCGCGACGCCGCGGACCTCGCCCGCGAGAAGCATCTGACCTCCGACGGGCAGTGCCTCGACACTCGCGTCCAGGCGGGCGACTCGTACAAGATCGCCGATACTCTGCGCAAGGGCGGCAAGGGGGCCAGGGGCTACGAGGCGTGGGTGCCGGATTCGAGTCTGTGGATCCAGCGTGCCGGCCTCGGCGGGAACGCCACCCCGGTCACGGCGATGGGCAACATAGCCTCCTCCCCCATCGGCATCAGCATGGTGCCGTCGGCCGCGAAGAGCATGGGCTGGCCCGCGAAGCAGTACACCTGGGCGCAGTTGACCGGCGCGGCCATGGAGGGCGACAAGCTGCGGCTCGGGACCGCCGACCCCGCGCGCAGCGCGACCGGTCTCCTCGCCCTGACCCAGCTGGGCGCCTCCACCAAGAAGTCCGGGGCGGACGGCGACACCCAGGCCGCCGCCATGGCCAAGGCGCTCTCGCAGCGCACCACCGAGAGCGACGGCCGGCTGACCGACACCCTGGCGCGCGACTCCTCCGGCACCGAGCAGGGCAATCCGCGCCGCAATCAGGCGCTGTTCCTCTCCGAGCAGTCCTCGTACCGGTACAACGCGACCGCCGGCGACGAGGACGGGCTCGACCTCTTCTACCCGAAGGACGGCTCGCCGCAGCTCGACTACCCGTTCGCCCTGGTCGACGAAGGCGACAAGTCGACGGACGAGCGGCGCGCCGCGATCCGTTTCATGACTCTGCTCGGTGAGGACGCCGGCATCCGGATCCTGGACAGGCACGGCTTCAGGACGGACGACGAGGAGCCCTCGGACGCCGTGGTCGCCGGGGCGGGCGGCCGCAGCCCGCAGCCGTACGCGACGTCGGACTCCGAGCCGCCGACGGACAAGGAGCTCCAGGAAACCCTCGGCATGTGGACGATCACGGTGCAGCGCGCCCGGATCACCGTGGTCGTAGACGCCTCCGCCTCCATGGCGAACTACGTGCCGGGCCGCAACCAGTCCCGCATGGAGGTCACGAAGGCGTCGATGCTCCAGGCGCTCGCCACGTTCACGCCCGAGGACGAGATCGGCCTGTGGGAGTTCGCCACGCTCCTCGACGGGAACCGCGACTACCGCAAGCTCGTCCCCACCGAGCGCCTCGGCGACCGCAAGGGCGGCGGCACGCAGCGCGACGAGCTCTCCGAGGCGTTCAGCGGTCTCCAGCCGGTGCCGGGCGGCGCCACAGGCCTCTACGACACGACGCTCGCGGCCTACGAGGAGGCGACGTCGTCCTACCGGAGCGGCAGGTTCAACGCCGTCGTGGTCGTGACCGACGGCGCGAACCAGGACCTCGGCTCCATCTCGCGCAGCCACCTCGTCTCGCGGCTCCGGAGCCTCGCCGACCCCCAGCACCCGCTGCCGCTCATCGCCATCGCGGTCGGCCCGGACGCGGACAAGGACGAGGTCGAGCAGATCGCCGGGGCCACCGGCGGCTCCGGGCACCAGGTCAGTGACCCGGCCGAGATCCATGCGGTGATCCTCAAGGCGATCGTGGAGGCGGGCGCCAAGGGCTGACCGGGCTCAACCCACATGCCCGTCAGCCCAGTTGCACCGCCGGTGCGGGGAGCCCCACCGGCCATGTGTGCACCGGGTCGCCCGCGTGCATCAGCTCGCAGTAGCGCCGGGTGGTCGCCGCGAGCGCCGCGTCGCGCTCCAGGCCGCTCTCCAGTGCGCGGTGGAACGTGCCCGCCTGCCACGACGCCCCGTTGACCCGCCGCCGGCAGCGCTCCTCGATCACCCCGAGGTAGAAGTCACGGTCGGCCGCCTCGACCCCCCAGGCGTCGAGCCCGGCAGCGGCCAGCGGCAGCAGCTCGTCCCGTACGAGCGTGACGGCGGGCACCTTCTCGACCCCGCCGAAGCGGCCCCGGCGCGGCCAGTCCAGGCGCGCCTCGATCCCGTACCGGCATGCCTCGTCGAAGTTGCGGGCCGCCGCGTCGAAGGGCAGGCGGGTCCAGACGGGGCGGGCGTCCTCGGCGAGGGCGCGTACGACGCCGTAGTAGAACGCGACGTTCGCGATGACGTCGGTGACGGTGGGACCCGCGGGCAGGACGCGGTTCTCCACGCGCAGGTGCGGCATGCCGTCGGCCATCCCGTACACGGGCCGGTTCCAGCGGTAGACCGTGCCGTTGTGCAGGACGAGTTCGCCGAGCGCCGGAACTCCGCCGTCGTCGATGACGCGCAGCGGCTCCTCGTCGTCGCACAGGGGCAGCAGGGGCGGGAAGTAGCGCAGGTTCTCCTCGAAGAGGTCGTACGCGCTGCTGATCCAGCGCTCACCGAACCAGGTGCGCGGCCGCACCCCTTGGGCCTGGAGCTCGGGCGGGCGGGTGTCGGTCGACTGCTGGAACAGGGGCGGCCTCGATTCGCGCCAAAGCTCATGCCCGAACAGGAACGGCGAGTTGGCGCCGACCGCGACCTGTACGGCGGCGACGGCCTGCGCGGCGTTCCACACGTCGGCGAATCGGGCGGGCGTGACCTGGAGGTGCAACTGCACGGAGGTGCAGGCCGCTTCGGTCGCTATGGACCCCGAGCTGCAGCGCAGGTGCTCCACCCCGTCGATGTCGACCACGAAGTCCTCGCCGCGCGCGGCCACCATCTGGTCGTTGAGAAGGCTGTAGCGGTCCACGTCGGACAGGTTCGCGGAGACGAGATCATCGGGCGCGAGCGTCGGGAGAATGCCGATCATCACGATCCCGGCGTCCACCTCGTTCGCTTTCCGGTGGGCATAGGCGAGGCCGGTCCTGAGCTCCTCGGCAAGCCGGTCGAGAACCCGGCCTTCCAATCGATGGGGGGCAATGTTCACTTCCAGATTGAACATTCCGAGTTCGGTCTGGAAATCACGGCTCGCGATGCGCTCGAGAACTTGCGCATTCATCATTCTGGGCATGCCGTCGGGCCCCGCGAGATTCAACTCGATCTCCAGGCCCATCAGATTTCTCGGACGGTCGAACCTCTCCTCCTCCAGGAGTCGCCCGAGCCCCACCAGACACTGCTGCAGCTTCCTGCGGTAGTGCCGTCGATCGGACAGGTCGAACGCGCCCGCCACGACCTTCTCCCCCATGGAAGCGTCCCTCCTCGCATGGACGACCCGGCCACCCGGCCGCTGTGTCACGGTGGATGATGCCCAGGCAATGTGATCGATAACGCCCCGCTCTCCGCCGCGGGCGAGTAGGCTCGCAGCAGTTGTCACGGGGCACATTCACGAGGCATGCAGCATGTCGAAGAGTCGGTTCCATCCAGCCTGGTGATAAACACCGACGAGAATCGGCCGTCCGCTCGCCGTGAAGATTACGAGGTCACGGACCCGGCCCCGCTGGAAATCGGGAGATTCCCCTCATCTCGCCGACCGAATAACGCCTTGCCGAGCATTTTCGAGACGGCTAGACGAAACACCGCGTGAACACGTGTCGTATAAACTCCGCGAACGAGGCAGAGAGTTGGCGCTCGCGGTACCTGCCCCCGCCCCCTCTGGCCCGGTCAGCTGACAGCGCCGTCCGCTCGTCCCGCCACGCCCTCGATCCACCGTGCCTGTCGAATGAGAGGCGACCCACCATGCCGCTGCATGTCCCTCCGGCTCCCGCGCCCGCCCTGCGCACCGTCCTCACGGCCCTCGGTTCCCCCACCGCGGTCCGCGAGGCCCGCACCCCCTCCCTGCGCTCCGCCCAAGGACCGGCGAGCCCTGAACTCCCGTTGCCCGTCCACGTACTGGACCGGGTCACGGGCAGCGCGGGCCCCTCGCCGACCCGACTCGCCGGATGGCGGTTCCTGATCCGCTGCGGGGAGCGCGCGGTGGCCGCCGCCGACACGATGCTGACCGCCGACGGCTGGGCCTTCTCGCACTTCTTCGAGGGCCCTTACGTCGCGGCCACCGAACGCGCGCTGCGCCAGGCCGAGTCCCTGCCCGCGGCCTACCAGCCGCGTCTGCTCTCGGTCCCGGAGCTGTACATGCTCACCCTGTGGCTGCACGGGGACTGCAACGCCGACGCCTCCACGGGCCATCCCGCGGCCAGTGACCTCCTGGTCCCGCTCGCGCCCGCGCCGCCCGGCATCGCCGCCCACCGCCCGCACCGGGTCGCCGAACTGCTGCCCGTCCTCACCCATCGGCTGACCCCCGCGCCACTTCTGGGCTCACCCGCCTGACGCGACCGGGCCGCCTCACGCGCCCGCGCCCCGCTACCGATGCCGACCGGTCGCGGGGCGCAGTCGTGCCCTCGCCCGCTCTTCCGGACTAGCCCGGTCAGGCCACCCCGAACCACCCGAAGGGACAGTGCAGTTGGGGTGAACCGTCCGCACGGGTGACGCGTCCTCATCCAGTGAGGACCGCTGCGACGAAATACCTGCGGATTGACGCCCGTGGGGCAACACTGGGTTCCGGACCGACCGACAAACGGGGGGCGGCCATGAACAACGCTTCAAGCCGCAGGACAGACAGCGACATCACACCCATCGCCGACATTACTTCACAGGGAAAGATCCCATCCATGTGCCAGCACCAGCCACCGTGCCCGTCCGCAGACTCCGCCGACCGGGAGGCCGCGCTCCCCGTGGCCCACCACCCCGAACAGGGCTGGAGTCTGCTCTGCAACGGCGTCCTGCTCTTCGAGGACACCGGTGAGCTGCTGCCCAACGGCCAGATCATCGCTCCGCACCGCCCCGAGCACGTCGTGACCGCGGCCTGAGCGGATCCGGACGCCGACGGCGTCCCTGTACGAAAGGGCCGGCCCCGGGAAACCCCGGAACCGGCCCTGACGCATGTCAGCGCGCGTATCAGTCCTCGTACGCGTCCATGGGCGGGCACGAGCAGACGAGATTCCGGTCGCCGTACGCCTGGTCGATCCGGCGGACCGGCGGCCAGTACTTGTCTGCGGCCACGACACCGGCGGGGAAGACCGCCACCTCGCGGCTGTACGCGTGCTCCCACTCGCCGCCGAGCGCGGCCGCGGTGTGCGGCGCGTTGCGCAGCGGGTTGCCCTCGGCGGGCCACTGGCCCGAACCGACCTTCTCGATCTCCCCGCGAATGGCGATCATCGCCTCGCAGAACCGGTCGAGCTCGGTCAGGTCCTCGCTCTCGGTCGGCTCGATCATCAGCGTCCCGGCCACCGGGAACGACATGGTCGGCGCGTGGAACCCGTAGTCGATGAGCCGCTTGGCGATGTCGTCGACGCTGACACCGGTCGCCTTCGAGATCGGGCGCAGGTCGATGATGCACTCGTGCGCGACGAGGCCGCCGGGGCCCGTGTACAGCACCGGGAAGTGCGGCTCGAGACGCTTGGCGATGTAGTTGGCGCTCAGCACCGCGACCTGTGTGGCCCGCTTGAGGCCCTCGCCGCCCATGAGACGCACATACGCCCACGAGATCGGCAGGATGCCCGCGGAGCCCCACGGCGCCGCGGAGATCGGGCCGACGCCGGTCGCGGGACCTGCGGCGGGCTGCATCGGGTGGTTCGGCAGGTACGGCGCGAGGTGCGCGCGGACACCGACCGGGCCGACGCCCGGACCGCCGCCGCCGTGCGGGATGCAGAACGTCTTGTGCAGGTTGAGGTGCGAGACGTCGCCGCCGAAGTGACCCGGCTTGGCGAGGCCCACCAGGGCGTTCAGGTTGGCGCCGTCGACGTAGACCTGGCCGCCTGCGTCGTGCACCTGCGCGCAGATGTCGGCGACGTGCTCCTCGAACACACCGTGCGTCGACGGGTAGGTGATCATCAGGACGGCGAGCTCGTCGGCGTACTGCTCGATCTTGGCGCGCAGGTCGGCGATGTCGATCTCGCCGTCGTCGGCCGTCTTCACGACGACGACCTTCATGCCGGCCATCACAGCGCTCGCGGCGTTGGTGCCGTGCGCGGACGACGGGATGAGGCAGATGGTGCGCTGGTCGTCGCCGTTGGCACGGTGGTAGCCGCGGACGGCGAGGAGACCGGCCAGCTCGCCCTGCGAACCGGCGTTCGGCTGGAGCGACACCTTGTCGTAGCCGGTGACCTCCGCGAGGCGCTCCTCCAGCTCACGGATGAGCGTGAGGTAGCCCTGCGCCTGCTCGGCGGGCGCGAAGGGGTGCAGCTGGCCGAACTCGGGCCAGGTGACCGGCTCCATCTCCGTCGTCGCGTTGAGCTTCATCGTGCAGGAGCCCAGCGGGATCATGCCGCGGTCGAGCGCGTAGTCACGGTCGGCCAGCTTGCGCAGGTAGCGCAGCATCGAGGTCTCGGAGCGGTGCGCGTGGAACACGGGGTGCGTCAGGTAGTCGTCCCCGCGCAGGAGGCCCGCGGGCAGCGTGTCCTGTGCGGCCGCGTCGAGCGCGTCGACATCGGCCTCGACACCGAACGCGGCCCAGACGGCGCCCAGTTGGGTACGCGTCGTGGTCTCGTCGCACGAGATCGACACGTGGTCGGCGTCCACCAGGTGGAGGTTGACGCCACCCTCGCGCGCGGCGCTGACGATGTCGGCGCCGCGCCCGGCGGCCTTCACGGTCAGGGTGTCGAAGTACGCGCCGTGCACGACCTCGACACCGCCGGCCTTGAGGCCCGCGGCGAGCAGCGTCGCGTACCGGTGGGTGCGCCGCGCGATGCCCTTGAGTCCGTCCGGTCCGTGGTACACGGCGTACATGCCGGCCATGACGGCGAGCAGCACCTGAGCGGTACAGATGTTGCTGGTGGCCTTCTCGCGACGGATGTGCTGCTCACGGGTCTGCAGCGCGAGGCGGTACGCCTTGTTGCCGTCGGCGTCGACGGAGACGCCCACGAGGCGGCCGGGCAGGCTGCGCGCGAACTTCTCGCGGACCGCCATGTAGCCGGCGTGCGGACCGCCGAAGCCCATCGGGACGCCGAAGCGCTGCGTGGTACCGACGGCGATGTCGGCGCCGAGCTCGCCGGGGGAGGTCAGCAGCGTGAGGGCGAGCAGATCGGCAGCGACCGTGACGACGGCGCCCAGCTCGTGAGCCTGGTCTATGACCGGCTTGATGTCACGGACAGCCCCGGAGGCGCCCGGGTACTGGATCAGGACGCCGACGACGCCGCGCTCGGCGAGCTCGGCCGGGATGCCCTCGGAAAGGTCGGCGACGACGACCTCGACACCGGTCGGCTCGGCGCGCGTCTGGATCACGGCGATGGTCTGCGGCAGCGCGTCCGCGTCGACCACGAAGGCGCCGTTCTTGACCTTGCCGATGCGCCGCGACAGCGCCATGGCCTCGGCCGCGGCCGTGCCCTCGTCGAGCAGCGAGGCGCCCGAGGTCGGCAGGCCGGTCAGCTCGGCGACCATCGTCTGGAAGTTGAGCAGCGCCTCGAGCCGGCCCTGCGAGATCTCCGGCTGGTAGGGCGTGTACGCCGTGTACCAGGCCGGGTTCTCCATGACGTTGCGCAGGATGACGGGCGGCGTGAACGTGCCGTAGTAGCCGAGTCCGACCATCGAGTCGAGGACCTGGTTGCGGTCCGCGAGGGAGCGGAGCTCGGCGAGCACCTCGGCCTCGGTGCGGGCCCCGGGAAGATCGAGCGCCTCGGCGCTCTTGATCACGTCCGGGACCGCGGCCGCCGTCAGCTCGTCGAGCGAGCCGTACCCGACCTGCGCGAGCATCTTGGCCTGCGCTGCTTCATCCGGACCGATATGGCGCTGCTCGAAGGGGATTCCCTGCTCCAGCTGGGAAAGCGGAGTACGGTTGGCGGTCATTGCGGAGGCCTCCTGGTCATACGACCTGCGAGGGGCACCACGGCGCGGGTGCCCGGACGGCCTCCCCCTCTGTCATCTCAACCTGAGAGCTTCACCGGCGTGCCCCACATCACGAAGGGCATGCCGACTTTCACCGTCGGTGAGAGCGGAGGCCTGAACGCCCGCCCTGCTTTCCAGAGTGACCTCGTCCGTGCGGTACAGGGGCCTGAGAGATTCCGGGGAGGAGTTGCTCCTTCGGCGCCTCCGGTGTCATCCGGAGGACTCTCCCGCACGGGGTCAGCAGCCATCGCCAGCCTACCAGCGGCGACAGCGCCCCAGGCTTCGAGTGGCCGCCGTCACCAATGTGCACTTTGGTAGTGCTTACGGATGAGTTGCGAGCAGCTGGAGGGCCCCGTGCAGACCGATGTCGATCCGCGAAACCTGATCGGCCGCAAGGCGTTCGACCGCAACGGAGCCAAAATCGGGACTGTCGACGAGGTCTACCTCGACGACGCGACCGGGGTCCCGGAGTGGGCGGCCATACGCACAGGCCTGTTCAGCCGGGACGCCTTCGTCCCCCTGGAGCCGAGCGAGCTGGTGGAGGGCACCCTGCGCATCCCCTTCGAACGCTCCCTGATCAAGGACGCCCCCGACTTCGGGGTCGGCCGTCACCTCTCCCCGGAACAGGAGCTCCAGCTCTACCACCACTACGGGCTCGACATCACGGGCCCGGACGACCCCGCGCCCCCTCAGGGCCGTAATTTCGGCAAGATCGCCGGCACATCAGACGACACCTGACCCGGCACTCTGCTCCCCCGCCTCGACCCGCCTCACGTCGCCCTCCGCCACCAGCGGCAGCGGCTCCGCGGGGACGAGCGCGGGGTCGTCGGTCCGGAACGTACGCACCCTCCCCGGCTCCGAGTACGGCGTCTCGAAGCGCACCGTCACCCGCCCGAGCCCGCTCCCCTGCACCCACCCGTGCCCGAACTCCTCGTGCCGCACGTCGTGCCCGGCCACCCAGCGCCGGTCCCCGGCCTCGACGACCTCTTCGGCAGCCGCCTGGCCCTCATCCCCCGCACCATCCGCCCCTTCCGTCTCTCCCTCACCCTCGGCCGCGTGCGCCTCGGCCTGCGCCCGCGCCTGCGCGAACAGGTCCTCCTGCGTGTAGTCGGCCAGACCCGTCACTCCCACGCCCAGCAGCCGCACCCCGCCCGTCGTGTCCACGGACTCCAGGAGCCGCGCCGCCGCCTCCCGCACCACCGCGGGGTCGTCGGTCGGCCCGCGCAGCGTCTCGGATCTCGTCAGCGTGGAGAAGTCGTAGCGCCGCACCTTGAGGACCACCGTCCGCCCCGACCGCTGCGCCCCCCGCAACCGCTGCACACACCGCTCCGCAAGTCGCTGCACCTCGATCCGCACCCGCACCCGGTCGTGGATGTCCACGTCGTACGTGTCCTCGACCGACACCGACTTGGCGTCCCGCTCGGCCACCACGGGCCGGTCGTCGTGCGCGAGAGCCATGGCGTACAGCGACGCCCCGTGCGACTTCCCCAGCAGCCGTACGAGCTCGTCCTCGCCCGCCTCCGCGATCTCCTCGACCGTGGTGATCCCGGCGCGTCTGAGATGGTCCCCGGTCGCCGGCCCCACACCGGGCAGCGTGCGCACGGACATGGGCCCGAGCATGGCGCGCTCGGTGCCGGGCACGATCAGCCTCAGACCGTCCGGCTTGGCCTCCTCGGAGGCGATCTTCGCCAGCATCTTCGACGCCGCGATCCCGACAGAGCCGGTCAGGCCCGTCACGGCCCTGATCTCCTCCCGCAGCCGCTCACCGACCAGCCGCGCCGACGCCGCGTCCCAGGCCGCCTCACCGGCCTCCAGATCGACGAACGCCTCGTCGAGGCTCAGCGGCTCCACCAGCGGCGACAACTCCCGGAGCAGCCCCATCACCTGCTCGCTGACCTCGCGGTACAGCTGGAAGCGCGGTACGAGATACGCGGCATGGGGCGCGAGCCTGCGCGCCTGCCCGATCGGCATCGCCGAGTGCACCCCGAACACCCGGGCCTCGTACGAGGCGGTGGCCACCACCCCACGAGGCCCGATCCCGCCCACGACCACGGCTTTCCCGCGCAGGCTCGGCTTCGACGCCTGCTCCGCCGAGGCGTAGAAGGCATCCATGTCGAGATGCAGGATCGTGGGCGCGGTTCTCACATGTCCGATGCTGCCCTACGGCACTGACATCGCCCCGGCGGACGCATCGACCCGGCTCACACCGCGCGGTTGCGCCGTCTGGCCAGCTCGTCAGCGGGGTTGTTCCCGTGGAGCGTCTCACCGGTGTCGATGCGCTCCCCGTGCAGCTGCGACAGGGCGCTCTCGACGTCCCGCCACACCACGCCGACCGCGATACCGAAGATGCCCTGACCGCCCTGGAGCAGATCGTGGACCTCCGCCGGCGAGCTGCACTCGTAGACGGTGGCGCCGTCGCTCATGAGGGTCAGCCGCTCCAGATCGCCGAAGCCGCGCTCCCGCAGGTGCTGCACCGCGGTGCGGATGTTCTGCAGGGAGACACCGGTGTCCAGGAACCGCTTCACGATCTTCAGGACGACGACGTCCCTGAAGCTGTAGAGCCGCTGGGTCCCCGACCCGTGGGCGGGACGCACACTCGGCTCGACCAGACCGGTCCTCGCCCAGTAGTCCAGCTGCCGATAGGTGATACCGGCCGCCGCGCACGCGGTGGGTCCCCGGTATCCGACCTGCTCGGGCGTCGCGTCGTCATCCCCCTGAGCGACCACCGGCAACACCGTCGGCCGACGCGGAATGTGACCGGCCGCGTGGCCGTGAAGCGAGTACGGGCCGCTCTCCGCCGGACTGTGTCCGACGCCCCCAGCCGTACCGTCGCCGCTGCTTCTCACGCCGACCTCCTCTTTGACCTGCCTTCTCGACGGTAGGCAGTCACCAGGGGTGCGTCAACGATCGCCACACTCGGCACGCCGAGTGATAATCACCCTACGAGTGGTTTCCCGTGCCTCACCGCGGGGAAAGGCTAGCCGAATGGTCCGGCCAGGCCCCCGGCGCGGCAGCGGCCGCCTTCCGGCGGCCGCCCGCGTCACTGGCTGTTGGTCCCGAAATCCTCGGGCGAGATCTGGTCGAGGAATTCGCGGAACTTCTCCACCTCGTCCTCCTGCTCGTCCGGGATCGCGATCCCGGCGTCATCGAGCACACCGTCGCTGCCGTAGATCGGCGTTCCGGTGCGCAGCGCGAGCGCTATGGCGTCCGACGGGCGGGCACTGACCTCGACACCGCTCGAGAACACCAGTTCCGCGTAGAAGACGCCTTCGCGCAGGTCGGTGATGCGTACTTCCGTGAGTTCCTGCCCGACCGCCTCCAGCACGTCCTTGAAAAGGTCGTGCGTCAGCGGGCGTGCGGGGGCCATGCCCTGCTGTGCGAAGGCGATGGCCGTCGCCTCCCCCGGTCCGATCCAGATGGGGAGGTAGCGGTCGCCTCCCACTTCACGCAGGAGCACGATCGGTTGGTTGGAGGGCATTTCGACCCGGACACCTACGACGTCGAGCTCGTTCACACAGCAACCCTAGGACGTGCCCGGCAGGTTTGGGTAGTCGGGCACCCGCCGACCGCCGGTCGCACACCGCGCGAGCACCCCTCGGATCAGGGCAGACGCACGCCGAGCGCGGTCTGCACAAGCGCCCCGTGAAGCTTCACGGTCAGCCCCGCCAGCTCCTTCGCGCGGGCCTGCGCGTGAGCCCTGGTCTGTGGATTGCGGTGCCGTCGCAGTGGCGCGACGACCTGGTCCACCAGACCGGCCTCCCGGTCGGCAGCGGCCTTCATCGCCCGCAGATGCCGCGGCTCGATCCCGAAACGGCCCAGTTCCATGACCAGCTCGGCGACCGTGACCGCCTCCGCGTCGTACCCGCCGCCGGGCAGCGGCGCGATGAGGCCGTACGACTCCCACTCGTCGAGCTCGGGGGAGTCGACACCGGCGGCGGCAAGGAGCTCGTCACGGCCCACACGGGCCGCTGTCGGCCCTTCGCCGCCCTCCGGGGCCCTGCCGTCCTCGCCGTCACCCGACCGCCCCGGAGAGGGCAGCGTGATCGCTTCTCCGCGCTCCAGGGCGTCGAGCTGTTCCTTGATGACCTTCAGCGGCAGATAGTGGTCCCGCTGCATGCGCAGTACGTGGGCGAGTCGCTCGACGTCGTCCGGGCTGAACTTGCGGTACCCCGAGGGGGTTCGCTGCGGCTCGATGAGCCCCTCCGACTCCAGGAACCTGATCTTGGAGATGGTGACTTCGGGGAACTCGTCGCGCAGCACGTTCAGCACGGTGCCGATGCTCATCAGCCGACTGTCCGTGAGGGCGATGCCGTGACCGGCACCGCCCTTCGGTGTTTGAAGCATGGACCTTCCTGACAGGTCAGATGCCCCGCTGGCTCGCGTAGAAGACCAGCCGGTACTTGCCGATCTGCACCTCGTCGCCGTTCGACAGCGTGACCGCGTCGATCCGCTCCCGATTGACGTACGTGCCGTTGAGGCTGCCCACGTCGCTGACGGTGAAGGCGCCGTCGGCCCCGCGACGGAACTCCACGTGACGGCGCGAAACGGTCACGTCGTCAAGGAAGATGTCGCTCTGCGGGTGCCGCCCCGCCGTGGTCAGTTCGCCGTCGAGGAGGAAGCGGCTGCCCGAGTTCGGACCGCGACGCACCACCAGGAGCGCCGAGCCGAGCGGCAGGGCGTCGACGGCGGCCTGCGCCTCCGGGGAGAGCGCCGGCGACATCGTCTGACCGGTGACCTCGGCGTCGTAGGCCTCAAGGCCGGAAATGGAAATCGTCGAGGTCGTCTCGGACGGACGCTCGGCTCCGGCGCGCAAGGGCGCACCGCAATTGGAGCAGAACCGGCTCGCCTCGGCGTTACGGTTTCCGCACCTCGTACACACCAGTGCCGACATGGACGGATCCTCCTGCCGCGGCTGCCCCGCGGGGGCATGGGACGCATACGGATCGGGGGTAAACCCTCCACCCGCACTTGAGGTTGACGGTTCTCCGAAACCTATGCGGCCGGACGCGGCAGGGTCAACAGACGACGCGCCCTGTCCGCCCGAAATGTCACCACCCTGAGGACCGACCTGATCACGGAACAGCGGGCGCTCCGCCCCCTGCCCCTCCGCGTCCTGAGTGCGCGGTGCACGATGACGGGCAGTGGCATTGGCATTGCCGCTGTCCTCACGTGCGCTCTTGCCGAACAACTTCGCAAACAACTTCACGGGCGATTCCCCTTGACCGAAACAGACCCGCCCGTGGGGCAGGACGAACCCTGATTGCACACACCGCCATACATCGGCGACACAGACATCCTCACAACGTCCGTATCCGCCAAACAGTTTCCACCACGCACCCCGCTTACGGTGCGCCGACCCCCCGCAACCTCATGCCCTGGCCGGACCGCCCCCATGCGCCCCCGCCTCACTGGGACGACGACTGAGCGTAGTCAGGCCGCTTCGCCGGTCGCAAGGCGTCCACGACGATCTTCTGCGCCTGTGTCACGGTAACGGTGGCCTGCTCCTTTTCCAGAGTCTGAACCACCCCACCAGGGATGTTGAGCGCCGGCTCCAGGTCCTGCGGCTTGCCGATGACCTTGAATACGAACGGCTCGCCGATCTTGTGACCGTCCACGCTCACCCGTCCGCCGCTCGCGTCCGTCAAATACGTGCCGGCCACGACCCGGACGTCGTTCACCTGGATCGCCTCGGCGCCCGCCGCGCGGAGCTCCTGGATCGCATCGAGCAGCATGTCGGCCTTCACCGCGCCCTTCTTGTCGCTGATCGTCAGCGTGATCCCGGGGCCCTGCGCCGCCACGGTGCCCGCCAGAATGCCGAGTTGCCGTTCCCTCTCGACCGTCTGCTTGCGGGCCTCCTCGGCCTGGTCCGAGCTGTTCTCCAACTCGGTGCGCTGCCCCTCGAGACGCTGCTTCTCATCTCCCAGACGCTGAGTACGGTCATCCAGTTCATCGAGGATGCGTACGAGATCTTCCTGACGTGCGCCGCGCAGCGCGCTGCTGTCGCTGTTGGACCGCACCTGGATGGCCAGCCCCAGGCCCAGCACGAACAGCAGGACGGCGACGATCAGTTGCGCACGCGAGACCCGCGGCGGCCACAGCCCCTTGGCCAGCCGCTGACGTCCGGTCAATGCGGTGGCCTGCGTCTCTGGCGCCGGCGCTTCCGCGTCGTCGGCGGCGCCCGTGTCGTCCGCTGCTTGGGGGACGACCTCGTCCGGCAGTTCCTTGCGCAGGCGGTGCTGCTCGTCGTTCTTGTTCTCGTCCTCGGACATCGGCCTCACGCCCGGAAGATGTGCCGCCGGATGGCGGCCGCGTTGGAGAAGATGCGGATACCGAGCACCACGACGACGCCGGTGGACAGCTGCGCGCCCACGCCCAGCTTGTCGCCCAGGAACACGATGAGGGCCGCCACGACGACGTTCGACAGGAACGACACGACGAAGACCTTGTCGTCGAAGATCCCGTCGAGCATCGCCCGCAGGCCGCCGAACACCGCGTCGAGGGCCGCCACCACGGCGATCGGAAGGTAGGGCTCGACCACCGCCGGAACCTCGGGACGGACGAACAGTCCGACCACGACTCCCACGACGAGGCCCAGTACGGCGATCACGATGTGCCCTTCTCTGTTCTCGGCTGTGCGGTACGTACGGTCACGCTCGGCGCTGCGGGCAGGCGGACGTCGTCCTGGGCGGAAATGCTGGTCCGGATCCCGAAGTTCTCCTGCAGCGCGTGCAGGTACAGGCCGTCAGGGCTGTTCTGGAACCGGGTGCTCAACCGCTGGCCGTCCCCCACCGCGAGCACCGTGTACGGCGGCACGAGCGGTCTGTTGTCGACCAGTATCGCGTCACCCGCCGCGCGGATCGCGGACAGGGCCGTCAGCCGCTGTCCGTTGATGGCCACGGCCTCGGCACCGGACTGCCAGAGCCCGTTGACCACCCGTTGCATGTCCCGGTCGCGCACCCGCCCGGTGTCCGAGAACCCGGTGCTCTCGCGCGGCCCTCCGCCGCCCTGGTCGGCTTCCTTGGCGTCGTCGACGACCAGCTTCACTCCCGGCCCGTGCACCGCCGTGGCACCGGAGAGCAGACCGACCAACTCGCCTTTGTCCCCGCCGTGCTTCTTCAGCGCCTCACGCTGGCGGTCACTCACGTCGTTGCGGAGCGTGTCCACCTTGCGCTCGAGCTTGTCCGCGGCGTCCGTCTCCCGGTCGATACGGGCGATGAGCTCCTCGCGCTCCTTTGCCACGACCGGTGCCGCGACCCGCGCCTGCGCCGCCCCCACCGTCACCACGAGCGCCGCGAGGACGAGCCCCGCCGCGAGCCCGAGCTTGGCCCGCAGGGTACGCGGCATGCCACCACTGCCCTCGGCCTTCCTACGGGCCGCCGCCTCCGCGTATCCGTCGTCGAGGCTGTGGTCCATCACGTTCGTCAGCAGCGACATGGAGGCGTCGGGACGTCTGAGGCTCACGGGCCGTGAGGGACTGCTCCGATCGGGGGGCTGCTGCGGCATGCCGCACATCGTCGCACGTGGTGGCCTCTGACTCCGAATGGCCCCACCGAAGGGCCGGTCGACGCCCGTGACAGGCGCCGACCGGCCCGTACGACGGCTCAGCGACCGGCGCTGTCCACCACTGCCGCCCACTCGTCGAGCAGCTGCTGTGCCGACGCATCGTCGGGCCCCTCGGCCCACAGATGGGTGACGGCCTCGGCCGGGTCGGGCAGCACCATCACCCAGCGCCCGTCCGCCTCGACGACCCGCACGCCGTCGGTCGTGTCGACGGACCGCTCGCCGGCCTCCTCGACGACCCGCCGCATCACGAGCCCCTTCACCGCCCACGGAGTCGCGAGGTCCCGCTTGAGTACATGCGCCCGCGGGATCCGCGCGTCGATCTGGCTCAAGGTCAGCTGCGTCCGCGCCACGAGCCCGATCAGCCGGACGAACGCGGCCGCGCCGTCGAAAACGGAGCTGAACTCCGGAATGATGAACCCGCCGCGACCGTCACCGCCGAAGATGGTCCCCTCGTCCCGCCCGACCCGAGTGAGGTCGTCCGGCGACGTGGTCGTCCACTCCACCTGCGTCCCGTGGTACGCGGCCACTTGCTCGGCGATACGCGTCGTGGTCACCGGCAGCGCGACCCGGCCGCTGCGCCGCTCGGCGGCCACCAGGTCCAGCATGACCAGAAGCGCACGGTCGTCCTCGACGATGCGGCCCTTCTCGTCGACCAGCGACAGCCGCTCGCCGACCGGGTCGAACCGGACGCCGAACGCGGCCCGCGCGGACGCCACGATCTCCCCCAGGCGCACAAGCCCGGAGCGGCGCGCCTCCCGCGTCTCGGTCGGCCGGGACTCGTCGAGCCCCGGGTTGATGGTCAGCGAGTCGACACCGAGCCGCCCGAGCAGACTGGGCAGCACCAGACCGGCACTGCCGTTCGAAGCGTCGACGACGACCTTGAGCCCCGCCTCCGCAATCCCCGTCGTATCGACATTCCGCAACAGGGAACCTGTATACGAGTCGAAGACGCTCGACGGGAAGTGCAGATCGCCGATCTCGCCGGGGAACGCCCGCCGGTACTCCTGCCGCGCGTACACCCGGTCCAGCTTCCGCTGGCTGGCCTGCGAGAGGTCCGCTCCCCGCTCGTCGAAGAACATGATGTCGACGGAGTCAGGCACTCCGGGCGTCGTACGGATCATGATCCCGCCGGCACTGCCCCGCGCGGTCTGCTGCCGGGCGACCGGCAGCGGCACGTTCTCCAGGTCGCGTACGTCGATGGCGCTCGCCTGCAACGCGGAGATGACCGCCCGCTTCAGGGCTCGCGCGCCACGCGAGTGGTCACGGGCCGTGGTGACGGTCGAGCCCTTCTTGAGCGTCGTGGCGTACGCCCCCGCGAGCCGTACGGCGAGTTCCGGGGTGATCTCCACGTTGATGATGCCGGAGACGCCACGGGCGCCGAAGAGATGCGCCTGGCCCCTGGACTCCCAGATCACCGAGGTGTTGACGAAGGCACCGGCCTCGATGGTCTTGAACGGATAGACCCGGACGTTGCCCTGGATAATCGATTCCTCACCGACCAGGCACTCGTCGCCGATGACGGCGCCGTCCTCGACACGGGCAGCCCGCATGATGTCGGTGTTCTTGCCGATGACGCAGCCGCGCAGATTGCTGTGCTGCCCGATGTACACGTTGTCGTGGACGACGGCCTTGTGCAGAAAGGCCCCGCTCTTCACGACGACGTTCGAGCCGATCACGGTGTGCTCGCGCAGCTCGACGTCGGCTTCGACCTTGGCGTAGTCACCGATGTACAGCGGACCACGAAGCACGGCGTCCGGATGAACCTCGGCACCCTCTGCGACCCATACGCCGGGCGAGATCTCGAATCCGTCGATCTCGACGTCCACCTTGCCCTCGAGCACGTCGGCCTGCGCCTTGACGTAGCTCTCGTGCGTGCCGACGTCCTCCCAATAGCCCTCGGCGATATAGCCGTAGACCGGCTTGCCTTCCTTCATGAGCTGCGGGAAGACGTCACCGGACCAGTCGACCGACACATCGGCCTCGACGTAGTCGAATACCTCGGGCTCCATGACATAGATGCCCGTGTTCACGGTGTCGGAGAAGACCTGACCCCAGGTGGGCTTCTCGAGGAAACGCTCGACCTTTCCCTGTTCATCGACGATGGTGATGCCGAATTCCAGGGGGTTGGGAACGCGGGTCAGGCAGACCGTGACCAGCGCACCCTTTTCCTTGTGGAAATTGATGAGGTCAGTGAGGTCGAAATCGGTCAGAGCGTCACCGGAGATCACAACGAAAGCGTCGTCCTTGAGTGCTTCCTCTGCGTTCTTCACGCTGCCGGCTGTGCCGAGTGGCTTCTCCTCATTGGCATAGGTGAGCTCCATTCCGAGCTCTTCGCCGTCCCCGAAGTAGTTCCTGACGAGTGACGCCAGGAACTGCACGGTGACGACGGTCTCGGTGAGCCCATGCCGCTTGAGCAACCGCAGCACATGCTCCATGATCGGCCGGTTCACGACCGGCAGGAGCGGCTTGGGCATACTCGAGGTCATGGGGCGAAGGCGCGTGCCTTCGCCTCCAGCCATTACGACGGCCTTCATGTCGGAAGCGTCCTCCTTGAAGAGACGACTGTCTAGCCGACTTCGCCCGTCCGGATGGACCCGCAGATCTCAGAGTGCGGGCCGACCTGGCCTCGAATACCGCCACATGGGCGAGCTCAATCGGCCTTGGAGTCCGCCCTGACCAGTCGGCGGACCTGTACTACGTAGAGGATCCCTGCCCACCAGTAGAGCGTTGTACCCCATCCTGCGAACGCCCATCCGAAAATAGCAGCGAGCGTGTTGATCCAGCCGCTTCCGTCGCTGAGGAGCAACAGGGGGAACGCATACATGAGGTTGAAGGTGGCAGCCTTGCCGAGGAAGTTCACCTGCGGCGGCGGATAGCCGTGCCGGCGGAGGATACCCACCATCACCAGGAGAACCAGCTCCCGGGCAAGCAGTACGGCCGTCAACCAGAGCGGCAGAATCTCGCGCCAGGTGAGTCCCACGAGCGTGGACAAAATGTAGAGCCGGTCGGCCGCTGGGTCGAGGAGCCGGCCGAGGTTGCTGATCTGATTCCAGCGCCGGGCGAGCTTCCCGTCGAGATAGTCACTGACACCGCTGAGCATCAGGACCAGAAGGGCCCAGCCGTCGCTTTTGGGCCCGCCGAACTCGGGCCTGAGGATGAGCCACAGGAACAGGGGTACGCCAAGGAGACGCGCCATGCTGAGGATGTTCGGGATGGTGAGCACCCGGTCCGTCTGGACACGGGTCTCCTGGACCTCCACCCGGGGGCCTCCTGTGGGGAAACGAGCCAACGATGCCCCCTGACCTTACCCTCAGTACACTTGGGGCCGTGCAGAGGGGTGCGACAAGAATTGCCGCACAACGCTTCGCACACAACGCAGAAAACCCCCGTAACAGGATTCTCATCCGTTACGGGGGTCTTCTTCAAAAATAGTTCGGCGGCGTCCTACTCTCCCACAGGGTCCCCCC
>NZ_JBSHLM010000017.1:0-258905 GCF_053644375.1 Streptomyces sp. NPDC055400 | reverse complement strand
CCACCGAAGTGGGCCGGGGTTGTCAATCTGGCGTTGACTTTTGGCACGCTGTTGAGTTCTCAAGGAACGGACGCTTCCTTTGTACTCACCCGAGATACTCTCTCAGGCTTTCCTCCGGGCAGTTTCCCTTCGGTCTTGCGTTTCCGACTCTATCAGACTCTTTCGTGTCCGATTTCCTCGGTGCCTTTCAGGTTTCCGCTCCGGCCTTTCGGCTTTCGCTTTTCCCTTTCCGGCGGTCCAAACACTATCAGCCATTTCCCGCCGCTCCGACCATGAACTCCTGCGGGCATGCAGAAGTCGATCAAAGCTAAGATCTGACGTGATAGTTGCCGCTGAGCCACCAGGCACTCGAAAGTGCCGCTCGGCCTCAAGCGGGAGTACGAGAGTACATGGGCGTGCAGGGCTGGCGCAAATCGTTTGCGTGCACCCTCTACGTCAGCCAACCGGTACCACTCATGCGGAACCGGAACTTTTTATGACTTACGCTCTGAAACGGTACGCCGTCCAGGACATGCAGTGTCGGCGACCATCGATCTCCACCCCTGGGAGGCTTGCCATGACCAGTGTGACGTCCCCGCTCGCCGGACGCGCCATTGGACTCTCCGCCGTTCCTGACCCGGTCTTCTCCGGTGCGATGGTCGGTCCCGGCACCGCCATCGATCCGGTGCGCGAGCCCTCGGCGGCTGTCGCGCCCGTCGACGGCATCGTCGTCTCTCTTCACCCCCACGCCTATGTAGTGGTGGACGACCAGGGCCACGGCGTCCTGACGCACCTGGGCATCGACACCGTTCAGCTGAATGGCGAGGGCTTCGAGCTGCTCGTCAACAAGGGCGACACCGTGCAGCGCGGTCAGGAGATGGTGCGCTGGGACCCAGCCGCCGTCGAAGCCGCCGGCAAGTCCCCGATCTGCCCGATCGTTGCCCTCGAGGCCACCGCCGAGTCCCTCTCCGAAGTGATCGAGGACGGCGACGTCAAGTCCGGCGACGCACTCTTCAGCTGGAAGTGACGCGGGCCGTCGCTGGCGGCATGCAGGTCAACCACCGCGGCGGCTGGGCCCGCCGCACTATCGGAGACGGTGAGATGGAGACAACGCTGCGAGGCGTCGGCGTGAGCCACGGTGTGGCGATCGGCGAGGTTCGGCACATGGGGACGGCGGTTCTCGAGCCGCCGGCCAAGCAGATTCCGACGGAGGACGCGGAGCGCGAGCAGGGGCGCGCCCGTCAGGCCGTGGAAGCTGTGGCGGCCGATCTGATTGCGCGCGGCAATCTGGCGGGTGGCGAGGCACAGCATGTGCTCGAGGCCCAGGCCATGATGGCGCAGGACCCGGAGCTCATGGCCGATGTCGACCGACGTATCGCGGTCGGCAGCACGGCCGAGCGTGCGGTGTACGACGCCTTCGCGTCCTATCGGGCGCTGCTGGCCGGTGCAGGTGAGTACCTCGCGGGTCGCGTCGCCGACCTGGACGACGTGCGGAACCGGATCGTGGCTCGGCTGCTCGGAGTGCCGATGCCCGGTGTCCCGGACAGCGACAAGCCCTACGTACTCATCGCGCGGGACCTGGCTCCCGCGGACACGGCGCTGCTCGACCCGACGCTCGTGCTCGGCTTCGTCACCGAGGAGGGCGGGCCGACCAGCCACAGCGCGATTCTGGCGCGTGCGCTCGGGGTGCCGGCCGTGGTCGCGCTGCCCGGTGCGGGTGAGCTCGCCGAGGGCACGGTGGTCGCTGTCGACGGCAGCACCGGCGACATCTTCGTCAATCCGAGTCCGGAGAAGAGGGCCGAGCTGGAGGCCGCCTCCGCCGCGCGGAAGGCCGCGCTCGCCGCGTCGTCCGGTCCCGGTGCGACGTCCGACGGTCACAAGGTGCCTCTCCTTGCCAACGTCGGCGGTCCGGCCGACGTGCCGGCCGCGGTCGAGGCGGGTGCGGAGGGTGTGGGTCTCTTCCGTACCGAGTTCCTGTTCCTGGACGACAGCAGCCGCGCTCCTTCCGAGGAGAAGCAGGTCGAGGCGTACCGGAAGGTTCTCGAGGCGTTCCCCGAGGGCCGGGTCGTGGTGCGCGTCCTCGATGCCGGTGCGGACAAGCCGCTGGACTTCCTGACGCCCGCCGACGAGCCGAACCCGGCTCTGGGTGTGCGTGGGCTGCGCTCGCTGCTCGAGCACCCTGAGGTGCTGCGTACGCAGCTGACCGCGCTGGCCAAGGCTGTTGAGGGACTGCCGGTCTACCTCGAGGTCATGGCGCCGATGGTCGCCGACCGTGCCGACGCGAAGGCCTTCGCCGCCGCGTGCCGTGAGGCGGGGCTTGAGGCGAAGTTCGGCGCGATGGTCGAGATTCCGTCGGCCGCTCTGCGGGCACGTTCGATCCTTCAGGAGGTCGAGTTCCTTTCGCTGGGGACCAATGACCTGGCGCAGTACACGTTCGCCGCCGACCGGCAGGTCGGTGCGGTGTCTCGGCTTCAGGACCCGTGGCAGCCCGCGCTGCTCGACCTGGTCGCGCTGTCCGCTGAGGCGGCGAGGGCCGAGGGCAAGAGCTGCGGTGTCTGCGGTGAGGCCGCGTCCGACCCGCTGCTCGCATGCGTCCTGACCGGTCTGGGCGTCACCTCCCTTTCCATGGGTGCGGCGTCGATTCCTTACGTGCGGACGACGCTCGGCAAGTACACGCTGGCGCAGTGCGAGCGTGCGGCCTCGGCCGCGCGTGCCGCGGACTCCGCCGAGGAGGCCCGCAAGGCCGCCCAGGCGGTGCTGTCCGGCGAGTAGCCGGAAGCCGGTTCTCTGTCGTGGGGCGCTTCACCTTCGTGGTGGAGCGCCCCACGGTCGTTTCAGTGGGTGTGCCCGCCCTCGGGGCCGGTGTCTCCGAGGTCGGGTGCCGCGCAGTAGTCGACGCCGGACTCGGGTGCGACGAGGTCGCCGGACTGGGCGTCGGTGCAATAGGCGTCGAAGACTTCCGCCGCGGTGAGTGGTAGCAGGCGTTCGTCGCGCAGGCGCCAGCCCTGGACGCGGTCGTCCCTGTCCGGGGCGGTGGTGCGCATGACCAGGCCGCCCGGGCTTGCGGTCGCGAGGCCGAGGGCCAGGACCGTGGTGAACTCGAGCGCCTCCTTCTCGTCGAGTCGTGTGCTGTCCTCGGTGTGGCGGTCGACGTGGAGCACCGACAGCAGTGATTCAGCGTCTGTGGGGACGCTGCACACGAGGTGGTGGGCACCGATGCCTGCCGTGTCGAGGACCCGTGTCAGGAGGAGCGAGGCGCGGGCGAAGGCGTCCCTTCCGATGTCCTGGCCGCAGCCACCGCACACCCCGATCCGGGCGAGGACGGACGAGGCGTACTCCCAGGTGGCTTGCCGGACGGCTTCGTCGACCAGGTCGGGCAGGAGGTCGGCCAGGGGCTGACCTTCGTAGGGGACGGTGGCGCCCAGGACAGCCAGTTCGGCGGTGAAGCGGGTACGGCTGGTGGGAGTGTCCGGTTCGAGGCCGGTCTCGGCGCAGAACTCCGCGTACTCCTCGGGGTCGAAGAGGGCAACGGTGGTGTGTCCGCCCTGTGCGGCGAGGGCCTGGAGGAGCTTCTCCACCTGCTGAAGGTACGTGTCGTGGTCGTCGAAGGCGAAGGTGCGGTAGCTCCGCATCGCCGTGAAGTCGCGTTCGTCGGCGAGCAGGCCGATGATGCCCGCGACTTCACGGCGCAGGACGCGTCGCATGCCGGTGTGCCGGGTGTTCTGGGTGTGCGCCATGGTTCCCCCTGAGAGCTGTAGTCAATGCTCACTCACGGTAATCGGGGGCACTGACAACGGCGGTGGAACCGGGTTCGGTCAGGAGCGGTTGCGGGCGATGTCCTCGTAGAAGCGCAGGAGTTCGACGCTGTCGACCGAGCCGAGGTTGACGGCCTTTTCGAGGGGGGTGCCCTGGAGGAGGCGTTTGACGGGGACCTCGATGCGCTTGCCGGTGAGGGTGTGCGGGACGCCTGGGGCTTCGATGATGTCGTCGGGGATGTGGCGCGGGGAGAGGCTCTCGCGGATGGTCTGCTTGATGCGGGCGCGGAGGTCGTCGTCGAGTACGGCGCCGGGCGCGAGGTGGACGAACAGGGGCATCCAGTAGCCGCCGTCGGGCTGTTCGAGGCCGATGACGAGGGACTCGCGGATTTCGGGGAGGCGTTCGACGGCCTCGTAGATGTCGGCCGAACCCATGCGGACGCCCTGGCGGTTCAGGGTGGAGTCCGAACGGCCGTGGATCACTACCGAACCGCGGGAGGTGAGGGTGATCCAGTCGCCGTGCCGCCAGACGCCGGGGTAGGTGTCGAAGTAACTGTCGTGGTAACGGCTGCCGTCGGGGTCGTTCCAGAAGCGGATCGGCATCGAGGGCATGGGGTTGGTGACGACGAGTTCACCGACTTCGTCGATGAGCGGTTCGCCCTGCGGGTCCCAGGACTGGAGGTCCGTGCCGAGGCAGGGCGCCTGGAGTTCGCCGATGTGGACGGGCAGGGTCGGGACGGCTCCGGCAAAGCAGGAGCAGACGTCCGTGCCGCCGCTGACGGAGGCGATCCAGAGGTCTTCGCGCACCTCGTCGTGGAGCCAGCGGAAGCCGTCGGGCGGGAGCGGCGAGCCGGTTGTGGCGACGCATTTGACGCGGGACAGGTCGTGGTCGCGCGAGGGGTGGACGCCGGCCTTGCGGCACGCCATGACGTAAGCGGCCGAGGTGCCGAAGAGGGTGGCTCCGGTGCGTTCGGCGACGGCCCACTGGGCGCCGGTGTCGGGGTAGCCGGGGCTTCCGTCGTAGACGACGATCGTGGTGCCCGTGAGGAGGCCGGAGGCGAGGAAGTTCCACATCATCCAGCCGGTGGACGTGTACCAGAAGAACCGGTCGCCGGGGCCGAGGTCGCAGTGCAGGCCGAGCTGTTTGAGGTGCTCGATGAGGATGCCGCCCTGGGACTGGACGATCGCCTTGGGGAGTCCCGTCGTGCCTGAGGAGTACAGAACCCACAGCGGGTGGTCGAAGGGGACGGCTTCGAAGACGGGCTCGGTGTCGGCGGATGTGAGCTCCGACCACTCAAGGGCCCCTTCGGGGGCGTCCGTGCCGAGCAGCGGGATGTGGACGACCGCGCGGAGGGTGGGCAGTTCGGCGCGGAGTTCGCCGACCGTGTCGCGGCGGTCGTGCTCCTTGCCGCCGTAGCGGTAGCCGTCGACGGTGAACAGGACGACGGGTTCGACCTGCTGGAAGCGGTCGAGGACACTGCGGGCGCCGAAGTCGGGGGCGCAGGACGTCCAGACTCCGCCGACGGCCGCGGTGGCGAGGAGGGCGACGACGGCCTCGGGGATGTTCGGCAGGTAGCCGCTGACGCGGTCGCCCGGGCGTACGCCGATGGCGCGCAGTTCGGCGGCGAGCGAGCCGACCTGGCGGCGCAGTTCCGCCCAGGTCACGGGGCGAGGCTCGTGTGTCTCGTCCACGTGGAGGATGGCCGGGGTGTGCGCGCGCTCGGGGTCGGTGGCGGTGCGCAGGGCGTGTTCGGCGTAGTTCAGGGTGGCGCCTGGGAACCATTCGGCTCCGGGCATGGAGCGGTCGCCGAGCACGCGCGCGTACGGGGTGGTGAACCGGATGTCGAACCAGTCGGCGACGGCCTTCCAGAACGTGTCGAGTTCGGTCACCGACCAGCGGTGCAGCGCTTCGTAGCCGCCGTCGGCGGGGGCTCCGTAGTGTTCGGACGCCCAGGCCTGAAAGCGCGTGATCTGCGCGTCGGCGATGAACTCCTTGTCGGGCTTCCAGAGCGGCGTCGGATTCGCTGCGGACGGCATGGGGCGGCTCCCGGATGTACGCGTGGTGTGCGTCGGTCCCGCGCACGGGCCGGTGTGTGCGCGTGACGCGGCTGACAGGGACGATGCCACGTGATCGACTTCCGCACCAGGTTGCGCCCCACATAGTCCGTGTCGTGAAGATGTGCTGCCACCACGGATGAACGGCAGTTGAACGACTCACTTTTGCGCGCCCCGCAATGACAGGGTGAGCAGCATGAACGGTCGTGACCTGGTACGCGCGGTGAGGGCGGTTGGCTTGGTGGGGGCGGTCCAGGGTTTGCGGGCGGTGCGGTCCTCGTGGCGCAGGAAGCGGGCCGATGCAGTGGGTCTGCGGCGCCGGGGGCCGGAGCGGGCGCGGGTACCGGGTCCGGTGACGGGGGCCGAGCCGGCGCCCGGTGGTGGTGTCGTCCGGTTCACGCGGTCCCGGCTGCGGATCACGGTGACGGTGACGGGCGCGGTCTTCTGGGGCTGGGACGGGGCGGACCCGGAACCGTCGTACGCGCTGGCGGGCTCCTGTCCGCAGCCGGATCCGCGGGCTGTCCTGGAGCCGGACAAGGACGGCGGCTGGCGGGTGGTGGCGGAGCGGGTGACCGTCGTCGTGTCGCGGCACGGCGCCGTCTCCGTGTGCACTCCGGGGGGTGTGGTGCTGCGGCGTGATCTGCCGCCGCGCTGGTGGGAGCCCGTGGACGGGGGCGAGGCGCGGTGGGTGCAGCGGTCCGAGGTGACCGCCGACGCGCGGTTCTTCGGTCTGGGGGGCCGGGCGTCGGGCCCGCGGCTGCGGGACGGCGCGTACCGCCTGTGGAACACCGATCCGGGCGGTTCCTTCGGGCCTGGTGACGATCCGCTGTATCTGACCATGCCGGTGCAGATGGTGGTTGCCGACGCCGGCACCCATCTGGTGTTCCACGACAACTCGTGGGACGGCACGGTGACGCTGTCCGAGGGCGAGGAGGGTGCTGGTTCCGGGCATGACCGGGCGGGGACGTGCGAGGTCCGGATGGAGGGCGGTCCGCTGCGCTGCTGGGTCATGGTGGGTCCCCCCGCGCGCGTGCTGCGCGCGTGGGCGTCGCTGACCGGTGCTCCCGCGCTGCCGCCGGCCTGGGCGCTCGGGTATCAGCACTCGCGTTGGGGCTTCGGCGGGGAGCAGGCGGTGCGGCGGATCGTCGAGGGCTACCGGGAGCGGGGGCTTCCGCTCGACGTGGTCCATCTGGACATCGAACATCTCGACGCGTTTCAGGTGTTCACGGTCGACCGGGAGACCTATCCCAATCTTCCGCGGCTCGCCGAGGACCTGCGCGCGGACGGTGTGCGGCTGGTGTCGATCGTCGACCCGGCGGTCAAGGCGGAGGCGGGGAACGCCGTGTACGACGCGGGAGCGTCCGTGGACGCCTTCGTGAAGGACGCGGCGGGGACGGCGGTGCGGGGCGTGGTGTGGCCGGGTGAGTCGGTGTATCCCGACTTCACCGACCGGGCGGTGCGCAAGTGGTGGGGCGGTCTGTACGAGGAGCGGCTCGCCCAGGGCTTCTCGGGGTTCTGGCACGACATGAACGAGCCGGTGTCCTTCAACGCGTTCGGTGACCCGACGCTGCCCCGCTCGGCAAGGCACTCCTTGGAGGGGCGGGGTGGTGACCACCGGGAGGCGCACAACGTGTACGGGCTGTGCATGGCGCGCGCCGGGTACGAGGGGCTGCGTGAACTGCGGCCCCAGGAGCGTCCGTTCCTGTTCTCGCGCTCGGGCTGGGCGGGGATGCAGCGCTACGGGGGGACGTGGTCCGGGGATGTGGCCACGGGGTGGCCCGGTTTGCGCGCGTCGTTGTCCCTGGTGCTGGGCCTCGGGTTGTGCGGAGTGCCGTATTCGGGCCCGGACGTGGGCGGGTTCGACGGGGATCCGTCTCCTGAGCTGTATCTGCGGTGGCTCCAGCTGGGTGCGTATCTGCCGCTGTTCCGTACGCATTCGGCGCTGCGGGCGGGGCGGCGGGAGCCGTGGGAGTTCGGTGACGAGGTGCTGGGGCACGCGCGCGTGGCGCTCGTCGAGCGCAGGCGCCTGCTGCCGTATTTCGTGACGCTGGCTCATCTCGCGCGGCGTACGGGCGCTCCGTATGCGCGGCCTGTGTGGTGGGGCGCTCCGGAGGACAGGGCGTTACGGGACTGCGAGGACGCGTATCTGCTGGGTGACTCCTTGTTGGTGGCTCCGGTCCTGGAGCCGGGTGCGGACCGGCGGGCTGTGCGACTGCCGCGTGGGCGCTGGTACGACACGGAGAGCGGGCAGGCTCACGAGGGGCCCGGTCAGGTTCTGGTGGACGCGCCGCTGTCCCGCGTTCCCGTCTTCGCGCGGGCGGGCGCGGTGATTCCGGTGCGGGGCGAGGACGGGGAGCTGTGCCTTGAGGTGTGGGCTCCGGCGCAGGGGCGTTCCGGCGGCGGGGTTGTCGTGCCGGACATCGGTGACGGCTGGCAGGCGCCGGACGTTCAGCGCTACACCACGCGGTGGAGCGGCGGCAGTGTGGTGGTGGAGCGGCAGGACGAGGCAGGGCCCGCCGAGCCCGCGTACCCGGTGCGGATCCGCGGGCTCTGAGCGTTCAGAGGGCTGGGGAGGTCATGCGGCGGTGCGCGTCACACGTAGCGGCCCTCGAACCAGGCGCGGGCGGCCAGGGTGTGGAGGGGGAAGGCGAGCTCGGCGGGGCGGCGCAGGAGGTGCCAGCCTTCGGTCTCGTCCGTGACGGCGGGCTCGGGCAGTTCGGCGGCCGGGCGTTCCGGGAGGAGGCCGAACAGGAGCAGGTGTCCGTCGGGCGAGCTCATCGCGTCGGCGAGGCGCACGTCGCGGCTCGCCGCCTCGATGCCCGTCTCCTCCTTGAGCTCACGGACGACGGCGTCCTTCCAGTCCTCCCTGTGGTCGACGAACCCGCCGGGCAGGGCGACTCCCCCGCGCGCGGGGGCGATGGTCCGGGTGATCACGACGAGAGCGGAACCGCGGCTGTCGTAGACGGCCTGGAGGGCGACCGCGACCGGCAGGGGGTTGCGGTAGCTCACGTCGGCGCAGGCCGGGCACGTGCGTGGCCATCCCGAGACGTCGGGTCCGTAAGCGGTTCCACAGCTCGAACAGTGGGAATCCGGAACGGCGTTGGTTATGTGGTGGGGTGCTGACACGCCGCGGACTGTATCCGATCGCGCAGCGCTGCTCTTCCCTGGCCACCCTTGATCCTGATAGATGCAGGGTTCATGAGACGAACAGCAACCGCCGTACGCAGACTCGCCGTCACCGCTGCCGCCGCGCTCCTGTGGACCGCCGGCGCTCCCGGCGCCGCGCAGGCGAAGCCCGAGCCCAAGGCTCCCGCGCAGTTCGTGGCGCTGCGGGATGTCGACCCGACGATCATCCAGGAGATCCGCTACATCACTGCGCACAACTTCGTCGGGGCGCCTGTAGACGGCTACGAGAAGCCGATGTGCATCCTCACCGAACCTGCCGCGAAGGCGCTCCACAAGGCGCAGGCGGGGCTCCTGAAGCGGGGTTACTCGCTGAAGGTGTACGACTGCTACCGGCCGCAGCGGGCGGTCGACCACTTCGTGCGCTGGGCCAAGGACCTCGACGACCAGCGGATGAAGGCGGAGTTCTATCCGCAGGTCGACAAGACGCGACTGTTCGCCGACGGTTACATCGCGAAGAAGTCCGGGCACAGCCGGGGCTCCACGCTCGATCTGACCGTCGTGAAGCTGCCGGCGGTGCCCACGCGCGCGTACGTGCCTGGTGAGCGTCTTGCGCCCTGCTACGGACCGCAGAAGGACCGTTTCCCGGACAACTCGGTGGACATGGGTACGGGCTTCGACTGCTTCGACACGCTCGCTCACACCGATGACCCGCGGATCCAGGGGGCGCAGCGCGCGAACCGTGACCTTCTGCGGGACGCCCTGGCCGCGCAGGGGTTCGTGAACCTGCCCGAGGAGTGGTGGCACTTCACGTACAAGCCGGAGCTCTTCCCGGACACGTACTTCGACTTCCCCGTCTCGCGGCGTTCCCTGAGCGGCCGGCCCATGGCACACTTCTGACGGTCCATCAGATCTGCTGGTGTCCTGATGGCGTCGTCGCAATCCAGCGCGGGAGGGGCCTTGTCGCGTACGCGTACACCTGTCGTGGCCGATTGGTTCACCGGGGAGGGAGACGACTTCCGGTTGCTCGGCACGCGCTGCTCGGCCTGCGCCTCGGTCTTCTTCCCCCGCGAGGACACCTTCTGCCGCAACCCCGGCTGCGCCGGAGGGGAGCTGCTCTCCGTGCCGCTCTCCCCGCGCGGCCGGGTCTGGTCGTACACGGACAGCCGGTACCGGCCGCCCGCGCCGTACGTGTCCGATCCGGAACTTCCATGGCAGCCCTGCACGTTGATCGCTGTGGAGCTGGAGGCGGAGCGCCTGGTGGTGCTCGGGCAGGCGGTTCCCGGGGTCTCCGTGGCCGACGTGGAGGTGGGCATGGAGGTGGAGGTCGTGCCCGGCGTGCTCGACGAGGACGGGGACACGACCTGGACGACGTGGCACTGGCGGCCGACGGGGGTGGCGGCATGACGGACGACGTGGCGGTGCTCGGGGCGGGCATGCACCCCTGGGGCAAGTGGGGGCGCGGTTTCGTCGAGTACGGGACGGTGGCGGCGCGGGCGGCGCTCGCCGACGCCGGGGTCGACTGGCGCGACGTGGACTCCGTCGTGGGCGCGGACACGGTGCGGGGCGGATACCCGGGCTATGTGGCGGGTGCGACGTTCGCGAAGGCGCTCGGCTGGCAGGGCGCGCGGGTCGCGAGCGTGTACGCGGCGTGCGCCTCGGGCGCCCAGGCGGTCAACGCGGCGCGTACGCAGATCCTCGCGGGGCTCGCCGACGTCGTGCTCGTGGTGGGTGCCGACGCCGCTCCCAAGGGGTTCTTCCGGCCCGCGGGCGGGGACCGGCACGACGATCCGGACTGGCTGCGGTTCCGGGTCCTCGGCGCGACCAACCCGGCGTACTTCGGCCTGTACGCGCGCCGGCGCATGGCCGTGCACGGGGACACGCTGGAGGACTTCGCGCAGGTCAAGGTGAAGAACGCGGCGGCGGGCGCGCTCAATCCGAAGGCCCGCTACCGCAAGACGGTGACGGCCGACGAGGTGGCCGCGTCGGCGGTCGTCGCCGATCCGCTGCGGCTCCTGGACATCTGCGCCACGTCCGACGGGGCGGCCGCGCTCGTACTGAGCGGCATGGACTTCGCGCGCAGACACGGAGTGCGCAACCCGGTGCGGATCCGCGCGGTGTCGACGGTCACGCCGACGTATCCGAACACGGTGCTCGACCTCCCGGACATCGCCACCGACTCGGCCGCGGCCGTCGAACCGGACGGCGTCACCTTCCGCGCCTCCATCGCGCGAGCCGCGTACGAGGAGGCCGGAATCGGCCCGGAAGACCTCTCCCTCGCCGAGGTGTACGACCTGTCGACCGCTCTGGAGCTCCAGTGGTACGAGGATCTGGGGCTGTGCGGCGAGGGCGAGGCGGCGAAGCTGCTGAGGGAGGGGGCGACGGCGCCGGGTGGGCGCATACCCGTGAACGCCAGTGGCGGACTCGCGTCCTTCGGAGAGGCGGTCCCCGCACAGGCCATCGCCCAGGTCTGCGAGCTGACCTGGCAGCTGCGCGGCACGGCGGGCGCCCGCCAGGTGGCGGACGCGCGCGTGGGAATCACGGCGAATCAGGGACTGTTCGGGCACGGCTCGTCCGTCGTCGCGGTCCGCTGACCGGCGGCCTCCTATGGATCCGTACGCTGCGTGTTCGGCCGAAAAGGGTGCGTGAACAGCTCGTGAACTGCGCCTGGGCGCGCGCAGGGGGCGCCATTATGCTTCCGTGCCTTCCTGGACGGACGCTCTCCGTTTCGCCTTCCAACCGGTCGTCAACCTGACGACCGGAGCCGTGGCGGCCCTGGAGATACTCGCCCGTCCGGAGGTCGGTGACGTGCTGGCACAGGCCCGGCGTGACCCTGAACTCGACGGCCGTCTTGCCGCGTTGGCGGTGCGCTCGGCGGCGCAGCGGGAGACGCTGCTGCCGCTGCACGTCAATGTGTTCGCGGGGACGGTGGCGGATCTGGGTGGTCTCGCCGCGCTGCGGGACGCCGTCCGGGGCGTGGGGCGGCTGCCCTGGGAAGTGACGGTCGACATCGGTCCGCCGTTCACCCACGTGCCGCACCGGGCGCTCCTGGAGGGGGTCACGGCCCTGCGCGAGGAGGGCTTCCGGATCTGTGCGGACGGCGTCGGTGACGGCGACCTGCCCCTGCGGCTCCTGGTCGACCTGGCGCCGGACCTCGTGAAGCTCGATGCCTCGCTGCTGTCGCGTCCCGCGTCGGTGAGCGCGATGCGGACGCTGTGCGAGGGGCTGGGCGCGCTGCTCGCCGTAGAGGGCGTGGAGACGGAGTTGCAGTGCGGCGCCGCTCGTCAGGCCGGTGCGCAGCTGGCCCAGGGCGAGCTGTTCGCGCCGCCGTCGCGGCTGCCGGCGGCCGATGTGTACGTCCCGGCGCTCACTCCCCCGGTGGCGTCGCCGCCGCCTTCGGGGCCGCCGGTACGCCAGTTCGTGCGGCCCGCCGCCTTGCTGCCCGCATCGGCCTCGGCGGGGCGCGTACGCGCCCTGCTCACCGGGTCTCCCGACGTGTCCGGCGTGCTCCTGGTGGACTCGGCGGGCGCACCGGTGCGCTCGGTGCAGCGGGACCGCTTCCTGTTGTCCCTGTCGGGTCGCTACGGGCACGCGCTCTATGCCGACCGGCCGGCCGCCCGCCACGGTGACCGGCCGCGCACGGTGGGCGTGGACGCCACCGCCTGGGAGGTCCTCGACGTACTCGCGGACGGCGAGCGCAGCCGTACGGCCGACGACGTCGCGGTCGTCGACAAGCGGGGCCGGTGCGTGGGCATCGTGCGGCTCGCCGATCTCGTGCGCGCGCTGGCCGAGAGCCGGGTCGAGGAGGCGGCGGCGCTCAATCCGCTGACCCGGCTGCCCGGTTCGGACTCCATCACGGGCGAGGTGGACCGGCGGATCGCGCAGGGGCGCGGGTTCGCCCTGAGCTGGCTGGACATCGACGGGTTCAAGCAGGTCAACGACGGGGCGGGGTTCGCCGCGGGTGACGATCTGATCCGCGAGGTGGGCAGGTCCCTGGAACGGGCCGCGTCGGGGGCGACCACGGTGGGGCACATCGGGGGCGACGACTTCCTGGTCCTGGCCGATCCGGACGGGCTCGATCCGCTGGCCTGCGCGGTGCTCGACGTGCCCTGGGCGGCGGGCGGGCGGCCCGTCACGATGTCGCTCGCCACGGTGCTGTGCGCGGCGGGCAGCGTCGCCGACCACCGGCAGGCGGCCGCGTCGCTGGCGCCGCTCAAACAGGCCGCCAAGGCTCTGCCGGGGGCGAGTTGGGTCATCGGACGCTCGGACTCGCCGGGGCACGAGGTGCGGCGGGGTATGCGTTCGGGAGCCGCCCCTGTGTCCGGGGCCGCATGGGCGGGGACCGGACCGCGCGCGGAAGCGGAATCGGGCCGGGCAGCCACGGGATGAGGCGGGCGCGGGCCCTACGGGCGGGCGCCGCCAACCGTTCCCGTCCGCGACCTTGACGCTCCATCACGGCCGGTGAACACTTCCCCGTGTCAGTCGGCATCGCCGCACGTCGTCCCACCGCCGCTCAGTGCCCCAGCCTGTCCGTCGGGCTCCGCCTGTCGCGTTCAGGCAGGTCAGGGCCTTCTCCCTGCGGCGATACGAGCGTTCCGACTGAGCGGGAACGCTTGTCACGGGCGCCGGGCGGGGCGCGGGAACCCCTGCCGTCGGCCGTTGCAGCCAGAGCCAACAAGAACCAGCCATGGAAAACGCACCCTGCACTGAGGACCGGGGCGTACCGCTCCGGGCGAGGGCCTAGGAGCCGCCATGAGCAATGGAGACATCTTCGTCGGTGAGGTCATCGGGACCGCGATCCTGATTCTGTTCGGCGCCGGCGTGTGCGCCGCGGTCACGCTCAGGCATTCCAAGGCGAGAGCCTCGGGATGGGTCGTCATCGCGTTCGGGTGGGGCTTCGGCGTGCTGGCCGGGGCGTACACCGCCGCGCCGCTGTCGGGGGGCCAGCTCAACCCGGCGGTGACGATCGGCATCGCCGTGGACACCGGCAAGTGGGACAAGGTCTGGGTCTATCTGCTCGGCCAGATGGTCGGCGCGATGCTGGGCGCCGTGCTGGCCTATCTCGTCTATCTGGCCCAGTTCAACGCCAACGTCACGTCGGGGTCCGGCGAGAGCGAAGCGGACGACGACGGGCCCACTCCGACGCTCGGGATCTTCTCCACGATCCCCGAGATCAACAACCCCGTGGCCAACCTGATCACCGAGATCATCGCGACGATCGCCCTGGTGCTCCCCATCCTCGCGTTCGGCCTCACCAAGGGGCTCGGGGAGTCCGGATCGACCGTGCTCGTCGTGGCCTTCCTGGTCGTCGGGATCGGCCTCTCGCTCGGTGGGCCCACC
Source organism: Streptomyces sp. NPDC055400 (assembly GCF_053644375.1). Taxonomy (NCBI): domain Bacteria; kingdom Bacillati; phylum Actinomycetota; class Actinomycetes; order Kitasatosporales; family Streptomycetaceae; genus Streptomyces; species Streptomyces sp. NPDC055400. The sequence continues at coordinate 244,653 of NZ_JBSHLM010000017.1, read as the reverse complement.
GGGTACGCCATCAACCCGGCGCGCGACCTCGGACCGCGCATCGTGCACACGTTCCTGCCCATCCCCAACAAAGGCACGTCCGGCTGGGGTTACGCCATCATCCCGGTGGCCGGGCCGCTGATCGGCGGCGCGCTGGCGGGGCTCATCTACAACGCGGCGTTCTGACCGCGGCCGCGCCGCCGCCACGTCGCTATCGCGTCCCCGCGCGCGGGGACCTCGGACGAAGACGAAGGGGAGTCACATGCCCGACCACGATGAGAAGTACGTCGCCGCCATCGACCAGGGCACCACGTCGAGCCGCTGCATCATCTTCAACCACGGCGGCGAGATCGTCGCCGTCGACCAGCGCGAGCACCGGCAGATCTTCCCGAAGCCCGGCTGGGTGGAGCACGACGCCACCGAGATCTGGTCCAAGGTGCAGGCCGTGGTCGCCGGCGCGCTCGCCAAGGCCGGGCTGCGGGCCGACGACCTCAGCGCTCTCGGCATCACCAACCAGCGTGAGACGACGGTCCTCTGGGACCGGGCCACGGGCCGGCCCGTGCACAACGCGATCGTGTGGCAGGACACCCGTACGTCGGCGCTGTGCAACGAACTCGGCGGCACGGACGGTCAGGACCGCTTCCGGGAGCAGACCGGCCTGCCGCTCGCGAGCTACTTCTCCGGGCCCAAGGCGGCCTGGCTGCTCGACAACGTGCCGGGGCTGCGCGCCCGCGCCGAGCGGGGCGAGATCGCGTTCGGCACCATCGACTCCTGGCTCATCTGGAATCTGACGGGCGGCACGGACGGCGGCGTGCACGTCACCGACGTCACCAACGCCGGGCGCACCATGCTGATGAACCTGGAGACGCTCCAGTGGGACCAGGGGATCCTGTCGGCGATGAACGTGCCGGAGGCGGTGCTGCCGGAGATCAGGTCGTCGGCCGAGGTCTATGGGACGGCCGTCGGCCAGCTCTCCGGCGTGCCGGTCGCGTCCGCGCTCGGCGACCAGCAGGCGGCGATCTTCGGGCAGGCCTGCTACGACACGGGGACGGCCAAGAACACGTACGGCACGGGCAGTTTCCTGCTGCTCAACACCGGGAACCGGCCCGTCCCCTCGAAGAACGGGCTGCTCACCACCATGGGGTACAAGATCGGCTCCGAGGCTCCCGTGTACTGCCTCGAAGGGTCGATCGCGATCACCGGCGCCCTGGTCCAGTGGTTCCGCGACCAGCTCGGGATCATCCGCACGGCCGACGAGATCGAGACGCTCGCGGCGAGTGTGACCGACAACGGCGGCGCCTACATCGTGCCCGCGTTCTCGGGCCTGTTCGCGCCCTATTGGCGCTCGGACGCGCGGGGTGTCGTCACGGGTCTGACGCGGTACGTCACCAAGGCCCATCTGGCGCGGGCGGTCCTGGAGGCGACGAGCTGGCAGACGCGCGAGGTCGTCGACGCGATGTACCAGGACTCCGGGGTACAGATCACCACGCTGAAGGTCGACGGCGGCATGACCAAGAACAACCTCCTGATGCAGCATCAGGCGGATGTCCTCGGCGTGCCGGTGATCCGGCCTCGGGTGTCGGAGACGACGTGCCTGGGTGCCGCGTACGCGGCCGGGCTCGCGACGGGAGTGTGGAACGACCTGGACGAGCTCAAGGCGCACTGGCAGCGCGACGCGGAGTGGACGCCGGCGATGGACGGCGGGACGCGTGAGCGCGAGTACCGCAACTGGCGCAAGGCCGTGGAGAAGAGCTTCGGCTGGCACGACGACGAGCGTTGAGGGTCGGCGCGCGCCTCCTGTGACTGGCGCGTGGTCCCGGCGAGGGCCACGCGCGCGTGGACGACGGTCCGCACCCCGGTCGGCGAGGGTGCGGGCCGTTCCCCTGCGGTCCGTTCCCCTGCGGTCCCATACCGCGCCGGCGGATCAGGTGGTGGCCGGCTGGCGGCGGCGCGCACCCACGGCCATCGCGTGCTCGACGACGCCGATGAGGACCTCCTTGACGGTCTCCTTCTCACGCGCGTCGCACATCAGAACGGGCACGTCGGAGTCGAGGTCGAGGGCCTGGCGTACGGCATCGGCCGGGTAACGGGCCGATCCCTCGAAGCAGTTGACGCCCACTACGAACGGTATGGAGCGCCGCTCGAAGTAGTCGACGGCGGCGAAGCAGTCCTCCAGGCGGCGGGTGTCGGCGAGAACGACGGCTCCCAGGGCGCCGGTCGCCAGCTCGTCCCACAGGAACCAGAAGCGGTCCTGCCCGGGCGTGCCGAAGAGGTAGAGCACGAGGTCCTCGCGGAGCGTGATCCGCCCGAAGTCCATGGCGACCGTGGTGGTGTGCTTGCCCTCGACGCCGCGGGTGTCGTCGAGCGGGCGGCCCGCCTCGCTCAGCAGTTCCTCGGTGCGCAGGGGCTTGATCTCGCTGACCGCGCCGACGAGCGTCGTCTTGCCCACGCCGAATCCGCCGGCCACGAGGATCTTGAGCGTGACGGGCTCCACGGGGGGCTTGCCGCGCTCAGAACGCCCGAAGATCATGGGTCTCTTCTCCTGCCTCACTGCTGTCGCTGTGGTCGTTCCCGGCGGGCGGCGGCGGACCGTATCCGCCGCCTCCGGGGGTTTCGATGACGAGTACGTCTGCGGGGAGCACGTCCGCCGAGTCGCTGCCGGCGAGCCGGTCGACCGTGCCGTCGGGGTGCTCCACGGAGTTGGCGCCCAGGGCTCCCGGCCCGCCGCCCGCCATGCCGTACGGCGGGACTCTGCGGTGCTGCGAGAGCGTGGACACGGTCATGGGTTCGAGGAAGCGGAGGCGGCGTACGGCGCCGTCGCCGCCGCGCCACCGTCCGGGGCCCCCGCTGCCGCGCCGCACGGCGAACTCCTCGAGCAGGACGGGCAGTCGCCACTCCAGGACCTCGGGGTCGGTGAGACGCGAGTTGGTCATGTGGGTCTGTACGACGGGCGCTCCCTGGAAGCCGTCACCTGCCCCGGAGCCCGAGGCCACGGTCTCGTAGTACTGATGGCTCTCGTTGCCGAAGGTCACGTTGTTCATCGTCCCGGAGCCCTCGGCCTGGACGCCCAGGGCCGCGTAGAGGGCTCCGGTGATGGCCTGGGAGGTCTCCACGTTGCCGGCGACGACGGCGGCGGGCGGCTCCGGGGCGAGGAACGAGCCCGGGGGGACGACGATGCGCAAGGGGCGCAGGCAGCCGTCGTTGAGGGGGATGTCGTCGTCCACGAGGGTGCGGAAGACGTACAGAACGGCCGCGTTGACGACGGCGAAGGGCGCGTTGAAGTTGGTGGCGAGCTGTGATGATGTGCCGGTGAAGTCGACGGTCGCACTGCGCTGTTCGCGGTCCACGGTGACCCGGACGCGGATCGTGGCGCCGGAGTCGGTCTCGTAGGCGAACTCACCGTCCTGTAGAGCGTCGACAACGCGGCGCACGGCGTCTTCGGCGTTGTCCTGGACGTGCTTCATGTACGCCTGGACGACGTCGAGCCCGAAGTGGTCGATCATGCGGGCGACTTCGTCGACGCCCTTCTGGTTGGCGGCGATCTGGGCGCGCAGGTCGGCGAGGTTGGTCCGCGGGTTGCGGGACGGATAGGGCCCGCCGGTGAGCAGGCCCAGGGTCTCCGACTCGCGGAAGCTGCCCCCTTCGACGAGCAGCCAGTTGTCGAAGAGGATGCCTTCCTCGTCGATGGTGCGGCTGCCCGCGGGCATGGAGCCGGGGGCGATGCCGCCGATCTCCGCGTGGTGACCGCGCGAGGCGACGTAGAACAGGATCCGCTCACCCTCCGTGTCGAAGACCGGGGTGATGACGGTGACGTCGGGGAGGTGGGTGCCCCCGTGGTAGGGGTCATTGACGGCGTACGTGTCCCCCGGCCGCATGCCCGTGCCGCGGCGGCGGATGACCTCTTTGACGCTGGTGCCCATGGATCCCAGGTGGACGGGGATGTGGGGGGCGTTGGCGACGAGACTGCCGTCGGGGTCGAAGAGCGCGCACGAGAAGTCGAGACGCTCCTTGATGTTGACCGACTGGGAGGTGGACTCCAGGCGGGCGCCCATCTGTTCGGCGATCGACATGAAGAGGTTGTTGAAGACTTCGAGGAGTACGGGGTCGGCTTCCGTGCCGATGTCGGAACTCTCCGTGACCGCCGCTCGTTCCATGATCAGGTGGCCGTCGTCCGTCACGGCCGCCCGCCAGCCGTCGTCCACGACCGTCGTGGAGCCGGACTCGGCGATGATCGCGGGTCCGGTGACGCTTTCGCCGGGCGGCAGTCGGTCGCGTCGGTGCAGGGGCACCTCGCGCCAGGTGCCGCCGGTGTGGAGGCTGACGGTCTCCGGGGCGGCGGGCGGGGCCGAGCGGGGTACGAGGGCGGACAGATCGGGGGGTGCGGTGAGGCCGGTTGCTTCGACGGAGAGTGCTTCGACGACGAGAGGGCGGTCGAGGGTGAAGGAGTAGGTGGCGCGATGGCGTTCTTCGAAGGCGGCGCGCATCGTGTCGGGGTCCGTGAGTTCCACGGTGAGCGTGGTGTCGGTGCCGTCGTAGCGCAGTTGGGCCCGGCGGGTGACGCGGATGCGGTCCTCGGGCACGTCCTCGGCGAGGAGTTCGGCGCGGGCCGCGCTCTCCAGGTCGTCGGCGGTCTTGTGGACGTGCGGCATGGCGGACCGCTCGAGCGGTGCCTCGGCGGACTGCTCGCGCATGGCGGTCGTGTCGGCGAGGCCGATGCCGAGCGCGGACAGGACTCCGGCCATGGGCGGTACGAGCACGGTGCGGATGCCGAGCGAGTCGGCGACGCGGCATGCGTGCTGGCCACCGGCTCCGCCGAACGTGGTGAGGGCGTAGCGCGTGACGTCGTGGCCCTTCTGGACGGAGATCCGCTTCACGGCGTTCGCGATGTTGGCGACGGCGATCTGCAGATAGCCCTCGGCGACCTGTTCCGGTGTGCGGTCGTCGCCGGTGCGGTCGCGGATCTCGCGGGAGAGCGCGGCGAAGCGGTCCCGTACGAGGGTGTCGTCCAGCGGCTGATCCCCGTCGGGGCCGAACACTCTGGGGAAATGGGCGGGTTGGATGCGCCCGAGGGCCACGTTCGCATCGGTGACGGTGAGGGGGCCGCCGCCGCGGTAGCAGGCGGGTCCGGGGTCGGCGCCCGCGGAGTCGGGGCCCACGCGGTAGCGGCTGCCGTCGAAGTGCAGGACGGAGCCGCCGCCGGCCGCGACGGTGTGGATGTCGAGCATCGGGGCGCGCAGGCGCACTCCGGCGATCTGCGTGGTGAAGACGCGCTCGTACTCCCCGGCGTAGTGCGACACGTCCGTGGACGTGCCGCCCATGTCGAAGCCGATGACGCGGTCGAAGCCTGCGAGGCGGGAGACCCGGGCCATGCCGACGATGCCGCCGGCGGGGCCGGACAGGATGGCGTCCTTGCCGCGGAACTGTCCGGCCTCGGTGAGCCCGCCGTTGGACTGCATGAACATGAGGCGCACGCCCGCGAGTTGGTCCGCCACCTGCTCGACGTAGCGGCGAAGGACCGGCGACAGATAGGCGTCGACGACCGTCGTGTCCCCGCGCGGGACGAGTTTCATCAGAGGGCTGACCTCGCTGGAGAGCGAGATCTGCGGGAAGCCGATCCGGGCCGCGAGGGCGCCGATCTGCCGCTCGTGGTCGGGGTACAGGTGGCTGTGCATGCAGACGACGGCGAGGGCCCTGATCCCGTCCTCGTACGCCTGGCGCAGCGACACTTCGAGGGTGTCCGTGTCGAGGGGGGTGAGGACGGCGCCGTGGGCGTCGATGCGCTCGTCGGCCTCGATGACCCGTTCGTGGAGCAGCTCGGGCAGCTCGATGCGGCGGGCGAAGATGCGGGGCCTGTTCTGGTACGCGATGCGCAGGGCGTCACGGAAGCCCCGGGTGACCACCAGGGCGGTGCGTTCGCCCTTGCGTTCCAGGAGGGCGTTGGTGGCGACGGTGGTGCCCATGCGGACGGAGTCGACCTGGGCGTGCCCCGGCTCGCCCTCGCTGTCGAGGAGTTCGCGGATCGCGGCGACGGCGGGGTCGCGGTAGCGGGCGGGGTTGTCGGACAGGAGCTTGTGGGTGAGCAGGCGTCCGTCGGGGTGCCGCGCGACGACATCGGTGAACGTGCCGCCTCGGTCGATCCAGAACTGCCAGCCTGTCACGCGCGTCTCCGTTGTTCGCCCCGCTGCTCGCCTGGTCCCCGCCCCCGTGTGTGGCCTCGGTGTACGCGTGGGTCAGAGCGCCCTGAGACCGTTGATCACGTCGCGCAGAATACTCTCGTCCGGGAGCTCGGCAGGGGGTACGGGCCGGGTCACATGGACCAGTTCCTCGTCGACGAGATCGCCGATGAGGACGCGTACGACGCCGATGGGAAGGTCGAGTTCCGCGGCGAGTTCGGCCACCGACTGGGGGCTGTCGCGGCACAGTCCGACGATGTCCACGTGTTCCGGGGACAGCGTCTGGTCGGCGGCGGGGTCACCGGTGCGGTGTTCCGCGACGACGACCGCGATCAGGTCGAGGCGATGCTGGGCCGCGCTGGTGGTGCGGCCGCGTGTCATGGCGTACGGGCGAACCACCGGTCCGGCGTCGTCGTCGAACCAGTGGTGGGTCTCCTGTGTCCCCTCCCCGTCAGGGCTCATACCGGCCCACTACCCGCCGGCGGACAGATCGGTGCGCGGAGCGGTCCCCAGATGCACGCCGACCCGCTTGACCAGCAACGTCATCTCGTACGCGACGAGACCGACGTCGGAGTCTGCGTCCGACAGGACGGCGAGGCAGCTGCCGTCGCCGGCTGCCGTGACGAAGAGGAAGGCGTCGTCCAGCTCCACGACGGTCTGGCGGACGCTGCCCGCCTCGAAGTGCCGGCCGACCCCCTTGGCCAGGCTGTGGAAGCCGGAGGCGACTGCGGCGAGATGCTCGCTGTCCTCCCGGGTGAGGTCCTTGGAGACCCCGGTCGGCAGGCCGTCCCCGGAGAGCACGAGCGCCTTGCGGATACTGGCGACGCGCTCCACCAGGTCGTCCAGGAGCCAGTTCAGCTCCCCGGAACCGCCGTTCGCGGTGGTGTGTGCGGCGGCCTTCGGTGCGGTCATCGACCGTCCCCCTCAGATGTCGTTCCCTGTGCTGTGCCGGCGGAGGCGTCGCCTGCGGCGTTCTCCTCACGGCCGCGGCGCCAGCCCCGCTGGAGCGAGGCCATCCGGTTGCGGACCTCGTCGGCGTCGCGCTCGGCGGGGCTGTCCGAGTGGTTGGGCCCCTCCCGGTCCGCGGCGCGGTCGGCGCGCAGGTCGGGTCCTTCCTTGAGCTGCGGGGCGAGATTGGCCTGGCGCACACGGCGGGGCAGGCCACTCGGCAAGCTCGGCACGGGGGCGTCGGCGGCCGGTTCCGGCGCGGGGTCGCGCACCGGTTCCGGACGACGTGCGGGAGCCGCGTCCTCCGAGGCCTCGGCACGGGAGCGCCTGCGCGGCAGATCCGGCGCGGACGCCGAAGTGAGACGGCGCTCGCGGGGGCCCTCCGGGGCTTCCGCGCGGTGCGCGTCCCCCGGGGCGTCCGGGGCCGGGGCCTCGGGATCCCGTGGGACGCCGCCCGGGTCCTCGGGTCGGCCGTCCGTGCGTCGGTTGTCCGATTCCGACTCGCCGGGCCTCGTGTGGGTGACGGGCCTGCCGTGCGAGCTGACGAGCTTCGGTGCCCTGCGGCGCGGCAGCGGCGCGGGCGCGTCGTCGCCGTCGGGGCCGTCGGGGCCGTCGGGGCCGTCGGCCCGGTGGGTGGGCTCGGCCCGGTCCTCGAACTCGTCGCGCGCGTGCTGGTGCTGCTCTCCGGGGAGCCCTGCCGGGCGGCGGCGCGGCCGGAAGAGCCCGCCCCGCTCGCTGTCCTCGTCATCGAGAGCGCCGGGGAAGGGCGCGAGGTCCGACGCCGCGAGCGGCGCCTCCAGCTCCACGGGCCCGTCCAGCAGAGAGGCCGGGAGACCCGGGAGCGGGCTGCCCGCCGTGGAGAGCTTCGGGGAGCGCACGCCCGGGGCCTCGCCGCGCCGGGCGCTGTGGGGACGATCGAGACGGAAGCCTGCGCCCTCGGTGTCGGGGGCGTCGGTGAGCAGGGTGTCCGGGATGAAGACGATCGCGGTCGTGCCGCCGTACGGGGACGGCTGGAGCGAGACACGGACGTTCTGGCGCTGGGCGAGCCGGCTGACCACGAACAGGCCGAGCCGGTCGGTGTCGGAGAGTTCGAACTCGGGCGTCTCGGCGAGCCGCAGATTGGCGTCGAGGAGCGCGTCGGCCGCCATGCCGAGGCCCCGGTCGTGGATCTCCAGCGTGAAGCCGTTCGCGACGCGCTCGCCGACGACGTGCACGGCGGTGTGCGGCGGCGAGAACACCGTGGCGTTCTCCAGGAGTTCGGCCACGAGGTGGGTGAGGTCGGCGACGGCGGGGCCGGTGACGGCGATGCGCGGCAGGCGCCGGACCTCGACGCGCTCGTAGTCCTCCACCTCGGCGACGGAGGCCCGGACGATGTCCATGAGCTGGACGGGCCTGCGCCACTGCCGGGAGGGGGCGGCTCCGGAGAGGATCACCAGGCCTTCCGCGTGGCGCCGCATGCGCGTGGTCAGGTGGTCGAGGCGGAACAGGTCGGCGAGTTCGTCGGTGTCCTCGGTCCTGCGCTCCATCGTGTCCAGCAGGGTGAGCTGCTTGTGGAGGAGCACCTGGCTGCGCCGGGCGAGGTTGACGAAGACCTCGGAGACGCCGTGGCGCAGTTCGGCCTGCTTGACGGCGGCCTCGACGGCGGAGCGCTGAAGGGTGTTGAGCGCCTGGCCGACCTGCCCGATCTCGTTCTTGTCGTACTCCAGGCGGGGGGCCTCGGTCTCCACGTCGACGTGTTCGCCTGCCGCGAGACGGCGCATCACGCTGGGCAGCCGCACACCGGACGCCTCGTGGGCCTCCAGGCGCAGCCGCCGCAGATCGCGGACGAGGCTGCGGCCGATGCGTACGGACAGGAACAGCGAGAGCAGCAGCGCGAGCAGGCCGAGCACACCGGCCACTCCGGCCTGCAGGAAGACATTGATCGCGACGGGGCGCGCCCGGTCCTGGTAGCGCTCCGTGGCGGCGGTGTCCCGCTTGACGAGCTCGTCGAGCACCTGGCCCGAAGCGTTGTTCCAGGCACGTGCGGTGACGCCCCTGGGGGTGCCCGCCGTGGAGTCGGCGAGGGTGTTCTCCGCCGAGCGCAGGGCGGCCGTGTCCGCGCTCTTCCAGTAGCGCTCGAACTCGGCGCGGTCGCCGTCGGGGAGCAGCGCGAGGCTGGTCTCGTACAGGATGCCGCGCTGGGCGACGAGGTCGGAGACCTGGCGCAGTTCCTTCTGCGTGATCCGGCGGGCGACGAGCGCCGAGCCGACCAACGCGTCCTCGCGGGACAGCAGTTCACGCGCGCGCAGCACGCCGATGACGGCGCGGCCCTGGCGGTCCATCGCCGAGTTGTCGAAGCTGCTGAGCGTGAGCAGGAAGTCGTACGTGGGGTCGATGAGGCGGTTGTAGAAGTCGAGGGCCTGCGCGCGGGTGACGGTTCCTTCGTCGACGTTGCGGCGCAGGGACTCGATGCCGTCGAATCCCTCGACGACGGCGCCGATGCGGCGCCGGGAGTCGTCGCTCATGTCGTCGCGGATCCCGGAGTTCTCGGCCTTCGTCCTGATCTGGGCCATCGCCTCGTCGGAGGCGCTGCGGCGGCTGCGCAGCTTGGAGAGGGCGTCGGAGGCCCGGGGGTCGGCCAGGTAGACAAGGGTCTGGCGGCGCTCGTCCTGAAGGGTCCGCGCGGCGTCGGATATCGGGTAGCCGATCTCGTCGGCGACCTTCCCCGCTGACACCAGCTGAGTCGCGGCGCGGCCCGTGATCACCGTGGAGAAAGCCCAGATGGCGGTCAGGGACACCAGCGGCACCAGGAGCAACGCCACGATCTTCCGGCGGATGGACTTCCCGCGAAAGCGCATGGCCTCCCCCAGATCGACCCCTGTGGTCAGGGGTACACATGTGCGGCAACAAACGGCGCGAGCCTACTACTGACGCAGGAGCAACTCGAAGGGCTGTCCGGATGCTGTCCGGTGGCGAGTGACGTGGGACGTCAGCATGTGTCCGGGCATTGCAGGAGATTGCACCCCGCAAAGAGGCGTTCAGAATCCGGCACCATCCGGCCGTACAGGGAAGGCAGTTGGCCGAAATCAACCGATCTTCGGCGGGACGGAAATGACCGCCGCGATCCGGGGGAATCTTTCGACGCTGCCGTACGTCCTTCCTTACGGGTCATACGTGATGAGGCCCGCACGAGGTGAGCGGGCAGCGTAAAGCGGCGCAATCCGGGCAGCCATCGAAGAGTCCCGGTGCGGGAGCGCCCAGGGCGGCGGGCTGTGACGGCGGTGGGGAGTGACGAACTGATGGGCACGGCAGAGCGGCGCGGGGAATTGTGGGTCGAGGAGCCGGCGAGGCGGCGCCGGTTGCCTGATCCGGTGCGGACGGCGGCGGTACGGGCGGTGCTCATCATGGCGCTGACGCTGATGCAGGCGGTGATCGCGTTCCTGTGCACCCTCGCCGACTCATGGCTGGCGTTCCCGATGGTGCTGAGCAGCGTGGGGAGCACGGTCGTGGCGACCTGGGGCGTGCTGGACGTCTGGGTGACCCGACAGGTGTGGAACCAGCGCAACGGCGTGGTGTCCGCGCCCAACAGCACGGCACGGCAGCTGCGCAGGGAGCGTCGCCAGGCGCGCCGGCAGGCACGTGCGCAGGGCCGTCCGGTCCCGGAACGCATACGGAGGCGTGGCGGGTCCGGACAGTTGACGCATACGTAGGCGCGTGCAGGAAGTACGTCACGCCCGTAAGTGGTGCGTCGGTAGTTGCGCGTGCGTGCGTGGGTCCGCGTAGGCAGGTGGGGTGGGATCGGTGACGGTTACGCAGCGCTGGACAGGTGACAGCTACCTACGCACGCCCAAGGCGAGAGCCGTAGTCACAGCGCCACCGGCTCCGCGACGTTCTGCACGACCGGTCGCGCCTCGCCGCGCGCCAGCTCCCGGCGCACCTGTGTGAACGGTCGCGGCCGGTTCACCGCGAGCGCGGCCGTGGTCTCGCCCCCGCGCTCGTAGAGCGCGAGGAAGCTCCCGTCCTCCACGGTGCCTTCGACGACGCGGACCAGGTCCCCGTCCTTCCGGCGCCCGGCGAACTGGATGCGCGAGCCGTACTGGTCCGACCAGAAGTACGGCAGCGGCCGAACGGTCTCGACGGTGCGGCCCGCCAGCAGATTGCGCACGGCGACGCGCGGCTGGGCCGTGGCGCTCGTCCAGTGCTCGGCCCGTGCCCCGCCCACGCGTGCCACATCGCCCACGGCCACGACCTGAGGCAGCGCCGTGACGCAGCCGTCGTCGCAGAGCACCCCGTCGTGCAGCGCGAGTGTCGAACCGGCCAGCCAGCCCGTGTTGGGGACGGCCCCGATGCCGACGACGACCACGTCGGCGGGCAGCACGCGCCCGTCGGCCAGTTCCACGCCGTGGACCGCGAGGTCTCCGTGGAGTGCCGCGACCCCGACGCCCGTGACCAGTTCCACCCCGCCGCGCGCGTGGAGCCCCGCGCACACCGCGGCCATCTCCGGCCCGAGTTGGGGCAGGAGCGGCAGCGGCGCCGCCTCGACGACGGTGACGGAGTGGCCGAGCGCCGCGCAGGAAGAGGCCGTCTCGGCGCCGATGAACCCGCCGCCGATCACGACCACGCGCCGCGGCCCACGCAGCAGTTCGGCACGCAGGGAGCGCGCGTCGTCGAGAGTCCTGAGCGTGTGCACGCCCGCGAGGGCGGGGCCGGGCAGCCGGCGGGCGCTCGCCCCGGTGGCGATGACGACCCCGTCCGTGGACACCGTGCGGCCGTCCTCCAGGAGGACGGTGCGACCGCGCGCGTCGAGCCCGCGGGCCCGCACGCCGAACATCCACTCGGCGCCCAGTTCCAGCGTCTCGTCGACGTCGGACAGGGCGAGCTGGTCCTCGCCGGCCTTCCCGAGGAGGAAGTCCTTGGACAGCGGCGGGCGGTCGTACGGACGGTGCGGCTCCTCGCCGACGATGACGAGCCGCCCGTCGAAGCCCTGGGCCCGCAGCTCGCGGGCGGCGTACAGCCCGGCGAGCGAGGCGCCCACCACGGTCACGGTCCTCATGCCGGATCCCGTGCTCATTGCGTTGACAGTGCTCATGCGGCGTTACCTTCCTCGGCGGCAGGATGGACGTGGACTACGCCGTCGTCGACGGTCACCCGGTGGGTGCGTACGGGGCGGCGGGCGGGCAGGCAGGTCGGCCGCCCGGTACGGAGATCGAATGAAGCCTCGTGGAGCGGGCATTCGACCAGACAGCCCTCCAGCCAGCCCTCCGACAAGGAGGCGTCCTGGTGGGTGCAGGTGTCGTCGATGGCGTACAGCTCACCGTCAGCATGGAAGACGGCGATGGGCGGTGCTGTGTCGATGCGGACGGATCCGCCCTCGGGGAGGTCTTCAAGGCGGCAGACGGGAATCACGGGCCCCCCTCTTGGTCCAGGACTGTCTGGCTCAGGACTGTTCGGTAACATGAAGTTTCGTATGGCGCATGAGGGAGCGCTATGCGCAACAGAATCCGGTCGGGATGCCCGCCGCGTCAAGGGCTTCTCGAAGATGCGACCCGTCAAGGGGTCGCAAGGTGGTGAGAGTTGAGTGATGACCCGCAAGGAATCGCAGGCCGGACCAGGCACGACGGCACCGGAGAAAACCCCGAAGGGCGCGGCCGGCGCCGTCCAGTCCGTGGACCGCGCGGTGAGTGTCCTCGAGATCCTCGCCCGGCTCGGCGAAGCGGGAGTCACGGAGATCGCCGACGAGCTGGACGTGCACAAGTCCACCGCGTTCCGGTTGCTCGGAGTGCTGGAGAACCGGGGCCTGGTCGGGCAGGCCAAGGACCGTGGCAAGTACTACCTGGGGGCGGGTGTACTGCACCTCGCGGGGGCGGCGGCAGTGCGTCTCGACATCTCCCAGGAGGGCGTGCCCGTCTGCCGTGAACTGGCCGACGAGCTGGGCGAGACGGTCAACATCGCGATCCTCGACGACGATGTCGCCGTCAACATCATGCAGGCGCGCGGCTCCGCCTCCGTGACGGCGCAGAACTGGCTGGGCAGACGCACACCTCTGCACGCCACGTCGAGCGGCAAGGTGCTGCTCGCCCATCTGCCGCCCGCACTGCGCGAGGGCCTGCTCGCCCGCCCGCTGGCGCGCTTCACCCCGCACACCGCGACCGGGGCGGCGTCGCTGCGGGCCGAGCTGGAGGCCGTGCTCGACCAGGGGTACGCCGTCGCCGTGGAGGAGCTGGAGGTCGGCCTCGCCGCGGTCGCGGCCCCCGTGTTCGCCCACGACGGAAAGGTCATCGGCGCGATCAGCGCGTCGGGTCCCGTGTACCGGCTGACCGAGGAACACCTCCCCGAGCTGGCCAAACGCACGGTCGCGGCATCGACCGAGCTGTCGCGCCGGATGGGGTACGGCTTCTAGCAGGACGTTTCGCAGCACGCCTACTGAACGCGGGGTCAGGGAAGCCTGGCCCCGCGTTCTGCGTGTGTCGACGAGGTTTCGGTACGTCCGATCGTTTTGCCAAGCATTAACTCCCACCCCTTGACGGGGCCTTGATGACGTTTCCAAGATGTTCCTCATCGCGCAACCGATCGTGCAATGCGCAACAGCAGAGGAGTTTGGTCGTGCCACATGAGGTCCGCGCCGTCGTCGCTGTGAAGAAGGGCGCACCCGTCGAGGTGCAGACGATCGTCGTGCCCGATCCCGGCCCGGGCGAGGTTCTGGTCAAGGTGCAGGCGTGCGGGGTCTGCCACACGGATCTGCACTACCGGGAGGGCGCCATCAACGACGACTTCCCGTTCCTGCTCGGCCATGAGGCCGCCGGCACGGTCGAGTCCGTCGGCGACGGGGTCACCGAGCTCGTCCCGGGCGACTACGTGGTGCTCGCCTGGCGCGCCCCCTGCGGCAACTGCCGTTCCTGCCGCCGCGGTCGCCTCTGGTACTGCTTCGACTCGCGCAACGCGAGCCGGCCGATGACCCTTCTCGACGGAACGCCACTGAGCCCCGCGCTCGGCATCGGCGCGTTCGCCGAGAAGACCCTGGTCGCGGCAGGACAGGCGATCAAGGTCGACCCGGCGGCGCGCCCCGAGGCCGCGGGCCTGATCGGCTGCGGCGTGATGGCCGGCTACGGCGCGGCCGTGAACACGGGCAACGTCCAGCGCGGCGACACCGTCGCCGTCATCGGCTGCGGCGGCGTCGGCAACGCGGCCATCGCGGGCGCCTGCCTCAACGGCGCGCGCCGCGTGATCGCCGTCGACATCGACGACAAGAAGCTCGACCAGGCCGAGCGGTTCGGCGCCACGCACACGGTCAACTCGCGTGGCACGGACCCTATCGAGGCGGTGCGCGCGCTCACCGGCGGGTTCGGCGTCGACATCGCCATCGACGCGGTCGGCCGCCCGGAGACGTACAAGCAGGCGTTCTACATGCGCGACCACGCGGGCGTGCTGGTCCAGGTCGGGGTGCCCGAGCCGGACATGGCGGTGGACATTCCGCTCATCGACCTGTTCTCGCGCGGCGGATCGCTCAAGTCCTCCTGGTACGGCGACTGCCTGCCGAGCCGTGACTTCCCGGTCCTCATCGACCAGTACCTCTACGGGCTGCTCGACCTGAACGCCTTCGTGACCGAGACGATCACCCTCGACCAGGTGGAGGCGGCGTTCGCGAAGATGCACCGCGGCGAGGTGCTGCGCTCGGTGGTGGTCCTGTGAGCTCTGCGGCCCGCACCGAACGCGTCGTCACCTCGGGCACGTTCAGCCTGGACGGCGAGACGTTCGACGTCGACAACAACGTCTGGCTGATCGGTGACGACGAGGAGGTCCTGATCGTCGACGCGGCGCACGACGCGGGGTCGATCACTGCCGCCGTCGCCGGGCGCCGCGTCACCGCGATCGTCTGCACCCACGGGCACGACGACCACATCGGCGCCGCGGCCGATCTGGCCGAGGCGACCGGCGCCCCCGTTCTCCTGCATCCCGCCGAGCACGAGCTGTGGGAGGCGGTGCACCCGGACCGCAAGCCGGACGCGTCGCTTGCCGACGGGATGCTCCTGACCGTCGCCGGGGTCGACGTCCAGGTCCTGCACACCCCCGGTCACTCCTGGGGCAGTTGCAGCCTCTATGTGCCGTTCCTCGACGCCGTGTTCACCGGCGACACCCTCTTCCACGGCGGCCCGGGCGCTACCGGCCGCTCGTACTCCGACGCCCCGACGATCGCGGCGTCCATCCGCAGCCGGCTCCTCACCCTGCCGGGCGGCACGGTTGTCCACACCGGACACGGCCAGGACACGACCATTGCCGCGGAGCGCGCCAACATACCGGCCGCATAAGGCCATTCCATCCCCACCAGCATGAGGAGGGGCATGTCCAGCACGCCTGAAAAGCCCGGAACATCCAGCCCTCGCGTCGTCGTCATCGGCGCCGGAATCGTCGGCTGCTCCCTAGCCGACGAGCTCACCGCCCGCGGCTGGACCGACGTCACCGTCCTCGAACAGGGCCCGCTGCCGGCCCCCGGTGGCTCCACCTCGCACGCGCCGGGCCTTGTCTTCCAGACGAGCCCGTCCAAGACCCTCACGGAGTTCGCCCGGTACACAGTGGAGAAGTTCAACACCCTTGAGGTGGACGGACTTCCCTGCTTCAACCCGGTGGGCGGCCTGGAGCTGGCGACCACCCCCGAGCGCTGGGCCGACCTGCACCGCAAGGCCGGTTACGCCGCCTCCTGGGGCGTGCGCGGCGAACTCGTCAGTGCCGCGCGCTGCAAGGAACTGTGGCCCCTCATCGACGAGTCGGCCGTACTCGGCGGCTTCCACACCCCCGACGACGGCCTGGCCCGCGCCCTCCTTGCCTCCCGCGCCCAGATGCAGCGCGCCCGCGAACGCGGCGCCACCTTCCTCGACCGGCACACAGTCACCGGCATCGAGCAGGAGGACGGCCGGGTCACGGCGGTGGTCACCGACCGCGGCACGTTCCCCGCCGACCACGTGGTCTCCGCCGCCGGATTCTGGGGCCCGGTGATCGGCCGTATGGCCGGCGTGGATGTCCCGCTCCTGCCCCTCGCGCACCAGTACGCGAAGACCAGGCCGATGGCGGAGCTCGACGGAGCCGACGACCCCCGCACGGAGGCCTCGAAGCCGATCCTCCGCTTCCAGGACCGTGATCTGTACTTCCGTGAGCACACCGACCGCATCGGCATCGGCAGTTACGCCCACAAGCCCCTGCCCGTCGATCCGTTCAAGGTGCTCGACTACGACACGGCGCGGGCCACTGAGCTGGACATGCCGTCGTCGCTGCCCTTCACCCAGGAGGACTGGGCGCCCAGCTGGGAGGACTGCCGGTGGCTGATCCCCGCGCTGCGTGAGACCGAGATCGAGGAGGGCTTCAACGGCGTCTTCTCCTTCACGCCCGACGGGATGCCGGTCCTCGGCGAGACCCGTGCGCTGCGCGGCTTCTGGCTGGCCGAAGCGGTCTGGGTCACGCACTCGGCGGGCGTCGCCAGGGCGGTCGCCGAGTGGATGGTCGACGGGCGGCCCTCCGTCGACGTGCACGAGTGCGACCTCACCCGGTTCGAGGACGCCCAGCGCTCCCCCTCCTATGTGCACGACCGCGGGGCGCAGCAGTTCACCGAGGTCTACGACGTCCTGCACCCGCTCCAGCCGGCCGAGCAGCCGCGCCCGCTGCGGGTCAGCCCCTTCCACGCCCGCCAGGAGCAGCTCGGCGCGTACTTCCTGGAGGGCGGCGGCTGGGAGCGTCCGCACTGGTACGAGGCGAACACGGACCTGCCCACCGGCGACCTGCCCGAACGTGACGCCTGGTCGGCCCGCTACTGGTCGCCCATCGCGGCCGCCGAGGCCAGGGCCACCCGCGAGAAGGTGGCCCTCTACGACATGACGCCCCTGCGCCGACTGGAGGTCACGGGCCCGGGTGCCCTCGCCTTCCTCCAGCGCATGACGTCGAACAATCTCGCGAAGAAGCCGGGCGCGGTCACGTACACGCTGCTCCTGAACGAGGCGGGAGGCATCCGTTCGGACCTGACCGTCGCCCGTCTCGCGCCGGACCGCTTCCAGATCGGGGCGAACTCCCCCGCCGACCTGGACTGGCTCACGCGGGGCGCGCCCGCTGACGTGCAGATCAGGGACATCACCTCCGGCACCTGCTGCATCGGCGTCTGGGGCCCGCTCGCCCGCGACCTCGTCCAGCCGCTGACCCGCGACGACTTCTCGCACGAGGGCTTCGGCTACTTCCGCGCCAAGCAGACCTACCTCGGCCATGTGCCGGTCACCGCGATGCGCCTGTCGTACGTCGGTGAGCTCGGCTGGGAGCTGTACACCACGGCCGACCTGGGGCTGCGCCTGTGGGACACGCTGTGGGAGGCGGGGCGGGAACACGGCGTGATCGCGGCCGGACGCTCGGCCTTCAACAGCCTGCGCCTGGAGAAGGGGTACCGCTCCTGGGGCCACGACATGACCGAGGAGCACGACCCGTACGAGGCGGGCGTCGGATTCGCCGTCCGCATGGACCGCGGTGACTTCCTGGGCAGGGCGGCCCTGGAGCGCAAGGGCGAGCAGCCGGCCCGCAGGCTCACGCCGCTCCTCCTGGACGACCCGGCGGCCGTCGTGCTCGGCAAGGAGCCCGTCCACGTCGAAGGGGTCCCGGCCGGCTACGTCACCAGCGCCTCGTACGGCTACACGCTGGGCCGCTGTGTCGCGTACGCGTGGCTGCCGGCGCTCCCCTGCGGTACGGGCGTCCACATCGAGTACTTCGGCGAGAAGGTCCCGGCGACGGTCGCCGACGAGCCCTTGTTCGACCCGAAGATGACCCGCATCCGCCGCTGATCGCGTGGAGGTCCGGACACGTCACGCACCTATGACGTGTCCGGACCTCCGAGAACGGGCCACCGAGTTCGTGCCCGTCGTCGGTGAGATCGTCGCCGACCTCGCGCTCACCGGTGCCACCGCGCACCCCATCGACCTCTTCTGATCTCTTCGACCCCAGCCGCCTAGGGCCTCTCCGACGGACCACGTCGGAGTCGCGGGGTCCGGCACGCACATCTGCGGCGTTGTCGTCGGTTGCCAACTCCCCCAAGCTCTCGGCTTCGCTCGAGCAGGGGGGACCCCCATCGCGTCGACGCCCTCCTCCGCCTTGCAGCTGCACGCACCAGACCCCGCTCACCAGCACGGACCATGTACGGCCACCCAGTTCCGACCTGGTCCACCGGACAGGCCCTACCGCCGCGCCCGCCTGAGGAGTCCGCACGTGACGACGACCCCGATGTCCCCCAGCCTGATGGCCACGCTGCCCGGGCACTACTACACCGACCCGGAGATCTTCCGGCAGGAACAGGAACGCATCTTCGAGTCGATGTGGTTCTGCGCCGTACGCGCGGCGGACCTCGACAGGCCGGGCGCGTTCCGCACGGTCCAGGTCGGCCGCGAGAACGTCCTCATCACCCGCTCCCGCACCGGCGAACTGCGGGCCTTCCTCAATGTCTGCCGCCATCGCGGCGCCCGCCTGTGCACGGAGGAGTCCGGCCAGGTCCGCCGCAACCTCCAGTGCCCGTACCACGCGTGGACGTACGACCTCGACGGCAAGCTCATCGCCGCGCCGAACCTCGTGCAGATGCCGGACGTCGACCGTACCGAGTACGGCCTGGTCAAGGTCGCCCTGCGCGAGTGGCTCGGCTACGCCTGGGTCAGCCTGGCGGACGAGCCGCCCTCCTTCGAGGAGACGGTGATCGGTGACGCCGTCGAGCGGCTCGGCGACACGGCCTCGATCGAGCGGTACCGCACCCAGGATCTGGCTCTCGGCAAGCGCATCACGTACGACGTGAAGGCCAACTGGAAGCTGATCGTCGAGAACTTCATGGAGTGCTACCACTGCGCGACGATCCACCCCGAACTGACCGAGGTCCTGCCGGAGTTCGCGAACGGCTACGCCGCCCAGTACTACGTGGGCCACGGCGCCGAGTTCGGGGACGGCGTGAAGGGCTTCACCGTCGACGGCAGCGAGGGCTTCGGCCGGCTGCCCGAGGTCGCCGAGGACCAGGACCGCCGCTATTACGCGATCACCGTGCGGCCGACGGTCTTCATCAACCTCGTCCCCGACCATGTGATCCTGCACCGGATGTTCCCGCTGGCCGAGGACCGCACGGTCGTCGAGTGCGACTGGCTGTACGCGCCCGGGGTCATCGAGTCCGGGGCCGACGTCTCCAAGTCCGTGGAGCTGTTCCACCGGGTCAACGCCCAGGACTTCGAGGCCTGTGAGCGGACCCAGCCGGCGATGGGCTCGCGCGCCTACCGGCGCGGCGGCGTGCTCGTCCCGACCGAGCACCACATCGGGATCTTCCATGAATGGCTGACCTCGAAGCTGGGCGGTGCACATGCCTGACCTGTTCATCGGCGGCGTGTGGACCGCCGCCCGCGAGGAGCGGACCCGTGAGATCCGCTGCCCCGCCGACGGCTCGCTCGTCGCCGTGGTCGACGAGGCGGGGGCCAAGGACACCGCCGACGCGATCGCCGCTGCCCGCCACGCCTTCGACGAAGGCCCGTGGCCCCGGATGTCGGCGGCCGAGCACGGCGACCTGCTCCTGCGCGTCGCGGACCTGCTCGTGCGCGACAAGGACGCGCTGGCCCGCGCCGAGTCCCTGGACACCGGGAAGCGGCTGGTCGAGAGCGCGTACGACATCGACGACATCGCGAACTGCTTCCGCTACTTCGGGCGGCTCGCGGCCGCCGACACCGGACGCGTCGTCGAGACGGGGACCGAGGGCGCCGAGAGCCGGGTCGTGTACGAGCCGGTCGGCGTGTGCGGTCTGATCACCCCGTGGAACTACCCGCTCCTGCAGACCGCGTGGAAGGTCGCTCCGGCGCTCGCGGCCGGGAACACCTTCGTCCTGAAGCCGAGCGAGCTCACCCCGCACACGGCGATCCACCTGATGCGGCTGCTCGACGAGGCGGGGCTGCCCGCGGGTGTCGCCAATCTGGTCCTCGGCGCGGGCCCGGAGGCGGGCGCGCCGCTCGGCGACCATCCGGACGTGGACCTCGTGTCGTTCACGGGCGGTCTGCGGACCGGACGGCTGCTCATGGCCGCCGCGGCGGGCTCCGTCAAAAAGGTCGCCCTCGAACTCGGCGGCAAGAACCCGAACATCGTGTTCGCGGACGCCGACTTCGACGCGGCCGTCGACATGGCGCTCACCGCCGTGTTCCTGCACTCGGGGCAGGTGTGTTCGGCCGGCGCGCGACTCCTCGTGGAGGGCTCGCTGCACGACCGCTTCGTCGACGAGGTCGTGCGGCGCGCCGAACTCATCAGGCTGGGCGGCCCGTTCGACGAGGACGCCCAGACGGGGCCGCTGATCTCGGCCGCGCACCGCGCCAAGGTCGAGGCGTATGTCGCACGGGGCATCGAGGAGGGGGCGGTGCTGCGCTGCGGCGGTGGACGGCCGCGTCCGGCCGCGTACGAACAGGGCTTCTACTATCTGCCGACCGTCCTCGACGAGTGCACGAGCGGCATGTCCGTCGTGCAGGAGGAGTCCTTCGGCCCGGTCCTGACCGTCGAGCGGTTCACCGACGAGGCGGGTGCGGTGCGGCTCGCGAACGACACGATCTACGGGCTCGCGGGAGCCGTCTGGACGAGCGACGAGGCGAAGGCCGCGCGCGTCGCGGGAGCCCTGCGCCTCGGCACGGTCTGGATCAACGACTACCACCCGTACGTGCCGCAGGCGGAGTGGGGCGGCTGCAAGCAGTCCGGCACCGGGCGCGAGCTTGGCCCCTCTGGGCTCGCCGAGTACCGCGAGACCAAGCACATCTGGCGCAATACGCGGCCGGTGGCACAGGGCTGGTTCGACGCGCCGCCGGAGTGTTCGGGGGACGGTGAGCCGTCATGAGCCAGGACGAGGGCAAGCAAGGGAGCGGGGACGACGCGGAACTCGCCGAGTTCGGCTACCGGCCCGAACTCAAGCGCACGCTGGGCAATTTCCACACCTTCGCCGCGGGCATCAGCTACATCTCCATCCTCACCGGCACCTTCCAGCTCTTCTACTTCGGATTCGCGAACGGCGGCCCGGCGTACTGGTGGTCCTGGCCGATGGTGTTCTGCGGCCAGTTCATGGTCGCCCTGTGCTTCGCCGAACTCGCCGCCCGCTATCCCGTCGCGGGTTCCGTCTACAACTGGGCGAAGAAGGTGGGCAATCCGCACATCGGCTGGCTCGCCGGCTGGATGATGCTGCTCGCCTCCGTCGTGTCGATCGCGGCCGTCGCGCTCGCCTACCAGCTGACGCTGCCGCAGATCTCGTCGGCCTTCCAGTTCGTCGGGGACGGCACCGGCCCGTACGACGTCGCGACCAACGCCGTCGTCCTGGCCTCCGTACTGATCCTCTTCACCACGCTCGTCAACGCCTTCGGTGTGAAGCTGATGGCCACCATCAACACGGCCGGCGTCTTCCTCGAACTGATCGCGACCGTCGTCCTGATCGTGCTGTTCGCGGTGCACATCGTGCGCGGCCCGCAGGTCGTGACCCACACGGCCGGGGCGGGCCACGGCCAGCCCTTCGGCTACCTGAGCGCGTTCCTCGTCGCGTCGCTGGCCTCCGCGTACGTGATGTACGGCTTCGACACGGCGGCCTCGCTCGGCGAGGAGTCCCTCGACCCGACGCGGGGCGCGCCGCGCGCCATCATCCGCGCGATCGTCGCCTCGTTCGTCCTCGGCGGGCTGATCCTGCTGCTCGCCCTGATGAGCGTGTCGAGCCTGACCGGCGAGAAGCTGTCGACGGACGGCCTGCAGTACGTCGTCCTCGACGTACTCGGCCCGACGGCCGGCAAGGCGATGCTGTGGTGCGTGCTGATCGCGGTCACGGTGTGCGCGCTCGCCGTGCACACCGCGGCGATCCGCCTCGCCTTCGCGATGTCGCGCGACAACAATCTGCCGGCGTCGTCGGTCCTCGGCCGCGTCAGCCCGCGCTTCAGAACGCCGGTCGTGCCGGCCGTGGTCATCGGCGTACTGGCGCTCGCGATCCTGGTCGTCAACATCCGCCAGCCGCAGATCTTCACCGTGGTCACCAGCATCGGCATCATCATGATCTACCTCGCCTATCTGCTGGTCACCGGCCCCATGCTGGTGGCCCGCCTGCGCGGCACGTGGCAGCCGGCGGGTGACGGGAAGTTCTCCCTCGGCCGCTGGGGGCTGCCCGTCAACATCATCGCCGTGCTGTGGGGCGGCGCCATGACGCTCAACCTGATCTGGCCGCGCTCGGCCGTCTACAACGCCGCCGCCCCCTACCACTGGTATCTGCGCTGGGGCGCCGTCCTGTTCATCGCCGTGATCGCGGGCGGCGGCTTCGCCTACTACTGGTTCGTCCAGCGACACCGCACCGGTGTCCTCGCCGAACACGCGGCCGAGCCCGCCCCGTCCGACGACTCCGTTGCCCTGGAGGAGGTCACCACCCGTGAACCAGCCCGTGAACTCTGATGTCTTCGACTACGTCGTCGTCGGCGGAGGCACCGCCGGAAACGTCGTCGCGGCGCGCCTGTCCGAGGACCCGTCCGTCAGCGTGTGCGTGCTGGAGGCGGGACCGAGCGACGTCGGCGACGACAACGTGCTTCAACTGGACCGCTGGATGGCCCTGCTGGATTCCGGATACGACTGGGACTACCCGGTCGAGCCCCAGCCCAGCGGCAACAGTTTCATGCGCCACGCGCGCGCCAGGGTCCTCGGCGGCTGCTCGTCCCACAACTCGTGCATCGCCTTCTGGGCGCCGGCCGAGGATCTGGACGACTGGGCCGCGGCGGGGTGCACGGGCTGGGGGGCGGCCGACGTGTTCCCGCTCTACAAGCGCCTGGAGAACAACGACGCCCCCGGGGACCACCACGGCCGCTCCGGCCCGGTGAAGCTGCGCTCCCTCAAGGGCGCGGACCCGTGCGGCAGCGCGCTGCTGGCGGCCTGCGCCGAGGCGGGCATCCCGACCACGCCGTTCAACACGGGCCGCACGGTGGTGCGCGGCGCCAACTGGTTCCAGATCAACTCCGACGAGAACAACATCCGCCAGTCGTCCTCGGTCGCCTATCTCCACCCGGTCATGGGCAAGCGGCCCAACCTCTCCGTGCGGACGGGGGTGCGGGCCAAGCGGCTCGTCTTCGAGGGCCGGCGCTGCGTGGGCGCCGAGTACCTCGACCCCGACCTCATCCACACCAGGACGGTGCGGGCCCGCCGCGAGGTGGTCCTCTCCTGCGGCTCCATCGACTCGCCCAAGCTCCTCATGCTGTCCGGGATCGGCCCGGCCGGTCATCTGCGCGACAGGGGCGTGGACGTGCTCGTGGACTCCCCCGGGGTCGGCGAGAACCTCCAGGACCACCCCGAGGGCGTGATCATGTGGGAGGCGAAGCAGCCGATGACCACCACGTCCAGCCAGTGGTGGGAGGCAGGCATCTTCTACGACACCGAGCCCGGCCTCGACCGGCCCGACCTGATGTTCCACTACGGCTCCGTGCCCTTCGACATGAACACCGCGCGGTACGGCTATCCGACGTCGGAGAACGCCTTCTGCCTCACGCCCAACGTGACACGCGCGAAGTCACGCGGCACCGTGCGGCTGCGCACCCGCGACTACCGGGACAAGCCGCTCGTCGACCCGCGGTACTTCACGCACGAACACGACGCGCGCGTGATGACGTACGGGCTGAAGCTGGCGCGGCGCATCGCGCAGCAGCCCGCGCTCGGCGGCTGGGCGGGCGCGGAGCTGGCCCCCGGGCCCGATGTCCGCACCGACGACGAGCTGCTCGACTACATCCACAAGACGCACAACACCGTCTACCACCCGGCCTGCACGGTGAAGATGGGTGCGGACGACGATGCCTCGGCCCCGCTGGACGCGCGGCTGCGCGTGAAGGGGACCGAGGGCCTGCGCGTCGCCGACGGCTCCGTGATGCCGGACCTCGTCACCGTCAATCCGTGCATCACGACGATGATGATCGGCGAGAAGTGCGCCGATCTGCTGCGCGCGGACGCCTGATGCGACTGCCTCTCCAGTGGGTGTCCGGCGGATCAGGGCCGGGCACCCCCTAACCGGGCTGGTTCGCGGGACGCTTGTACATGCGCGTTGCCGTGATCTCCCCGTGCACGGTCTCCTCGGCCGGGTCCTGCTGCGGCAGGCCCGGCCGCAGGTGCTCCTCGACGCTGATGTACTTCAGCCCGGCCCTGAGGTCCGCGTCGTTGCGCAGCCTGATGACCAGCGGGAACTCGGCGAGTGCCGTCGTGTCGAACAGGCCGGTGGTGTACAGGAGCTGCACGCCGAGCGCGTCCGACACGGCCCGCTGGAGTTCGAGCAGGTACGTGGCGTTGGCGCGGCCGATCGGGTTGTCGAGGAACAGCGTGCCCGCGTGCCGGTGCTTGTCGCGGCCCCGGTCGTTCGAGCGCAGGGCGGCCATCGTGCAGTACAGGGCGATGGCCGCGGTGAGGAGCTGGCCGCCGGAGAACACGTCGCCCATCTGTCCGACGGGGACCCGCTCTGCGCGCAGCACGGCGTCCGGCTTGAGGATCTCGACGGCGATGCCCTTGGGCTGGAGCGCCGCGCCGACCCCGCGCAGGAGCAGGGACATGCCGTCGCGGCGCAGGTCGGAGTTCTTCTTGACGGCGGCGCGGGTCGCCTCGTCGACGACCTCGCCGAGCCGCTCCACGAGGGTCGCCTGGTCGGGCTCCTCGAAGCGGATGCGCACGAACTCCTGGCCCGACCACTCGCCGAGCCCCTCCGGGAGGCGGGACAGGCGCTGGGCGGACCGCAGTGTGGCGAGCGCCGACTCGACGAGCCCGCGCAGCCGGTCCACGATCGAGTCGCGGTTGCGCTCCAACTGCTCCAGCTCGTCGGTGAGTACGCGCAGCCGGGGTGCGAACGCGTCCGCCCACTTCTGCGCGTGCTCCGGCAGCGACGAGGCGGGCAGCTCGCGGATCTGTTGCCGGGCCGGCGTGCGCACCTGCTCGTAGCGGGTGGCGTTCGCGTGCCGTACGAGGATGTCGCTCGCGTCGCGCACGGCAGCCTCGGCGGCGGACAGGTCGGCGGCGCAGCCGCGCAGGGAGCGCCGGGCCTCGGCCGCCGCGTGCCGGGCCTCTACGAGGGTGCCGGGGTAGGGCTCGGGCTCGTCCTGCTCGCTCTCGTGCCGGTCGGGATGCTCGCGCAGCAGGTCCTTGAGGAGCGCTGCGGTCTCCTCGAAGCCGCCGGTCGCGTCCTCGGCGGCGCGGTGGGAGTCGAGGAGTTCACTGTGGGCGGCGCGGGCCACGGTCAACGCCTCGGTGCGCGCGGCGAGTTCGCCCGTTGCGGTGCGCAGGAGCGTCTGGGCGTGCTCGGCGCCGGTGGGGACGAGGTCGTCGGGCAGCTCGGTGTGGGCGTCGTCGCCGTCCTCGGGCGCGTGCCGCTCGGCCTCGCCGCGCAGGCGTCCGAGCTGCTCGCTCGCGGTGGACACGCGGGCCTCCAGGAGCTGAACCAGCTCGTCGGCGCGGGCCGCGGCGGCCTGCCGTGACGGTCCGTCGGAGCCGTCCGGGGACTCCAGGAGCTGGGCCGCGCGGGTGCGGACCTTGTTGCTGAGCCGGTCGAGCTCGGCGAGCGCGGCGCTCTCGTCGCTCTCCGCGCGTGCCTGCTCGGCGCGCAGGTCGGCGCCGACGCCGACCTTCTCGTAGACCTGGGAGGCCGCGCGGTACGCCTCGCGCAGCGCGGGCAGCGACGGCTTCGGCGTCTTGGGGGCAGGCTGCTCCGGGTCCGCCGGTACGTCGTCGGGGGCGCCGGCGATCTCCGCGCGTTCGGCGCGCAGGGCGCGGGCGGTTCGGCGGGCGTCGTCGGCGGCGCGCTGTGCCGCCCTGCGGTCCTCGTCGGCGGAGCGGGCGCGCTCCAGGCAGGTCTGGGCGCGTGCCTCCGACTCGACGGCCTCGTCGGCGAGTTCGCGCACCTTGGCCTGCCAGCCGGCGCGCTCGCGCAGCCGGAACGCGAGACCCGCGAGGGCGTCCGCGACGCGCCGCGCGCGCTGGGCCGCGTCCTGCCGCTCGTCGCGTACGCGGGTCGCCTCGACCGCGGTCTCTTCGGCCTCGGCGCGGACGGCGCGGGCCTCGGCGAGCTCGGCCTCGGTCTCATCGGCGAAGGCACGTGCCTCTTGCGCGGCGGCGGCCAGTTCGGCGAGGCGTCCGTCCGGGCAGCCGGTGCGCCAGGAGCCGATACGGGCGGCGAGCTCCCGGTCCTTGGAGAGCCGGGCGGCCAGGGCGCGGATCTCCTCGTCGCGCTCGGTCGCGCGGGTGCGCAGCGCCTGCCGCTCCTCGTCGGCGGCGTGCTCGTCGTGCATCGCCGGGTTCGGCGGCACGAGGAATACACCGGAGACGCCGCTGCCACCGGTCTCTTCGTGGGGTGTCGGGGCGAGCAGGGCGGCCGCCGTGCCGACGGCGACGGCGGAGCGGGGCAGCAGGGCGGCGCCGGCGAGTGCCTCGCGGGCCCGGGCGTGCGTGTCGGGGTCGGTGATCACGACGCCGTCGACGAGCTCGGGGCGTGCGGCGAGCACGCGCGCGTGATCCGCGGGGTCGACGGCCTGGGCGAGGTAGCGCCAGCCGGGCAGGGCGGGGATGCCGTGCTCGCCGAGGAACTCGACGGTGGCGAGGACGTCGGGTCCCGGCGGCAGGAGTCCGCCGTCGCCGAGCGCGCCGAGGATGCGGGCGTCGTCGGCCGCGGCCGTGCGCAGGTCGAAGAGCTGGCGTTCGGCGGAGGCGACGCCGTCGTCGAGCAGCGCCTTGAGGTCGTCGGCCGCGCGGTCCAGCTCCTCGGCCGTGAGCGGCGTTTCGCTGAAGTCGCGGGTGACGGTCGCCATGCGCGCGTGCCCGGTCGAGGCTCCGTCGGCCGCCGCGCCCCGGGGTGCGGGCACCCCTGCGGCGGGGATCCCGGGGACCCCCGTCAGTCCGAGCAGCTCCGCGACGCGCTCTTCGCGCGCGAGGGAACCGGCGGCGCGGTGCTCGGCCCCGTACGCGTGCTCGGCGGCCGTGGCGGCGTCCGCGGCGCGGGCCGCGGTGAGTTCGGCGCGGGCCTCGGCGCCCGCCGTCTCCCGGGCGTGCTCGCTCGCGCGCCGTGCGGCGTCGCGCGCCGTGTCCCAGGCCGCGACCGTGGTCTTCTCCGCGTCGCTCGCGGCGAGCGCCGCGCGCGCGGGGTCGGCGTCCGGCGCCGTGTCGTCGAGCCAGCCGGCCCGTACCGCCTCGGCGGTCTCCTGTTCGACCTCGGAGAGCCGCTGCCGCAGGTGCCCGACCTCACTGCGGGCGCGCTGCGCCTCGGTCGCGGCGACGGTCGCGTCGCGGTGGGCGGTCTCGCCCGCCTCCTGGAGCGCGGCGGAACGCTCCTCACCCTCGTTGGCCAGCTGCTCGGCGCTCTCGGCCGCGGCGTGCAGGGCGCGTACGAGGTCGGCGGCGGCCTTGGCGCGGGCGGCGAGGGCCGGGGCGGCGTCCCGCTCGGCCTCGCGGATGGCGACGGCCACGCGCGCGGAGCGGTCGGCGGCGGCGCGGTGGCGCAGGACGGCCTCGGCGGCCTGCCACGCCGCGTGCAGGGTGCGCGCGTCGGCCAGCTCACGCTTCTGCGCCGCGGCGGCCTTCTCGGCTCCGGCGAGCGCCAACGAGGCGTGCCGGTACGCCAGTTCGGAAGCGATCAGGGCGCTGCGGCCGCGGGCCTGCTCCGCCTCGCCGACGGTGTGCGCGGCAGCGGTGACCTGCTGGGCGAGGTCGGCGGCGCGGCCGCGCTCCAGGGCGGCGCGGGCGGCGAGCCTGCGGGCCAGGGTGCGGGTGCGGCGCTCGGCTCCGGCGTGCACGTCACGCGCGCGTGCCCGGGTGTCCGCGGCGTCCACGATACGGCCGAGGAGGTCCACGGAGCCGGCGGTGAACTCGCGTTCGGCGATCAGCTCGGCGCGCCGCCCCAGCTTGTTGCCGAACCCGCTGACCAGGTCGGCCAGCCCGTCCGTGTCCCGGGTGTCGGTGACGGCTCGCAGGAGCAGGTCGGTGAAGTCGGAGTCCTTCTTGACGGCGAAGAGGCCGGCGGCCTCACCCTCGTCCGCGTTCATCTCGCGCTGGTAGCGGAAGAGTTCGGGGTCGAGGCCGAGGTCGCCCAGGTGCTCGTTCCACCGGTCGTGGATCTCTTCCCAGTGCACTTCGAGGTGCGGGTACGCCTTGCCCGCGTCGGTCAGCGCGTCCCGGAAGCCCTTCATGGTCCGCCGCCGCCCCTGCGCACCCGAGACGCCCTCGGCCGAGGACCGTACGGCCGAGGACTCGGCGACGGGCAGCGAGTCCAGGCTCATGCCGGGCCCGGGCCGCAGCGAATACCAGGCCTCGGCGAACTTGCGCGGGTCGTTCGAGATCTGCCGGCCCCGCCACTCGCTGACCTTGCCGACGACTACGCACTCGCCCGTGAGGGTGTGCTGCCACTCCAGGGCCACGTGCCCGCAGTCGTCGGCGAGCAGGAACTTGCGGAGCACGCCGGAGCTGGCGCCGCCGAGCGTGTTCCGGTGACCCGGCAGCATCACGGAGAAGATCAGCTTGAGGAGGACCGACTTGCCGCCGCCGTTCTCCAGGAAGAGCACGCCCGCGGGCGCGGGGCGGCGCGGCAGCCCGACGGGCTCGTCCTCGAAGAACTCCGCCTGGGTGGGCGCGGGGTCGGGCACGGGCTCGCCGACGCCCCGCAGGTCCAGGACGGTGTCGGCGTAGCGCGCACCGGCGGGCCCGATGGAGTAGAGGCGAATCCGGGACAGCTCGTACATGGCGGCGGACTCTCGTCGTAGTAAGTCGGTGAGGCGGTGCGTCGTGGGGCGGTGGCGCGTGGCCGGTCAGGAGTGGAACGGGAGTCCCGCGTCGGCCACGAGCTCCCCGTCGTCCTCGTCCGCGGGCGGCAGGAGGCTCGCGGAGCCGTCCGTGACGGGCACGATGCCGAGGTCCGCCAACTCGGAGAGGGCGGCGGTGCCGGCCAGGTCGCGGACCTGGAGCTGGTAGCGGGCCGTGGTGCGGTAGGTGCCGCCCGAGTCGTCGCCCGTTCTCTGCAGGAACCCGGAGTCGGTGAGGAACGCGACGGCCTTGGCGACGATGCCGGTGGTGGATCCGGCGAGGCGGCGCGCATCCTTCGTCGCGCCGGTCGAGCTGCGCCTGGCCCAGATGCGCCACGCGGCCTCTAGGCCCGGGGCGTCGGAGGCCGGGTCGGTGTTCTCGCCCCGCTCCTCGGCGCGCTCCTCCAGGCGGCGGCAGGCCTGGCGGACGAAGGCGTCCACGCCGTTGACCGTGACGCGGCCGATGTAGCCGTCGTCGGCGAGGTCCTCGGGGCGCGGGAACGCCATCGCGGCGACGGAGAGGTGGGCGAGGCCGTGCAGGAAGCGGTCGCTGCCGTCGGCGGAGGTGCGGCGCGCGTAGTCGCCCATCCGCACGGCGAATACGGAGTCCTCGGCGGCGGTCACGGCCATCCCCGCGCGCGTGGAGACCTCCAGGACGACGAGGCCGAGCCCGGCGGCGACGGCGTCGGCGAGCCGCGCGAACGGCGGGTCCTCGCGGTAGCGGCGCAGCAGCTCGGCGTACTCCTGGTCGCGGGCGGGCTGCAGCTTGGGCTGGAGGCCGAAGGCCACGAGGCGGGCCGCGTCGGCGGCGTCGGCCGGGGTGACGGGCGCGCCGGCCGCCGGAGCCTGCGAGGGCTCCGCCTCGCCCCACGCGGCGTGCTCTGCGGGGTGATCGGTCACGGCTGGTGCTCCTTGGTCGGGTCTGCGGCGAGGCTCGGGTGTACGTCGGTGTCAGCGACGCGCGGCAGTGGGGCCCGGTGCGATGCGATCGGCACTACGCGGCCTCCGTCCGGTCGGCCACCATGCCCGCGGCGTCCAGGAGGGCCGTGCCGACGATGAGGTCGGCGCCGCCGAACTCCGGGTCGTCGAGCTCGGTGCCGTCGTCCACGGCGAACAGCAGCTTCTCCTCGCCCTGCCGGTAGGCCGTGCCGACCGGCGGGCTGGCCGCGTGGACGGACAGCAGGGCGACCAGATAAGGCAGTTCGGGGTCGCGGCGGCGCGCCTCGGCGAGCAGTCCGGAGAGCCGGCGCGGCGCGTCGGAGGGAAGGTCGAGCAGCTCCATGGCGCTCGCCAGCTGCTCCTCGCTGAACCGGCTGTCGTCGGGCGTCGCGATCAGGTCGGGTTCCGGCATCTCGACGCCGAGGTGCTCCCGCTCCTGGGGCGGCGTCAGCAGTATGTCGATCAGGTCCCCGACCCGTACGGACACGGGCGTGCGCAGGCCCGTCCCGCGCGCGAAGAACGCGTCGGTGACACGGCTCGCCTGCTCGACCGGCAGCGGCAGCAGGGGCGCGACGAGCTGCCCGTACAGGTCGAGGCCCGTGCGCGCGGACGGGGTCGCGAAGGCCTGCCGGTCCTGCTCGGCGCGGAACAGGGGGCCCGCTTCGAGGAGGCGGGACTGGAGCTGTGTGTGCCGGCGGATGCAGTCCTTGACGATGTCGACGAGCTCGGCGGCGCGCCGCTTGTGCTCGGGGTCCTCGGACTCGTCGCGGGCCTTGCGGATGTTCGTGAGGATCGCGTTCTCGTGGCGGTACCGGTCGGCGACGTGGTCGAGCGCCTCGGCGATCATGTCCGGGACGGCGTTCAGCCAGTCCACCGCTCGGACGTTCCTCCGGGTCGCGTCCAGGGCCCTTCGGAGGGTCTCGGAGTACTGCACCGTCCGGTACCTGGCCTGCTCGGCGGCGAGCTGGGCGTCGGCGAGACGGCCGCGGTTGATCAGCACTTCCAGCTTCACCTCGGCGGCGATCTGGGCGCTGGTGACGTCGGTGTCGAGGGCGCCCACGAGGACGTTGACCGCTTCGTCGGTGGTGCGGAGGTAGACGCCGCCCCCGTAGCCGGCGACTTCCTCGATCAGCTTGAAGTCGTAGTCCCTGCGGACATAGGAGCCGTCGGGCGCGAACGTGCCGTACACGGCGCGGAAGCCGCGGTCGACGCTGCCGACGTTGATCAGGTTCTCCAGGACCCAGCGGGCCACGCGCTCGTGCTCGGCGGCGGGGCGCTGCGGGGCCTGTGCGCCGACGCGGGGGATGAGCCTGGCCACTATCTGCTCGTGGTCGGCGCCCGTGTCGAAGTCCATGTTGAGTGTGACGAGGTCGATGGCGGAGAGCGCCACCTCGGCCATGCCGTATCCGGAGTACTCGCCCGCGAGATTGGCCTTGCGCACGTCGAGGTCGTGCAGCGGCGCGGTGCAGGCGAGCGCGCGAAGGCGGCGCGCGAGCCCTTCGTCGGCGGCCGGGCCCGGTGCGGGCCGCGGCCCCGCGCTGAGCTGGGGCGGAACGGATTCCGTGGTGGCAGGCGAAGTCACGGAGCACAGACTAGGTCCTAGGTCTGACAACGGTCGAAACGGCGCAGAAGCGACCGCCCGCACCGCACGCCCCCCCCGACCCCCGTGCCGCCGGGAACGGTGACTGTCAGGCGTCCGGCCGCTCGCCCTCCGCGACCCGTCGGCCGTACACGTCGACCAGTCCCTCGCGGGAGTCGTCGAGGTACTGGGCGAGCAGCCGCTCGGCGTCGTCGCGGCGCCCCGCCTCCAGGGTCTCGAGGATCTCCTTGTTGCGGGCGAGATAGGGCTCGTGCAGGCGGCGGGGGTCGTCGACGACGTGGAACGCGAGGCGCAGTTCGGCGAAGACGCTGCGCATCAACTCGTCGGTCCGCGCGCTGCACGCGAGGGCCACGAGCTCCCGGTGGAAGTGGATGTTGGCGGTGGAGACGCCCTTCCACTCCCGTGCCTGCGCGGCGCGGTGCCCGTCGGCGACCGCGTCGGCCACGGCGCCGAGGTCGTACGGGGGCCGGCCGAGGCCGCGTACGACGGCGCACTCGACGAGGCGTCGCGTGAGGTAGATGTCCTCGACGTCCTCGACGGTGAGCACGCGCACGAAGACGCCGCGGTTGAGCTGGTGCACGAGGAGCCGCTCGTGGGTGAGCAGCCGGAACGCCTCGCGCAGCGTGTTGCGCGAGACGCCGAGCGCACCGCCGATGCTGTCCTCCGACAGGCGCGTCCCGGGCGGGAAGTACCCCTCCGCGATGCGGCTCCTGAGGATGTCCGCCACGCGCTCGGCGGTGCTGGTGCGCCCCAGGAGCGCGCGGTCGTCCGCCAGTCCGTTCAGTTCGGCCACGCCCGAATTCAAGCGCAGATACCAGAACGAAACAACATGGGTATTGAGGGATCGTTCAACGATCCTCTACCTTGGCGGACAGGCGCTGTTCCCCGTACGGACCGCGCCCATCGGTTCAGCTCACTCAGGAAGCACCCAATCCCCTCCTGCGAGGTGCCCATGAGCACGACCCCACCGCCCGACGCGACCGTGACCGACTCCCCCGCACGCACTGGTGAACTCCCGTCCTCCGAGGGCGCGTTCGGCTGGCTGCGCGATCTCGGCCCGCGCGGCCGGCGCGCGTTCACAGGCGCCTTCGGCGGCTATGCGCTCGACTCGTACGACTACTTCACGCTGCCGCTGAGCATGGTCGCGCTGGCCGCGTACTTCGGTCTCGACAGCGGCCAGACCGGCCTGCTGACGACGGTCACGCTCGTCGTCTCCGCGGTCGGCGGCGCGGTCGCCGGGGTGGTGGCGGACCGCATCGGCCGCGTGAAGGCCCTGCTGATCACGGTCATCACGTACGCGGTCTTCACCGTGGCCTGCGGCTTCGCCCCCAACTACGAGACACTGCTGGTCTTCCGCGCCCTCCAGGGCCTCGGCTTCGGCGGCGAGTGGGCGGTCGGCGCGATCCTCGTCGCCGAGTACGCCACGGCCAGGAACCGCGGCCGCACCCTGGGCGCGGTGCAGAGCGCGTGGGCGGTCGGCTGGGCACTCGCCGCGGTCGTCTACACCCTGGTGTTCCAGTTCCTCGGCGACGACCTCGCGTGGCGCGTGATGTTCTGGACCGGGGCGCTCCCCGCGCTCCTCGTCCTGTGGGTACGGCGCCGGGTGCACGACGCCCCCAAGGCGACCGAACAGCTGGGCACGAGTGCGCAGAAGGGCTCCTTCTCGGCCATCTTCGCTCCGGGCCTGCGGCGCGTCACCCTGTTCGCCGTCCTCCTGTCGACGGGTGTCCAGGGCGGCTACTACACGCTCGCCACCTGGGTGCCCACGTACCTCAAGACGGAACGCGGCCTGACCGTCGTCGGCACGGGCGGCTATCTCACGTTCCTGATCTCCGGCGCCTTCGCCGGCTATCTGACCGGGGGCTACCTCACCGACCGTCTCGGTCGTAAGCGGAACATCACGCTCTTCGCGGTGCTGTCCGCGGGGAGCATCGCCGCCTACACGAGCATTCCCGACGGGTCCAACGGCCTTCTCCTTGTGCTCGGTTTCCCGCTCGGCTTCTGTATGTCGGCGATTTTCAGCGGCTTCGGCTCGTTCCTCAGCGAGCTCTACCCGACGGCCGTGCGCGGTACGGGACAGGGCTTCACGTACAACACCGGGCGTGCCGTCGGAGCGGTCTTCCCCACGCTCGTCGGGTACCTCGCCGACAGCTGGGGTGTGGGGGGCGCCCTGATCTTCGGTGCGGTGGGGTACGCACTCGCTGTGATCGCCCTCTTCGGGCTGCCCGAGACCCGCGGAAGGGAGCTCCTGTGAACCGCACGCAGGACCGCGCCACGGAGACCGTCACTCCTGACTCACCCCCGACCGGCACAGAACCCGTCGACAGCCACGCGCACGCGTGGAGCCCGGCCGAGGCCCGCGCCCGCATCCGCGCCGGCGCCTCGGGGCCGACCGCGGGCTGGTCGCGCGGCCACACGCAGGCCAACCTCATCGCGGTCCCCGCCGACTGGGCCTACGAGATGCTGCTGTTCTGCCAGCGCAATCCCAAGCCCTGTCCCGTACTGGACGTCACGGACGCGGGCGCCTGGACCACCCCGCTGGCTCCCGGCGCCGATCTGCGTACGGACCTGCCGCGCTACCGGGTGTGGGAGCACGGCGAGCTGACCGACGAGCCCACGGACGTCGTCGGCCACTGGCGCGACGACCTCGTGTCG
The DNA here is from genome assembly GCF_053644375.1 of Streptomyces sp. NPDC055400. Lineage (NCBI taxonomy): Bacteria > Bacillati > Actinomycetota > Actinomycetes > Kitasatosporales > Streptomycetaceae > Streptomyces > Streptomyces sp. NPDC055400. The sequence continues at coordinate 210,595 of NZ_JBSHLM010000017.1, read as the reverse complement.
TTCCTCATCGGGTGCAGCTTCACTTTCGAGTGGGCGCTGTCCGAGGCCGGTGTGCCGATGCGACACATCGAACAGGGTGTCAACGTCGCGATGTACACGACCAGCCGCCAGTGCCGGCCCGCCGGGCGGCTCCAGGGGCCGATGGTGGTGTCGATGCGCCCGGTCCCGCCGGAGCATCTCGCGGCGGCGATCCGGGAGAGCGCGCTGCTGCCCGCCGTCCATGGCAGCCCGGTGCACTGCGGTGAGCCGTCCGGGCTCGGCATCGAGGATCTCGGGCGGCCGGACTTCGGCGATCCCGTGGCCGCGCAGCAGGGCGACATCCCGGTGTTCTGGGCGTGCGGCGTCACTCCCCAGGCCGCGGTGATGGCCTCCCGGCCGCCGTTCGCCATCACGCACGCGCCCGGCCGGATGTTCCTGACCGACGCGCGCGACGAGAAGTACCGCGTCGCCTGATCCCGCGACACCCCACCGGAAGAAGAGGGTTCCATGACCTCACTGACCACGCAGGCCCCGCCTGCGACCGTGACCATCGACCTGAACGCCGACCTCGGCGAGGGCTTCGGCCGCTGGCGCCTGACCGACGACGAGCAGCTCCTGTCCGTCGTCACGAGCGCCAACGTGGCCTGCGGCTTCCACGCCGGGGACGCGGCCACGATGCGCCGCGTGTGCGCCCTCGCGGCCGAGCGCGGTGTCCGGGTCGGCGCCCAGGTCTCGTACCGGGATCTGGCCGGGTTCGGGCGGCGCGCCATGGACGTGCCGCCCGACGAGCTGGCGGCCGAAGTGGCGTACCAGATCGGCGCGTTGGAGGTCTTCGCGCGCGCGGCGGGCACGCGCGTGGCCTACGTCAAGCCGCACGGAGCGCTCTACAACCGTGTCGTCCACGACGAGGAACAGGCCCGCGCGGTCGTCGACGGCGTCCGCCTCGCGGATGACACCCTGCCCGTCCTCGGGCTGCCAGGGGCACGTCTCCTGGAGGTGGCCGGCGAGGCCGGACTGCCCGTGGTGAGCGAGGCGTTCGCGGACCGGGCCTACACCGCGCGGGGCACGCTCGTGCCGCGAGGCAGCGAGGGCGCCGTGGTGACGGACCCCGAGTCCGTGGTCGAGCGGTCCGTCGGCCTGGCCCGCTTCGGCACGGTCGCCTCGCACGGCGGCGAGCGGATCTCCGTACGCGCGCGGTCCCTGTGCCTGCACGGGGACACCCCGGGCGCGGTGGACCTCGCCCGACGGGTGCGGGCGCGGCTGGAGTCGGCGGGAGTCCGGGTGGAGGCCTTCGCATGAGGGCCCTTCCGGTCGGCGACCGGGCGCTGCTCGTCGAGGTCTCCGGAGGCGAGGAGGCCGCGGCGCTCCACGCCGAGCTGCTGCGCCGCCGCGCCGCGGGCGAGCTGCGCGTACGCGAGATCGTGCCCGCGGCCCGCACGGTCCTCCTCGACGGCCTCGACGAGCCCGCCGGCCGGCTCGCCGCGCAGCTGCCCCACTGGGAGCTCCCGCCGCTGCCTCCTCGCGGGGACGGCGCCGTGCACATCCCCGTCCGCTACGACGGTCCCGACCTGGCGGACGTCGCCGCGCTGTGGGGCGTTGCTGTCGAGGAAGTGCCGCGGATCCACGCGGAGGCCGAATTCCGCGTAGCTTTCTGCGGGTTCGCGCCCGGCTTCGGCTATCTGACGGGGCTGCCGGCCCGCTACGACGTGCCGCGCCGGACGACGCCGCGCACGTCCGTCCCCGCGGGCTCCGTGGCGCTCGCGGGGCCTTACACGGGTGTGTACCCGCGCTCGTCGCCCGGCGGCTGGCAGCTGATCGGGACGACGGACACCGTGCTGTGGGACCACGCGCGCGTGCCCGCCGCGCTCCTCGCTCCGGGGACCCGGGTCCGTTTCGTGCCGGAGGTGGCCGCGTGACGGACCGTGCCATGGCCGTCGTCCGGGCCGGAGCGCTGACCACGGTGCAGGACGAGGGCCGGCCCGGGCACGCGCATCTCGGGGTGCCGCACTCCGGCGCGCTCGACCTCCCGGCGGCCCGCCTCGCCAACCGGCTCGTCGGCAACGCGCGCGAGGCCGCCGTCCTGGAGACCACCCTCAACGGATGCGCCGTACGGCCGCGTTGTGATGTGACGGTGGCCGTGGTGGGAGCGCCGTGCGCGGTGACGGTGGACGGGCGTCCGGTCGCCTGGGGCGCGCCGGTACGGGTCCCGGCCGGGGCGCTCCTCGACCTCGGACCCGCGCTCTGCGGAGTACGCAGTTACGCGGCGTTCGCCGGCGGGGTGGCCGTCGAGCCGGTCCTCGGCAGCCGGTCGACCGACCTGCTCTCCGGGCTCGGACCCGCCCCCCTCGCGGACGGCACGGTGCTCCCCCTGGGCACGGTGCCGTCGGCGCACGCGCGCGTGGACGTGGCCCCGCAGCCGGGGCCGCCCCGCGAACTGGTGCTGCGGATCTCGCTCGGGCCGCGCGCGGACTGGTTCACGGCGGCGTCCCTGCGCACGCTGACCACGCGCGCGTACCGCGTGTCGTCGGCGAGCAACCGCATCGGCCTGCGCACGGAGGGCCCGCCTCTGCTCAGGGCGTCGGAGGGGGAACTCCCCAGTGAGGGAATGGTCCTGGGGGCCGTACAGGTACCGCCGGACGGCAGGCCGGTCGTGTTCCTCGCCGACCACCCGACGACGGGCGGCTATCCCGTGGTCGCCGTCGTACGCCAGGCAGACCTGCCCGCCGCGGCACAGGCGACCCCTGGCACGCCGGTCCGTTTTGTCCTGGCGGCGGGCCGCTGACGGGAGACCCCACAGCGACCGTCGGCCAGCGGGCCACCGTCGTGTGGTGGCCCCACCCGCTCCTCACCACGTCACCTCACCCGCCGTCCGCTCCTCACGCCGCGTCCGCCTGTTCCACGGCCGCCAGCGCCGCGAGCGCCGAGACCACCGAGCTGGATGCCCGCAGGTCGAGGCGGGCGCTGGTGCCGCGGGCCCGGTGGCGCAGTTCGTCCGCGGCGAGGGTGAGGAGCTGGGGGAGCAGGTCGGTGCACCGTCGTGCGACCCAGCCCGTACCCGCCGTGGCGAGCCACAACAGGCTCGCCGAGCGCGTGGGCGCGGGCCGTTCGGGCTGCTGCGACGGCGGTGTGCCCTGGGCGCGCCCGTCGGCCGCGAGCAGGGCGTGGAACCGCGCGGCGAGCATCCGGTGCCCCCGTTCGCCGGGGTGCAGCCGGTCCGCGCTCCACATGGCACGGTCGGCGACCCATGCCCCCTCGGCCGCGTGCAGATGCACGGCGCCGTAGCGCTCGGACAGGGCGTGGACGACCGAGTTCACCGCCTGCTGGCGCCTCGCGAGAGGCTGCCCCAGAAGACCGGGCAGCCCCAGCATGGTGCCGGGGTCGGGCAGGCACGCCGTGAGCAGGACCGCGCCCTGCTCGGTGAACGCCGCGTACACATGGTCGAGGCGGGCGGCCACGGCGTGGATGTCGAACGTGCGGCGCAGGGTGTCGTTCACGCCGACGAGGACGGAGGCGATGTCGGGCCGCAGGGCGAGGGCCTGCGGCATCTGACGGGCGAGGACGTCATGCGTCTGGGCGCCGCTCGCCGCGAAGTTGTGGAACTCCACGGGTATGCCGTCCGGGGCGAGCCCGGCGGAGAGCAGCGCGGCCCAGCCGCGCCAGCCGTCGCCGACCGGGTCGCCGAGCCCTTCGGTGAGGGAGTCACCGAGGGCGACGAACCGCAGGACCTCGCTCATACGGCATCCCGCCCGGTCACCCGTACAGGCACGTCGGCCGTCCCCAGGAGAGACACGTCGGCGGCCGTCCGGCGCGGCACGTCGGCCGTGACCCGTACCGCGTCATGCGCCTGCAGGAAGGCATCCACCGCGGCGCCCCACCCGAAGCACTCGGCACGCGCGCGTGCCGCCTCCCGGCGTTCTTCCCTGGGCCGCGCGACGAGCTCATCGACCGCGACGGCGAAGGCCTCGCCGGTGTCCTGCGCGACTCCCCCGGCGGGGCCCACGACCTCGGGCAGCGCCGACGACGCGCTGGCGACGACGGGAGTGCCACAGGCCATGGCCTCGAGCGCGGCGAGCCCGAACGTCTCCGCGGGCCCCGGCGCGAGACACACGTCGGCGGCGGCCTGCAACGCCGCGAGATGCCCGCGGTCTGCCACGTGCCCGAGGAACGTCACCGGCAACCTCCGTGCGCGCGCCTGCTGTTCGAGCCGGGCCCGCAACGGCCCGTCCCCGGCGACGACGAGCACCGCCTGCGTCCCGCGGCGACGGAGCGCGGCCAGGGCGTCGAGCGCGGTGCCGGGCCGCTTCTCCACGGAGAGACGCGAGCACATGACGAGCAGCACCTCACCCACGCGCGCGTAGCGCTCCCGCACGGCCGGGTCCCACAGGCTCGGACGGCACCGCTCCAGATCGACGCCGAGCGGGGCGCGTACGACGTTGCGCGCCCCGATGCGGATGAACTCGCGCTCCGCGTACTCGGTCGTGCACACCACGCGCGCGTAGGCGTGCGCTGTGCGGGAGTTGAGCGCGTCGGCGGCGCGCAGAGCGAGCTTCTCGGGAAGGCCCCAGGTCCGCAGGACCCCGTCGGCCGTCTCGTGGGACACCATCACGGCGGGGACCCGGGCGCGCCGCGCCCACTCCCCCGTCCACCTCAGCGTCGTGCGGTCGGACACCTCGATCCGGTCGGGCGCGAGGCGTTCGAGCAGTTCGGTCACGCGCCGCCGGTCGGTGAGGACGCGATAGCCGCCGGTGCCGGGAAGCAGCGTCCCAGGCAGCCTGATGACGCGGCCCTGCGTGCTGTCGTGCTCGCCGGCCCGCTCCCCCGGAACGATCAGGACGGGCTCGTGCCCGGCGGCGCGGTAGCCGGCCCCCAGCTCCCTCAGGGCGGTGCGCAGTCCGCCCGAGGAGGGCGCGACGAAGTTGGCGAGACGTACGATCCGCAGCCCGCTCATGCCGCCACCGCCGTCCGCGCGTCGAGGATCTCTCCGTAGTGGCCGACGAGTTGGTCGCCGACGGCCGCCCAGGTCCGCCCTTCGACCGTGCTGCGGCCGGCCGCCCCGTAGGCGAGGCGACGCAGCGGGTCAGCGGCGAGCGACCAGACGGCGTCGCGTACGGCCGCCGCGTCTCCGGGTGCGACGAGGAGCCCGGTCCGGCCGTGTGCGACGAGGTCCAGCGGCCCTCCGGCGGCGGGCGCGATCACCGGGACGCCGCTGGCCATGGCCTCCTGCACGGTCTGGCAGAACGTCTCGTAGGGGCCCGTGTGGGCGAAGATGTCCAACGAGGCGAAGATGCGGGCGAGTTCGGCGCCGGTGCGGCGGCCGAGGAAGACGGCGCCGGGAAGTGCCTCGCGCAGGCCGGGCTCGCTGGGGCCGTCGCCGACGATGACCACGCGCACGCCGTCGAGGGCGCACGCGCCGGCCAGCAGGTCGACTTGTTTCTCGGGGGCGAGCCGGCCCACATAGCCGACGATCAGCTCGCCGTCGGGCGCGAGCTCGCGCCTCAGGGCTTCGTCGCGCAGGTCGGGCCGGAAGCGGACGGTGTCCACCCCTCGCGGCCAGAGCCGCACGCGGGGCACCCCGTGCACCTCCAGGTCGTGCACGGCGGCGCTGGACGGGGCGAGTGTGCGGTCGGCGGCACCGTGGACGCTGCGGATCCGCCGCCACGCGGTGGCCTCACCTGCCCCCATGTACGTACGCGCGTAACCGGCGAGGTCGGTCTGGTAGACGGCGACGGCGGGGATCCGCAGCCGTGAGGCGGCGGCCATGCCGCGCACGCCGAGGATGAACGGGCTGGCCAGATGGACGAGTTCGGCGCCGTGCGCTGCCACGGCCGCCGCGACCCGGCGGCTCGGCAGCGCCACCCGGACCTGCGGGTAGCCCGGCAGCGGCAGGGAGGGCACCCTTACGACGGGGCAGGGGGCATCGGTGTCGGTGTCAGGGCCCGGCGCGGTGGCCGGGGCGATGACGAGGGGGTCGTGACCGCGCGCGGCGAGGTGCCGGGCGGTCTGCAGGGCGCAGTGAGCCACACCGTTGATGTCGGGGGGAAAGGACTCGGTGACGATGACGACACGCATACCGGTGTTGTCGTCGCGTCGAGCGTGGGCACGTCAACGTGGATCTTTCCTGGCGAGGAACGTCCCATGAGCGTTGGCCCTCGCTCGCCGACGGCCGGGAGGCAGCGTCCATCGCGCGTTGCCTCCCGGAAAGCCGCCGGTCACAAAGCCGTCGCGTCCGGGCCTATTCTGCTGCGCACCGCGGTCTGCACCTCGGCCTCCTCGGCCGGGTCGGCGGCGAGTCTCCTGAGCTGGTCCACGACGCGCGCGTCGCCTGTCTCCGCGTGGCGCGCGGCGACTTCGCGGGTGGATTCCTCGCAGTCCCACAGGCATTCGACGGCGAATCCCGCGGCGAAGGAGGGGTCGGTGGCGGCGAGGGCCCTGGCGGCGTGGCCGCGCAGGTGGGACGAGGCGGTCTCTCTGTAGACGTGGCGCAGAACGGGGGCGGCGCTGGTGATGCCGAGGCGTCCCGCCCCGTCGACCAGGGGCCACAGGGTCGGCGCGTCGGCGCCTTCGCCGCGCACCGCCTCGCGCAGTGCGGCCAGGACCGGTTCGGCGTCCTTCGCTCCGCCGCGGCAGGCGAGCATACGTCCCGCGGCGGCACCGAGGGCGTCGGGCCTGGGGGCCCAGCGGCGGGCGCGCTCCAGGGAGTCGGCCGTCCGCATGCGTTCGAAGGCGTCGAGGGCGGCGTCCACCACGGCGTGCGAGGGGCTCTCCACGGCGGCCTCGATCAGATCGAGGACGTCGGGATCATGGGTGTCGGCGAGATAGCGCAGGGCCGTGCTCCGGGCGCCGTCGTGCCCGGTGAGCGCGGCCTGGACGATCTCGGCCCTGTCGTCGGGTCCGGCGACGGCGGTCAGGCAGCGCGCGGCGGGCACGTACAGGACGACTCCGCGTTCGAGGCCTTCCTGGGCCCAGTCGAAGACGGCCCGCACGCTCCAGCCGGGGCGTGGCCCGGCGGGGCGCATCTGGCGCTGCCACTGGTCGAAGGAGCCGCGTTCCTGGGCGGCGCGCACGCGGGCGCCGATGGCTTCCCTGGGGTCGTCGGCCCACAGCCGCCAGGGACGCGGTTCATAGGCGTCGCGCACGGCGGCGGCGAGTTCGGCGTCGCCCTCGGGGCCCTCGGGGAATCTGTCGAGGATGGGGGCGGCGAGCACGCGCAGCCCCGCGTCGTCGTCGCGCAGGGCCAGCTCGTCGAGCGCCCAGGCCCAGCTGGACCCGAAGGCGGCGTAGCGGCGCAGCAGCTCCAGGGCGTCGCGCCTGCCGTACGAGGCGAGGTGGCCGAGGACCGCGAGCGCGAGGCCCGTGCGTGACTCGTCCGTGTCGAGGACGTCGTCGGGGTCGAAGAGGTGGCGCTCGATCTCCCCCAGCTCTCCGTGGAGGTCGAGGTAGAGACGGGCGTAGTAGAGCGAGCGGTTCTCCACCTGCCAGTCGTGGCGGGGGTCGCTCAGCACACAGTGATTCAGAGCCGCGAGCGCTTCGGCGCGCGGCGCCGTCAACGCGTGCAGGGTGCCGTCGCCGCGGCCCCTCTGCAGCAGGCCGAGCAGCGTACCGCTGGGCGCTATGACCGGATCGAACATGGGAAACAGCCTCACATCAAGCGTCGACGCAACCGGGGGAACCGCACTACCTGGCCGCGCGACAACACCGCGGGGCGCCCGCCGTCTCTTGCTTGCTGTAGACCATCTTCCTCTGCCTCTCGTCCGTGGTCCGCATCGGACCGTTCACGGCCCACGCGGTGTGGCACCATCTGCCCCGCCGTCGCGTCCGTGAATCACGTCGTCATGATGACCCAGCGGTTCTTCTCGCCGCGACCACATTTCCTGCTCCCCCGTTCTGCCTGGTCAATGGCGGTGTCTCAGGAAGTGCCGAAGAGCTCCACGAGCTCCGCCCTGCCGAACATGCGGGCCGTGTCGACCGCCGACGGAGTTCCCGCCTCCGGGTCGGCCCCGCCGTCGAGCAGGGCCCGGATCACGTCGTCCGCGCCCTTGAAGACGGCGCCCGCGAGCGGGGTCTGGCCCCGGTCGTTGGCCCGGTCGGCGTCGGCGCCGCGGGCGAGCAGCGCGCGGACCGCCTCGGCGTGCCCGTGATAGGCGGCGAGCATCACCAGGGAGTCGCCACGGTCGTTCGTGAGGTCCGGGGACACGCCGGCGTCGACATAGGCAGCGAGCTGTTCGCTCTCACCCCGGCGCGCAAGATCAAAGATCTTGGTAGCCAGTTCCACGACCTCGGGGTCGGGGACTTCGCTCATCGGAACAGACCGCCTTTGCGTATACGGAGTGCTACGACCGTGCGGCCGTACGAGTGAATCGACAGAGTACTGCCCGGTTCGGCACATGAGCGGCGCGGACCGAGGCAAAGATCACGAAGAGCCCTGACGGCCGAACAGCGCACGCCCAGGAGGCTCACGGGGCGCCTGCCGAACGGGTGAAATCAAGAATATTCCACCCATTTGCACCTTTTATCGTATAGATACATGCTGTGATCCTGGAAGGACTCATGGTGACTGTCCCCATCAACCAGGAGAACTCAAATGATCCTGTCCATCTCAGGCGTGGTGCTGCTCGGAATCATCGTCTTCCTCTTCTTCCGCAAAGACGGACTCAAAGCCTCGCACGGCCTGACCTGCGCCCTCTTCGGGTTCTACCTCGCGGGCACCGCCATCGCCCCGAGCATCAAGGCCGGCGGCGCGAGCCTGGCCAGCCTGCTCGGCGGGATCAAGTTCTGACCCCCTCCCCCCTCGCACGTGACTTCAGGAGACAGACGTGGCCCGGCGCCCCCTCCCCCGCATTCTGAGCAATGGCAGCGCCCCCATCGCCCGGAGCCGGGAACTGGCACGGACGGCAGCCGACGGGGCCGTCGACGTACTCCATCCCCTGATCACGATCACCAAGGGCCTGGGCCGCCTGGCATCCGCCGGGCGGCACAAGTGGGCCGACACCCCCAAGGACCGGCGCGGACCGCTGCTGTTCCTGGTGGCGGCCGTGGTGCTGGTCGTGGTGCTGATTCCGTACGGGCCGCTGCTGGCGCTCATCACCCTGATGGCAGCGGCCGCGTGGAAGGGCCGGGACCAGACGCCGCCCGCGCCGACCGGTCCCGACGATTCCCAGGTCAAGCGGCTCACCGCGCTCTACGAGGCGCTCGTCCCGTACTTCTCCGTCCCAGAGGACCCGAACCCGCTCTTCGCCCACGGCGGAGAGTGGGAAAAGGCCTTCGAGTCGTACGACTTCGACGACGACGGGCGCGTCTCACGCATCGTGCTGCACTACCCGGCGTACTTCCCGGACGGTGAGGCCGACTCCCGCGCCCGTATCGAACAGCTCCTGCACGCCAAGTCGGGCCGGGGCCGCGAGTACCACTTCGAGTGGGACGAGGAGGGCAACCAGCTGACCGTCACCGTCATGCCCCCGCTGCCCACCGACATCGCCGCCCAGCGATTCGTCACGGCACCGGGCGAAATGGTCCTCGGCTTCACCGACGCGAGCGGCACCCAGCGGACCTTGCCCCTCGGTGACGGCGACGAGCGGCGCGACGTACCGCCCGTCGTCTGGCGTACGGGGATGCGCTCCACCGAGCCGCACCTCCTCGCCGTCGGCCACCCCGGCAGCGGGACCACCTCACTCCTGCGCTCGATCGCGCTCCAGGCCCTCCAGCACGGTGACGTCCTCATCGTGGAGGGCAACGGAACGGGCGACTACGCGTGCCTCACCGGACGCAGCGGTGTCCTGGCCGTCGAGTGCGGGCTCGCCGGCGCGCTGGCCAGCCTGGAATGGGCGGCCCACGAGACGGAGCGGCGCCTGATCGCCGCGAACCGGGCGCGCCAGGCCGGCCACCCCGCGCCGGACGACACCCGCCGCCCCCTGTGGATCCTGCTCGACCGGCCCAGCGTCCTCGGTCATCTGGCCGCGGCCGACGGGCGCAAGGACCCGCAGACCCTGCTCCAGGTGCCCCTGCGGCACGGGCGCGCGGCCAACGTCACGGTCGTCGTGGCGGACCAGTTCGACAGCCTCGACTCCCTGACCGACACCGTCTGTCAGCACACCCGCGCGCGCGTGGTGCTCGGCCCGGCCACGTACGACCAGATCGAGGACGTCCTCGGGGTCGCGCCCCACACGACGCCCACCCCGGACGTCCCCGCCGGACGGGGTTACGCGCGCCTCGGCGCGGGCGCCGTCCACCGCCTCCAGGTGCCGGCCACCCCCGACCCGTACGACGACGCGACGAGTGACGCGCACCGGCAGGCGGTGCTCGGGCTGCTCCCGCAGCGGACGGCACCTGGCGACGACAGCCCCGAGCCCGAGCCGGTCGAAGCGGCCGAGCCGGTCCACGCCGTGGAAGCGGTGGGTACGGTGCAGACGGTCGCCGCCGAGGGGTGACGGCCGGGCCCCACCGGCCCTATGCGATGAGCGTCCGCGGCGGCTCCGCCCCGGACGCTCCGCCTTCCCGCACCAGGCGCGCCGCCGCCGCGAGCCGCACCGCAGCCTCGTCGGCGACCGCCCCGGAGACCGTGAACGGCAGCCGCACATAGCCCTCGAAGGCGCCGTCCACCCCGAAGCGGGGCCCCGAGGGGACCCGTACGCCGACGCGTTCGCCGACCTCCGCGAGCCGCGACCCCGACAGGCCTCCGGCACGCACCCACAGCGTCAGACCGCCGACCGGCACGTCGAACTCCCAGTCGGGCAGCTCGCGGCGCAGCGCGGCGACCAGCGCCGTGCTGTTGTCCCGGGCCTGGCTGCGGCGCAGCTGAACGGCCTCCTCCCAACCGCCGGTGCTGAGCAGCCAGTTCACGGCCAGCTGCTCCACGACCGGCGTGCCGAGGTCGGCGTAGGCGCGCGCGGCCACGAGGCTGCGGATCACGTCGGGCGCCGCCCGGACCCAGCCGATGCGCATGCCCGCCCAGAACGCCTTGCTCGCCGAGCCGACCGTGATGACGGTGGAGCCCGCCGGGTCGAACGCGCAGACGCGGCGGGGCATGTCCAGGTCGTGGTCGAAGTGGAGTTCGGTCATGGTCTCGTCGACGACGAGCACCGTGCCGGCCGAGCGCGCCGCGTCGACGAGCTGCCTGCGCTGGTCCTCGTCGGCGAGCGCCCCGGTGGGGTTGTGGAAGTCGGCGACGACGTAGGCGAGACGGGGCGCCGCGTCGCGCAGGACCTGCCGCCAGCGGTCGAGGTCCCATCCCGCGAGTCCCTCGGCCATGGCGACCGGGACGAGCCGGGCGCCCTCCTCGCGCATGAGCTGGAGGATGTTGGCGTACGAGGGCGACTCGACGGCGATGCGCTCGCCGCGGCCCGCGAACAGATGGCAGATCGCGTCGATCGCGCCCATCGCGCCGGTGGTCACCATGATCTGCTCGGGCATGGTCGGGATGCCGCGGGCGGTGTAGCGCTCGGCGAGCATCTCGCGCAGGGCGGGCAGGCCCGCCGGGTAGTCGCCGTGGGTGTGCGCGTAGGGCGGGAGTTCACCGAGCGCGCCCTGGACGGCGCGGGTCAGCCAGGGTTCGGGGGCGGGCAGGGCCGCGGTGCCGAGGTCGATCATCGAGCCGAGCGCCTCGGGCGGCAGGGGCTCCAGGCCGCGCGCGGGCAGCGGGTTTCCGGCCGGTACGGCCGTCCAGCTGCCCGCTCCCCTGCGCGATTCGAGGAACCCCTCGCCGCGCAGCGCCTCGTAGGCGGCGGCGACGGTCGTGCGGCTGACGGCCAGGGAGACGGCGAGCTCGCGCTCGGCGGGCAGCCGCGCCGCGACGGGCACACGCCCTTCGAGGACCAGGAGGCGGATGCCGTCGGCGAGGGCGCGGTAGGCGGGCGGGCGGCGGCTGCCGGGGCCCGGGGGGCGCGTCTGCTGGGAGGTGAGCAGCCGGGCGAGCTGGGCCGCGCCGACCGCCGAAGTCCACTGAGCCATGGAGTCCAGTCCACCTTCCCCGAATTGGCCATGGTTGGCCTGTGTTCCCAAGCCACAGAGTGTCATGCGACAAGCCACTACCACCACAGGGGGCTCCACTTGTCCGCGTCGTCCACGCCACCCGGCCCCGGTCTCACCCGGCGCCTCTTCCAGCTCTACGTCGGCCTGGCGCTGTACGGCGTGAGTTCCGGTCTCCTCGTGGAGGCGGGGCTCGGTCTGGAGCCGTGGAACGTGCTCCACCAGGGCCTCGCCGAACTCACCGGGCTCTCCATCGGGGTTGTGTCGATCATCGTGGGCGCCCTGGTGCTGCTCCTGTGGATCCCCATCAAGCAGCGCCCCGGCCTCGGCACCGTCTCGAACGTCTTCGTGGTCGGCATCGCGATGGACGGCGCGCTGGCCGTCGTCCCCGATGTGCACGCCCTGGGGATCCGGATCCCGCTGATGGCTGCGGCGATCGTCCTGAACGGCGCGGCGACGGGCCTCTACATAGCCGCCTCCTTCGGACCCGGCCCGCGCGACGGCCTGATGACGGGTCTGCACCGGCGTACCGGGCGCTCGATCCGGCTGGCGCGCACGACGATCGAGATCGCGGTGGTGGCGACGGGCTTCGCCCTCGGCGGCACCATCGGCGTCGGCACCCTCCTGTACGCCGTGGCGATCGGCCCGCTGGCCCAGGTGTTCCTGAAGGTCTTCGCCGCCCCCGCGCCGCCCGAGGCACCCACTTCCGTTGCCGGCGCGTCACCCGAAGGGGCGATACTTCCAGGGTGACCACGCGCGTACGCCATCCGTATCTGGACCGTTCCGGACCGCTGGCCTTCGCCCACCGCGGCGGGACGGCCGACGGCCTGGAGAACACGATGGCGGCGTTCCGGCGCTCCGTGGACCTCGGCTACCGCTATATCGAGACCGATGTGCACGCCACGTCCGACGGCACGCTCGTGGCCTTCCACGACGCGACGCTCGACCGGGTCACGGACGCGGCGGGCCGCATAGCGGACCTGCCCTGGAGCGACGTGCGCCACGCGCGCGTGGCGGGCCGCGAACCGGTGCCGCTCTTCGAGGAACTCCTGGAGACCTTCCCCGACGTGCGCTGGAACGTGGACGTCAAGGCCGAGCCCGCACTGCTCCCGCTGCTCGACCTGATCGGCCGCACGGACGCCTGGGACCGCGTCTGCGTCGGCTCGTTCTCGGAGGCCAGGGTCGCCAGGGCCCAGTCCCTCGCGGGCCCCCGCCTCGCCACGTCGTACGGCACGCGTGGCGTGCTCGGCCTGCGGCTGCGGTCCCTCGGGCTGCCCGCGGCGCTGCGGGACTCGGCGGTGTGCGCCCAAGTACCCGTGGCCCATTCGGGGATACGTGTCGTCGACCGCCGCTTCGTCCGCGCGGCCCACGCGCGCGGGCTCCAGGTCCATGTGTGGACGGTCAACGACCGCGCACAGATGAGTGAACTCCTCGACCTCGGCGTGGATGGCATCATGACCGATCACATCGAGACGCTGCGTGACGTGCTCAAGGACCGGGGAGCCTGGACCTGACGGCTCGCCGGCGGCGTCCGGACACGGGGACAGCGAGGGGGCGCGGGTGGGCAGCGACACCGTGCGGGCGCAGACAGCGGGCGACGACGCGGCGCAGCGGCGCCGGGAGCAGCGCGGCTGGTACTTCTACGACTGGGCGTGCTCGGTCTACTCGACGAGCGTCCTCACGGTGTTCCTGGGGCCGTATCTGACGGCGGTCGCCAAGTCGGCGGCGGACGCGGACGGCTTCGTGCACCCCCTGGGGATTCCGGTCCGGGCCGGCGCCTTCTTCGCGTACACCGTCTCCGCCTCGGTGATCGTCTCGATCCTGGTGATGCCGCTCGCGGGCGCGGCCGCCGACCGTACGGGACGCAAGAAGCCGCTGCTCGCGATCTCGGCCTATCTCGGGGCGGCGGCGACCGCCGGGATGTTCTTCCTGGACGGGGACCGCTATCTGCTGGGCGGGTTCCTGCTGGTCGTCGCCAACGCCTCGCTCGCGATGTCGATGGTGCTCTACAACTCCTATCTGCCGCAGATCGCGCCCCCTGAGGAACGCGACGCGGTCTCCTCGCGCGGCTGGGCGTTCGGCTACGCGTCCGGGGCGCTCGTCCTCGTGGCGAATCTCGTCCTGTACTCCGGCCACGACTCCTTCGGTGTCTCCGAGTCGACGGCGGTACGGATCTGCCTGGCCTCGGCGGGCGTGTGGTGGGGCGCGTTCACGCTCGTACCGCTGCGGCGCCTGCGGGACCGGCGCACGGCACCCGTCGACGGCGAGGCATCCGCCGTGCCCGGCTGGCGTCAGCTGGCCTCGACCGTGCGCGACATGCGCCGCCGCCCGCTGACGCTGTCCTTCCTGCTCGCCTATCTGGTCTACAACGACGGCATCCAGACGGTGATCTCGCAGGCGTCCGTGTACGGCTCGGAGGAGCTCGGCCTCGACCAGTCGACGCTGATCGTGGCGGTGCTGCTGGTCCAGGTCCTGGCCGTGGCGGGGGCGCTCGCGATGGGGCGCCTCGCCCGCACGTACGGCGCGAAGAACACGATTCTCGGCTCGCTGATCGCCTGGACGGTCACGATCGGGGCCGGTTACTTCCTGCCGTCGGGGGCGCCGGTGTGGTTTTTCGCGCTGGCGGCCGGCATCGGGCTCGTCCTCGGCGGGACGCAGGCGCTGTCCCGTTCCCTGTTTTCGCATCTGGTGCCGGCCGGCAAGGAGGCCGAGTACTACTCCGCGTACGAGATGAGCGACCGGGGAATGAGCTGGCTCGGACCGCTCGTTTTCGGCCTCGCGTACCAGCTGACCGGCAGTTATAGGGACGCGATCGTGTCCCTGGTGGCGTTCTTCATGATCGGCTTTGCACTGCTTGCCCGGGTTCCGGTGAGGCAGGCGGTGCGCGACGCGGGAAATCCCGTACCCACCCGGATTTAGCACCTGGGGCCAAAGGCCGGTAGTGTACGCGTTTGGCCTGCCAGGCGTACCGTTACTGCACGTCAATATCGCAAACCGCTGGGTGACATCTGCTGGCAGATGTGACAAACCGGGCGCCGGTGGGTACAACAAGGGGCGGCTACGACGGCGACGCATGACCCGGAACCGGGAATCTTTACCGCCGACCGGACGTTGACCGGATGACGACGACAGCGACACCTGTCCTGTGGGCGACAAGCCCGGGAGGCACGATTCATGAGTGAGCGAGCTCTTCGCGGTACACGCCTGGTAGTGACCAGCTACGAGACGGACCGCGGCATCGACCTGGCCCCGCGCCAGGCCGTGGAGTACGCATGCGAGAAGGGACATCGCTTTGAGATGCCCTTCTCGGTGGAGGCCGAAATTCCGTCGGAGTGGGAGTGCAAGGTCTGCGGGGCCCAGGCACTCCTAGTCGACGGTGACGGCCCTGAGGAGAAGAAGGCCAAGCCCGCGCGTACACATTGGGACATGCTGATGGAGCGGCGCACTCGCGAGGAGCTCGAAGAGGTCCTCGAGGAGCGGCTCGCCGTTCTCCGATCGGGCGCCATGAACATCGCGGTGCATCCGCGCGACAGCCGCAAGTCCGCCTGATCCCTCGGGAGCAGCGGGAGCGCGACTGAACAGAGCCGTGGGCCGGACACACATCTTGTGTGTCCGGCCCACGGCTTTTCGCATGTCCGGCGCCGGGCGGGGCTCAGTGAGCTTCTGAGCCCCGCCCGGGCTCAGGGAGCGATCGGGGGGCGCGGACCCGCGTCGGGGCGCTGTGCGGGCCGCTCATCGTCCTTGATCACCTCGCCCTGGATGACCGTGCCGTCCGGCCGGTGCATCCGCGCCTGCTGGAACGCGTCGCCGAAGGTCCCGGGGGTGGCCGACTGCATCTTCCGCTCGATGGTCCGCTCCGTGTAGCGGCTCAGGGCCGTACGGACGGGCGGCACGAGCAGGACGAGACCCAGGGCGTCCGAGATCAGGCCGGGGATCATCAGGAGCAGGCCCGCCAGCATCAGCAGACCGTTGCCCCCGGAGCGCTGCCCGCCTGCCGGGACCGCGCCGCCCTGCTGCTGTTGCAGCGTCTCGCTCAGATTCTTGAAGGCCCGGCGCCCGGCGCGCTTGATGACGACGGCGCCGGACACGATCCCGGCGAGCAGCAGCAGGAAGACGGTGAACCCGCCGGCCGCGCCCGCCACCACGGTCAGCAGCCAGATCTCCAGGACCAGCCACGCGGCGATACCGAGCGGCAGGAACGTACGGACCCGGGAACGCCGGGGCGTGGCGGGGCGCGAAGGGGGCGGTGTGCCAGTGGTCATGCCCCCAGTGTGCCTGGGCCCCGGCCCGAGTGGCGTAAGCGGGAGATCAAGATCGACGGAGGCTGCGGCTCAGGCCTACTTGCGGCCGATCACACGGCCCATGCGCTCCCCCACGCCCCAAGCGGTGACCCGCCACAGCGCCTCGACGACGATGTCACGGCTCATCTTGGAGTCGCCGAGCTCGCGCTCCACGAACGTGATGGGCACCTCGACGACGTGATAGCCGGCCTTGACCGCCCGGCGCGCGAGGTCGACCTGGAAGCAGTAGCCCTGCGAGGAGACCTCGCCGAGCCCGAGGCCTTCGAGGGTCTCGCGGCGGAAGGCGCGGAAGCCGCCGGTGACGTCCCGGATCGGCACGTCGAGCAGCAGCCGCGAGTACGTGCTGCCGCCCCGGGAGAGGAACTCGCGCGACCTGGGCCAGTTGACGACCCGTCCGCCCGGCACCCAGCGCGAGCCGAGCACGAGGTCGGAGCCCTTCAGCGCGGTCAGCAGCCGGGGCAGCTCCTCGGGCTGGTGGGAGCCGTCGGCATCCATCTCGACCAGGACGCCGTAGCCGTTCTCGAGGCCCCAGCGGAAGCCCGCGAGATAGGCCGCGCCGAGGCCTTCCTTGCCCTGCCGGTGCAGGACCCGCACCTGCTCGTCGCCCGAGGCGAGCTCGTCGGCGAGCTTTCCCGTGCCGTCGGGGCTGTTGTCGTCGGCGACGAGGACATGCGCCTCGGGCACGGACGCGCGCACCCGGCCGACGATCGACTTGATGTTCTCCGCCTCGTTGTAGGTCGGGATGATCACCAGCGCCGTACCGAGAGGGCCGAACTGCCGCCCACCGCCGTCTTTCACAGCTTCCCCTTAAGACTCCTGTACGAGGGGACCACCATAGCGAGGGTGCCTGTCGGCGCTGGTAAGGCGCCCTGCGCGGGACTGCGGGATCGGGGCCCGGTGCCCTTCGGGCCGGCCTGGGACCGCTGGCTGCGGGTCTACCGAGAGCCGTTGTCTACTGAGCGTCCGGGCCCCACCCGGGTCGCACCTTCCCCCGTGCTCCCGCGGAGCAGGGAGGGACCCCCATCCGGCCGGAACGTTCCAGCGCCCCATGGCGCGGGTGCTGGGCCTGGCTCCCAGTGGCGGTGTGCTGGTGCGGCACACCGCCCCATGACCCAGCGGCGTTCATCGACTGCGCGGAGGTTCCCCGGTCGGACGTCCAGTGGTGGACCCGGCCGAACCTACCCGGCGACCGCGCCCAGCTGTCAACACCCGTTTGATCTGCGGTGATTGAGGAAACCACCTGGTCAGCGCCGAGGACCCGCAGGTCGCGCGAGCGTGCGGCGGACCGCTGTCGGCGGTACTGCGCGTGCCTACATCACTCGTCCGGCCCTACGTACACGGTCCGCCCGCCGACCACCGTGCGCAGGCAGAGCGGCAGTTGGGCCCCCGGCGTGAGATCGGGGAGACCGGGCGTCCCGGAGCGCGGGTCGGTCGACCAGCGCGCGACACGGTCGTCCGGCGCCTGGACGACGAGCTCCTCGGTGCGCCACACGGCGTAGTCCGCCGGGGCGCCCGGGACCAGGATTCCCGCGTCGTCCCGGCCCACGGCGCGCCAGCCTCCGCGGGTGTGCGCGGTGAACGCGGCCCGCACGGACACCCGGTGCTCGGGCGTGCGGTGGAAGGCCGCGGCGCGGACCGTGCCCCACGGGTCGAGCGGGGTGACGGGGCTGTCGGAGCCGAAGGCCAGCGGGACCCCGGCGCGCAGGAGCGCGGCGAACGGGTTGAGGGCGCGGGCCCGTTCAGCGCCGAGGCGGTCCGCGTACATGCCGTCCTCGCCGCCCCACAGGGCGTCGAACGCGGGCTGCACGGAAGCGGTGAGGCCGAACTCGGCGAAGGAGGCGATGGTTTCCGGCGACAGCATCTCGGCGTGCTCGACACGGTGCCGCGCGGCCCTGACACGGGCGAGGCCGACCTTCTCGGCGGCGGCGCGCACGCCGTCCGCCACGGCGGTCACCGCGGCGTCCCCGATGGCGTGGAAGCCCGCCTGGAGCCCCGCCTCGGTGCAGGCGACGACGTGGGCGGCGACGGCGTGGGCGTCCAGGTAGGAGGTGCCGGTGTGCCCGGCGGCCGCGTCTGCGTACGGCTCGTGCAGGCAGGCCGTGTGCGAGCCGAGGGAGCCGTCCACGAACAGGTCACCGGCGGCGCCGACGGCGCCCAGCGCGCGGGCCCGGTCGATGTCCCGGTCGGCCCAGTAGCCGACGACCCGGGGGCCGGACTCCTCGGCGGCCAGCCGCAGCAGGCCGGTGAAGTCGTCCTCGGACGAGATGTCGGGGCCGCCGCACTCGTGCACGGACCCGATCCCCAGGGAGGCCGCGTGCCGCAGGGCCGCGCGCTGGGCCTCCGTGCGCTGCTGCGGGGTGACGGCGGCGTGGGCGGCGGCGCGGACGGCGTGGTGGGCGTCGCGGGTGAGGGGTCCGTCGGGGGTGAATCCGGGGCGGTCCGCGATGCCGGGGACGAGGTCGAGCAGGGCCGTGGTGACAGCGGCCGAGTGGACGTCGATGCGCGAGAGGTAGAGCGGGCGGCCGCCGGTGGCCTCGTCGAGCTCGGCGCGGGTGAGGGGCGCGCCGTCGGGCCAGCGGGCGGCGTCCCAGCCGTGGCCGAGGAGGATCCGGTCCGTGGGGCGGGCGGCCGCGTGGGCGCGGACGAGGGCGAGCGCCTCGCCCCGGGTGCGGGCCGCACTGAGATCGAGGCCGGTCAGGGCGAGCCCCGTCGACGTGGTGTGGACGTGGGCGTCGGTGAACGCGGGAGTGACGAGGGCGCCTTCGAGGTCGACGACCTCGTCGACCCCCTCGGCGAACGCGTCTGCCGCGCCTTCGGAGCCGACCCAGGCGACGTGCCCCCGCTCGACGACCATGGCCGTGGCGAAGGGGTCGGCGGGGCTGTGGACGTCGCCACCGCGCAGAAGGAAGGTGCGGGACTCGGCCGGTGCGGGCGGCGTGGGGGTCGTACTCATGGGGACAGTTTCCCGCGTTCGTGCCCCCGGGCCGCACCCGGGGGCCCGCAGCGGCCGGACCCGCGTCGGTCAGACGCGGGGCGGCCGTGCCTCGTACGGCGTGGAGAGGACCACGGTCGTGCGGGTGGAGACGCCGGCCAGGGAGCGCACCCGGGCCAGCAGGTTCTCCAGGTCGTGCGGGGTCTCCACGCGGACCTTGAGGATGTAGTTCTCGTCGCCGGCGACGCTGTGGCACGCCTCGATCTCCGGGACGCCCGCGAGGCGTTCCGCGATGTCGTCGGGGGCGCTGGGGTCGAACGGTTTCACCGAGATGAAGGCGGTGAGCGACAGGCCGACCGCCTCGGGGTCGACGACCGCGGCATAGCCGCGGATGACCCCGCGCTGTTCGAGTCGGCGCACGCGCTGGTGCACCGCGGACGTGGACAGGCCTGTGGCCTTGCCCAGGTCGGTGTAGCTCATCCGCCCGTCCTTGACGAGCAGCTGCACGATCTGTCGGTCGAGCTCCTCCATGGCGCAGAACCTACAGGGCCCTTGATCCCCGGGGATACCCGAGCGGGCCATGGGGGCGGATACGCCTACCTGCCGCCGGGCGTCCGCAATCGGCATGTGACGAAGACCACACCTGTCGAACCGTGTCCAGACGCGTGCCACGATTACCCCCACGACGGGACGGGAAGTGCTTGCTGTGGTCGAGGCCGCAGCGCCTTGTCGGCCCACCCGAGGGGGAGAGTCCCATGCAGAATGTGAAGCGTCCCGGTCGTCCTGCCCGCAGTCGGCAGCAGCCGGCGATCGAGCCCGAGCCGGAGGGTGTCGAACCGGCGGACACCGGCATCGACGCGTTCGACGAGTACGACACCTTCGAGATGTACCGGGTGTTCTGCCCGGACTGCGCGCAGCCGATCGCGCTGCTCGCCGACGAGGACCAGTTGCCCGAGCACGCGCTGTGCGCCTCGCCGTGGAACCCGTTCGGCCTCACGGTCTGCGCCGGCACGGGCCGCCCGGCGGCCGACGCCCGGCCCGCCGACGACTCGACGAAGGCTCAGGAGCAGGACACCGCCCTCCTGTTGACGCTCCCTCAGGGCCTTGACTGGCGGATGCAGCCCTTCTCGCACGTGGGCGGCCCGGGTTCGCGCCCGCTGCGCGTCCCCGAGCAGGCGCGGCCCGCAGCCGCCTGACGACGCCTCAGCTCCAGTAACTGCCCTGCACCATGGCCCGCAGACTGGCGTGGTGCAGGATCAGTGTGTCCGGATCGTCCGGCACGGCCACCTCTTTGAAGTACGCCTGCCGGTAGGCGACGCGCAGCATCACGATGGCGTGGCGCAGGGCGGCGTACAGGGTGTGGAAGTCCATGTCGCGCGGTGCGTGGCCGGTGAGTTGGGCGTAGCGGCGCTCGATGTCCTCGCGGCGCAGGAAGCCGGGCAGGCCGGCCTGCCCGAAGCTCTCGGTCAGGTCCTGGAAGAAGCGGTGCAGGTACACGGTCCAGCCGAGGTCGACCTCGCGCGGGGCCAGGGCCGCCATCTCCCAGTCGAGCACGGCGGCCGGTTCGAAGCCGTCGTAGATGATGTTCCCGATGCGGGCATCGCCCCAGTTGAGGACGGGTTCGCCCTCGTCGGCGGGCCAGAGTTCGGCGAGCCGGTCGAAGGCGCTCTCGATGAGCGGTGACGGCGGCAGTCCGTCCACCACCCAGGCGTAGTAGGCGCGTTGGGCCTCGACGTGGCGGCGCAGTGCGCTGCCCTTTCCGGGTGCGGCGAGGAACTCGGCCTCGGACGCCGGGACTCCGTCGTGCAGCCGGGCGATGAGCCGCACGGTCGCGTCCTGGAGCCGTGCGCGCTCGGCGTCCGTCGCGGCGTGCAGCCAGTTGCCCTCATATGTGTAGGGCATGACGTCCGGCGGTACACGGCCCGCGACGCGCTCCATCACGAAGAACGGAGCGCCCAGCGGCCGGGGATCCTCCTCCAGCCACAGCACGCGCGGCACCGGCAGCCCCGTCCGATCGGCGGCGAGCCGCATCGTGCGGTACTGCCGCGGCATGTCGTAGTCCGGGAAGATCGTGTACGCGGACGGGTCGGCGGCGAGCCTCAACGCGCAGGCGCGGACCGGGGGTTCGGGGTGTTCGATGTCGAACAGCAGGGTCTCGCTGGACATGCCGTTGGACTCGGGGACGGTCACGTTCACCGCTTCGGCGCCCGGCAGCCGGGCGGCCAGCCAGGACGTGAGCCTTCGGGACACCTCCTCCGGGTCGCGGGTGCTGGTGCGCGGTCTGGGTGCTGTCGCCATCGCAGGCTCCTTTCAGGGCGCCACGGAGTCGTAGCCGGTGAAGCCGCTCGCGTCGTGCCTGCCGAAGCTTCCGTGCTCGAAGATGCCGTGGCCGACCTGTCCGTCCAGGGTGAAGCGCGCCGCGTGGTCGATGACGCCGTAGGCGGCCAGCGGGTGGGCTGCGGGGTCGGAGAGGTCGTAGCTGCGGCGGTCGGTCCAGTCGCGGCCGCGCCAGGTGCCGTGCTGCCAGTCGTCCGCCGGCGGGTATCCGGCGCCGACGGCCAGCGGGGACGAGGCGAGGATCTCGACGCCGAGTTCCACGGGCTTGCGGGACAGCGGGTCGGTGAGGTGGACGACGGCGCTCTCGGGGTGGCGGGTGCCGCTCCGGTAGGTGATGTCGGCCTGGGGCCAGCCGAGTTGGAGGTCCGGGTGGCCGTCGCGGACGAGGGTGGCGTCGTTGAGGGTGCGGTAGCCGTCCGCGTCCTCCTGGACGATCACCATCAGGAAGCGGTCGTCGAAGCGGACCGGTGACCAGATCCAGTGGAAGCCCTCGGTCCTGTTCTCCTCGGCGAGCCGGCCGCCCTCCTCGCCGGGGACCGGGCGCACGCCCCAACTGCGGTCGCGGGTGCCGGTCCAGCCGTCTAGGGACACCTCGCGCCCGCCGACGCGGAGCCGGCCGTCACAGCGCCCGGCCTGCACGAAGCGCCTGCCCTCAAGGGTGAGGCGGCCGCCGCGGCGCTGGGTGTGGTGGGGCTCCCAGAGGGCCGGGAAGGCCGCCGACCAGTTGATCTCGTACGAGAGTCCGCCGGGGTCGTCCGGATCGGCCGCGCAGCTCAGGACGAAGTCCTTCAAGGGGCGTTCGACGTGGATCCGGAGCGGGCCGACGGCGAGTTCCATGCGGGCGTCCTCGCGCAGGGCGTCGGAGGCTCGGACCGCGTGGAGGGTGTCGCCGACGCGCAGGGTCGCGTACGCGTCGATGACGCCGAGGTTCGGGTAGACACCGAGGCCGAGGATGAGCAGGAACTCCCCGGTGGGGTCGACGAGATGGAAGATGCACCGGTCGTAGGCGTTGCGGTCACCGGTCGCGACGTGCTTCATGGACAGCGGCACCTGATGGACCGGGTATTCGTCGAGTGCGACGGGGCGGTCGTCTGCCACGCGTTTCCTCCCTGGGCGTACGGCGGTTGACGTCGCCCGGAGGGGTGCGGCCCCCGGCGGCGGCGGAGTTGACGGTACGTCAGCTGAGCCGCCGGAGCCAGATGCGTGCGCCGACCCGGACACGGCAATGGCCGGATCAGGCCGGGCGCGGGGCCGACCCTGATCCAGCCCGACCCAAACGAAAGGCCCTAGAACTCACGCCCCCATGTCCCGGACGGTGACCTGCCCGGCGCGGGCGCGTTGGCCCGGGCATGCCCCTTACGCAGAGCGCCACCGGCCGTCGCCGCCGCCTCCTGGTCCCCACCACCGCAGAATCGGTTCCCCAGCCGCCGCCCCCGGAGCGCCCGGCGCCCCCGGACCCGCCGATCTACCGCGCCCTGGTCAGCCACTGGGCCGACCGCGGCAAGACCCTGCCGGGACGCCACGATCCGGAGTGGGCCCGGCTGACGGCGTCCCCTGTCGGAGCCGGGCAGTTCAGCGGGTTTCAGGACCGGCGAGGTGCCGGGCGATGACCATGCGCTGGATCTGATTGGTGCCCTCCACGATCTGGAGCACCTTGGCCTCGCGCATATAGCGCTCGGCCGGGAAGTCGGCCGTGTAGCCGTACCCGCCGAGCACCTGGACGGCGTCCGTGGTGACCTTCATCGCCGTGTCCGTGCACATCAGCTTGGCCATGGCGGCCTGCTTGGAGAAGGGCCGGCCCGCGTCACGCAGGCGGGCCGCCGTCAGATAGAGCGCGCGGCCGGCCTCGATCTGCGTGGCCATGTCGGCGAGCATGAAGCGCAGGCCCTGGAAGTCGGCGATGGGCCGCCCGAACTGCTCACGCCCCGTGGCGTACGCGAGGGCCTCGTCGAGGGCCGCCTGGGCCACGCCGATCGCGCAGGCCGCGATGCCGAGCCGCCCGGAATCGAGGGCGGAGAGCGCGATCGCGAAGCCCTGGCCCTCGTCGCCGATCCGGCGCGCGTCGCTCACGCGCACCCCGTCGAAGTGAACCTGCGCCGTGGGCGAGCCCTTCATCCCCATCTTCTTCTCGGGCGCCGCCGCGCTCAGCCCCTCCGCGTCGCCCGGGACCAGGAACGCGCTGATGCCACGCGCACCCTCGCCGCCGGAGCGCGCCAGGACGGTGTAGAAGTCGGCGATGCCGCCGTGCGTGATCCATGCCTTGGTGCCGGTGATCACCCAGTCGTCGCCTTCGCGGACGGCCTTGGTCCGCAGGGACGCGGCGTCCGATCCCGACGACGGCTCGGACAGGCAGTACGCGCCGAGGAGGCCGCCACCGAGCATGGCGGGCAGATGCTCCGCCCGCTGCTCCTTGTTGCCGAAATTGGCCAGTGCGTGGCAGGCCAGCGAGTGGACACTGACGCCGAGGCCGACCGTGAGCCGAGCGGCGGCGAGCTCCTCGAGAACCTGGAGATAGACCTCGTACGGCTGGTCACCGCCGCCGAAGCCGGAGTCGTAGGGGAGGCCGAGCAGGCCCGACTCGGAGAGCAGTGAGAACGTCTCGCGCGGGAAGCGTCCGGCGTCCTCCTCCTCGGCCGCACTCGGGGCGATCTCGCGCTGCACGAGCTCACGTACGAGCGAGAACAGATCCCGGGCCTCGTCCGTGGGCAGTTGACGGTCCACCGGCTGCGGGGCGCGGTCGGGCATATCGACGCTCTCCTCCCTGTCGGGCACTGCGGCGGTCGCGCGCGGGGTGTGCGGCGGCGCCGTGTTCGAGCCGCCGCCGAGGGCACCCTTCCGGGTCTCGGACGAGCGCTGACCAGCGGCTGCGGCCCGTTGAGTATGCCCGTTCGACGGCGGCCAGTCACCAGTTAACGACCGCTTACTTTAAAGATACCGAAAAGACGCCGACGAGGCGGCCGCGGCCTGCGCCGAACCCTCACCGGCGGCTTCCGGAGCCCGCACCGGAAGCCGAGCACATTGGTCCGCACCATTGACCCCACTGGTCTAGTCCTCCTAAGGTTCCCTGCAACGTCTTAACGCGTTCATGCCAAAGACTCGTGACACGGATCGCGTGACGACGCCCCCGAGGTCCACAGCAAATCCCCCCACGCTCCCCTCCCCCACGAGGAGACACGATGCTCAGACCGCACCGTCCCCGCGCCTCCTTCCGGGCGCTCCTGTCCGCCGCGTGTTGCGCCGTCCTCGGCGCCGGACTGCTCGCCTCCGCGGGCACCGCCGCAGCGCTGAACGACGCCGGCCCCCAGCAAGCCGCGGCCGGTTCGAAGGTCGTCGGCTACTTCACCGAATGGGGTGTCTACGACCGGAACTACCACGTCAAGAACATCGAGACGTCGGGCTCGGCCGACAAGCTCACGCACATCAACTACGCCTTCGGCAACGTCACCGGCGGTAAGTGCGCGATGGGCGACTCCTACGCCGCGACCGACAAGGCGTACACCGCCGACCAGGCGGTGGACGGCGTCGCCGACACCTGGGACCAGCCGCTGCGCGGCAACTTCAACCAGCTGCTCAAGCTGAAGAAGCTGCACCCGAACCTCAAGATCCTCTGGTCCTTCGGCGGTTGGACCTGGTCGGGCGGGTTCACCGACGCGGCCAAGGACCCGGCCGCCTTCGCCCAGTCCTGCTACGACCTGGTCGAGAACTCCAAGTGGGCCGATGTCTTCGACGGCATCGACATCGACTGGGAGTACCCGAACGCCTGCGGCCTGTCCTGCGACACGAGCGGGCGCGACGCCTACAAGAACCTGATGAGCGCGCTGCGTTCGAAGTTCGGCCCCAGCGCGCTGGTCACGTCCGCGATCCCGGCCGACGCCTCCGACGGCGGCAAGATCGACGCCACCGACTACGCCGGCGCCGCCCAGTACGTCGACTGGTACAACCCGATGACGTACGACTACTTCGGGGCCTGGGACGCGCAGGGGCCGACCGCCCCGCACTCGCCCCTGACCTCGTACAGCGGCATCCCGAAGGCGGGCTACAACACCGACGCCACCATCACCAAGCTCAAGGGCCTCGGCGTCCCGGCGTCGAAGCTGCTGCTCGGCATCGGCTTCTACGGGCGCGGCTGGACCGGCGTCACGCAGGCGGCGCCCGGCGGCACGGCGACGGGCCCGGCGGCCGGCAAGTACGAGCAGGGCATCGACGACTACAAGGAGCTCAAGTCGAAGTGCCCGGCGACGGGCACGGTCGGCGGCACCGCGTACGCGTACTGCGGCAACAACTGGTGGAGCTACGACACCCCGGCCACCATCGCCGGGAAGATGGACTACAAGAACCAGCAGGGCCTCGGGGGCACGTTCCTCTGGGAGCTCAGCGGTGACACGACGAACGGTGAGCTGATCAAGGCGATCAACTAGCCGCTCGGGTACGGCACTCGGGGCGGGGGATGCGCGGCGTCCCCCGCCCCTTCGCGCGTCGCGTCAGGGCCTCACGCGCGCCGGGGAGAGCCGGGTCACATCAGTCCGGCCTGCGTGACGAACATGGCGAGGACCACGACGAAGGTCCAGCCGAGGACGTGCTCCAGGATCTTGGGGCCGTTGTCCTTGGGGCCGCCGGTGCGGGTCCGGGCGGCGCGGTTCGTGGCGGTGGTCGCGGTCATGGCATCTCGCTGAGGTCGTCCGGCAGTGGCATCCCCCCACTGACCCGTCCACCATGCCACCGCCTCGGCCGGTTGTGGACGAGAGCTTGGTCACGCACAACTACGCCGTGGCATCGCCCGTCTCACATCGGTGACACCGGGGCAGTGCCAGGCCCGACGCCTGCCGCGGCCCCTCCCTCGCGCGGGGAGGGGCCGCGGCAGGTTCCTCAGCGGACGCCGACCGCCTCGAGCGCGCTGCGCTGCTTCGGGGTCGGGTGGGCCGGGAAGTACAGGTAGCAGACGCCGCCGGTGCCGGACACGACCTTGCCGGTGGCGTTGTACCTCTTGGTACGGAGCCAGATCTTCTCCCACTCCGCCCGCTTGTAGACGCGGCGCACGGCCGTGTCGCTCGGCGACGCCGGGTCGTTGGCGATCACGTCGCCGTCCGCGGTGAAACCGATCACCGTCATGAGGTGTCCGGACGTCCCGTAACCCGCGCCTGTCAGCTCCTCCTTGAGGAACGACTGCGACGTTATGGCCGGGATCCCCGCCGCGATCAGGGTCTCCAGATCACCGAGCGAACCGAGCCGCGTGACGACTCCCTGGAGATCCTTGTACGTCGCCGCGTAGGCCGCGTTGAAGGGCCAGTTGCCGCAGCCCTCGTACTGGTAGTCGTACGTGAAGCGGGCCGCGTGGCAGACCTCCGGGTCCGCGTAGTCCGGGTTGACCCAGGACAGGTCGTCCGCGGAGGGCTTGCGGCCCCAGTACTCGATGATCATCTGCGAGGACGTGGGGCTGCACCAGGCCTCGCCGCCGTTGTCGTACTCGGGGTACTGGCCCGCGTGGACGTTCTGCGAGAAGCGCGGAACGTCCAGCTCCTTGGCGAGCCCCGGCGTCGAGGCCGGGACCGAGAAGCGGTCGGGCACGTCGGAGCCCATGGCCCCGAGCCGCCACACGAGGGGCGAGGCCTTGGAGCCCGGAGCGCGGTACAGGGTCAGCCGCAGGCGGTACGAGACGAGGCGCAGGCCCGAGGCCGCGTCGTCGATGGAGAAGGTGTCCGTCCAGATACTGGACTTGCCGTCCGTCTGGTCGTCGACGGAGGTCCGCCGGATGTCCTGGTCGCCGGCGGCCCAGCGGCCCATCACGTACCAGGGCGTCTCCGCGCCGTCGGAGTAAGTGCCCTGGAGCTCGATCTGGATCCAGGTACCGGCCGGTGTCCGCGCGTTCCAGGAGGCGATGACCTCCGTGGCGGGCACCGACAGGCGGTGCGCCGGGGAGGTCCACCGGCCGTACTCCCAGGTGGCGGTCTTGCCTGTGTGCGGGTCCGTGTAATCGGTGCGGCCCTCGGGGGTCGCGAGCGTGAGCCCGGGGCGAGCCCCGGCTACCGCGCGGGTGCCGGCCTCCGTTCCGGAGCGCCAGTCCGAGTACGAGGTCCAGGCGTGGTTGTCCACAAGGCGCGGGGCCACGTGAGCGCGCGCCGGGGCGCCGGTGCCGGCGACGGCGGTGCCCGCCGTCGTGGCGAGCGCCGCTGCGCCCGCGGTGGCCGCGGCGGCGGCGAGCAGGGTTCTGCGGGACAGAGGTTCGGGTCGGGTCATGGGCGGGGCTCCCCCAGTCGACGAGATATCCGTAAAGGGGCGGGTGAGGTGCACGACAGTGCGCCAACTATGGCCGGTACCCGCTGACTTCCACCAGCGTTTCCGGGCCTGTCATCGCTACCAATATTGGCCTGTACCACTGGCATGACCTGCGGCGGCGCGCGGGGAACCGGCCGGGCACCTCCCGTACCCTTGCGGGCGATGACCTTCCAGCGCCTCCCGCTCCCCCGGCTCGCCGCGACCCTGCGGGCCCTGCCGCCCTCCTGCGGCCCGGTCCGGCTGGTCGCCGTCGACGGCCACGCGGGCTCCGGCAAGTCGACGTTCGCCGCCCGGCTCGCCGAGGCGCTCGGGCAGGCGCCCGTCCTGCACCTCGACGATCTCGCCAGCCACGACGCCCTCTTCGACTGGACGGCGCGGCTGCGCGAGCAGGTCATCGATCCGCTCTCCCGCGGCGAGAGCGCCCGGTACGAGCCGTACGACTGGAACGCCCGCAGCTTCGGCACCCCGCGCGCCCTGGCGCCCGCGCCGGTGGTCCTGATGGAGGGCGTGGGCGCGGGCCGGCGGGCCGTGCGGCCTTTCCTCGCGGGGCTGTTGTGGATGGACACGCCCGAGGAGGTGTCCTGGGAACGAGGGCGGCGGCGGGACGGACCGGCGCAGAGGGAGTTCTGGGACGGCTGGATCCGTGCGGAGCGCGCGCACTTCGCCGACGACCCCTCGCGCCCCTTCGCTCAGACATTGGTACGAGAGTGTCCCCAGGGCTACGAGGCACGTGAGATGCCTCCCGGGACCGGACTTCCGACGCCTTCCGTCACTCACCGTGAGGGCCCGTCGGCAGCGCGCTGAACGCTCCTGAGACGCCTTCCGCCAGTTTCGGCGAGTGCCTCAACTCGGCTTGACCGAGGGGCCGTACAGGACTTACGTTCTGAATGTGCGGCCTTACGGGGTCGCCCGCAGACGCGAAGCCCCCGGTTGTTCCCCCGTGATCGGGGGCTTCGTTCTGCCCAGTTCACGCTTTCAGGGGTGCGGTGAGCCCCGTTTCGTTCACCCTCGGTCACCGTCCGGCTCCGCCCCCACCTGCGCCGTCCGCCTTGGATCCGGCCCTGCGGCGCCCTCGGCCGACGACTCCTGCGCAGGTACGATGCCTTTCGGTGCGGCCTACGGACGGCTCGCGGCCCGCACCGTGACAACTCCCGTCCACAGCACATCGGTTCGGCGCAGGAGCCGGCGGGCACCGGCCCGGCGGCGCACCACGGGGGCACGGTTTGTGGGGGACGTGATGGACTTCGGCACACAGGGCTCGCCCGGCCCGGCCGACCTCGCCTGGGTGCGTGGCGTGGACGCCTACACCATGGGCGCCTATCCGCAGGCCGAGGAGGAGTTCCGGGCCGCGGTCCGGATGGATCCCGGCATGGCCGACGGCTGGCTGGGGCTGCACGCGTTACGCATCGACACGACGACGGCTCTGCTGCGCATGTTCCGGCACCGCGACCGGTTCGGCGAGCAGCGCACCCGGCACCGGCGCACCCTCAACTCCTGGTACTGGCTGGGCTGGTGGGTGCAGCCCGTCCTGGAGCGGCCGCGCGATCTGCTCCTCGCGCACGCGTCGCACTGGCTCGACGGGCGCCATGTCCCGGACCTGGACGGGGCGCTGGCGACGCTGCCGCGCGTGGACGCCGATCCGCAAGTGCGGTTCCTGCACGCCTGCCGTGCCTACCTCGTCAAGGACTGGGAGCAGCTGGTCCGGCACACCGATCCGCTGCTCGACGACGGGCTCCTCGGCATCGAGGCCGGCCTCTTCGGCGGGATGGCCCGGGTGCGCCTGGAGATGTACGGGCAGGCCGAGCCGCTGCTGTCCGCGGCGCTGATGCGCTGCCGGAGCGAGCAGCCCCAGCGCAAGGAGCTGCGCTACTGGCTGGCCCGCGCGCACGAGGGCACCGGCCGCTCCGCCGCCGCGCTCCCCCTGTACCGGGCCGTGCACCGCGTGGACCCCGCCTTCATGGACACCTCGGCCCGCCTCGCGGCCATCGCCGAGGGCGACGGCTACGGCGACTTCGGCGACGGCACCGACCTCAGTCCCCTCACCATGACCGGCCTCGGCCAGGACATGCTGGACGGCTCCGAGTCGATGGACCCGCTGTACGAGGGCGACGGCCGGGACCTGAAGGTGAGCGAGCCCGATCTGCCGCCGCCCGGCGCGGTGCCCGCCGAGACCGACGCGGTCCGCGAGAAGGCCGTCGTACCGATCACGCCGCAGCTGCCCACCGGGCCCGCCGACCCCGCGCTCCTCGAGGAGGCACTCGCCGAGCTGGAGCGGATGGTCGGCCTGGAACCCGTGAAACGCCAGGTGAAGGCGCTGTCGGCGCAGCTGAACATGGCGCGCCTGCGGACCGGGCAGGGCCTGCCCGTGCAGCCGCCGAAACGGCACTTCGTCTTCTCGGGCCCCTCCGGCACCGGCAAGACCACCGTGGCCCGCATCCTGGGCCGCGTCTTCTACGCGCTCGGGCTGCTCGGCGGCGACCATCTCGTGGAGGCCCAGCGCGCCGACCTGGTCGGCGAGTATCTGGGCCAGACGGCCGTGAAGGCGAACGAACTGATCGACTCGGCCATCGGCGGCGTCCTTTTCGTCGACGAGGCGTACGCCCTGTCGAACTCGGGCTATGGCAAGGGAGACGCGTACGGCGACGAGGCGCTCCAGGTGCTCCTGAAGCGCGCCGAGGACAACCGGGACCACTTGGTGGTGATCCTCGCGGGCTACCCGGAGGGCATGGACCGCCTCCTCGCGGCGAACCCCGGACTGTCCTCGCGCTTCACGACACGGGTCGACTTCCCCTCGTACCGGCCCCTCGAACTCACCGCGATCGGCGAGGTGCTCGCCGCGGAGAACGGTGACGTGTGGGACGAGGAGGCCCTCGACGAGCTGCGCTCCATCAGCGGGCACGTCGTCGACCAGGGCTGGATCGACGAGCTCGGCAACGGCCGCTTCCTGCGGACGCTGTACGAGAAGTCGTGCGCCTACCGGGACCTGCGGCTGACGGGCTACACGACGACGCCGACGCGGGACGACCTGTCGACACTGCGGCTGCCCGATCTGATGCAGGCGTACGGCGAGGTCCTCTCGGGGCGCGGGCCCCAGGATCCGTCCGCGATGTGACATGACGAAGGGGCGGGCCCGATACGGGACCCGCCCCTTCGCCATGTGCGCCTGTCAGCCGGCCAGCGCCTCCTCCGGCGCCTCGGCCCGCGGCTCCGCGACCCTGGCCCCGGGCGCCGGAGCGTCCCGGTGCGCGGGGTCACGGACCTCGCCGACGAGCATCTCCAGGACGTCCTCCAGGGCCACCAGGCCGAGGACCCGGCCCGAGGCGTCGGCGACCTGCGCGAGGTGCGTCGCGGCGCGGCGCATCACCGTCAGGGCGTCGTCGAGCGGGAGTTCGGCGCGCAGCGTCGTCATGGGACGCCAGATCTGCTGCGGCACCGCGCGGTCGTGGTCCGCCGAGTCGATCAGGTCGAGGACGTCCTTCACATGCAGATAGCCCATGAAGGCGCCCCCCTCCGCGCAGACCGGGAAGCGGGAGTATCCCGTACGGCCCGTCAGCTCGATGACCTGGCCCGGGGTGACGGAGGGGCCGACCGTGACGAGGGACGACCGGTCGAGCAGGACGTCGGTGACCGGGCGCGAGCCCAGCTCCAGGGCGTCCTCCAGGCGTTCCTGCGCCTCGGGTTCGAGCAGCCCCGCCTGTCCGGAGTCCTCGACGAGCCGGCCGAGCTGCACGCTGGTGAAGACCGCCTCGACCTCGTCCCGCGGCTCGACCCCGAACAGCTTGAGCACGAGCCGGGCACAGGCGCCGAGGGCGACGGTGACCGGCCGGCACAGCCGGGCGAAGGCGACGAGGCCGGGGCTGAACCACAGCGCGGTCTTCTCCGGCGCCGCCATCGCGAGGTTCTTCGGGATCATCTCGCCGATGACGAGGTGGAGGCTGACGACGGCGGCGAGTGCGATGGCGTAGCCGAGGGGGTGGATCATTCCCTCGGGCAGGTGCATCGCCTCGAAGAGCGGCTCCAGCAGATGGGCGACCGTCGGCTCGGCGACCGCGCCGAGCGTCAACGAGCAGACGGTGATGCCGAACTGGGCCGCCGCCATCATCTGCGGCAGGTGCTCCAGGCCGTACAGGACCTGGCGGGCCCGCTTGTTGTCGATGGGCTCGATCTGGCTGCGGCGCACGGAGACGAGGGCGAACTCGGCGCCGACGAAGAAACCATTGGCCAGTACGAGGAGCAGGGCGAAGAACAGTTGGAGCGCGCTCATCGGGCGGCCTCCGCCGGCTGGGCGGCGTCCGCGGTCCGTACGATCCGGACGCGCTCCGCGCGGTAGTGGTCGACCTGACGCACCGCGAGCCGCCAGCCGGGCAGCTCGGCCCGGTCGCCGGGCGCGGGGATCCGGCCGAGCAGATCGGCGACGAGACCGGCGACGGTCTCGTACGGGCCTTCCGGTACGTCGAGTCCTATGCGGCGCAGGATGTCGACCCGGCAGCTGCCGTCGGCGTCCCACGCGGGACGGCCGTCCTCGGACGGGGCGACCGCGAGTTCGGGCAGGTCGAGGCGGTCGTGCTCGTCGCGGACCTCGCCGACGAGCTCCTCGACGATGTCCTCCAGGGTGACGACCCCGGCCGTGCCGCCGTACTCGTCGACGACGACGGCTATGGGCTGCTCGCTGCGCAGGCGCTCCAGGAGGGGCTGCACGGGCAGCGTCTCCGGGACGAGCAGCGGGGCCTGGGCGATGCGGCTCACGGGGGTGCGCAGCCGGTCGTGGGCGGGCACCGCGAGGGCGTCCTTGAGGTGCACCATGCCGACGATCTCGTCGATCCGCTCGCGGTAGACCGGAAAGCGGGAGAGGCCCGTGGCGCGCGTGAGGTTGACGACGTCCTCGGCGGTCGCCGAGGACTGGAGCGCGCTGACCTTCACGCGCGGCGTCATGACGTGCTGGGCGGTGAGCTCTCCCAGGGACAGGGTGCGGACGAACAGGTCCGCCGTGTCCTGCTCCAGGGTGCCCGCCTGTGCGGAGTGCCGGGCCAGGGAGACGAGCTCGCCGGGGGTGCGGGCCGAGGCCAGCTCGTCGGCGGGCTCGACGCCCAGGGCGCGTACGGCGCGGTTGGCCACGGCGTTGAGCAGGGCGATCACGGGCCGGAAGAGGCGCGAGAACGCGTGCTGGGGGCCCGCGACGAACCGTGCGACCTGGAGCGGCTTGGACACCGCCCAGTTCTTCGGCACCAGCTCACCGATCACCATCTGCAGAGCGGAGGCCAGCAGCATGCCGATGACGACGGAGACGCCTCCGACGGCGCCTTCCGGGACGCCGGCGGCGGTGAAGGGCCCCGCGAGCAGCTTCGCGAGCGCCGGTTCGGCGAGCATGCCGACGACCAGCGAGGTGATGGTGATGCCGAGCTGGGTGCCGGAGAGCTGGAAGGACAGCTCCTTGAGGGCGTTCACGACGGTACGGGCCCGTCGGTCGCCGTCGGCGGCTGCCTTCTCGGCGTCGGCGCGCTCCACCGTGACGAGGCCGAACTCGGCCGCCACGAAGAAGCCGTTGGCCAAAATCAGCAGGAATGCCGCTCCGAGGAGCAACAAGGGGATGGTCATGCCGCCGCCTCCGCGCACACAACGCGCAATTCGGTCGCGCTATGTCGGGAGGGGGCGGCGCATGTACTGCAGGACGAACCGTCCATCGCCGGAGGGAGTCACTCCTCGGGTAGCAGGAAACCCCCGGGGCCCTGGCGGACCCGTCTTCGGGGGCGGGGCGGCGATGTGCGCGCGCCCCGCCAACAGATTAATCAAGACAGGGGCGGAAGCGTCAGGGCGTGCGGCCCTGAGTCAGCCCTGAAGTTCCCCGGATCGCCCGGAGCCCCCGGAAACTACAGAACGGGCCTCGGTGAGGGCGCGCAGGGCACGCGCGTCGGTGAGGGCACGTTCCTTGGCCATGGCGGGCTGGATGCCCATGGCGGCCAGGCTCGTGCCGTCGCTGAGGTTGAGGAACACCCAGGGGTCGCCGGGCCGCAGGGTGACCTGGACGATCTCCGCCCAGGCCAGGCGGCGGCTGCGGGCGATGTTCACGACGGTGACGCCCTCGTCGTCCGCCACGATCCTGGGCCGGGCGAGCAGGACGAGCGCGCCGGCGAGGAGCGCCCCGGTGAAGACGAAGGTGAGGCGGTCGCCCGGGTTGAGACCGCCCAGCATGAGGGCGATGGCCGTGAGAGTGACGAACATCGCTCCGCCGAGGCCGAGCAGGACGGCCCGGGTGCGGGCCGGCCGGAAGGTGACGGGCAGCGTGGGGACTTCGGACATGACTGCGGTCCTCAAAGGCGGCAGGCGTGGATGGCCGTGGTCAGGATGGCCCGCGCGCCGAGTTCGTACAGGTCGTCCATGATGCGCTGGGCGTCCTTGGCGGGGACCATCGCACGGACGGCGACCCAGCCCTCGTTGTGCAGGGGCGAGACGGTGGGCGACTCGAGGCCCGGGGTGAGGGCCACGGCCTGCTCCAGGTGCTCGGCGCGGCAGTCGTAGTCCATCATCACGTACGTCCTGGCGACCAGGACGCCCTGGAGACGGCGCAGGAACTGCTGGACCTTGGGCTCTTCGCCGGCCGCGCCGGAGCGGCGGATCACGACGGCCTCGGATTTCATGATCGGCTCGCCGAAGACCTCGAGGCCCGCATTGCGCAGGGAGGTGCCGGTCTCGACGACGTCCGCGATGACCTGGGCGACACCCAGCTCGATGGCTGTCTCGACGGCGCCGTCGAGGTGGACGACGGACGCGTCGACGCCGGACTCGGCGAGGTGCTTGCCGACGATGCCCTCGTAGGAGGTGGCGATCGTCTTGCCCGCGAGGTCCTCGAGACCCGAGACCGTGCCCGGCTTGGCGGCGAAGCGGAACGTGGAGCGGGCGAAGCCGAGCGGCAGGATGACCTCGGCGTTGACGCCGGAGTCGATCAGCAGGTCCTCGCCGGTGATGCCGATGTCGAGCTTGCCCGACGACACGTAGATCGCGATGTCCTTGGGCCGGAGGTAGAAGAACTCCACCTCGTTGTCCGGGTCGACGAGGACGAGCTCCTTGGACTCCTTGCGCTGCTGGTATCCGGCCTCATGGAGCATCGCCGACGCAGGTCCGGACAGTGAACCCTTGTTGGGGACGGCGATGCGCAGCATGAGGTCGGATTCCTTTGCGTGAGAGACGTGAAAGAGGGGCGTGCCGCGTGCGGCGGTGAACCGGCGCCGGCTCTAGAGGTGGGCGTAGACGTCGTCGAGGGAGATGCCCCGGGCGACCATCATCACCTGGACGTGGTACAGCAGCTGCGAGATTTCCTCGGCAGCGGCCTCCTTGCCCTCGTGCTCGGCGGCCATCCAGACTTCGGCGGCCTCCTCGACGACCTTCTTGCCGATGGCATGGACGCCCTTGTCCACCAGTTCGGCGGTGCGGGACGTCGCGGGGTCGCCGTTCTTGGCCTTGAGCTGAAGCTCGGCGAAGAGCTCTTCGAAGGTTTTGTTCGCCATGATGGCCCTAAGACTACGGGGTGCGCCCGGCCACTCAGCGCCAGGGTTCGCTGACCGAGCGCAGTGTGGCCGCCGTGGCGACCGCCGCGGTGACGGCCTCGTGGCCCTTGTCCTCGTTCGAGCCCTCGATCCCGGCGCGGTCGAGGGCCTGCTCCTCCGTGTCACAGGTCAGCACGCCGAAGCCGACGGGCACGCCGGTGTCGATGGTGACCTGGGTGAGCCCCATGGTGACGCCCTGGCACACGTACTCGAAGTGCGGTGTGCCGCCGCGGATGACGACTCCGAGGGCGACGATCGCGTCGTAGCCGCGGCCCGCGAGGACCTTGGCGACGACGGGGAGCTCGAAGCTGCCCGGGACCCGCAGGAGGGTCGGCTCGTCGATGCCCAGCTCGTGCAGCGCGCGCAGGGCGCCGTCCACGAGGCCGTCCATCACCTTCTCGTGCCACTGCGCCGCGATGACGGCGACGCGCAGGTCACCGCAGTTGCGTACGGACAGTTCGGGTGCGCCCTTGCCACTCACGTTGCTCCTCAGTGCTTGTGTGGTGCTGTGTTCGGTGTGCGGTATGTCGTCTGAAAGGGGTACGGGCTACTGGTTCGCGCAGGTCGTGGACGCGGGGGCGTCCAGCCAGGGCAGGTCGTGGCCCATCCGGTCCCGCTTGGTGCGCAGGTAACGGAGGTTGTGCTCGCCCGCCTGGACCGGCATGGACTCGCGGACGACGACCTTGAGGCCGTGCCGCACGAGCGCGTCGGTCTTGTCGGGGTTGTTGGTCAGCAGGCGCAGGCCGCGCACGCCGAGGTCCTCGAGGATCTGGGCGCCCGCCGCGTAGTCCCGCGAGTCGGCAGGCAGGCCGAGTTCCAGATTGGCGTCCAGCGTGTCGCGGCCGCGCTCCTGAAGCTCGTAGGCGCGCAGCTTGGAGAGCAGGCCGATGCCGCGCCCCTCGTGGCCGCGCAGATAGACGACGATGCCGCGCCCCTCCTCGGTGATGCGCCGCATGGACTCCTCCAGCTGGGGGCCGCAGTCGCAGCGCAGCGAGTGGAAGACATCGCCGGTGAGGCACTCGGAGTGGACCCGGACGAGGACGTCCTCGCCGTCGCCGATCTCGCCGTGGACGAGGGCGACATGCTCGACGCCGTCGACCGTGGAGCGGTAGCCGTACGCGGTGAAGTCGCCGAAGGCGGTGGGCAGATTGACCTCGGCCTCGCGGCGGACCGTCGGCTCCGAGGAGCGGCGGTAGGCGATCAGGTCCTCGATGGAGATGATCGTCAGGCCGTGCTTGCGGGCGAACGGGATGAGCTCGGGCAGGCGCAGCATCGTGCCGTCCTCGCCCGCGATCTCGACGATCGCGCCGGCGGGGCGCAGGCCCGCGAGCCGGGCGAGGTCGACGGCGGCCTCGGTGTGGCCGTTCCTGGCCAGGACGCCGCCGTCCTTGGCGCGCAGCGGGAAGATGTGGCCCGGCCGCACGAAGTCGCCGGCCTCGGCGGTGCCGCCGGCCAGGAGCTGGAGCGTGGTGGCGCGGTCGGCGGCGGAGATGCCGGTGGTCACGCCGTGCGCGGGGCCCGCGTCGACGGAGACCGTGAAGGCCGTGCGCATCGACTCGGTGTTGTTCTCGACCATCTGCGGCAGCTGGAGGCGCTCCAGCTCGTCGTTCTCCATGGGAGCGCAGATCAGGCCGCGGCACTCGCTCATCATGAAGGCGACGATCTCGGGGGTGGCCTTCTCGGCCGCGATGACGAGGTCGCCCTCGTTCTCGCGGTCCTCGTCGTCGACGACCACGACGGGCCGGCCGTTCGCGATGTCGCGGATCGCCTGCTCGACGGGGTCGAGCGACAGGTCCGAGGTGTCCTCGTCGTGCGAGGTGCTGTACCAGACGCTGGCGCCTGAAGGGGCGGCGCGCAGCGCCTCGTCGAGGGCGGTGGTGGGAGACGGGTGGGAGGTCATGCCGGTGCTCCTTCCAGGGCGGGCTGCGAGGCCGAGCGGGACCGCAGCCACCAGTCACGCATGCCCCACAGGACGAGCGCGCCGTAGATCACGTAGACGAAACCGGAGAAGGCGAATCCGTTGGCGAAGTTCAGCGGTACGCCCACCAGGTCGACGAGCAGCCAGGCGAACCAGAACTCGACCATGCCGCGCGCCTGGGCGTACATGGCGACGATCGTGCCGACGAAGATGTACGCGTCCGGCCAGGGGTCCCACGACAGTGTGGGGAATGCGGTGAACAGGCCGCCGACCGCCAGGGTGCCGAGTGCGGCGGCGCCCAGCAGGTAGCCGCGCTCGCGCCAGGTGGCGAACCGGACGGCGAGGGAGCCGTCCTGGGCCTGCCCCTTGCCGCGGTTCCACTGCCACCAGCCCCACGCGGCGACGACGATGACCACGAGCTGCTTGCCCGCGCTGCCCGAGAGGTGGGCGGTGGCGAAGGCCGTGAGGAGGATGAGGCCGGAGACGAGCTGCGCGGGCCAGGTCCAGATCGAGCGGCGCCAGCCGAGCGCGAGGGCGACCAGACCGACGGTGTTGCCGATCATGTCGGACCACATGATGTGCTGGCCGAAGAGCGTGAACGCCTCGGAGTTCAGCCAGTTCAGGCTCACTTGGTCGCCTCCTGGGCACGGTCGCCGAGCAGCCGCTCGACGTACTTGGCGATGACGTCGACCTCGAGGTTGACCGGGTCGCCGGCCTGCTTGAGGCCGAGCGTGGTCAGGGCGAGGGTGGTGGGGATGAGGCTGATGGTGAAGTAGTCGGGGCCCGCGTCGACGACCGTGAGGCTCACTCCGTCGACGGTGATGGAGCCCTTCTCGACGACGTAGCGCGCGAGGTGCGCCGGGAGCGAGACCTTGACGATCTCCCAGTTCTCCGACGGCTTGCGCTCGACGATGCTGCCCGTGCCGTCGACGTGGCCCTGCACGATGTGTCCGCCCAGGCGGGCGCCGACGGCGGTGGGGCGCTCCAGGTTGACCCGGGAGCCGACCGCGAGGGCGCCGAGGCTCGACCGGTCGAGGGTCTCCGCCATGACGTCGGCGGTGAACTCGTCGCCCTCGTGCTCCACGACCGTCAGACAGACGCCGTTGACGGCGATGGAGTCGCCGTGCCGGGCCCCTTCCGTGACGACGGGGCCGCGCAGCCTGAAGCGGGAGGCGTCGCCGAGTTCCTCGACGGCAGTGATCTCGCCCAGCTCTTCGACGATTCCGGTGAACACTTCAGTGCTCCTTCGCTGCAGGGGCCGCGGGGCCGACAAGGGTGGCGGTGAGGCGCAACGCCTCAGGGCCGGCGGGGATTCCTGAAGGAGCGAAGGACGCGTGCGGGCGCACGGCTGCTCGCCGGGCGGGCACTGCGGAAGTGGGGGCCACCGGGTCCTCCTGCCTCTTCGGGCACGGACTCCGGGGCACTGTCGCGACAGGCGACAGAACGTACGGGCGAGGACACCGAGGCCGACGCCGCATGAGACCTGTCACTGAGGACACGTCGCAACAGACGGCGGCGCGCACGAATGCCCGCCCGCCGCGCACTGCCTCCCATCCGGACTTTAACCGTCGGTCCAGGAATTTCACCTGGTCAACCGGCCGCTGGAAGCGGCCGGGTCGCGGACTGTAACCGCCGGTTCGGACTTTCACCGACCCCGGAGTGCGCTGCTTCTGGTACAGGGCCAGTGTGCCACGTCCCCGCATGGGCCAAACGGGTGATCGGCTGTGGGCTGGCTCACAGGCCGTGTGCGGGGACTCGCCCAGCGTTCCGGGCGCCCCCCTCCGCCAGGGGTGGGAGCGTGACCATCGCAACCGCCGAGGTGGGCGGCGTGCCGGCGGAATCCTGAGGCACCTCGCGGACGATGTCACATTTTCGCGCCGTCACCGGTCTCACCTGGCGAGGGACGTTCCACCGTGGAGCGTCCGGTGTACGAAGGAGCTGAACTGCGATGACCACGATCCTGGTGACCGGCGGCACGGGAACGCTCGGCAGGCTCGTCGCCGAGCGGCTGCGCGCGGGCGGGCACGAGGTGCGCGTGCTCAGCCGGCACGCGCGGCCGTACGCGGTGGACCTGCGCGAGGGCGGCCCCGGACTCGACAAGGCCGTCGCGGGTGTGGACGCGATCGTGCACTGCGCGAGCACGCCGCGCGGCGGTGACGAGAAGGCGGCCGGACATCTGATCGAGGCCGCGGGGCGGGCCGGGGTGGCGCATCTGCTGTACATCTCGATCGTGGGCGTGGACCGGGTGCCGCTCGGCTACTACAAGTCCAAGCACGCGGTCGAGAAGCTGGTCGAGGAGTCGGGTCTCGGCTGGACGGTGCTGCGCACGACGCAGTTCCACGACCTGGTGTTCCAGGGACTTCAGGCGCTGGCCAAGCTGCCGGTGATGCTCCTTCCCGCGGGGGTCGCCGACCAGCCGGTCGAGGTCGCCGAAGTGGCCGACCGCCTGGCGGAGTTGGCGACGGGCGCACCTGCGGGGCGCGTGGCGGACATGGGTGGTCCCGAGGTGCGTACGGCCCCGGATCTGGCCCGCGCCTACCTGCGCGCGAGCCATCGGCGCCGGCCGCTCGTCGAGGTGCGCCTGGCCGGGAAGACGTACAAGGGCATGCGGGACGGCGGGCATCTGACGCCCGAGCGGGCAGTGGGCAAGGGCACGTTCGAGGAGTTCCTCGCGCGGCGGTTCCCCGCGAGCTGACCGGCGTGCGTGCGCGGGGTTCAGCGGTCCGTCGGCGCGAAGAGGTCGTCCTGGGCCCCGTCCCGCGCCATGAGCAGCGCTCCCCGCAGCACCGCGGCGCCGCCGAGTGCGCCGGCCCGTACCTCGGTGGGCAGGGGGGACATGGCGGCAAGGCGGTCGGCGACCAGGGTCGCGAGGCGGTCGCCTCCAGCGCGGCCGACCTCGCCGCCCAGGACGAGGCAGCCGGGGTCGAGGACGGCGACGACGGAGGCGGCGCCGAGGACGAGCCGGTCGGCGAGCGCGTCGAGGAAGCGGGCGGCGGGAGTCCCGGGCTCCGCCCGCACCGCTTCACGCACGAGCGCCGCTGCGGCCGGCTCCCCCGGTGCGGCCGTCGGGCCCACCAGGCCGTGCGCACGGGCGAGTTCGGCGATGGCGGCGGATCCGGCCAGGGAGTGGAAGCCTCCGTCGCACCCGGTCGCGGACGGGAGTCCGGACGTCCCGGGCACGGGCAGGAAGCCGATCTCGCCGGTGCCGCCGGAGGCCCCCCGGCGCAGGACGCCGTCGAGGAC
This sequence comes from Streptomyces sp. NPDC055400, assembly GCF_053644375.1. Classification (NCBI taxonomy): domain Bacteria; kingdom Bacillati; phylum Actinomycetota; class Actinomycetes; order Kitasatosporales; family Streptomycetaceae; genus Streptomyces; species Streptomyces sp. NPDC055400. The sequence goes on along the minus strand of NZ_JBSHLM010000017.1, from coordinate 170,110 downwards.
GACCGCGGCGCCGATGCCGTGGCCGAGCCAGAGCAGGGCGAACGTGTCGCGGTCGCGGGCCGCGCCGTCGCGCTGTTCGGCGAGGGCGGCGAGGTTGGTCTCGTTCTCGACCAGGACGCGGGCGGGCAGGCGTTCGTGGAGGGCGGCGACGAGGCGGCGGTGCCACTCGGGCAGGCCCGACGAGTCGCGCAGTTCGCCGGTGACGGGGTCGATGAGGCCGGGCGCGCCGATGCCCACGGTGTGCAGGCGTTCGGCGCCCGCCTCCTTCGCGGTGCGCTCGACCAGGGCGACGGCCCGTTCGACGGCGGGGCCGGTGCCCTCCTCGTCGTCGATGGGCGCGGACGCCTCGGCGAGGACCGTGCCCACCAGGTCGGCGACGGTGAGGGTGACGCCCTCGGTGCGGACGTCGAGCGCGGCGAGATGGGCGAGTCCGGAGACGATCCCGTGGAGCTTGGCGTTGGGGCCGCGGCGCCGGGCGCCGGCTTCCCCGACGACCTCGATCAGGCCCTGGGCCGTGAGCCGCTCGACGAGGTCGGCGACGGAGGGCCGGGACAGGCCGGTGAGTTCCTTCAACTGCCCGGCGGTCAGGGGCCCTTCGCTCTGGAGGAGGCGCAGTGCGAGCCGGTCGTTGATGGCCCTGGCGGTACTCGGTGATGCGGGCATGGCGCGGATCCTTCCAGATCGCCTTCGCTGCCGGGACCGGGGCCGTACGGGGAGACCGCTGGGAAACCGACTATTTATCAGGCAGGGTTCCTGATAGTTTACGCCAGCAGCCTGGGGACGGTATCGGGAGGGGCACGCCGGATGAGTGAAGTCGGTTACGGGACAAGGGAGTTGAAGCGCGCCCGCCATGCGGTCGCGGCCGTCTTCTGCGTCCATGGAGCGGTCACCGGGTCGTTCGCGACCCGGGTGCCCTGGATCCAGGAGCACGCGGGGGTCAGCGCCGGCCAGCTGGGACTCGCGCTCGCCTTCCCCGCGCTCGGCGCCTCGGTGGCGATGCCGCTCGCGGGCTGGGTGAGCCACCGGTTCGGCGCGCGCACGGCGCTGCGCGGGCTGCTGGCCCTGTGGACGCTCGCGCTGATCCTGCCCTCGCTCGCGCCGAATCTGCTCGTGCTGTGTGTGTCTCTCTTCGCGTACGGCGCGTCGGCGGGCATGTCGGACGTGGCGATGAACGCGCTGGGCGTCGAGGTCGAGAACCGCCTCGACCGGTCGATCATGTCCAGCCTGCACGGCATGTGGAGCGTGGGCGCCCTCATCGGTTCGGCGGCCGGCACGCTGGCCGCGCACCTCGGCTCCGACGCCCGGCTGCACCACCTGCTCGCCGCGGCGACCCTCACGGTCGTGGGCTTCATCGCGTGCAATGGCGTGCTGGACCTGCGCCCCACGGAGGACGAGGAGCCGCCGCCGCGCTTCGCGCTGCCGCCCAGGTCGGCGCTGCTGATCGGCGCTGTCGGCTTCTGCGCCGTCTTCGCCGAGGGGGCGAGCCTGGACTGGTCGGCGGTCTATCTGCGGGACGTCCTCGACACGTCCGCCGGACTCGCGGCCGCGTGCACCACCGCGTTCACGCTCACGATGGCCGTGGCGCGGCTCGCCGGCGACAGGATCGTGGACCGGTTCGGCGCGGTGCGCACCGTGCGGGTCGGCGGGGTGGGCGCCGCGCTCGGCGGACTGCTCGTCGTGGTGGCGCCGAACCCGGTGGTCGCGATGGCCGGATTCGGCCTGATGGGCCTCGGGATCGCGGTCGTCGTGCCGCTCGCCTTCGCGGCGGCGGGTCGCAGCGGGCCGAATCCGAGCCAGGCCATCGCCGGTGTCGCCACCATCACGTACACCTCGGGCCTCATCGCCCCTTCCGCGATCGGGACGGTCGCCGACGCGACGAGCCTGGTGGTGTCGTTCGGTCTGGTGACGTTCCTGGCGTGCGGGCTCGCGGTGTTCGCGGGGGTGCTGCGCACGGGGGACCGCACGCGGACGAAGCAGGCCGACGTCAGTCCTGCGGGCGCAGGAGCTCACGGCCAAGGGTCCTGAACATCTCGCTCCAGGGGGCGGGGCGCAGGGTGGCCGGGTCGAGGCGGACGAGCACGCGGGTGCCGTGGGCGTAGGTCGTCCCACCGTCCGCCGAGCAGAAGCGGAAGCCGTACGTCAGGCCGGTGGTGCCGAGCCGGTCGAGCCAGAGGTGCACGGCGTACGCGCCGGGTCGGTCGACCGGCGCGTCGTACGTGATGCGCAGTTCCTTGACCGCGTTGCAGAAGTCGCCGGCCGCCACCCAGTCACCCTCGAAGACGAGGCCGCGCTCCGCCCACAGCGCGGTCCAGGCCCGCTCGACCATCACCGGGTAGCGGGCGTTGTGGAGCAGGCCGAGCGCGTCGAGGTCGTCGAAGTGGACGGCGACGGGGACGAGCCGGCCGTGGGACTGGGCGGGGCGGGCGAGGGCTTCGGCGGTCACGGGTGGGGCTCCTGGTGCGGTACGTACAAGAGCCCCATCGTACGACCTTTGACTAAGCAAACGCTCAGCCGGCCGGGCCGGGGTGTGACGCGACCCGCTCAGCCCGCGATCGAGTCGAGCTGCTCGGCCGCCGGGCGCAGCGCCCACAGGTCCCCGCCGGGCGGCGCCTCCAGATCCGGGACCGCCCGCTTCGCCGCCGCGCTCCCGGCGTCGGCGGCCGCGTGCACGACGTCGCTCGCCGCGAACCGGTGGAACTCCAGCTCGGGGTGCGGCCACGCCGTCGCCCCGGTGGCCGCGGGCAGCAGATAGTCGACGGCCTTGAACAGACTCTGCCCGTCCGGGCCCCGGTACGACCACAGGTCCACGCCCACGTGCCGCCCGATCGCGGCGAGCCGGGTGTAGGCGACCAGGTCGAAGGTCGAGTAGTGCCAGCTGCGGGTTCTGGCGAGCTCCTGCGGCTGGCTGCCGTCGCCCGCGATCTGCGGGGCGATGCGCTTGGTGCGGGCGTCGAGGACGGTCCGGCGGGCGAGGGCGGTGTCGCCGGTCGCGTAGGAGAGGGCGGCGACCTGGAGGTCGTAGAACGTGCCGTGGTTGTTCTCGGCGGCGCCCTCCTGCTTGCCGAAGTCGCTGTTCACGAGCCAGCCGAGGAAGTCCTTGTTCCACTCCCCCATCGCCGAGCGGTCGCCCTTCGACCAGCCGGGGGCACCCGTGCCGAGGAGGGCGACGGCGTCGGTGACGCTGGTGTACGACTGGGAGAAGTCGATGATGCCGATGGCCCGGCCGTCGTACTTGCAGGGGATGAACTGAGCGTGGTCCAGGTTCGGGTTCATGCGCGTGGCCGGATCGAGGAACCAGGTGCGCAGGACGGTGGCGGCCTTCTCCGCGTACTCCTTGCGGCCTGTGTAGAACCAGGCCAGGGCGAGGTCGTACGTCGAGTCGAAGACCTTCTCCACGTCCTGGCGGTCGGTCCCGGTGTCGACCTCGGGGTTGCGCTGGCCGTCGCGCTGGACGTAGGGGCAGCCCCAGGGGTTGTCGGCGGTCGGTGTCTGTGAGGGCCACCAGTAGGGGGCCTGGCTCAGATAGTCGTGGACGTCGCCGCCGGGTGCGGGCTTCGGCTTGTCGACGACGGTCCAGGGGCCCTGGTCCAGCCAGGTGTCGGCGTGGGCCGTCAAGTCCCGGACCGCGCGCTTGAGTTGCGGGTCGCCGTGGTCGAGGTGCTGCTTGGTCCGCAGCAGGCGCTCGCCGTCGAGGACGGCGGTACGCGGGGCGCTCACGCCGGTCGTCGCGGACTGGGCCGACACGGGGACGGCGGTCACGGCGGCGAGGGCGGCCGCCGCGGTGAGCAGGGCACCGAGACGCACACGGGATCGGGCACGCATCACAACTCCCATCACATATCTGAACGACGTTCATGGAGCGAGCCGTGCGAGCGTAGGGCGCCGAGGTGGGCGTGACAATGCCTCCGGCAGGGATTCATGGATGAGATCGGTGCCGCCGGGCGTGGCGCGAAAGTGGCCTTACGGCGCATTAACATGGCGGCGATCATTTCGAGCCACAAAAGCACCACAGAAAGCAGAACTCACATGGACCTCGGTGTGCGCTGGAAACTCCACGGCGACGGGCGCACCCCGGCTCCGGGCGACGTCGTGCACCCGGACGAACGGCTCACCTGGCCGCGCACGCTCGGGCTCGGCGCCCAGCACGTCGTCGCGATGTTCGGTGCGTCCTTCGTGGCGCCCGTCCTGATGGGCCTCGACCCGAACCTCGCGATCATGATGTCCGGCGTCTCGACCGTGATCTTCCTGCTCGCCACCCGTGGCCGCGTGCCCAGCTACCTGGGCTGCTCGCTCTCCTTCGTGGGCGTCGCCGCGGTGATCCGGGCACAGGGCGGGTCCAGCGCCACGGTGACCGGAGCGGTGTTCGTGGTCGGCGCCGCGCTGTTCCTGGTGGGGCTCGCGGTCCAGAAGTTCGGCGCACGGATCATCCACGCCGTCATGCCGCCGGTCGTCACCGGCGCGGTCGTCATGCTGATCGGCTTCAACCTCGCGCCGGTGACGGCGTCGACGTACTGGCCGCAGGACCAGTGGACCGCGCTCCTCGTCATGCTGTTCACCGGTTTGGCCGTGGTGTGCCTGCGCGGTTTCTGGTCCCGCATCGCGATCTTCCTCGGGCTGCTCTTCGGCTACGGCATCTCCTGGGTGTTCGACCGGATCTTCGGCCGGATCCACTCCGTGTCCGGCGGTGCCGAGGCCGTCGACCACTGGCGCCTGGACCTGTCCGGCGTCGGCAAGGCCGAATGGATCGGCCTGCCCTCCTTCCACGCCCCGTCGTTCCAGTGGTCGGCGATCCTCGTCGCGCTGCCCGTCGTGATCGCGCTGATCGCCGAGAACGCCGGACACGTCAAGGCCGTCGGCGAGATGACCGGGGCCAACCTCGACGACAAGCTCGGCACCGCGATCTCCGCCGACGGCGTCGGCTCCATGCTCTCCACCGCGGTCGGCGGCCCGCCCAACACCACGTACTCCGAGAACATCGGCGTGATGGCCGCGACCCGCGTCTACTCGACCGCCGCGTACTGGGCGGCCGCCGGTTTCGCCCTGCTCTTCGGCGTGTGCCCGAAGTTCGGCGCGATCGTGGCCGCCGTCCCGGGGGGCGTCCTCGGCGGCATCACCGTGATCCTCTACGGCATGATCGGCCTGCTCGGCGCGCAGATCTGGATGAACGCCCGGGTGGACCTGCGCAATCCCCTGAATCTGGTGCCGGCCGCGGCGGGCATCATCATCGGCATCGGCAATGTCTCCCTGAAGTTCACCGACAACTTCTCGCTGAGCGGCATCGCCCTCGGCACGCTCGTCGTCATCACCGGCTACCACGCGCTGCGCGCCATGGCTCCCGCGCATCTCAAGACGCAGGAGCCCCTGCTCGACGAGGGGACCTCTTCGTACGACGAAGCGGCCGGCGATGCTTCCGGCGGTCAGTCCGCCAAGTCGTAGGCGTAGTCCGGGGCGAACGATCCCGGCTCGCCCCTGCAGCCGTCCGACTCCCCCGGCAGCTTCACCCACAAGTAGGCGTCGATCCCGCGCTCCCCGGTGCGCAGGGTCGGCGCCTGCCCCAGTTTGCGGCCCGAGGGGTCGCACCACGCGCCGTTCGCCGGGGCGCCGTTGCCGTTGCGACTGGTGTCGATCACGGCGCCCAGGGACGGCGGACCGCCCATCGCCGCCAGGACCCGGCGGGCGTAGGCCACTTCGGCGGAGGTGCGGTTGAAGTTGGAGACGTTCGTGAAGATGCCGTCCGACGAGGCGGGCGACGCGGCGCCCGCCGCTCGCAGCCGGGCCGCCTGGGTACCGGCGGGGTTCCAGTCGGAGTGCCCGGCGTCGTAGTACACCCGGGCGCTGGGGTTCGCGGACTTGAAAGCGCGGCCCGCGCGGGCCAGCGCCGCGTACCGGTCGGCGAGCTGCCCGCCGGAGAGGCACTCGGTCTGGGAGAGCGCGTCGGGTTCGAGGATCACGACGACCTCGCCGGAGCCGAGGCCCGCCGCGAACTTCCGCGACCAGCTGTCGTACGCGGCGATGTCCGGCGCCCCGCCCTCGGACGCGCCCCCGCAGTCGCGCTCGGGTATCGCGTACGGCACGAGCACCGGGACCCGGCCCTCGCGCTCCGCACTCGACGTCACCGCGCGCACCCGGGACGTGATGGTGCCGGGCGTGAAGTCGGCGAACCAGACGGCGGCGGGCCGGTCGGCGATCCGGGACTCGATGAGGGGGCGCCGCGGGTCCGAGCGGTGGGCCCTGACCCAGTCGATCACCTGGGAGTCGGTGTGCCGGTACAGGCGTGTGGAGGCGGGCGCCACGGGCCGTCCGGTGGACGCGCTCGGAGTGGGCTTCGGCTTCTTCTTCGGCGTCTTCGCATCCGACGGGGAGGGCGACGCGCCGGGCGAGGCCGAGGCGGATGTCGCGGTCGGTACGGCCGGCAGCGGAAGCAGGCCGGGCGACCGCGTCACCCGGGGCCGCGCCACATCGCCGCCCTCGGGCCCGTCGAGCGTCGACACCATCCCGGCGACCGTGCCGACCGCCGCGACCAGCGACGCGGCCGCCGCCATGGCCCCCCGGCGGGCGGCGCCCCGGCGCTCGGCGCGACGCTCGGCCAGTCGCTGCGCACGTAAGCCTGACACGCTGTTCTCCCCTTCCCCCCACGCACGGTGCCCGGCCCGTTCCCTCGTTCTGGGGAAGCCCCCGGCCTGGCGGCACGCGCGCCAGCCTAGGCTTGAGAACCTGCCCCCATGGCGCAGTTGGAACGGTTCGCGAAGTGCACGCCCGCCGCGCGCGGGGTCGACGCCGTGGTGGCCCGGATGCGTGAGCTGGCCGCGTCCTGGCCCGCCTGCGACGGCGTGGCCGTCTTCAACCGGGTCTATCTGTCCGTCACGGAAGAGGTCGACCGGCACATCGACGGCGGCCGGTTCGCCGACGCCGAAGCCGCGACCACGCTGGATGTTCGCTTCGCCGAGCGCTATCTGGCAGCCGTCGAGACCCGCTCCCCCGACCACCGTCCGCCCGCCTGCTGGCGCCCGCTGCTCCAGTACCGGCGCCATCCGGGCGTACGCCCCCTGCAGTTCGCGCTCGCGGGCATCAACGCGCACATCGGCCACGATCTGGCGCTCGCCGTCGTGGACACCTGCCGTACGCTTCGCTGCGAACCGGCCGACGTGGAGGATGAGTTCGACCGCGTGGGCGATCTCCTCGTCTCGCTGGAGGAGCGCATCCGCGAAGATCTGATGCCGGGCCCCGATCTGCTCCAGATCGCCGATCCCCTCACCCATCTGCTCGGCTCCTGGAGCCTGGAGCGCGCCAGGGACGGCGCATGGGCGGCGGCCCGCGCCCTGTGGGTGCTTCGTGAATTCCCGGACGTCACGGAGGAGTTCGTCCGGCGCCTCGACACCTCAGTCGGGCTGGTCGGCCGCATGATGCTCACACCTCTGCCGGACTGATCCGGCCACGCGTCCGCCTTCGCCGCGGAACTCCCTCGTCATCGCTGTACGTTGACGAGGAGTTACGCGAGCGATCCCAGATGCGAACGCGAAGGAGCACCGGCATGGCGACCCGACTCGGCCTCAGCCTCCCCCAGATGAAGCAGTACGACATCGGGCGCGACATCCCGGCGGTGGCCCGCGCCGCCGAGGAGATCGGCTACGAGAGCCTGTGGGTCTTCGAGCGGATCCTGTTCCCCGAGCCCGCCCGCCAGGGCCTGTACGGGGTCCCGGGCCTGCCCTGGCCGGACCAGTACCGCTCGGTCGCCGACCCGCTGGTCTCCCTCACTCTGGCCGCCGCCGTCACCGAGCGGGCCAGGCTCGGCACGAGCGTGCTCGTCGGCCCTCTGCACGTGCCGTTCCAACTGGCGCGCGCGCTTGCCTCGTTGGACGCGGCGAGCGGTGGCCGCGTCGTCGCGGGCATCGGCACGGGGTGGTCCCACGACGAGTACGCGGCCGCGTCCGTGGCCCCGTTCGAGAAGCGTGGCCAGGTCCTGGACGAGCTGCTCGACGTGTTCGAGGCCGTGTGGGGCCCCGACCCGGTCAGTTACGAGGGCGAGCTGACGACGATCGCACCGTCCGTGGTGGGGCCGAAGCCCGCCGGGCCGATCCCGGTGCTCCTGCCGGCGAACAGCCCGAAGGCCGCGCGCCGGCTCGTGGACCGCGCGGACGGCTGGATGCCGGGGGCCGCGGGCGCCGAGCAGCTCGCCGAGCAGTGGCGGAATCTGCGGGAACTGGCCGAGGAGCGCGGCCGCAAGGAGCCGATCCAGAGCGTGCTGCGGGTGAACACGGTCTACACGCGGGACGCGTACAAGGGCGACGACCGCCGCCCGTTCCAGGGCAGCGTCGCGCAGATCGTCGAGGACCTGGTCGCGCACAGCGCGGTGGGCCTCGAGGAGATGCTGATCGACCTCCAGGGCCTCGTCCGTGACGCGGACGAGCTGACGGATGTCGCGGCCGAGGTGTACACGGCGGCGCGCGAGGCCGGGGTCTGAGCGGTGCGGGCCCCGGCGTCTGCCGGCGCCCGCACGCCCGTCAGTCCTCGGGCAGCTCGACCGGAGCGATCTCGTCGTACACGTCGCCGGGGCCGGGGTTCGTGCCGTCCGTCGCGCCGCCGAGCTGGTGCATCACGCCCCAGACGGCGTTGAGCGCGGTCTGCACGGCGCCCTCGGCCCAGCCCGCGGTCCAGGAGATGTCGTCGCCCGCGAGGAAGATGCCCCGCTTGTCCTCGGGGAGGCGGTCCTGCATGAAGTGCGTGAACAGGCGGCGCTGGTAGCGGTAGTGGCCCGGCAGGTTCGCCTTGAACGCGCCCATGAAGTAGGGCTCGTTCTCCCAGGACACGGTCACCGGGTTACCGATGATGTGCTTCCTGATGTCGACCTTGGGATAGATCTCGCCGAGCGACTTGAGCATGACCTCCATGCGCTCGTTCGCCGACAGGGGCAGCCACTTCAGGCTGTCGTCGCACCACGTGTACGACAGGCAGATGGTGGCCGGCTTGTCCGGGCCGTCGTCCAGCAGGTAGGTGCCGCGCGTCATGCGGTCGGTGAGCGTCATCGACATGACGTCCCGGCCGGTGACCTCGTCCTTGTCCAGCCAGAACGGCCGGTCGACCGGCACGAAGAGCTTCGAGCTCTCCATGTAGTGGGTGCGCTCGATCGCCGTCCAGTGGTCGATCGGAAACAGCGAGTCGTCGCACGCGACCTTGGACAGCAGCATCCAGGACTGGGCGGTGAAGATCGCCGCCTGGTAGGTGCGGATGTCGCCGGAGGCGTCGGTGACCGTGATGTGGTTGCCCGCGGTGCGGTGCAGCCGGGTCACGGCCGGGCGCGGCTTCCCGCTGTCGTGCAGCTCGGCGAGCGAGGTGCCGTACGCCCAGTGGACGATCTTCTCCGGCTCGCGCTCCCACAGGCGCAGCGGGAGCTGCTGGGAACCGCCGACGATGCCGCGGTGGTGGTCGTCGGCCTCGGTGTAGACGACGCGCAGGATCTCCAGGATGGAGTTCGGGAAGTCGGTGTCCCAGCCGCCGGTGCCGAAGCCGACCTGCCCGAAGATCTCGCGGTGCCGGAAGGACTTGAAGGACTCGGAGTCGCAGAGGAACCCGTAGAACGTCTGGTTGTCGAGCTTGTCGACGAGCTTCGACCAGATCTCGCGGATGCGCGGCACGTCGCGCTCCCGCATGGCCTGGTTCATGTCGGAGAAGTCGGCGCCCTCTTCGAGGCAGGCGTTCCACGCGTTCATGACGTCGCGGTAGACCTGCGGCAGGTCGTCGACGGTGTTGGCGTAGTGGGACTCGCCCTTGAGGTCGACGACGGTCGACGGGGTCTCGGGGGCGAGCGGGTTGGGGAAGGGCCGCGTCTCCAGGCCCACCAGGTCGATGTAGTGCTGGAGCGCGGTCGACGACGGCGGGAAACGCATCGCGCCCATCTCCGCGGTCAGCCCGGCGGCCTCGGAGGGGGTGCCCTCGAAGCCGACGGTGCGCAGCCGGCCGCCGATCTCGTCCGCCTCGTACACGACGGGCTTGAGGCCCATCTTCATCAGCTCGTACGCGGCGACGATGCCGGACAGGCCGCCGCCGATGACCGCGACCTCGGTGCCGTGCTCGGTCGCCGGTATCTGGCCGAGGCCCGCGGGGTGCGCGAGGTAGTCGTCGTACGCGTACGGGAAGTCCGGCCCGAACATCGTGATGGGGGGCTGCGCGTCGGTGTGCTGGACGGCGTTGGGCACCGTGGACGTCATGGGGTACGGACTCCTTGCGGGAACTGAGGTACTGAAGGTTCGGGGCGGCGGCTCGGGGCTCAGATCAGCGGCGTGTACAGGCCCGGGCGGCGGTCGCTGAGGTACGGGTTGGCCTCACGGGACGCGGCCAGGAAGGCGGGGTCGACGTCGGCACAAATCAGCTCGTCGCCGCGGCCGGCGCGCGCCCTGGCGACACCGTCGGGGCCGGCGAGCGTGGAGAGCCCGACGAACTCGAACTCGCCTTCCTGGCCGACCCGGTTGACGTACGCGACGTACATCTGGTTCTCGAAGGCCCGCACGGGGACGACGGACTCGGCGACGAACTGGTACGGGTGCATCTGGGCCGTCGGTACGAGGAGCAGGTCGGTGCCGGCCAGGGCGTGCGCGCGCACGTTCTCCGGGAACTCGACGTCGTAACAGATCATGAGGCCGATGCGGACACCGTCGAGGTCGGCCTGGACGACGGCCTGGTCGCCGGGTGTGAACGAGTCGCGCTCGAAGCAGCCGAAGAGGTGGGTCTTGCGGTAGTTCGCAAGGCGGGTGCCGTCGGGGGCGATCAGCTGGGCCGAGTTGAACACCAGCTCCCCGTCGCGCTCCGGGTAGCCGTAGGCCACGGCGACGCCGTGCCGGGCCGCGATCTCGGCGATGGCCTGCGCGGAGGGCCCGTCGGCGGGCTCGGCGAGGCGGGCCACGTCGTCGCCGATCGCGTACCCGGTCAGGAACATCTCGGGGGCCGCCAGGAGCCGGGCTCCGGTCGCGGCGGCGCGGCCCGCGGCGTCGTCGAGCACCTTGAGGTTCTCGTCGACGGACCCGGGGCGGCCGGAGCTCTGGAGCAGGGCGGTGCGCAACGGCGGCATGGGCGTCCTAGTGAGCGTGCGAAACGGGGAGGAGGAACGGATAAGACGGTACGTTTCCCCGCGCCGGCGGGACAAGACGGGACTGTTGCGTCTTCCGTTACGATCCGTTGCGCCCCAAGGGCCACTGACGGCGATTTGTTGCGCGCCCGGGTGAGCTCGCGGTCGCGGCCCGTACAGGGTGGCCCCACGAAGTGCGGTGTTACGCGGGCGAGCCCGACGTGTAGCGCCGCATCAGCGGCGACAGGACGAGCACCGACTTGGTCCGCTCCACGAACGGCTCCCCCGCGATGCGTTCCAGGACCCGCTCGAAGTGCCGCATGTCCGAGGCGAAGACCTGGACGATCGCGTCCGCGTCACCGGTGACGGTGGACGCGGACGCGACCTCGGGGTACCGCTCGAGGCCGCGCTTGATGGCCTCGGGCGAGGTGTTGCGGCGGCAGTACATCTCGATGAACCCCTCGGTCTCCCAGCCGAGCGCGGCCGGGTCGACCCTCACCGTGAAACCCGTGATGGCTCCGGTGGCCCGCAGCCGGTCCACGCGCCGCTTGACGGCGGGCGCGGACAGGCCGACGATCTGGCCGATGTCGGCGTAGGAGCGGCGGGCGTCCTCGGCGAGGGCGTGCACGATGCGTTCGTCGAGATCGTTCAGCAAGGCAGGTGGTTCACTTCTCTTGGGCAGGCGCGGAGGCGAGTCGGGAGCGACGGGCCCCGTAAAGGAAGTAGAACACGAGGCCGACGGCCATCCACACGCCGAAGACCACCCAGGTGACGGTGGACAGGCTGCCCATCATCCAGACGCAGAAGCCGAAGCCCAGCGTCGGCAGGATCGGCGAGAGCGGCACGCGGAAGGTGCGCTTCATGTCGGGGCGTGTGCGGCGCAGGACCACGACCGCGATGTTGACCAGGGCGAACGCGAAGAGCGTGCCGATGCTGGTCGCGTCGGCGAGCTGGCCGAGCGGGATCGCGGCGGCGAGGACACCGCAGAACAGCGAGACGATCACCGTGTTGGCGCGCGGTGCGCCGGTCTTCGGATGGACCTTCGAGAACACCTTGGGCACCAGGCCGTCGCGGGACATCGCGAACAGGATGCGGGTCTGGCCGTAGAGCACGGTCAGCACGACGGACGCGATGGCGATGACGGCGCCGGCGGCGAGCAGCGTCGCCCAGAACGACTGCCCGGTGACGTCCTTCATGATCCCGGCCAGGGCGGCCTCGGAGTCGTTGAACTGCTTCCAGGGGCGCGCGCCGACGGCGACGGCGGCCACGAGGACGTACAGCGCGGTGACGATCACGAGGGAGAGCATGATGGCGCGCGGCAGATCGCGCTGCGGGTTCTTGGCCTCCTCGCCGGCCGTCGAGGCGGCGTCGAAGCCGATGTACGAGAAGAAGAGCGTCGCGCCGGCCGCGCTCACTCCGGCCATGCCGAGCGGCATGAAGTGCTCGTAGTTGCCGGACTGGAAGCCCTTGATGCCGATGGCGCAGAACAGCAGCAGCGCCACGATCTTGACGGCGACCATGATCGTGTTGGCGCGGGCGGACTCACGGGCGCCGCCGAGCAGGAACGCCATCGCGAGGAGCACGACGATCAGCGCCGGCAGGTTGAAGATGCCGCCGTCGCCGGGGGGCGCGGACAGGGCGTCGGGGATCGTGACGCCGATCGTGCCGTCCAGGAGCTCGTTCAGGTACTCGCCCCAGCCGACGGCGACGGCCGCGACCGACACGCCGTACTCGAGGACCAGACACCAGCCGCAGATCCAGGCGATCAACTCACCCATCGTTGCGTACGCATACGAGTAGGAGGAGCCCGCGACCGGTATGGTCCCGGCCAGTTCGGCGTACGAGAGCGCCGAGAAGAGGGCCGTGAGACCGGCGATCACGAACGACAGGGTGACCGCGGGGCCCGCCTTCGGGACGGCCTCGCCGAGCACCACGAAGATGCCGGTGCCGAGCGTGGCCCCGATGCTGATCATGGTCAGCTGCCACATGCCGAGCGAGCGGCGCAGACTGCCGCCTTCGCCCTGGCCACCCTCCGCGACCAGGGATTCCACCGGCTTGCGCCGCATCAGCCTGGCGCCGAGGCCCGGGGTGGGGGTCTCGGTTGTTCGGGTGCGCGGTGGTGCGCCGTGGTCGAGCACGGGCTGGCTCCTTCATCGCTGCCGGTCAGGTGGGCGCGCACCGGGGACAACAAGCAACGACAGCCCGCACAGACCGGGGACCGCCGAGCAGGCCGTCCCCGCCACGCCACGTACAGCGGTTGACTCTAAAGGGTTTCTGTTCCCAGCTGTAATGCAGCAACCTTGCGTATGCGCGCACAAACGTTGCGTGGTGCGCGCGGGTGCGGACGAACGTTGCGCGGTCCGTTTCGTCCGTTGCGTGCGTTCCTGCCGGAAAAAGCAGAACCCCGCGCCCCCAGAAGGGGGCGCGGGGCCGGATCCTGCGGCGGAGCGGCTAGCTCCAGCTGGCGTGCAGCGGCTTGCCCTCCGCGTAACCGGCGGCGGACTGGATGCCGACGACGGCCTTCTCCTCGAACTCCGCGAGGGAGTTGGCACCCGCGTAGGTGCAGGAGGAGCGGACGCCCGCGATGACCGAGTCGATCAGGTCCTCGACGCCCGGACGCTGCGGGTCGAGGAACATGCGCGAGGTGGAGATGCCCTCCTCGAACAGCGCCTTGCGTGCGCGGTCGTACGCGGACTCCTCGGAGGTCCGGTTCCTGACGGCGCGAGCCGAGGCCATGCCGAAGGACTCCTTGTACGCGCGCCCCTGGGCGTCGTGCTGGAGGTCGCCCGGGGACTCGTACGTGCCCGCGAACCAGGAGCCGATCATGACGTTCGACGCGCCGGCGGCGAGCGCCATGGCGACGTCGCGCGGGTGACGGACGCCGCCGTCGGCCCACACGTGCTTGCCGTACTTCTTCGCCTCGGCGGCGCACTCCAGGACGGCGGAGAACTGCGGCCGGCCGACACCGGTCATCATGCGCGTCGTGCACATGGCGCCGGGGCCCACGCCGACCTTGATGATGTCGGCGCCGGCCTCGATGAGGTCCTTGACGCCCTCGGCGGCGACGATGTTGCCCGCGACGATGGGCACCTGGGGGTCGAGGCCGCGGACGGCCTTGATCGCGGAGATCATCGACTCCTGGTGGCCGTGCGCGGTGTCGACCACGATGGTGTCCGCGCCGGCGTCGAGGAGCAGCTTGGCCTTGCCCGCGACGTCGCCGTTGATGCCGACGGCGGCGGCGATGCGAAGCTTGCCGTTCGCGTCGGTGGCCGGGGTGTAGAGCGTCGCGCGCAGGGCGCCCGTGCGGGTCAGGATGCCCGCGAGACGGCCGTCCGGCCCAACGGCGGGGGCGTAGCGGCGGTTGGCGTGGTCCAGCTTGTTGAACGCGTCGCGCGGGTCGATGTCCGCGTCGAGCAGGAGCAGGTCCTTGGACATGACCTCGGTCAGCTGCGTGAACCGGTCGACGCCGGTCAGGTCGGCGTCCGTGACGACGCCGACGGGCCGCTGCTCCTCGTCCACGACGACGCCCGCGTTGTGCGCGCGCTTGGGCAGCAGCGCGAGCGCGTCAGCGACGGTCTGGTGCGGGGCGAGGACGATGGGGGTGTCGAGGACCAGGTGGCGGGTCTTCACCCAGGAGATGACCTCGGTGACGACCTCGATCGGGATGTCCTGCGGGATGACGACGAGGCCCCCGCGGCGGGCGACGGTCTCGGCCATGCGGCGCCCGGCGATCGCGGTCATGTTCGCGACGACCAGCGGAATCGTGGTGCCGGTGCCGTCGGGGGAAGCGAGGTCGACCGCCTGACGGGAACCCACGGCGCTGCGGCTCGGCACCATGAAGACGTCGTCGTAGGTCAGGTCGTACGCAGGCTGGATGTCGTTGAGGAAACGCACGTGCTGCTCATCCCAGTCGATCAGAGGTGGCCCCCGGGCAGGTCAGCCCGTGGGGGAAAAGCACGTACTTCAGTGTCCCATGCCGCCACTACCACATGCCCACGGACGATTACACAGGCGGTCGGGAGGGGGCGTGGTCGGATCCTCCAAGGGTCAGGGCGATCACGAGCCTCGGATCCCGGCCACGCCTGCGGTCGACCGCGTCGGTGAACACATCGAGCGCGGTCTCCCAGTCCTCGGGCCTGGCACTGGCGTAGGCCCGCCAGCCCACGACGGACAGGAGCAGCGCCTGGTCCCTGCCGTCGGGCCAGAAGGAGACATCGGTCAGGACGTCGAACAGCGCGTCCCAGTTGCGGCCGAACCAGTCCGGCAGCTCCAGGTCGCGCACGCACCGGTCCATGAACCCGGCCTTGTCCTTGACGCCTTCGAGGTCGAGGACACGGATCCTGTCGGGAGGACCTCCGGTCATCTCAGCACCGCCTTGAACGACTCGTAGTGGTCATCGGTGTAGTACGTCTCGTGGCTCTGCCCCGTGACGATGCGCCGGGCGCCGCGGTCCCGCTCGCCGGGGGTGGGGACGGTGTACTCGTGGTAGTAGCCGCGGCTCTGCCGGGGCAGCTCCCGCTCGAAGTTCCCGAAGACGGAACCGTCCTTGGCGTACGGGAACGGCCCGCCCTTGTCGATGAGGCCGAGGGTCGTACGGGCCTGTGCGGGGAGCCGGGATTCGGGGACCGTGGCCATGCCCCGCGCCCAGGCGGGCGTGGAGCGGCCCGGGGCGGCCCGTGTGTCCTGTTGCGTGTCCTGTGCGGAGCACCCGGTGACCAGCAGGGCGAGGGCGACGAGCAGCGCCCCCGGGAGGAGGGTGAGGAAGCGGGTGAGAAGCCGCGGCAGCATGCCGCCGATGCTGCCACAGCCGCCTCCGGTGAGCGCGGCACACGACGTGAGCGCCGCGCGACGGGACCGGGGCCTCAGACGCCGTCCGGGTCGGCACGGTTCAGCGCCGGCTTGGGCGTGGGGCCCGCGGTGAGCAGGAAGTCCGCGGCGGCCGTGTCCGTGACCAGGCTGGTGACGAGCCCCGACCTCAGCACCGCGTCGATCGCGGCGGCCTTGCGCTGGCCGCCCGCGATGGCGACGACCTCCGGTATGCGCCGCAGACGGTCCGCCTCGACCGTGATGCACCGCTCGCCCAGGTCACGGCCGACGCGGCGGCCCTCGGCGTCGAAGAGGTGCGCGGACATCTCGGCGGCGACGCCGAGCGAGGCGTAGTGGGCCCGCTCCTCATCGCTGAGCATGTCGTGGACGGTGGAGATGCCGGGCTCCCAGGAGCCGATGGAGACGCAGGCGACCGTGACCTTGTCGAAGTACTCGAAGGCGCGGGCGATGCCCGTCTGGCTGCGCAGCGCGGCCGCGGTGGCCGGGTCGGGCAGCAGCATCGGGGCGTAGATCGGGTGGGCCTCGCCGCCGGAGACCTGGGCGGCACGCCGCACGGCCTCTACGGAGCCGCGCTCGGCGGTCCCGGCGTCGTACACGCCCGTGAGCTGCACGACCGTGCAGGGCGGCAGCCGGTCGAGCGCGGCCGCCATGTGGATGGTCGACCGGCCCCACGCAAGGCCGAGCACATCGCCCTCGGAGACCAGCTCGCCCAGGAGGTCGGCCGCGACCTCGCCGAGGTTCTCGGGGTCGGGCGACTCCTCGGCCTCGGCCGGGGACTCGACCACCACGGCGTGCCGCAGGCCGTAGCGGGCGCGCAGCGCGTCGGAGCGCTCCGCGTCGAGCTCGGCCGGTACGCGGATCTCGATGCGTACGAGATCACGTTCGAGCGCGGTCTCCAGGACCCTGGCCACCTTGAAGCGGCTCACGCCGAACTCCTCGGCGATCTGGATCTTGGATTTGCCCTCGAGATAGAAGCGGCGGGCCATGGCCGCCGCCTGCACCAGCTCCGCGGGTCCCATCCGCATCGCTGAGCGACCCGGCGACAGTGCCGACACGGCGATCTCCTCACTGCTGTTCACAACCTGGACTCGCCGTTCATCCTTGCAGATGTGGCGGACTTGATCTGCCCTGATGGGCGGCGTTCACGTTCCCGTGGCTCAGTGGCCGCATGCCCAGGCCGCGGCGGCCGACACCGTCTCGGCCTGCGTGCGCAGTGCACGTACCGCCTGGGCGGGGTCGGCGGCGCCGTAGACGGCGGAGCCGGCGACGAAGACGTCGGCGCCCGCCTCCGCACAGCGCTCGATGGTGGAGGCCGAGACGCCGCCGTCGACCTGAAGCCAGAGCTCGAGGCCGTGCTTGCTGATCAGCTCCCGGGTCCGGCGGATCTTCGGCAGCATGAGGTCCAGGAAGGCCTGCCCGCCGAAGCCCGGCTCGACGGTCATGATCAGCAGCATGTCCAGCTCGGGGAGCAGGTCCTCGTACGGCTCGATGGGGGTCGCCGGCTTGAGCGCCATGGAGGCGCGGGCGCCCTTGGCGCGGATCTCGCGGGCCAGCCGGATGGGGGCGGCCGCGGCCTCCGCGTGGAAGGTGACGGAGCCGGCGCCGGCCTCGACGTACTGCGGGGCCCAGCGGTCGGCGTCCTCGATCATCAGATGGCAGTCCAGCGGGATGTCCGTGGCCCGCGCCAGGGACTCCACGACCGGCACCCCGAGGGTCAGGTTCGGGACGAAATGGTTGTCCATGACGTCGACATGGAGCCAGTCGGCGCCCTCGACGGCCTTTGCCTCCTCGGCAAGGCGGGCGAAGTCCGCGGACAGGATGCTGGGGTTGATCTGCACGGCCATGACCCAAGACTGCCATGCCCGGCGCCGGTTGCTCCCCCCGGTCCAGACCTGTCTCGCTTCCCGGATGCCGCTCCAGCGCCCCGGTGCCATGGTGAGGGAGCCGGATCCGCGAGACCGGAAAGGCCGCCGGCCCCGGCACCTGAAGGCGCGCGGGACCGGCGGTCGGCCGTGTGTCCGTGTCAGGCGGTGCCGTCCGGATCAGGCGGTGCGCCGGATCAGGGCCAGATACATCGCGTCCGTGCCGTGCAGATGCGGCCAGAGCTGGATGTCGGGGCCGTCCCCGAGCGCCGGTACGCCGGGCAGCAGAGGGCGCGCGTCGATGAGTTCGGCGCCGGGGTGGTGCTTCATGACGTCGTCCACGACCGCGCGGGTCTCGGCGAGGTGCGGCGAGCAGGTCGCGTAGCCGACGACGCCGCCCACCCGGACGGAGCCGAGGGCGGTGGTCAGCAGCGAGCGCTGGAGCGGACCGAAGCCCTCCAGGTCCTCGGGGCGCCGCCGCCAGCGCGCCTCGGGCCGGCGGCGCAGCGCGCCGAGACCCGTGCACGGCACATCCATGAGGACGCGGTCGAAGGTTCCGGGCCCCCACGGCGGGCGGGTCCCGTCGGCCGCGATGACCTGGTACGGGCCGGGGTTGCCCGCGAGCGCGTTCGCCACGAGGCGGGCGCGGTGGGGCTGCTTCTCGGCGGCGAGCAGGGCGGCGCCGCGCTCGGAGGCGAGGCCGGCGAGCATGGCCGCCTTGCCGCCGGGTCCTGCGCAGCCGTCGAGCCACTTCTCGTCGCGGCCTTCCAGGGGCGCGTTCGCGAGGGCGATCGCCACGAGCTGGCTGCCCTCGTCCTGGACACCGGCCCGGCCGGTCCGCACGGGGTCGAGCGAGCCGGGCTCACCGCCTTCGGTTAGCCGCACGGCGTACGGCGACCAGCGCCCCGGCAGGGCCGACTCCTCGCCGACCTCGTCCAGGACGACGTCCGCGGTCGTCCGGCCCGGCCGCGCGACGAGCGTGACCTCGGGCCGCTCGTTGTCCGCCTCCAGCAGGTCCTCGATGCCCGCGCGGCCCCCGCCGAGCGAGTCCCACAGCGCCGACACGATCCATCGCGGATGCGAATGCACCACGGCGAGATGGTCCTCGGCGTCCTCGTCGTACGGGGGCGCGACTTTCTCCACCCAGCCGTCGAGGTCGTCCTGCGCGACCTTGCGGAGCACGGCGTTCACGAACTTGGCGCGCCCGTCACCGAGCACGACCCGCGCCAGCTCGACGGAGGCCGACACGGCGGCGTGCGTGGGGATCCGGGTGCCGAGCAGCTGGTGGACGCCCATGTTCAGCACGTCGAGAACGGGCGGGTCCACCTCCCGCAGCGGCCGGTCGATACAGGCGGCGACGATCGCGTCGTACGTGCCCTGCCGGCGCAGCGTCCCGTAGACCAGCTCCGTGGCGAGCGCGGCGTCACGGGCGTCGAACTTTTCGGGTCCCTCCTTCTCGCGGGCCTTGCGCAGCAGCGGCGGGAGCACGAGGTTCGCATACGCGTCGCGCTCGTCCACGGCCCGCAGCGCCTCGAAGGCGAGATAGCGGACCGGGTCCTTCTGCGGGCGGCGGTACGGCTTCCCCTGCTTCCCGGGGGTACCGGGCTTACCTGACTTCTGGGGTCGCCGGCCGGGCTGGTCGTTCAAAGGTGCTCCGCTGCTGGTATCGGCTCGAACCCATTCAGCCTACGTCGGACCCGCCCAGCCGCTCGCCCGGGGCGATCCGCACCCCGCGCGCCCAGTCGGCCGCGGCCATCGGCTTCTTGCCCTGAGCCTGCACCCACAGCAGCTCCACCGCGTAGGAGCCGGTCCCGACGTACAGGTTCTTCTTGCCGACGGCGAGCTCGCCGGGCGCGAGATCGGTGCGCTCCGGCACGCGGACGGCCTGGATGAGCTTGAGGCGCTCGCCGCGGAAGACGGTCCAGGCGCCGGGCGCGGGCGTGCAGCCGCGGACGACGCGGTCGACGCGCAGGGCGGGCGCCGCCCAGTCCACGCGGGCGTTCTCGACGGTGATCTTCGGGGCGACCGTGATGCCGTCGGCGGGCTGCGCCACGGCCTTCAGGGAGCCGTCCTCGATACCGTCCATGGTCGCGGAGAGCAGTCCGGCGCCCGCGAAGGCCAGCCGGGTGAGCAGGTCGCCGCTCGTGTCGGTGGGCCGCACCGTCTCCGTCACCGTCCCGTAGACGGGCCCGGAGTCGAGCCCTTCCTCGATCAGGAACGTGGACGCTCCGGTGATCTCGTCACCGGACATGATCGCGTGCTGTACGGGGGCGGCGCCGCGCCAGGCGGGCAGCAGCGAGAAGTGCAGGTTGACCCAGCCGCGGGAGGGGACGTCGAGGGCGACCTTCGGGAGCAGCGCGCCGTAGGCGACGACCGGGCAGCAGTCGGGCGCGATCTCGCGCAGCCGGGCCAGGAACGCCTCGTCGCGCGGCTTCACCGGCTTGAGGACCTCGATCCCCGCCTCCTCCGCACGCTCGGCGACCGGACTGGCGACGAGCCTGCGGCCGCGGCCCGCGGGAGCGTCCGGCCGGGTGACGACCGCGGCGACCTCGTGCCGGTCGGAGGCGATCAGGGCGTCCAGAGCGGGAACGGCGACCTCGGGGGTGCCTGCGAAGACGAGCTTCATAGGTGTCTTTCGGCCTCTCGGGGCAGGGACTTGACGGGCAGCACACCAGTCTATGACCGTTCCACCGGCCCATTCCCTCCGATATTCGGGGCCGCCTGCACCTGGGGGCGTACGCAGGGACGCGCGCCCTGCGCATATGCGCATACGCCCCTCCAGCGTGACCCCTCACCAACTGGCGCGTTGGTCAAGGAAGAGTTGACCAACCAAGGGCCACAGATGCGGCCCGATCCGTTTCAACGCCGGTTCGAGAGGCTTGTTCATGGCCGACCACGCAACCCACGACGCCCAGGCACGGGCCAGCCTGCACCTCCTGGTACGGGACATCGAGCGGGTCCGCCGGCAGGTGGACGCGCTGCGCACCCTCAGCGCCCAGCTCGGCAACGTCTACCGTCCGCGCCGCTCCGGCCCCTCCGCGGGCTTCGTCGTCTACGGGCGCGCTCCCGCCCCGACCGTTCGCCTGGCCCAGGAACTGCGCGACAGTGTCGAGACCCTGGTGACCGCCGCCGTCGACTTCGACCGCTCGCTGGGCTTCTCGTGGGACGCCGTGGGCTCCGCGCTCGGGGTGACGAAGCAGGCGGTGCACCGCCGGTACGGGGCCCGCAGGGCCGCGGCGCAGGCGGCGGCCGAGGCCGAGCGCGCCACGGAGACGGCGGGGACACGGCCCCCCGTGCCCATCGGCACGGCGACGATCCCGTCCGTACCCGCCGCCCGCTCCATGCCCACGCAGCCGACCGCGGGCAGCGCGGCGCTCCGCGAGGACCCCCGCCCGACGGCCTTCCCCGGCCCGCGCAACGGCTGACCTCGCCTGCTGTCTGCCTCCCCGCACATCGTCAAATACGGGGAGGCAGAGGTGTGTTGGGGCGCACCGCGTTGTTCCGGGGCAGCGCCCGGAGAGGCCGATTGCCACCGGCCGCTCCGGGTGCGCCACCTGCGCCGCGTCCACCACCTCAGCCGATGTCCGGCGGATCCACCCGCACCCGTACCGGCTCCGTGCCGCCCCTGGCCATCCGGGCCGCCTGAGCATGCTTCAGGGCCGACGCGAGCGCCGCGCCGCTGCCGGGCGGGACCCTGACCAGGACGCGCTCCCAGTGCTCCCCCGGCGGCGGCGCACCGGGACGGCGTGACGGTCCCGGCGCCGCGTCCGGCACCGGGACAGGGCCCAACACCTCGGCGTCACCCGGCAGTTCCACCGCCGACAGGAACCCGGCGAGCGCCTCGGGCGCACCCGACACCGCCGCCATCCGCGACACCGGAGGAAAGCCGAGCTCGGCCCGCTCGGAGAGCTCCCGCACGGCGTGCCCCACCGGGTCCCACCGCACCAGCGCCTGCACGGGACGCAGCGTCGGCTCGGCCACGATCACCACCGTGCCGCCCGTCCCCTGCGGTCTGACCAGCGAGGCCGCCGCGATCCAGCGCCGCAGCGCGTCCTCCCCCGCCCGCAGGTCGGGGCGGCCCAGCATCGCCCAGCCGTCGAGCAGCAGCGCGGCCGCGTACCCGCCTTCGGCCACCGGCTCCGCGCCCGGCGTACTCACCACCAGGGCCGGCGCCCCCGGCACCGTGTCGAGAACCTGCTCCCGCCCGGACGTGCGCACCGGCACCGCCGGAAAAGCCCGCCCCAGCTCCTCCGCCGTCCTGCGCGCCCCCACGACCTGTGCCCGCAGCCGGAACCCCCCGCACTCCTGACACTGCCAGGCGCTCTCCTCCTGCCCGCACCAGCCGCACGTGAGGGCGGCGGTCCCCTCGCTCGCCTCCAGGGGCCCGGCGCAGTGGCGGCAGCGCGCGGGCTCGCGGCACCGCTCGCACGCGAGCCGCGGCACGTATCCGCGCCGCGGCACCTGCACCAGAACCGGCCCGCTCTTCAGCCCTTCCCGCACCACCTGCCACGCGAGCGTCGGCAGTCGCGCGGCCCGCGCCGCCTCGTCGCGCGCGAGGTCCCCGTCCCCCACGGTCCGTACGAGGGGTGCGGCGCCCCGTACTTGCTCACGCCCAGCGATGAGGGGCGCGGCCCAACCGCTCTCGACGAGCTGCGCGGCCTCGACCGTGCAGCTCCAACTTCCCAGCAAGAAAGCACACTTGTCGTGCGCCGCTCGCAAGAGCAGCACATCGCGCGCGTGCGGCTGCGGAGCATGCGGCTCCGCATGGCTGGTGTCCCCGTCGTCCCATATGACCACGAGCCCCAGGTCCCGCACGGGGGCGAACATCGCGGCCCGCGTCCCCACGACCGCCTGCACCGACCCGCGCCGCACCCCGAGCCACTCGCGATACCGCTTCTCGGGACCCGCGTCGGCGGTCAGCACCGCATGCCGTCCCTCGCCGAGTACGGCGCTCAGCGCGGCGTCGACCCGCGCGACCGCCCGCCCGTCGGGGACCACGACCAGGGCCCCGCGCCCACCGGAGAGGGTCGCGGCGACGGCGCGCGCCACTTCGTCGGCCCACTCGGGTCCGGGCAGCGCGTTCCACACGGCCCGGGGCGCGCCGCCGGACGCGAGAGTGTCCAGGAAGCCCGGCCCGCGCTCGTACCGCCGCCAGCTCCCCGCGTCCGGCGACGGCGGAGGCGGGAGCGGCTCGGGCGACGGTTTCTTCTCGGCGCGCGCGTTCCGCGGCGGGACGGCCAGCTGGAGCACGTCGGCGAGGCTTCCCGCGTACCGGTCGGCGACGGCGCGGGCGAGGCCGAGCAGCTCCTCCCCGAGCACGGGCTCGGGCGACACGACCTGCGCGAGGGCGGCCAGCGGCCCCTGGTACGCGGACTCGGCGACCCGCGCGACGACGAACCCGTCGATCAGCCCGCCCCCCTCGCGGCGTCCGCCGCGCACGGAGTGCTTCCCGGCGCCGAACCGCACCCGCACCCGCACCCCCGGCTGCGCGTCGGCGTCAAGCTCCTCGGGCACCGCGTAGTCGAAGTACCGGTCGAGGTGCAGCACGCCCTTGTCGACGAGCACCCGGGCCACGGGCAGCTCCTTGGCCAGCGCGGCCCCCCGCCACGTACGCGGCTTGGCCCGCGGCACCTTGGCCTGCCGCACACTCTCCCGGATCAGCGCAAGCTGCTCGGGCGGCGCACCCTCACCACCGCCGTCGCCCTGCCCGTTCTCGCTGCTCACAGCCAAATTCCTACCAGACCCCACTGACAGCGGCCGCCGCGATGGGGGCGACGACGCGCGACGGCCCCGGACCGAACCGGTCCAGGGCCGTTCACGTGCGGGCGTCGTCCGCCGCGGGGTCCCGCTTAGAGGCCCGCGGCCTTGCGCAGCGCGTCCACGCGGTCCGTGCGCTCCCACGTGAAGTCGGGAAGCTCGCGGCCGAAGTGGCCGTACGCGGCGGTCTGCGCGTAGATCGGGCGGAGCAGGTCGAGGTCACGGATGATCGCGGCGGGGCGGAGGTCGAAGACCTCGGTGATCGCGTGCTCGATCTTTTCGGTGTCCACCGCGGCCGTGCCGAACGTCTCGACGAAGAGGCCCACCGGCTCGGCCTTGCCGATCGCGTACGCGACCTGGACCTCGCACCGGGTGGCGAGGCCGGCCGCGACGACGTTCTTGGCGACCCAGCGCATCGCGTAGGCGGCCGAGCGGTCGACCTTGGACGGGTCCTTGCCGGAGAAGGCGCCGCCGCCGTGGCGGGCCATGCCGCCGTACGTGTCGATGATGATCTTGCGGCCGGTCAGGCCGGCGTCGCCCATCGGGCCGCCGATCTCGAAGCGGCCGGTGGGGTTCACCAGAAGCCGGTAGCCCTCGGTGTCCAGCTTGATGCCGTCCTCGATGAGCTGGTTCAGGACGTGCTCCACGACGAACTCGCGGATGTCGGGGGCGAGCAGCGACTCGAGGTCGATGTCCGACGCGTGCTGGGAGGAGACCACGACCGTGTCGAGGCGGACGGCCTTGTCGCCGTCGTACTCGATGGTGACCTGGGTCTTGCCGTCGGGGCGCAGGTACGGGATCGTCCCGTTCTTGCGCACCTCGGACAGGCGCCGCGAGAGGCGGTGCGCGAGGTGGATCGGGAGCGGCATCAGCTCGGGCGTCTCGTCGCACGCGTAGCCGAACATCAGGCCCTGGTCGCCCGCACCCTGCTTGTCGAGCTCGTCCTCTTCGTCTCCGCGGGAGGCCCCCTCGACACGCGACTCGTACGCCGTGTCGACGCCCTGGGCGATGTCGGGGGACTGCGAGCCGATGGACACCGACACGCCGCAGGAGGCGCCGTCGAAGCCCTTCTTCGAGGAGTCGTAGCCGATCTCGAGGATCTTCTCGCGCACGAGCTGCGCGATCGGCGCGTACGCCTTGGTGGTGACCTCACCGGCGACGTGCACGAGGCCCGTGGTGATGAGCGTCTCCACGGCGACCCGGGAGGTCGGGTCCTCCCGCAGAAGCGCGTCAAGAATGGTGTCGCTGATCTGGTCAGCGATCTTGTCGGGGTGACCCTCGGTCACGGACTCCGAGGTGAACAGGCGACGGGACACAACGCTCCCTGTGGTTGCAGCGGCTGCTGGCTGATCATTTGCGGACGGCCGGGAGCTGCGCCCGGCGTTGTCCTCGACCAGTTTATCGGTCGGTGTCGGCCGCTGGACCACGTGTCTCGCCACTTGGGAGCGCTGTGACCAGCGGCACTGCATTCTGCGGTACGACGATCGCTCTTAGGAAGAGGCGAACATGTCCGAATTGTAAGAGATTCGTGCAGTTCGGGACCTCCGCTGGAGCGAAAGCGGCATTCACTCGCCGTCGTAGATCCGTTCCACGGCCCGCGCGTCGCCGATGGGCAGCAGCCGGGCGACAGCGTCCCAGATCGTGTCGGAGAGCACTTCCTTCGGACCGTACGGGACCGGGACCTCGCTGCCGTCCGCACCGAGCAGAACGGCCTCGTTCTCCTCGGAGCCGAAGGTCTTGCGCTCCCCCACCTCGTTGACCACGAGCAGGTCACAGCCCTTGCGGGCCAGTTTCTTGCGGCCGTTGGCGAGGACGTCGTCCGTCTCCGCGGCGAAGCCGACGACGAGCTGCCCGGGGCGCGGCCGGTCCGCCGAGAGCTCGGCGAGGATGTCCGGGTTACGGACCAGGGCGATGGGCTCCGGCTCCTGCCCGTCCCTCTTCTTGATCTTCCCTGTGGCGTACGTCTCGGGGCGGAAGTCGGCCACGGCCGCCGCCATGACCACTACGTCCGCCTCCGGCGCCGCCTCGAGGACGGCCTCACGCAGCTCTACCGCCGTCCCTGTGTGGACGACGTCGACGCCGGCCGGGTCGGGCAGCGTCGCGTTGGCCGCGAGGAGGGTGACGCGGGCGCCGCGGGCGACCGCTGTGCGGGCGAGGGCGTAACCCTGCTTGCCCGAGGAGCGGTTGCCGAGGAAGCGGACCGGGTCGAGGGGCTCGCGGGTGCCGCCCGCGCTGATGACGACGTGCCGCCCGGCGAGGTCCTGGGTGGTCGCCAGATCGCCGCGCGCGAGGACCCGACGGGCGAATTCGAAGATCTCCACCGGGTCGGGGAAGCGGCCCTTGCCCGTGTCGACGCCGGTGAGGCGGCCGACGGCGGGCTCGATGACGAGGGCGCCGCGGCGGCGGAGCGTGGCCACGTTCTCCCGCGTCGCCGGGTGCTCCCACATCTCCGTGTGCATGGCGGGGGCGAAGACGACCGGACAGCGGGCGGTCAGGAGCGTGTTCGTGAGGAGGTCGTCGGCGAGGCCGTGCGCGGCCTTGGCGAGCATGTCGGCGGTCGCGGGCGCGACGATCACCAGGTCGGCCTGCTGGCCGATGCGCACGTGCGGGACCTCGTGGACGGAGTCCCAGACCTCGGTCGAGACGGGGTTGCCGGACAGCGCCGACCAGGTCGCCTCGCCCACGAAGTGCAGGGCGGACTCCGTCGGCACGACGCGTACGTCGTGCCCCGACTCGGTCAGCCGGCGCAGGAGCTCGCACGCCTTGTAGGCGGCGATTCCGCCACTGACCCCCAGAACGACCTTGGGCTTGTCCACGGTCCGTGCCTCCCCGCACTCGGATTCCCGCACTCGGGAACGTACGACTCCCCTCGGAGGCGTACGACTCCATGACACACCACAGGCCCGACAGTCGCGCTGCCGGGCCTGTGGCCGAGAAAAACTGATTGCTTACTGAGCCGGGCCCTCGATGGCCTCGGACGTCAGCAGCCCCGCGTTGATCTCACGGAGCGCGATCGAGAGCGGCTTCTCGTGGACGTGGGTGTCCACCAGCGGGCCGACGTACTCGAGCAGGCCCTCACCGAGCTGCGAGTAGTACGCGTTGATCTGACGCGCGCGCTTGGCGGCGTAGATCACGAGGCTGTACTTCGAGTCGGTCGCCTCGAGCAGCTCATCAATCGGCGGGTTGATGATGCCCTCGGGCGCGGTAATGGAAGAGGACACTCTCTGCCTTCCGATGGGATTGAAGATCACATGTGATCAAGGAAACGCGGGATTGCTCCGGCGGAATTCGAGATCACAAATAGATCGAAGATCAAACAACTCTCATCAAGGCTAGCAGCTCACGGGCCACGTCCTCGACGGAGGTGTTGACCAGGGTCGTATCGAACTCCGATTCGGCTGCGAGCTCGACCTTGGCGGCCGCGAGTCTGCGCTCGATCACCTCGGGGGCCTCGGTCCCCCGGCCGGTGAGCCGACGGACCAGCTCCTCCCAGCTCGGCGGGGCGAGGAAGACCAGCTGCGCCTCGGGCATCGACTCGCGGACGAGCCTGGCGCCCTGGAGATCGATCTCGAGGAGGACGGGTTCGCCCGACTCGAGACGGTCCAGGACGGCCCGGCGCGGGGTCCCGTACCGGTTGCCCGCGAACTCGGCCCACTCCAGCAGCTCGCCGTTGGCGATCAGCTTGTCCATTTCCTCGTCGGTGACGAAGAAGTAGTGGACACCGTGCTTCTCGCCGGGGCGCGGCTTGCGGGTGGTGGCCGAAACCGACAGCCAGACCTCGGGGTGTTCCTTGCGCATATGAGCGACGACCGTGCTCTTGCCGACCCCGGAGGGGCCGGAGAGCACGGTCAGCCGCGGACGTTCACTCATGCAGCGATTATTCCAGCTGTCCCGTAGTGCCCGGACCAGTCGGTCCGGACCCGCGGAACTAAGCGCCGGTGCTGCCGAACTCGCGCTCCAGGGACGCGATCTGGTTGGAACCGAGTCCACGCACACGGCGGCTCTCGGAAATTCCGAGCCGCTCCATGATCTGCTTGGCACGGACCTTGCCCACGCCGGGGAGGGACTCGAGGAGGGCGGAGACCTTCATCTTGCCGATGACGTCGTTCTCCTGACCCTGCTTGATGACCTCGTGCAACGAGGCGCCGGAGTGCTTGAGTCGATTCTTGACCTCGGCCCGCTCCCGGCGAGCCGCGGCGGCCTTTTCGAGCGCGGCTGCGCGCTGTTCAGGGGTAAGGGGCGGAAGAGCCACGCCTACGTCACCTCGGATGTCGAACTGTCGGATACGGACCGGTGAGGAACCTAGTCGCCCCTCACCTGGGGAGCAACGAGCGATGGGCTCGCCCGTTTCTCCCCCACTGACTTGAGAGCGTGGGAGGTGCCCCCACTCGACGGAGACTAGCGGCCAGGACCGCCTGAGTCAGCGAGAACAGACGAAAAGTCCTGGTCAGCCTCCGTCGAGCCCGACATTACAGACATATAGCCCCGGATTTCTGCCCGGATCCCTGTGCGAGCCCCTCCCCGAGGCCCCGTTGAAACATCACGGAATGGTCAAGGAGGCTCCCGCGAGCCCTCGCGAGGACCCTTTTCGCACCTCGGCGGCACCTCTCAGCACCTCGAACAGCCGCGAATCCGTCACCGGATCGGGTCAGCCGGCGGCGACCGCCGCGCGGACCTCGTCGGCGAAGCGGACCGACGCGTCGCGCAGGGCGGCGACCGAGGGGCCCGCCTTCAGAACGGCGCGGCTGACGTTCGGGACGACGTTGCGCGCGGCCGCGCCGAAGACGGCCGGCAGGTCCGCCGGAGTCGCGCCCTGCGCACCGATGCCCGGGGCCAGGAGCGGACCGTTGATGTCCAGGTCGTACGAGGACAGGTCCCCGAGCGTCGCGCCGACGACCGCGCCGAAGGAGCCCATGGGCGTCTCGCCCGCGTTCTCCTCGGCGAGGTGCGCGAGCATCGTCGCGCCCACATTGCGCCCGTCGGCGCGTACGGCGTGCTGGACCTCGCCGCCCTCGGGGTTGGAGGTCAGGGCGAGGACGAAGAGTCCGGCGCCGGACTCGCGGGCCAGGTCGACGGCCGGCTTCAGGGACCCGTAGCCGAGGTACGGCGAGACGGTGAGGGCGTCCGAGAAGAGCGGGGAGTCCTTGTGCAGGAAGGTCTCCGCGTACGCGGCCATGGTGGAGCCGATGTCGCCGCGCTTGGCGTCCATGACCACCAGCGTGCCGGCGGCGCGCAGGTCCGCGACGGCGCGCTCCAGGACGGCGACGCCGCGCGAGCCGAAGCGCTCGAAGAACGCCGACTGCGGCTTGACGACGGCGACCGTGCCGGCGAGCGCCTCGACCGAGATCCGCGTGAAGCGCTCCAGGCCGTCGATGTCGTCGTTCAGGCTCCAGGCCGACAGGAGCGCCGCGTGCGGGTCGATGCCCACGCACAGGGGGCCGCGCTCGTCCATGGCGCGGCGCAGGCGGGCGCCGAAGGGTTCGAGAACCGTCATGCGTGGGCCTTCTTCACGTCGGCGCCGACGGCGTCGGCGAGGGTGGCGTACGGCGAGGTGTTCAGGCGGGCGGCGAGGCCCTTGTGGATGGTGCGGGCGTAGAAGGGGCCCTCGTAGATGAAGGCGCTGTAGCCCTGGACGAGGGTGGCGCCGGCGAGGATGCGCTGCCAGGCGTCCTCGGCGTTCTCGATGCCGCCGACGCCCACCAGGGTGATCCGGTCCCCCACGCGCGCGTAGAGGCGCCTGAGGACCTCCAGGGAGCGTGCCTTGAGGGGTGCGCCGGACAGGCCGCCGGTCTCCTTCACGAGGGACGGGTCGGAGGCCAGGCCGAGACTGTCGCGCGCGATGGTGGTGTTCGTGGCGATGATCCCGTCGAGACCCAGCTCCACCGCCAGGTCGGCGACGGCGTCGACGTCCTCGTCGGCGAGGTCGGGGGCGATCTTCACCAGGAGGGGGACGCGGCGCGAGGTGACGGTGCGGTCGGCGGCCTCGCGCACGGCGGTCAGGAGCGGGCGCAGCGCCTCGGTGGCCTGGAGGTTGCGCAGGCCGGGCGTGTTCGGCGAGGAGACGTTCACGACGAGGTAGTCGGCGTGGGCGGCGAGCCGCTCGGTCGACTTCACGTAGTCGGCGGCCGCCTCCTCCTCGGGCACGACCTTGGTCTTGCCGATGTTCACGCCGACCGTCGTCCTGAAGACGGCCTTGCGGGCCGCCAGGCGGTCCGCCACGGCCGCGGAACCCTCGTTGTTGAACCCCATGCGGTTGATCAGCGCGCGGTCCGGCACGAGGCGGAACAGGCGCTTCTTGGGGTTGCCGGGCTGCGGCTCGCCCGTGACGGTGCCGATCTCGATGTGGTCGAAGCCGAGCATCGTCATGCCGTCGACCGCGACGGCGTTCTTGTCGAAGCCGGCGGCGAGCCCGAAGGGGCCGTGCATCCGCAGGCCGAGGGCCTCCGTGCGCAGCTCTTTGTGGCGGGGCGCGAGGACGGCGGCGACGAACGTGCGGAGCACGGGGACGCGGGCCGCGAGGCGGATCCAGCGGAAGGCCAGGTAGTGGGCCTTCTCGGGGTCCATGCGCTTGAAGACGAGGTGGAAGAAGAGCTTGTACATCGTGGGTGGTGTCCTCACACGGGGTGCTCACACGGAGGGGGACACCGTTTCCGATGTCCCCCTCTGTGGGCTGCTAGTCGCGGGCCGCGGTCAGGTGTTCCGCGTGTTCCTGGAGTGAACGGACGCCCACGTCACCGTGGTTGAGGGCGTCGATGCCCTGTACGGCGGCCGCGAGAGCCTGCACCGTGGTCAGGCACGGGACGCTGCGCGCCACCGCCGCCGTACGGATCTCGTAGCCGTCGAGGCGGCCGCCCGTGCCGTACGGGGTGTTGACGATGAGGTCGACCTGGCCGTCGTGGATGAGCTGGACGATGGTCTTCTCGCCGTTCGGGCCCTCGCCCTCGCTGAGCTTGCGCACCACCGTGGCGTTGATGCCGTTGCGGCGCAGCACCTCGGCGGTGCCGGACGTGGCGAGCAGTTCGAAGCCGTGGGCGACGAGCTCGCGCGCCGGGAAGATCATCGTGCGCTTGTCCCGGTTGGCGACCGAGATGAACGCGCGGCCCTTCGTCGGCAGCGGACCGTACGCGCCGGCCTGCGACTTGGCGTACGCCGTGCCGAAGACCGAGTCGATGCCCATGACCTCGCCGGTGGAGCGCATCTCCGGGCCGAGGACGGTGTCCACGCCGCGGCCCTGGATGTCGCGGAAGCGGCTCCACGGCATCACGGCCTCCTTGACGGAGATCGGCGCGTCCAGCGGCAGCGTGCCGCCGTCGCCGGTCTTCGGGAGCAGACCCTCCGCGCGCAGCTCGGCCACGGTCGCGCCGAGCGAGATGCGCGCGGCGGCCTTGGCGAGCGGCACCGCGGTCGCCTTCGAGGTGAAGGGGACGGTGCGCGAGGCGCGGGGGTTGGCCTCGAGGACGTACAGGATGTCGCCGGCCATGGCGAACTGGATGTTGATCAGGCCGCGGACGCCGACGCCCTTGGCGATGGCCTCGGTGGAGGCGCGCAGGCGCTTGATGTCGAAGCCGCCCAGCGTGATCGGGGGCAGGGCGCACGCCGAGTCGCCGGAGTGGATGCCGGCCTCCTCGATGTGCTCCATGACGCCGCCGAGGTAGAGCTCGTGACCGTCGTAGAGCGCGTCCACGTCGATCTCGATCGCGTCGTCGAGGAAGCGGTCGACGAGCACGGGGCGGGACGGGGAGATCTCCGTGGACTCCTCGATGTACGAGGCGAGGCGGGTCTCGTCGTACACGATCTCCATGCCGCGGCCGCCGAGGACGTACGACGGGCGGACGAGGACCGGGTAGCCGATCTCGTCGGCGATGGCCTTGGCCTCGGAGAAGGTGGTGGCGGTGCCGTGCTTGGGGGCGGGGAGGCCCGCCTCGGCGAGGACGCGGCCGAAGGCGCCGCGGTCCTCGGCGGCGTGGATGGCCTCGGGCGAGGTGCCCACGACCGGTACGCCGTTGTCCTTGAGCGCCTGCGCCAGGCCCAGCGGGGTCTGGCCGCCGAGCTGGACGACGACGCCCGCGATCGGGCCCGCGAGGGACTCCGCGTGGACGATCTCCAGGACGTCCTCGAGCGTCAGCGGCTCGAAGTACAGGCGGTCGGAGGTGTCGTAGTCCGTGGACACGGTCTCCGGGTTGCAGTTGACCATCACCGTCTCGTAGCCGGCGTCGCTCAGGGCGAAGGAGGCGTGGACGCAGGAGTAGTCGAACTCGATGCCCTGGCCGATGCGGTTGGGGCCCGAGCCCAGGATGATCACGGCGGGCTTGGTGCGCGGCGCGACCTCGCTCTCCTCGTCGTACGAGGAGTAGAAGTACGGGGTCTTCGCGGCGAACTCGGCGGCGCAGGTGTCGACCGTCTTGTAGACCGGGCGGACACCGAGCGCGTGGCGCACCTCGCGGACGACGTCCTCGCGCAGGCCGCGGATCTCGGCGATCTGGGCGTCGGAGAAGCCGTGCCGCTTGGCCTCGGCAATCAGGTCGACGTCGAGGCGCTCGGCGGCGGCCAGCTCGTCGGCGAGCTCCTTGACGAGGAAGAGCTGGTCGACGAACCAGGGGTCGATCTTCGTGTACTCGAAGACCTCTTCCTGGGTGGCGCCGGCGCGGATGGCCTGCATGACGGTGTTGATGCGGCCGTCGGTCGGGCGGACGGCCTCTTCGAGGAGCGCGGCCTTGTCGCCGGGCTCGCCGACGAAGGTGAACTGGCTGCCCTTCTTCTCCAGGGAGCGCAGCGCCTTCTGGAGCGCCTCGGTGAAGTTGCGGCCGATCGCCATGGCCTCGCCCACCGACTTCATGGTGGTGGTGAGGGTGGAGTCGGCGGACGGGAACTTCTCGAAGGCGAACCGCGGGGCCTTCACGACCACGTAGTCGAGCGTCGGCTCGAAGGAGGCCGGCGTCTTCTCGGTGATGTCGTTCGGGATCTCGTCGAGCGTGTAGCCGACGGCCAGCTTGGCGGCGATCTTCGCGATCGGGAAGCCGGTGGCCTTCGACGCGAGCGCCGAGGACCGGGAGACGCGCGGGTTCATCTCGATGACGATGATCCGGCCGTCGGTCGGGTCGATCGCGAACTGGATGTTGCAGCCGCCGGTGTCGACGCCGACCTCGCGGATGATCGCGATGCCGATGTCGCGCAGACGCTGGTACTCGCGGTCGGTGAGCGTCATCGCCGGGGCGACGGTGATCGAGTCACCCGTGTGGACGCCCATCGGGTCGAAGTTCTCGATGGAGCAGACGACCACGACGTTGTCGTTCTTGTCGCGCATCAGCTCGAGCTCGTACTCCTTCCAGCCGAGGATGGACTCCTCCAGGAGCACCTCGGTGGTGGGAGACAGGGTCAGGCCCTGGCCGGCGATGCGGCGCAGCTCCTCCTCGTCGTGCGCGAAGCCGGAGCCCGCGCCGCCCATCGTGAAGGAGGGGCGGACGACGACGGGGTAGCCGCCGAGCGTGTCGACGCCCTTGATGACGTCGTCCATGGTGTGGCAGATGACCGAGCGGGCGGACTCGCCGTGGCCGATCTTGGCGTTGACGGCCTCGACGACGCCCTTGAAGAGGTCGCGGTCCTCGCCCTTGTTGATGGCCTCGACGTTGGCGCCGATGAGTTCGACGCCGTACTTCTCGAGGACGCCGTTCTCGTGCATGGAGATCGCGGTGTTGAGCGCGGTCTGGCCACCGAGGGTGGGCAGGAGCGCGTCGGGGCGCTCCTTGGCGATGATCTTCTCGACGAACTCGGGGGTGATCGGCTCGACGTACGTGGCGTCGGCGATCTCCGGGTCGGTCATGATCGTCGCCGGGTTGGAGTTCACGAGGATGACCCGCAGGCCCTCGGCGCGCAGGATGCGGCAGGCCTGGGTGCCCGAGTAGTCGAACTCGGCGGCCTGGCCGATGACGATCGGTCCGGAACCGATGACCAGGACGGACTGGATATCGGTGCGCTTAGGCACGCTGGGCTCCCTTTTCAGACATGAGCTCTACGAAGCGGTCGAACAGGTAGGCCGCGTCGTGCGGGCCCGCCGCTGCCTCGGGGTGGTACTGGACGCTGAACGCCGGCTGGTCGAGGAGGTGGAGCCCCTCGACAACCTGGTCGTTCAGGCAGACGTGGGAGACCTCGGCGCGGCCGAAGGGGGTGTCGGAGACCTTGTCGAGCGGGGCGTTGACGGCGAATCCGTGGTTGTGCGCGGTGACCTCGACCTTGCCGGTCGTGCGGTCCTGCACCGGCTGGTTGATGCCGCGGTGGCCGTACTTCAGCTTGTAGGTGCCGAAGCCGAGGGCACGGCCGAGGATCTGGTTGCCGAAGCAGATGCCGAACAGCGGGGTCTTACGGGAGAGGACCTCCCGCATGACCGCGACGGGGCCGTCGGCGGTGGCCGGGTCGCCCGGGCCGTTGGAGAAGAACACGCCGTCGGGCCGGACCGCGTAGATGTCCTCGGCCGTGGCCGTCGCGGGCAGCACGTGCACCTCGATGCCGCGCTCGGCCATCCGGTGCGGGGTCATGCCCTTGATGCCGAGGTCGACGGCGGCGACGGTGAACTTCTTCTCACCGATCGCGGGGACGACGTACGTCTCCTTGGTGGCGACCTCGGCGGCGAGGTTCGCGCCCTTCATCTCGGGCGCCTGGCGCACCTCGGCGAGCATCGTGCCCGCGTCGGGCAGCGCGTTGCCGGAGAAGATGCCGACGCGCATGGCGCCGCGCTCGCGCAGGTGGCGGGTGAGGGCGCGGGTGTCGACGCCGCTGATGCCGACGACGCCCTGCTTGCGCAGCTCCTCGTCGAGCGAGCGCTGGGAGCGCCAGTTGGAGGGCACGCGCGCGGGGTCCCGCACGACGTAGCCCGCGACCCAGATCTGCTTCGACTCGGGGTCCTCGTCGTTCACGCCGGTGTTGCCGACGTGCGGGGCGGTCATCACCACGACCTGCCGGTGGTACGACGGGTCGGTCAGCGTCTCCTGGTAACCGGTCATGCCGGTGTTGAACACCGCCTCGCCGAAGGTCTCCCCCACGGCCCCGTAGGCGCGGCCGCGGAAGATGCGGCCGTCCTCCAGGACGAGTACGGCGGGAGCGTTGGCGGCTCCCCGGGTGGAGGTCGTCATCGTGCGGTGCCTTCCGTCGTGATGGTCGTGCTGTTGGTGCTGCTCGTACTGCTGGTGTCGATCATGTTGTTGAGGGTCTCGACCCACTCGGCCTGCTCCGCGGCGTGGTCGGAGCGGAAGCCGGAGTCGATCAGCTTGTCCCCGTGCCTCCAGGTGACGATCAGCAGACCGCCCTCCGTGAGGACCTTGCCGGCGATGCCCTTGTCGAGCCGGGCCTCGCGCAGCTGTGCGACGGGGATGAAGAAGTCCGTGGCCCCGGGGCGTACGACGTCCAGACCCGCGTCCGTGAGCGTGAGCTCGACGCGGCTGCGGGTGCCTAGGCCGTGCGCCACGATGCGGTCGAGCCACTGCCCCGCGGTCGTGGAGCCGTGGTAACGGCCGCTCAGCTCAAGTCTGGCCGGACCGGGCGCGGACGGCGCGGTGGAGAGCGGCGGCAGGTCGCCCTGGAGGGTGCCGCGCCACTTCCAGCCCTGGCGCATCAGCCAGTAGACGAGCGCGATGAGGAGGAGCAGCCCGACGATCCAGCCGATCCGGTCGGGCCAGTCCGTCACGTCCGCCGACTTCTGTTCGGCGGCGAGCACTGCCAGTGGTTGCGTCAGTCGTGTCACGCGAGCTTCCCGTCGACGAGCGTGGCCTTGCCCCGCAGCCACGTGTGCGTGACGCGCCCGGGCAGCTCACGCCCCTCGTAGGGCGTGTTGCGGCTGCGCGAGGCGAAGCCGGCGGGGTCCACGGCTCCACGGTAATCGGCGTCGACCAGGACCAGGTTCGCGGGCTCACCTGCCGAGACGGGCCGTCCGTGGCCCTTGGCGCCGCCGATCTGCGCGGGCTTGACGGACATGCGGTCGGCGACGCCGGCCCAGTCGAGCAGCCCGGTCTCGACCATCGTCTGCTGCACGACGGACAGGGCGGTCTCGAGCCCGACCATGCCCATGGCGGCCGCGGCCCACTCGCAGTCCTTGTCCTCGTGCGGGTGCGGGGCGTGGTCGGTGGCGACGATGTCGATCGTGCCGTCGGCGAGCGCCTCGCGCAGGGCCGTCACGTCGCGCTCGGTGCGCAGCGGCGGGTTGACCTTGTAGACGGGGTTGTACGAGCGGACCAGCTCGTCGGTGAGGAGCAGGTGGTGCGGGGTGACCTCGGCGGTGACGTCGATGCCGCGGGACTTGGCCCAGCGCACGATCTCGACGCTGCCGGCCGTGGACAGGTGGCAGATGTGCACGCGGGAGCCGACGTGCTCGGCGAGCAGTACGTCGCGGGCGATGATCGACTCCTCGGCGACGGCGGGCCAGCCGCCGAGCCCGAGCTCCGCCGACACGATGCCCTCGTTCATCTGGGCGCCCTCGGTGAGGCGGGGCTCCTGGGCGTGCTGGGCGACGACGCCGCCGAAGGCCTTCACGTACTCCAGGGCGCGGCGCATGATCACCGCGTCGTCGACGCACTTGCCGTCGTCGGAGAAGACGGTGACGCCGGCGGCGGACTCGTGCATGGCGCCGAGCTCGGCGAGCTTCTTGCCTTCCAGGCCGACGGTGACGGCGCCGATGGGCTGCACGTCGCAGTAGCCGGACTCCTGGCCGAGCCGGTAGACCTGCTCGACGACGCCGGCGGTGTCGGCGACCGGGAAGGTGTTGGCCATGGCGAACACGGCGGTGTAGCCACCGGAGGCGGCCGCCCGGGTACCGGTGAGGACGGTCTCGGAGTCCTCGCGGCCGGGCTCGCGCAGGTGGGTGTGCAGGTCGACGAGACCAGGCAGGAGCACCTTGCCGCCGGCCTCCACGACCTGGGCGCCCTCGGCGGACAGGCCGGTGCCGACCGCCTCGATGACGGCGCCGTCGATCAGGACGTCCTGCTGCTCGCCGCCGAGCACCTTCGCACCTCGGATAAGGATCTTGCTCATGGTTCTTACTTCTCCTCGGTACGGGTGTGGGTGACGGCGGGCTCGTTGCCGCCCAGAAGCAGGTACAGGACGGCCATGCGGATGGAGACGCCGTTGGCGACCTGCTCGATGACCGTGCAGCGGTCGGAATCGGCGACCTCGGCGGTGATCTCCATGCCGCGGACCATCGGGCCCGGGTGCATCACGATGGCGTGCTCGGGCATCTTCGCCATGCGGTCGCCGTCCAGGCCGTAGCGACGCGAGTACTCGCGCTCGGTCGGGAAGAAGGCGGCGTTCATCCGCTCGCGCTGGACGCGCAGCATCATGACGGCGTCGGACTTCGGCAGGGTGCTGTCGAGGTCGTACGAGACCTCGCAGGGCCAGGTCTCGACGCCGACCGGGACGAGGGTCGGCGGGGCGACGAGGGTGACCTCGGCGCCGAGGGTGTGCAGCAGGTCGACGTTCGAGCGGGCGACGCGGCTGTGCAGGACGTCCCCGACGAGCGTGATGCGCTTGCCCTCGAGGTCCCTGCCGAGTCCGGCGTCGCGCCCGACCAGGCGGCGGCGCATCGTGAACGCGTCGAGGAGCGCCTGCGTGGGGTGCTGGTGGGTGCCGTCGCCCGCGTTGATGACCGGGGCGTCGATCCAGCCCGAGGTGGCGAGGCGGTAGGGCGCGCCGGAGGCGCCGTGCCGGATGACGACGGCGTCGACGCCCATCGCCTCCAGGGTCTGCGCGGTGTCCTTGAGGGACTCGCCCTTGGAGACGCTGGATCCCTTGGCGGCGAAGTTGATGACGTCCGCGGAGAGGCGCTTCTCGGCGGCCTCGAAGGAGATCCGGGTGCGCGTCGAGTCCTCGAAGAAGAGGTTGCAGATCGTGCGGCCGCGCAGGGCGGGCAGCTTCTTGATCGGCCGGTCGGCGACCCGGGCCATCTCCTCGGCGGTGTCGAGGATGAGGACGGCGTCGTCGCGGGTGAGGTCGGCGGCCGAGATGAGGTGTCGCATCATCGGGGAGGCTCCGTAGGAAAGTTCAGGAGTATTCGGGCATACGGGCGCGCGGCAGCACCCTCAGGGTCGACTGAGGGTGGCTACTGCTCGCCGGCCGGAGCGGTCCGCTTGGCGCCGAGCAGCACGGAGTCGCGTCCGTCCTCCTCGGCGAGCTGGACCTTGACCGTCTCCCGCAGCGACGTGGGGAGGTTCTTGCCGACGTAGTCGGCGCGAATGGGGAGTTCGCGGTGGCCACGGTCGACGAGGACCGCGAGCTGCACGGCGCGGGGGCGCCCGATGTCGTTCAGGGCGTCGAGTGCGGCGCGGATGGTGCGGCCGGAGAAGAGCACGTCGTCGACGAGGACGACGAGGCGGCCGTCGATGCCGTCGGCGGGGATCTCCGTGCGGGCCAGCGCCCGCGGCGGGTGCATGCGCAGGTCGTCGCGGTACATGGTGATGTCGAGGGAGCCGACCGGGATCTTGCGTCCGGTGATCTCTTCGAGTTTGTCCGCGAGCCGGCGGCCCAGGAAGACGCCGCGGGTGGGAATGCCCAGGAGCACGACGTCTTCGGCGCCCTTGGCGCGCTCGACGATCTCGTGAGCGATGCGGGTCAGTACCCGCGCGATGTCGGGGCCCTCGAGTACGGGGCGTGCCTCATCGGAGCTGCTGATGTCCATAAAAAACGGACCCCCTTCTCCGCCTCACGGGACGGACCTTAAAGGACGTCGGATTTGCGCCATCCACGGTACCAGGCCCGCAACGCCACTGATCACCACCCTGGAGGTGCGAGACACGCCGTTCCGAGGGAAGGTCGGTAACGGACCACTCGGCTTGACGCAGCCAAGTAACGCTGCGTAACCTCACAGTGAGTTACCAGCCACGCGGCGGAGCCGCACGTTGATACAGCGTCCGGGAGCTATATGTCCAGCGAATACGCCAAACAGCTCGGGGCCAAGCTCCGCGCCATCCGCACCCAGCAGGGCCTTTCCCTCCACGGTGTCGAGGAGAAGTCCCAGGGACGCTGGAAGGCGGTCGTGGTCGGTTCGTACGAGCGCGGCGACCGTGCCGTGACCGTGCAGCGCCTCGCCGAGCTGGCGGACTTCTACGGGGTGCCGGTGCAGGAGCTCCTGCCGGGCACCACGCCGGGCGGTGCGGCCGAGCCCCCGCCGAAGCTCGTTCTCGACCTGGAGCGCCTGGCCCACGTCCCGCCGGAGAAGGCGGGCCCCCTGCAGCGCTACGCGGCGACGATCCAGTCCCAGCGCGGCGACTACAACGGCAAGGTGCTCTCGATCCGCCAGGACGACCTGCGCACCCTCGCCGTCATCTACGACCAGTCGCCCTCGGTCCTCACCGAGCAGCTCATCAGCTGGGGCGTCCTGGACGCCGACGCGCGTCGCGCCGTCGCACACGACGACCTCTGACGGACAGAAGTCGGCAGAAACGTCACGCCGGAGGGGCGGGCCCGCGTTTTCGCGGCCTGCCCCTCCGGCGTTTTGTGCCCTGACGTCGTCCCAGGAACGCATCAGGCCCGGAGCGGAACACTGAATCAGTGTTCCGCTCCGGGCCTGATGGCTGTCGCTGCCTGCCTGCTACGCCTCGTCGCGGCGCAGCGTCGGCTTCAGGTCCTTGAAGCGTCCCAGAAGCCCGTTGACGAAGGCCGGGGAGTCGTCCGTGGAGAACTCCTTGGCGAGCTGCACGGCCTCGTCGAGCACCACGGCGTCCGGGGTGTCGTCGACCCAGACGAGCTCGTAGGCGCCCAGGCGCAGGATGTTGCGGTCGACGACCGGCATCCTGTCCAGCGTCCACCCAACGGCGTACTGCGAGATGAGCTCGTCGATACGCGCGGTCTTGCGCGCGTATCCCTCGACCAGCTCCATCGTGTACTCGCTGACCGGCGGCTGCCGGGTGTCGGACCGGGAGTGCCGGATCCAGTCCGCGAGGACCGTCTGGACGTCGACTCCGCGCTGGTCTGCCTCGAAAAGGATCTGGAAGGCGCGCTTGCGGGCCGTGTTGCGAGCAGCCACGGTTAGCTGTTCACCCGGCCGAGGTAGTCACTCGTGCGGGTGTCGACCTTGATCTTCTCGCCCGTGGTGATGAAGAGCGGCACCTGGATCTGGTGGCCGGTCTCCAGCGTGGCGGGCTTGGTGCCACCGGTGGAGCGGTCGCCCTGGACGCCCGGCTCGGTCTCCTGGACGACGAGCTCGACGGCGGCCGGCAGCTCGACGAAGAGCACCTCCCCCTCGTGCTGCGCGACGGAGGCGGTGAAGCCCTCGATCAGGAAGTTGGCGGCGTCGCCGACGGCCTTGCGGTCGACCATGAGCTGGTCGTAGGTCTCCATGTCCATGAAGACGAAGTACTCGCCGTCCATGTAGGAGAACTGCATGTCGCGCTTGTCGATCGTGGCCGTCTCGACCTTGACGCCGGCGTTGAAGGTCTTGTCGACGACCTTCCCGGAGAGCACGTTCTTGAGCTTGGTGCGCACAAAGGCAGGGCCCTTGCCGGGCTTGACGTGCTGGAACTCGACGACGGACCAGAGCTGGCCCCCGTCGAGCTTGAGCACCAGGCCGTTCTTGAGGTCGTTCGTGGAAGCCACGGTTGCGGAATCTCCTGGACTGACGATGGACGACCCCGGGCACGCGCGCCTTACAGCGCGAGCAGCTCCTTGGTCGTAATGGTGAGTAGCTCGGGCCCGCCGTCCGCCTCGGGGCGCACGACGAGCGTGTCATCGATCCGGACACCGCCCCGGCCCGGGAGGTGGACCCCCGGTTCGACGGTGACCGGCACACAAAGGTCCAGTTTACCCATGGCCGCGGGGGCCAACTGCGGCTCCTCGTCGATTTCGAGTCCGACACCGTGTCCGGTGAGCTGTGAGAGGCCGTCCGCGTACCCCGCGGAGTCCAGTACGTGGCGTGCCGCGCGGTCCACCTCGCGGCACTCGGCGCCGGGTGCGAGGCTCTCCCGGCCGGCCCTCTGGGCTGCGAAGACCAGGTCGTACAGGTCGATCTGCCAGTCCGCGGGCGAGGTCCCGATGACGAACGTACGGCCGATCTCGCAGCGGTATCCGCGGTAGGCGGCACCGAGGCAGACCGAGAGGAAGTCGCCCTCCTCCACGCGGCGATCGGTGGGGCGGTGGGCGCCGCGGCCCGAGTTCGGCCCGGTGCCGACCGAGGTCGGGAAGGCGGGGCCGTCGGCGCCGTGGTCGACGAGGCGGCGCTCCAGCTCCAGGGCGAGGTGGCGTTCGGTACGGCCGACGAGGATCGATTCGAGCAGTTCACCGAGGGCCTGGTCGGCGATCTCGGCGGCGATGCGCAGACAGGAGATCTCGTCCTCGTCCTTGACGAGCCGCAGCTGCTCCACGGCGCTGCCCAGGTCGCCGAGCCGCAGCCCGGGCGCCACGGAGCCGAGCGCCCGGTGCCTGGCCACGGTCAGATGGTGCTCCTCGACGGCGAGCGAATCCGCCCCGAGGGTCAGCGCGACGCCGGCGGCGACCACGGCGGGGTCCCCGCCCGGCGCGTCGAGCACCTGGACGCGCAGCGACTCGTCGGGCCGCCCCTCGGCCGGCTGCTCGCTGGGCGCCACCCGGCACATCAGGACGTCGTCTTCGGCACCGGGGCCCTTGCCCAGCAGGAGTACGGCGCCGTGGGGCGCCGCACCCGCGAGATAGCGAACGTTGGCAGGGCGCGAGACAAGGGCGGCGGCACTGCCGCCCGCCGCAGCGCGCTCCCTCAGCCGGTCCCTACGGGCCGCGTACACCTCTGACATGAATCGAGCGTACGAGTGACAGAGATGCGCGGCCTGGTCAGCGCGTCCGGACGGGCGGCGAGGTGGCCTCTCCAGGGTGCTCCGCGCGGCCCGCTACCACTGGGGCGGGCTCGCGATCGAGCGGGCGAGGACGTCGTCGAGGACGCGGGCCGTGGTGGGCACGTCCATCTGGGAGTTGTCGATGATGGGCAGACCCGAGCCGTACCAGCCGGCCATGCGGCCGTGGATGCGGGCGACTTCCTCATCCGTGAGGCGGCGGTTCCCGCTGCGTTCCGCGTTGCGCTCGAGGACGATCTCCAGGCCGGGAAGCAGCACCACGGGCAGCAGGCCGGGACCCACGTGCCGCTTCCAGCCGCCGAGGCCCACGACCGGACGGTCCGGGAAGACGGCGTCGTCGAGGATGCAGGAGATGCCGTTGGCCAGGAAGTTGCGCGCGGCGAAGCCGCAGGTGCGGCGGGCGAGGCGGTACTGGGCCTCGGAGTGGTCGTTCCACCCCGACTGCGGGTCGGCGAATCCGGAGCGCACCCACTCGCGTACGTCGTCGAGGCTGATGTGAGCCGTGGGGACGCGGCGCTGGTCCGCCCAGTACTTGGCGACGCTCGTCTTGCCCGCGCCGGCGGGGCCGATGAGCAGGACGGCGAGCGTCGTGGCGGTGGCGTCGGCGGTGCCCGCGGCGGGCGGCGGGCTCGGCATGGCGACGGGGCCGCCCGGCGGGAGCTGCACATGGCCCGTGGTGTCCCGCGAGGGGGGCTGCGGGGACTGCTGGGGGGCGTGCTGAGGGACGCCCGGGTACGGGGGCCGGCCCTGCGGAGGCTGGGTGTGCGGGGCCGGCTGCGGGGCGGGCGGCGCGGGTGCGTGCGGTGCCGGGCCCGAGGGGCCGGGTGGGCCGGCGAAGCCGGGGGCAGGCGGTGGCGGACCCGCCGGTCCGGGGCCCGGGTGGGCGCCCGTGTGATGCCCGGCCTGGGACCAGCCGGCGGCCGGTCCGTGCCCCGGCTGAGGGGGCGGCGGCAGCGGCGAACCCACTCCGTGCTGCATCCGGTGCGACTCCGTCTCGTACAGGCAACTGGCGCCAGCGAACAAGGCGCTACCGAACGGTACCTTCCCCGGCCGCCGTTGTGTGAACGGCCGGGGAGGTCGCGAAGTGCCCGAAGGCGGGAGCTATTCGGCCACTTCGCCGTACGCCGCGAGGAGCACGGCCGGGTCGGGTCCTTCGAGGACCGTCGGCTTGGCGAGGCCGTCGAGGACGATGAACCGCAGCAGGTTGCCACGGGACTTCTTGTCGACCTTCATGTTCTCCAGGAGCTTGGGCCACTGGTCGTAGCGGTAGCTCAGGGGCAGCCCGACGGACTCGAGGACGGTGCGGTGCCGGTCGGCGGTCGCGTCGTCCAGGCGTCCGGCGAGACGGCCGAGTTCGGCGGCGAAGTGCATGCCGACGGAAACGGCGGCGCCGTGCCGCCACTTGTACCGCTCGTTCTTCTCGATGGCGTGCGCGAGGGTGTGCCCGTAGTTGAGGATCTCGCGCAGGCCCGACTCCTTGAGGTCGCCGGAGACGACCTCGGCCTTGACCTTGATGGAGCGCTCGATGAGCTCGGCGGTGTGCGGGCCCTGCGGGGAGCGCGCCGCCTCGGGGTCGGACTCGATCAGGTCGAGGATCGCCGGGTCGGCGATGAAGCCGGCCTTGATGATCTCCGCGAGCCCGGACACGAAGTCGTTGACCGGCAGCGAGTCGAGGGCCGCGAGGTCGCAGAGCACGCCGGCCGGCGGGTGGAAGGACCCCACGAGGTTCTTGCCCTCGGCGGTGTTGATCCCGGTCTTGCCGCCGACGGCCGCGTCCACCATGCCGAGCACGGTGGTCGGCACGGCGATCCAGCGCACCCCGCGCAGCCACGTCGCGGCCACGAACCCGGCGAGGTCCGTGGTGGCGCCGCCGCCCACGCCGACGACGACGTCGGTGCGGGTGAAGCCGGACTGGCCGAGCGCCTTCCAGCAGTAGGCGGCGACCTCTGCGGTCTTGGCCTCCTCGGCATTGGGCACCTGGATGGCGACGACCTCGAAGCCCTGGTCGGCGAGGTCGCCGCGCAGCGCTTCACCGGTCTCGGCGAGCGCCTCCGGGTGGATGATCGCGACGCGCTGGGCGGAGTCGCCGATCAGGCCGCCGAGTTCGCCGAGGAGCTGACGTCCGACGAGGACCTCGTACGGGTCGGTACCGGCCGTGCCGCCGACCTGGATCCGGGTCACCTGTTGCTCGGTCATGCCTTCTTCAACTCCAGGGCGTCGAGGACCGCGCGAGCGACCTCTTCGGGGGTGCGGTCGTCGGTGGGTACGACGACGCGGGCGACTTCGGTGTACAGGTGGCGGCGGGCCTCCATCAGCTCGCGCCACTGGCGGCGCGGGTTGACGGCGAGCAGCGGACGGGCGGTGTTGAGGCCGGTCCGCTTGACCGCCTCCTCGACGTCCATCGACAGATAGACGACGGGGAGCGGGGCCAGCAGCGCGCGCGTCGACTCGTCGAGGATCGCTCCGCCGCCGAGCGCGAGCACACCCGGGTGCTCGGCGAGGGCTTCGCGCACGGCCTGCCGTTCGAGTGCGCGGAAGTGGGCCTCGCCCTCGTCCACGAAGATGTCCGCGATGGGGCGGCCCTGGGCGGCCACGATGTCCGCGTCGGTGTCCCGGTAGGGGCAGCCGAGCCACTCGGCGAGGAGCTCCCCCACCGTGGACTTGCCGACGCCCATCGGGCCGACGAGTACGACCAGCGGGCCGGTCACCGGATCTGGAGGTGGTCGAGGTACGACTGCACGTTGCGCCGGGTCTCGGGGACGCTGTCGCCGCCGAACTTCTCCGCGACGGCGTCGGCGAGCACGAGCGCGACCATGGCCTCGGCGACGATGCCGGCGGCCGGGACCGCGCACACGTCGGAGCGCTGGTGGTGGGCCTTGGTGGCCTCGCCGGTCGCCACGTCGATGGTGGCGAGCGCGCGCGGGACCGTCGCGATGGGCTTCATCGCGGCGCGCACACGCAGCAGTTCACCGGTGGTGAGGCCGCCCTCGGTGCCGCCGGAGCGGCCCGACGTGCGCTTGATGCCCTCGTCCGTGCTCACGATCTCGTCGTGCGCCTTGGAGCCGGGCACGCGGGCGAGCTCGAAGCCGTCGCCGACCTCGACGCCCTTGATGGCCTGGATACCCATGAGGGCCCCCGCGAGGCGGGCGTCCAGACGCCGGTCCCAGTGCACGTGCGAGCCGAGGCCCACCGGCACGCCGTAGGCGAGGACCTCGACGACGCCGCCGAGGGTGTCGCCGTCCTTGTGGGCCTGGTCGATCTCCGCGACCATCGCCTTCGACGCGTCCGCGTCCAGACAGCGCACCGGGTCGGCGTCGAGCTTGTCGACATCGGCCGGGGTCGGGTAGACGCCGTAGGGCGCCTTGGCGCTCGCC
The DNA here is from genome assembly GCF_053644375.1 of Streptomyces sp. NPDC055400. Lineage (NCBI taxonomy): Bacteria > Bacillati > Actinomycetota > Actinomycetes > Kitasatosporales > Streptomycetaceae > Streptomyces > Streptomyces sp. NPDC055400. The sequence goes on along the minus strand of NZ_JBSHLM010000017.1, from coordinate 125,433 downwards.
AGCTCGGTGACGTGGCTGACGATCTCGATGCCGGCCGTCTCCTTGAGGTAGGAGCGGGCGACGGCGCCGAGCGCGACGCGGGCCGCCGTCTCGCGGGCAGAGGCGCGCTCCAGGATCGGCCGGGCCTCGTCGAAGCCGTACTTCTGCATGCCGGCGAGGTCGGCGTGACCCGGGCGGGGCCGGGTCAGCGGCGCGTTGCGTGCCAGGTCGGCGAGGATCTCGGGGTCGACCGGGTCGGCCGACATGACCTGCTCCCACTTGGGCCACTCGGTGTTGCCCACCATGACCGCGACCGGCGAACCCATGGTCAGGCCGTGGCGCACGCCGCCGAGGAAGGTCACCTCGTCGCGCTCGAACTTCATCCGCGCGCCGCGTCCATAGCCGAGCCGCCGCCGGGCCAGGTGGTCCGCCACCATCTCCGTGGTGATCGGCACGCCGGCGGGAAGTCCCTCCAGCGTCGCGACAAGTGCGGGTCCGTGGGACTCCCCAGCGGTCAGCCAGCGCAACCTGCTCAACGGTGCTCCTCTTGCTCGCGCCTCGAACTGCGATGGCGCGGCCGGGTGCGCGGCCCTGGCCCGCCACCCCGATCCTCCCACGTCCGCGCACCCGACCCGGCCCCCGGTCCATCAGACGGACGCCGGGACGGACGCGGCCCGGGTCAGCCGGCGAGCGCCCGCTCCCCCGCCCGGCGCATCGCACCGAGCGGCGCCGGGGCGCGCCCCGTCATCTGCTCGACCTGGAGGACGGCCTGGTGCACCAACAGGTCGAGCCCGCTGACGACCGCTCCGCCGTACCCGGACCAGCGGGCCGCGAGCTGCGTCGGCCAGGGGTCGTAGAGGACGTCGAAGAGGGTTCCGGGCCGTTCGGGGACCTCGGCGGCGAGGGTGTCCGTGGTCCCGGCGGGCGTCGTGGCGACGACCAGCGGCGCGGTGAAGGCACGCGCCGCGTCCGACCACTGCCCGATCGTGACGTCCACGTCCAGCCGCTCGCCCCACTCCCGCATCTCGGCCGCGCGCGCGTCGCTGCGGACGTACGCGACGATCTCACCGGCGCAGACCCGCGACAGGGCGGCGAGCGCGGAGGACGCGGTGGCGCCCGCGCCCAGGATCGCGGCGGACTCGACCTTGTCGATGCCGCGCTCGGCGAGGGCGGCGACCATGCCGGGGATGTCGGTGTTGTCGCCGACCTTGTGCCCGTCCTCGGTGAGGACGACCGTGTTGACGGCCTCGACGGAGGAGGCCGTGTCGCTGATCGTGTCCAGCAGCGGGATCACGGCGCGTTTCAGCGGCATGGTCAGCGAGAGGCCCGCCCACTCGGGCCCGAGCCCGGCCAGGAAGTCGGGCAGGGCGACCTCGTCGACCTCGAAGCGGTCGTAGGACCAGTCCGTCAGGCCCAATTCCTCGTAGGCGGCGCGGTGCAGCACCGGGGAAAGGGAGTGGGCGATGGGCGACCCGAGTACGGCCGCCCTTCTGATTGCCGGCATCAGTTCTTCCTCGACGCGTTCCACTTGTCGACCAGCTTCTGGTGTTCCTCGTTCGTCTTGGTGAACTCGCTGGTCTTGCCGTCCATCGAGATGAAGTAGTACCAGCCGTCACTGGTCGGGTTGACGGCGCCCTTCAGGGCTTCCTCACCCGGGTTTCCGATCGGCCCGGGCGGCAGGCCCTTGTAGTAGTACGTGTTGTAGCGGTTGTCGTACTTGCGCAGCGCGGTGAGGCTCAGGTCGATCTTGCTCTGGTTCTTGACGTAGTTGTATGTGGAGTCGAACTCCAGCATTCCGTTCGTCTGCTCGTTGCCGGGCTTGAGGCGGTTGTAGACGACCTCTGCCATCTTGCGGAAGTCGTCGTGGCTCGTGCCCTCGGCCTGCGCGAGGCTCGCCACCGTGATCAGCTGCCACGGGCTGTCGAGGCCGAGGCTCTTGGCCTTCTTCTCGACGCCGTAGGCCTCGTACTTCTCGGTCGCCCGCGACACCATCTGCTTCAGGACCGCCTCGGGCTTTCCGCCCTTGGCGACGCCGTAGCTGGACGGGTAGAGGAACCCTTCCAGCGGGTCCTTCACATTCGGCTCGTTCATGGCCCAGGCGGGCAGTCCGAGTTTCTTGTAGTCCTTCTTCGCGACCTTTTGCGTCGTGCCCTTCGCGATGCCGAGCCGCTTGTCGATCTGCTCGTAGACCCACACGTTACGGCGGCCCTCGGCAATGATCAGGTTGTTCCGGCTGCTCGGGTTGAGCATCATCTCGACCGCGCTTGCGGCCGACATTTCCTTCTCGAGCGTGTATCCGCCGTCCTGAATGGACTTGCCCCGCGGATTCTGCTCCTGCGCCGAGACAAAGGCGTCCACGCTCTTGATGACGCCCGCGTCCTTCAAGCGCTGCCCGATGACATAGCCGCCCGCGCCCTTGGGAATGTCCACGGAAACGGATTCGCCATTTCCGGACCCCGCGTAATCCGGCGCCGATCCGAAACGGTCCTGATAGAACTGATAGCCGAAATAGCCGACGCCGCCGACGCCGCCCGCGAAGATCACGGTGAGGACCAGGCAGGCGCATCCGCTGCGCCGCTTCTTCGGCTTCTTGCCGCCGCGGCTGCGCCGGCTGCCCTCGTCACGCGGGTCGTCGTAATCGTCGTCGCCGTCGTCATCGCCGCCACCGGCGAAGAACGCGTGCTCACCCTGGTCGGGGCCCGGGTCCCAGTCCGTTTCCGGGGCGGCCCCGCGCCGGCCGGGCGGCTGCGGCGGCGGGTACGCGTCGGGGGTGCCGTAGAGATCCGGCTGCTCACCGCCGTACGCGACAGGCTGCTGCGGACCGCCGTACGGGTCCACCGGGTCGGCGTTGTACGGGACATGGCCGTGCTGACCGGTCTCCCAGCCACCACCCTGCGACTGGCCGCCGTACTGCTGACCGCCACCCTGCGACTGACCGCCGTACTGCTGACCGCCCCCGTACTGCTGCTGGCCGTACTGGTCGTGCTGACCGGTGCCCCACTCGCCTCCGTACTGCTGCGGCTGCTGCTGAGCCTGAGGATGCTGTTGCGGCTGCTGAGGGTGGTACTGCCCCTGGCCGCCGTAGGCAGGTCGGCCGTCGGCGGCCTGCTGCCCCCACCCCTGGTCCCCGTACAACGGGTCCTCGGGATGCCACGGTTCGGAGCCAGGGCCCCGGCCATACTCAGTCATCGATCCCCTACAAGCCGCGAGGCGGCGGCCGCTTCTGGGTGGCAGGGCAACCGGTCCGCCTCTTGATGCTGTGCGGCAGCTGTTCGAACGCCGCCGGTCGCGCGGAACGTTACCGTATCGCGATCAGATGACCACTTCGACGCCCTCGCCCGGAGCTTTACCTGACGCCCGTTCGGACTCCAGTGCCTGCTGGAGGATGATGACGGCGGCCGCCTGGTCGATGACAGACCGGCCCTTTTTGGACTTCACGCCCGAGGCGCGCAGCCCTTGACCGGCCGTCACTGTGGTCATCCTCTCGTCCACCAGCCGCACGCCGACGGGGGCGATCCCGGCGGCCAGCTCCTGGGTGAACGCGCGGACCTTGGCCGCGGCCGGACCCTCGCCCCCCTTGAGGGAGCGAGGGAGTCCGACGACGACCTCGATCGGCTCGTACTCCTCCACGAGTTGCCTCAGCCGCCGGTGGGCGGCCGGGACATCGCGTCCCGGCACGGTCTCCACCGGCGTGGCGAGGATCCCGTCGGGGTCGCACGAGGCGACCCCGATCCGGGCGTCCCCGACGTCGATCGCGAGGCGGCGGCCGCGTCGCATCAGGCGGTTTCCGCGACGAGTCGCTCGACGGCGGCCACGGCGTCACCGATGGCGGCCGGGTTCTGGCCGCCGCCCTGGGCGACGTCCGGCTTGCCGCCACCGCCGCCGCCGAGGGTCTTGGCGGCCGTGCGGACCAGGTCGCCGGCCTTCAGACCGCGCTCACGGGCGGCCTCGTTCGTGGCGATGACCGTCAGCGGCTTGCCGTTGACCGTCGTGAACAGGGCCACCACGACCGGGCGTCCGCCCTGGATGCGGCCACGCACGTCGAGGACCAGCTTGCGCAGGTCGTCGGCGCCGGTGCCGTCCGGGACCTGGCCGGTGACGAGCGCGATCCCGCGTACGTCGGTGGCGCCGGCGGCGAGACCGGCGGCGGCCTGGAGGACCTTCTCCGCGCGGAACTTCTCGATCTCCTTCTCGGCGTCCTTCAGCTTGCCGAGCATCGTGGAGACCTTCTCCGGCAGCTCCTCCGAGCGGCCCTTGAGCAGCTCGGTCAGCTGGTTGACGACCGTGTGCTCGCGGGCGAGGAAGTTGTACGCGTCGACACCCACGAGGGCCTCGATGCGGCGGACGCCCGAGCCGATGGACGACTCGCCTAGCAGCTTCACCAGGCCGAGCTGGGCGGTGTTGTGCACGTGCGTGCCGCCGCACAGCTCCTTGGAGAAGTCGCCGATGGTGACGACGCGGACGCGCTCGCCGTACTTCTCGCCGAACTCGGCGATGGCGCCCTGCTTCTTGGCGTCGTCGATGCTCATGACCTCGGCCATGACGTCCAGCTCCCGGGAGAGCACTTCGTTGATCTTCTGCTCGACGTCCGTCATCACGGCCGTGGGCACGGCGGACGGGGAACCGAAGTCGAAGCGGAAGCGGCCCGGCTGGTTCTCGGAACCGGCCTGGGCGGCCGTCGGGCCGAGGGCGTCGCGCAGCGCCTGGTGCGTGAGGTGCGTGGCGGAGTGGGCGCGGGCGATGGAGCGGCGGCGCGTGATGTCGATGACGGCCTGGGCCGGGGCGCCGACGGTGACCTCGCCGACCTGGACGACGCCCTTGTGGACGTAGACGCCCGGGACGGGCTTCTGGCAGTCGCGGATCTCGATGACCGCGCCGTTGTCCAGCTTGATGCGGCCGGTGTCGCCGATCTGGCCACCGCCCTCGGCGTAGAACGGGGTGCGGTCGAGGACGACCTCGACCTCGTCACCCTCGGAGGCGGCCGGGGAGGAGACGCCGTTGACCAGCAGGCCGACGATCGTGGACTCGCCCTCGGTCGACGTGTAGCCGATGAAGTCGGTGGCGCCGGCGGAGTCGGCGATCTCGCGGTAGGCGCCGACGTTGGCGTGACCGGTCTTCTTGGCCTGGGCGTCGGCCTTGGCGCGCTCCCGCTGCTCCTTCATCAAGCGCCGGAAGCCGTCCTCGTCCACGGACAGGCCCTGCTCGGCGGCCATCTCCAGGGTGAGGTCGATCGGGAAGCCCCAGGTGTCGTGGAGCAGGAACGCCTTGTCGCCGGCGAGGACCGTGCCGCCCGCGGCCTTGGTGTCGATGACGGCGGTGTCGAGGATGTTCGTGCCGCCCTTGAGGGCCTTGAGGAAGGCGGCCTCCTCGGCGAGGGCGACGGTCTCGATGCGCTTGCGGTCGGTGATGAGCTCCGGGTACTGCTGGCCCATCGTGTCGATCACGACGTCGGCGAGGTCCTTGACGACCGGACCGGTGGCGCCCATGAGGCGCATGTTGCGGATGGCGCGGCGCATGATGCGGCGCAGGACGTAGCCACGGCCCTCGTTGCCGGGGGTGACGCCGTCGCCGATGAGCATCACGGAGGTGCGCATGTGGTCGGCGACCACACGCATCGACACGTCGGTGTCGTGCTTCTCGCCGTACCGGACACCGGTGAGTTCGGTGGCCTTGTCCATGACGACGCGCAGGGTGTCCGTCTCGTACATGTTCTGTACGCCCTGCAGGATCATGGCGAGACGCTCGAGACCGAGACCGGTGTCGATGTTCTGCGACGGCAGGTCACCGAGGATCTCGAAGTCCTCCTTGCCGATGCCGGCGCCGCGCTCGTACTGCATGAAGACCAGGTTCCAGATCTCCACGTACCGCTCGTCGTTGACGGCCGGGCCGCCCTCGACGCCGAACTCGGGGCCGCGGTCGTAGTTGATCTCGGAACACGGGCCGCAGGGGCCGGGGACGCCCATGGACCAGAAGTTGTCCTTCTTGCCCAGGCGCTGGATGCGCTCCTTGGGCACGCCGACGACGTCGTGCCAGATGCGCTCGGCCTCGTCGTCGTCGAGGTAGACCGTGATCCAGAGCTTCTCCGGGTCGAGGCCGTAACCACCGTCCGCCACGGAGCTGGTGAGCAGCTCCCAGGCGTACTTGATGGCGCCTTCCTTGAAGTAGTCGCCGAAGGAGAAGTTGCCGCACATCTGGAAGAACGTGCCGTGGCGCGTGGTCTTGCCGACTTCTTCGATGTCCGGCGTGCGCACGCACTTCTGCACGGATGTGGCGCGCGGGGCGGGCGGCTTGACCTCGCCGAGGAAGTACGGCTTGAACGGGACCATGCCAGCGGGGACGAGCAGCAGAGTCGGGTCGTCCGCGATGAGCGACGCCGAGGGCACGACCTTGTGGCCACGCTCCTCGAAGAAGCTCAGCCAGCGGCGGCGGATTTCAGCCGACTCCATCAGTGGTCCTCATTCCGGTTGTACGAGTACGTCGTGTTCTCGAGGTACTTGGGGTTGTTCTTCACGTGACTGTCGATGCCGGCGGAGCGGCGCTGCGCGGGGAGTTCGGCGTCCACCGGGGCGTTGAGACCCAGTGCGTCGTCGAGTTCGGCCTCGCGCTCGGCCATGCCCTCGCGGACGTCGAGGGCGAAGTCCTTGAGGCGGTGGCCCGCCTCGATCGCCTTGTTCGCGGCCTGCGCGGCGAGGCTCTCCGGCGTCAGCTTCTTCAGCTTGCGGTTGACCTTGGTGGTGGCCCAAACGCCGGCGGCTGCGCCCGCGGTGAACCAGAACGTACGGCGGAACATCGCTGCGTCAGTCCCTCTTATTCCGGTTGTTGCGCGTGGCCTGCTTGCTGCGCCGCGCCGACGGGACGGCGCGGCCCACGATCACGGTACGGCGGGACGGCTTGGCGGGCGCTTCGGCTGCGGAGGCACCCGTGGACTTGCGGCCGATCGCCCGGCGCACGCCGTAGCCGAAGGCGGCCACCTTGACGAGCGGGCCACCGAAGGTGGAGGCGACGGTGGAGGACAGCGCCGACGCGTTCGACGTGACCTCCTGGACGTCCGACGCGATGGCGTCGACCCGGTCGATCTGCGTCTGCGCGGAACGCACGGCCGCGGAGGCGTCGGCAAGCAGCGGGACCGCCTGCTCGGTCACATCCGCCACGAGTTTGGTGGTCGCCCTGAGCGTCTGGGCCAGCCTCGCCAGAGCCACCGCGAGGAAGGAGACCAGGATCGCCCAGAAGACGGCCACCAGGATCCCGGCCACCTCTCCACCGGACACTTAGCACCGCTTCCTGAACATCGAAAAGTCGTCTCCCGAGCCTATCGCGCCGGGGTCCGCGCTCCGTACCGGATTACCTCTCACCGCGGGCGGAGTTACGCGTACCGATTGTACGGAGTGCTTACGCATGAGTACGCTCCGTACCTCATGCGACGCGAACTGCGCCCAGCCGACGGGCCCGAGGGTTCCACCCCGCCCGGCAACCTCCCCCTCGAGCTCAACCGCTTCGTCGGCCGGGCCGATGAACTCGCGGAGCTCACGCGGGCTCTTGATGCGGCCCGCCTGGTCACCGTGACCGGTGCCGGCGGAGTCGGCAAGTCCCGCTTCGCCGCGAGATCGGCGGCCCTGGCCGCAAAACGCCTGGGCTGCGACGCCGTCCGGCGGGTGGACCTCGCCACGGTGCGCGAGCCGCACCTGGCCGAGTACGCGCTCGCCGCGGCCCTCGAACTGACCGACCACACGAGCCGCCCGCAGCGCGAGGTCCTTCTCGACCACCTCGGACAGCGTCAACTCCTGCTTGTCATCGACGGGTTCGAGCATCTCGTCGACGCGTGCGCCTCACTCGTCACCGAACTGCTCGGTGCGGCGCCGGGGCTGCGGATCCTCGCGGTGGGGCGCAGGCCGCTGTCCGTCGCAGGGGAACGTGTCTTCCCGCTGGCGCCGCTCGGTACGGCGGACGCGGCGGAGCTCTTCGCCGACCGGGCCGCCGCGCTGCTGCCCGGCTTCGCCCTGGACGACGGGAACAGGACGGTCGTCGTCGAGGTGTGCCGGCGGCTCGACTGTCTGCCGCTCGCGGTGGAACTGGCGGCGGGGCGGCTGCGGGCGCTGTCGCCCGCGGACCTGCTCGACCGGCTCGACGACCGGTTCAGGCTGCTGACGGGCGCCGCGCGCGGGGCGCTGCCGCGGCATCAGACGCTGCGGACGGCGATCGGCTGGAGCCATGAGCTGTGCACGGCGCAGGAGCGACTGCTGTGGGCGCGGCTCTCGGTGTTCTCCGGGCAGTTCGACCTGGACGCGGCGGAGTACATGTGCAGTGGGGACGGGCTGCACGCCGAAGCGGTCCTCGATGTGCTGTCCGGGCTGATCGCGCAGTCCGTGGTGATCCGCGAGGAGGCGGGCTCCGTGGTGCGCTACCGCATGCTCGACACGGTCAGGGCGTACGGCGCGGACTGGCTGGAGGCGTCGGGCGACACCGCGCGGATGCGGCGCCGTCACCGCGACTGGTACATGGGCCTCGCCACGTGGTGCGAGCTGGACTGGTTCTCGCCGCGGCAGGCGCAGGTGGCGGCGCAGATCGGGGCGGAGCTGCCGAATCTGCGCGCCGCGCTGGAGTTCTGTCTGACGGAGCCGGGCGAGACGCATCTGGGGCAGTACCTCGCGGGCACGCTGTGGTTCTTCTGGGCGGGCTGCGGCCGTCTGTCGGAGGGTCGGCACTGGCTGGAGCGCAGTGTGGAGCTCGACGCCGAGAGCGAGGACGGTGACTTCGCCAGGTCCCGGCTGAAGGCGCTGTGGGTGCTCGGCTATGTGGCGATCCTCCAGGGCGACACGGTGCCCGCGCTGGCCGCGCTCCAGGAGTGCCGCGACGAGGCGGAACGTGTCGGCGACGCCACGGCGGTCGCGTACGCGGAGCACCGCAGGGGCTGCCTGGCGCTGGTCACGGACGATCTGCCGCGCGCCGAGGAACTCCTGCGGACGGCCCTCGCCGGCTACCGGGAGATCGGTGAGCTGAACAGCAGCGTGCTGATGGGCCAGGTCGAGCTGGCGATGGCCGTGGCGTTCCGGGGAGATCTCGCCACGGCGGTCGAGCTGTGCGAGGACGTGCGGCTGATCTGCGAGGACCACGGCGAGCGGTGGACGCTGGCGTACGCGCTGTACGTCCTGGCGTACGCGGAGTGGACCAAGGGCGATCTGGTGCGGGCACGGCAGCTGCTGCGCGAGTGCCTCGTCATCGGGGACACGTTCGACGACCTGCTGGGCACGGTCCTGACGATCGAGCTGCTGGCACTCGTCACGGTGTCGGAGGGGGACGCGCGCGAGGCGGCGCTGCTGCAGGGCGCGGCCGGCCGGATCTGGGCGTCGGTGGGGCTGCCGCTGTTCGGCTCGGCGCACTACAACGCGCCGCACGAACGGTGCGCGTCGGACGCCCGGGCGATCCTCGGCGACACGCGGTTCGAGTCGTTCGTCGCCGCCGGGGCGCGCCTTGAGCCCGGGGAGGCGGTTCAGCGGGCGCTCGGGCGGGACACCGCATCGCGGCCGGCCGTGGTGCCGGGGCCGCGCGCCGCGCATCCGGGCCCGGAAACGCGCGAACCCGCCGCCTCCCCGACCGTGCAGGGCGGGGAGACGACGGGCTGAGACGCAGGAAGTGCTACGTCCGCCGGATGATCAGCGGGCGTAGTACTCGACGACGAGCTGCTCGTCGCAGATCACGGGGATTTCCTTGCGGTTCGGGTCACGGTCCAGACGGAAGGCCAGGGCCTTCAGGTTGACCTGGAGGTAACGCGGGATCTCGCCGTCGGGGGCGAAGCCACCCTCACGCGCGACCTGGAACAGCGGCTTCTCGCGGCTGCGCTCGCGGACCATCACGACGTCGTCGGGACGGACACGGTACGACGGCTTGTCGACCTTGCCACCGTTGACCTCGATGTGGCCGTGAACGACCATCTGGCGGGCCTGGTAGATCGTGCGGGCGATGCCCGAACGCAGAACCAGGGCGTCGAGACGACGCTCCAGCTCGATGACCAGGGCCTCACCGGTCTTGAGCTGCGTCTTGGCGGCACGCTCGTAGGCGCGGACGAGCTGGCGCTCGGACACGTCGTACTGCGCGCGCAGACGCTGCTTCTCCAGCAGACGGACCTTGTAGTCCGAGTTCTGCTTGCGGCCGCGGCCGTGCTCGCCCGGCGGGTAGGGGCGGGCCTCGAAGTACTTGACGGCCTTCGGGGTCAGCGCGATACCGAGGGCACGCGACTTCTTGACCTTGGGGCGGGACTGGTTCGTCATGAACCAAACACCTCATTGTTCTGTGTGGATACGGCTTCACCAGGGTTAAGGGAGGTCGCATCCGCAGCCGGGGAAACCCGCCTTGTCCGTGCGGACGGGGCAGGCAGCCGCTCCCTGGTCTGGGCACATACGTGCAGCACGCGAGTGGCCCACCGACCGCTTCCCGGAAGCCGGGATGGTGGTGGGCTGCCCGCGACACCTATCGACGGTGCGCGACGCTCCTGGATCCCCATGCCTTGCGGCGTCGGGGTTCCGGCTGCATGTCCCGCTCTGGTGGTGCCGGCCGGGGCCGGACGCGAGACGCAGCGCTTCGGAGAGTTTACAGGGTGCCCCGGTGTGCTGCGGACCGGGGTACGTGCCCTGAAGTGGCGCAGGCCGAGGTAGCGCCCTGAAGGGGCGCGGGGAACTGCGCGACCAGCCCACAGCGCACCCGCGCCCGGCAGCCCACGCTCAGCCCCCGCCTTCGCCCCGCAGCCTCTCCCGCACCCGCTCGACCACGTCCGCGTACCGCGCCTCGCCCCCGTACCGCGTGGGCTCGTAATACCGCCGGCCGGCAATCGCGTCCGGCGCGTACTGCTGGGCCGCGATGCCACCAGGCACATCGTGCGGATACACGTACCCCTGCGCGTGACCGAGCTTGGCCGCACCCTTGTAATGGCCATCACGCAAGTGGGCCGGGACCGGGCCGGCAAGACCCTTGCGTACGTCTTCCATCGCCGCGCCGATCGCCGTCGTAGCCGAGTTCGACTTGGGGGCCAGAGCGAGAGCGATGGTGGCGTGGCTGAGGGTGAGCGCCGCCTCGGGGAAGCCGATCATCGCGACGGCCTGGGCTGCCGCGACGGCCGTGGGCAGCGCCGTCGGGTCGGCGAGGCCGATGTCCTCGCTCGCGGAGATCATCAGGCGGCGGGCGATGAAACGGGGGTCCTCACCCGCCTCGATCATGCGGGCCAGATAGTGCAGGGCGGCGTCCACGTCGGAGCCGCGGATGGACTTGATCAGGGCGCTCGCGACGTCGTAGTGCTGGTCGCCGTCCCGGTCGTACTTGACCGCGGCGCGGTCGACGGACTCCTCCAGGGTCTGGAGGGTGATCTCCTTCTCCTGCTTGGCGAGGGCCGAACCCGCGCCCGCCTCAAGGGCGGTGAGAGCCCGGCGCGCGTCGCCGCCCGCGATGCGCAGCAGGTGGCTCTCGGCCTCGTCGGGGAGCGTGACCGCGCCGCCGAGACCGCGCTCCTCGGTGAGCGCCCGCCGGAGCAGTGCGCGCAGGTCGTCGTCCGTGAGTGATTCGAGGGTGAGGAGCAGGGAGCGGGACAGGAGCGGCGAGATGATCGAGAAGTACGGGTTCTCGGTCGTCGCCGCGATGAGCGTGACCCAGCGGTTCTCGACGGCCGGCAGGAGGGAGTCCTGCTGGGCCTTGCTGAAACGGTGGATCTCGTCGAGGAAGAGGACGGTCTCCTTGCCGTGGCCGCCGAGCGCCCTGCGGGCGCCGTCGATGACGGCCCGTACCTCCTTGACGCCCGCGGTGATCGCGGAGAGCTCCACGAAACGCTTGTTCGTCGCCTTGGAGACGACGTACGCGAGGGTCGTCTTACCGATGCCCGGCGGGCCCCAGAGGATCACCGACGAAGGCCCGGCAGGGCTGTACCCGCCGTGGGCTCGATCGCCCTCCCCCACGAGACGGCGCAGGGGTGAGCCCGGCTTCAGCAGATGCTGCTGGCCGACTACTTCATCGAGGGTGCGCGGGCGCATCCGGACGGCCAGGGGACTGCTGGACGGGTCCTTCTCCTGGCGGTCTTCGGCTGCGGCGGTGAACAGGTCGGGCTCCACGTCGAAACCCTATGTCACCCCACTGACAATCCCGCCCGGCCCCGTGAAGCAGGGCCCAGGCCGCCTGTCAGCTGGTCCAGAAGTCCCACCAGCGGGTCAGGATCAGCATCCCGATGATCCCGACGTGCAGCACGGGAAGGACCCACGTGAACTCGCCGAAGAACGACCGCAGCCAGGACGGCGCGGGCAGGAACTTGTTGCGCACGTTGAACGACGTCACGTACCAGAACATGACGATCGTGGCGACCCACGCCAAGGAGCACCACAGGCACAGCGAGTTGATCCGGTACAGCGACTGGAACTGCAGCCACGTGCAGAACCCGACCCCGAACAGCGTGCCCGCGTTGAACGTCAGCCAGTACCAGCGCGGGAACCGCGCCCGCCCCAGCAGGCTCATCCCCACACAGATCACGACCGCGTAGGCCGCGAGCCCCAGCATCGGATTCGGGAACCCGAACACCGCCGCCTGCTCGCTCTTCATGATGTTCCCGCACGACACCACCGGGTTCAGACTGCAGCCCGGCGTGAAGTTCGGGTCCTCGAGCAGCTTGAACTTGTCGATCGTGATGACCCACGCCGCGAGCAGCCCCGCCGCACCGGTGATCACCAGAAGCAGCGCGAAACCCAGGGAGCCCCCGGCACTGCGGGGAGCGCCCGCTCCGTCGTCGCCGGTCGAAGAGGCACTGTCGCTTGCCGTGGTCGTCCTGCTCATCACGCCGTTCCGTCGCTTGAGGTGGTGGCCTGCTGGCAGCCCTATTCTGCCGCACGCTCCTGTGCGTCCACCGTTCGATGGGCATAAGCATGTACGGCCGACGGTCCCGAAGCGTTCGCTCCGACGGGGCGGTCCCTGACATGACGACACACTCGGCACGAGCAGAGACGAGACGAAGGGCACGAACAGGAAGGAGCGGGTCACTCGAGTGACCCGCTCCTTCGTCCGTCCCACAGGCCCGGCTACGCCAGCTTGCCCTTCAGGACCGTCACGATCTCCTCGACCGCCACCGCCTCCTGTTCGCCCGACTCCATGTCCTTGAGCTGGACGACACCGTCGGCGAGGTCGCGTTCGCCGGCGACGATCGTGAAGCGGGCGCCGCTGCGGTTCGCGTTCTTCATCGCGCCCTTGAGGCCCTTGCCGCCGTACGAGAAGTCGGCAGAGACGCCGGCCCGGCGCAGCTCCGTCACCTTGGAGAAGAGGACACGGCGCGCCTCGTCGCCGAGCGGGACCGCGAACACGCTGGTGGTGGAGGGGAGTTCGAGCTCCACACCCTCCGCCTCCAGCGCCAGGACCGTACGGTCGACGCCGAGCGCCCAGCCGACGGACGGCAGCGACGGGCCGCCGATCATCTCGGACAGGCCGTCGTAGCGGCCGCCGCCGCCCACCGCGGACTGCGAGCCGAGACCGTCGTGGACGAACTCGAACGTGGTGCGCGTGTAGTAGTCGAGCCCGCGGACCAGCTTCTCGTCGTCCTCGTACGCGACGCCCTCGGCGGTCAGGAGTTCACGGACCTGCTCGTGGTACGCCTTGCAGCCGTCGCACAGGTAGTCGCGCAGCGAGGGCGCGCCGACGAGCTGCTTCTGGACCTCGGGGCGCTTGTCGTCGAGAACACGCAGCGGGTTGATCTCGGCGCGGCGCAGGGTGTCCTCGTCGAGGACGAGGCCGCGCAGGAAGTCCTGGAGCGCGGCGCGGTAGACGGGCCGGCACTCCTTGTCGCCGAGCGAGTTCAGCAGGATGCGGAAGTCGCGCAGCCCGAGCGAGCGGTACGCCTGGTCGGCCAGGATGATCAGCTCCGCGTCGAGCGCCGGGTCCTCGGCGCCGATCGCCTCGGCGCCGACCTGCGAGAAGTGCCGGTAACGGCCCTTCTGGGGGCGCTCGTAGCGGTAGTACGAGCCCGAGTACCAGAGCTTCACCGGGAGGTTGCCGGCCTTGTGGAGGTTGGCCTCCAGGGCGGCACGCAGCACGGACGCGGTGCCTTCGGGCCGCAGGGCGAGCTTGTCGCCGCCCTTGGTCTCGAAGGCGTACATCTCCTTGGTGACGATGTCGGTGGACTCACCGACACCGCGCGCGAACAGCTCGACGTTTTCGAAGCCGGGCGTCTCGACGTAGCCGTAGCCGGAGTTCCTCAGCGGGGTGGAGATGGCGTCGCGCACCGCGAGGTACGTCGCGGAGTCGGGGGGAAGCAGGTCGTACGTGCCCTTGGGGGCCTGAAAGGTGCTCACGGAAGTCTCTCGTCACATTCCTCGTCGGGGAGCCTCGAAGGAGGTTCCCTGGCCGGCGGCCACCTGCCGCAGATACGGGTTGGTGGCGCGCTCCTGGCCGATGGTCGTCTGGGAGCCGTGCCCGGAGAGCACCACGGTCCGGTCGTCGAGCGGCAGGCACACGCGTGCCAGCGATTCGAGCATGTCGTCCATGGAGCCACCGGGCAGATCGGTGCGTCCGATGGAGCCGGCGAAGAGCAGATCCCCGGAGAAGAACACGGACGGGACGTCCGCGCTCTCGGGCATCGTGAAGGTCACCGACCCCTTGGTATGACCCGGCGCGTGCGCCACGGTCAGGTCGAGACCCGCCAGCTTCAGTCCGGCGCCGTCGCTCAGCTCCCGCACGTCGTCGGGCTCCCCCACGGTCAGCTCACCCATCAGCGGCATGCCGATGGAGCGGCCGAGCGCCTTCTCCGGATCGCTCATCATGTAGCGGTCGGAGGGGTGGATCCACGCCGGGACGTCATGGGCCCCGCACACGGGGACGACGGAGGCGACGTGGTCGATGTGGCCGTGCGTGAGGATGACGGCGACCGGCTTGAGCCGATGCTTCTTGAGCGCGTCCTCGACTCCCTGGGTGGCCTGGTGGCCGGGGTCGATGATCACGCACTCCTCACCCGCGGCGGGGGCAACCAGGTAACAGTTGGTGCCCCAGGCCCCGGCGGGGAACCCGGCAATCAGCACGATCGTCCTTCGTATGTCGTCCGGCGGAAGTGTGTCCGCAGAAGAATGCGGCAGATCAGAGCCTACCGGCGCTGCCGATTCCACAGCTAACCCATATACGGTACGGGCACACAGCAGGCGGTCGTAACAGGTCCAGTTCAGACCCGGTTCGTCCCGTTCGATCACTTCGGATCGGTGCGGATTCAGGTCTCGCGACGTACGAGGAGTAGACCCGGTGGTCAGCAACGATCAGCGGCGGCGACAGCTCGCCCGGGAGAAGTTCTTGCGGCAGCAGCAGCGGCGGGAGTCGGCGCGGCGCAGGGCGCGCACACGCAACACGGTGATCGCGTCGGCGTTGGCCGTGGTCGTGGTGGCGGGCGCCGGCGCGTTCGCCGCCGGGGCCTTCGACGGCAAGGACGCGAAGGACACGGCGGCCTCCGAGCCGAGCGCGAGCCCCTCCAAGGCCGCCGACCCGTGCGAGAAGCCCGCCGCGGGCAAGGTGAAGCCGCTCAGCTGGAAGAAGGAGCCGGCGCTCACCATCGACAAGTCGGCCGGCTACACGATGAACCTCGCGACGACGTGCGGTGACATCGGCATCGACCTCAAGGCGAAGGAAGCGCCGCACACGGTCAACTCCTTCGACTTCCTCGCCGGCAAGGGGTACTTCGACCACACGAAGTGCCACCGGCTCACCACCAACGGGATCTACGTCCTGCAGTGCGGCGACCCGAAGGGCACCGGCGCGGGCGGTCCCGGCTACACGATCCCGGACGAGAACCTGAAGGACAAAAGCCTGAAGGGGAACGTGTATCCGGCGGGCACGATCGCGATGGCGAACACGGGCCAGAAGCACACCGGCGGCAGCCAGTTCTTCCTCGTGTACCAGGACAGTCAGTTGCCGCCGAGCTACACACCGTTCGGGACCATTTCCGATTCCGGCATGAAGGTGCTCAAGAAGATCGCCGCCGCAGGTGAGAGCACCGGGCAGGGCGACGGCGCCCCGAACGCCACTGTCGTGATCGACAAGGCGACCGTGAAGAAATCCTGACCGCCGGCGGTGAAATTTCGGTCGCGCGGGATGCGGACAGCCGCCCCGCCGGTCGCCTATGTTGGCCGTGACGAAACTGTGGACGATGCCCGGGGCCCCAAGGCGCCCCGCAGGCATCATGTGGAGGAGGCGCTGTGAGCAGCGACCCGTGGGGCCGCGTCGATGAGACGGGGACCGTGTACGTGCGTTCGGCCGACGGCAGCGAGCGTGAAGTCGGTTCGTGGCAGGCAGGTTCTCCTGACGAGGCCCTCGCCTACTTCAAGCGCAAGTACGACGGCCTGGTCGTCGAGATCGGGCTCCTCGAGCGCCGGGTGCAGACGACCGACCTGTCGGCGAAGGACGCCACGACCGCCATCGAGCACCTGCGCGAGCAGGTGACGGATGCGCACGCCGTCGGCGATCTGGAGGCTCTGGGCAAGCGCCTGGACAAGCTCGTCGAGACCGTCGACGCGCGCCGCGAGGAGCGCAAGGTCCAGAAGGCGAAGCAGTCCGACGAGGCGCGGCACGCCAAGGAGGCCCTGGTCACCGAGGCCGAGGAGCTGGCCCAGAGCGAGCAGTGGCGCGCGGCCGGCGAACGGCTGCGGGCGCTGGTGGACACCTGGAAGGGTCTGCCGCGTCTGGACCGAAAGTCGGACGACGAGCTGTGGCACCGCTTCTCGCACGCGCGCTCGGCGTTCTCGAAGCGCCGCAAGGCGCACTTCGCGTCGCTGGACGCGCAGCGCGAGGACGCCCGCCAGGCCAAGGAGAAGCTGGTCGCCGAGGCCGAGTCGCTGTCGGGCTCGACCGACTGGGGGACCACGGCCGCCCGGTACCGCGAGCTGATGACGGACTGGAAGGCCGCGGGCCGCGCCCAGCGCGAGCACGAGGACGACCTGTGGAACCGCTTCCGCGGCGCCCAGGACGTGTTCTTCGCGGCGCGCAGCTCGGTCTTCGCCGAGCGGGACGCCGAGCAGGGCGAGAACCTCAAGCTCAAGGAGGAGCTCGCCGACGAGGCGGAGAAGCTCCTGCCGATCGGGGACCTGAAGACGGCCCGCGCCGCCTTCCGCTCGATCAACGAGCGCTGGGAGGCCATCGGCCACGTGCCGCGCGACGCGCGTCCGAAGGTCGAGGGCCGGATGCACGCCGTGGAGCGGGCACTGCAGGAGTCCGAGGAGACCGAGTGGCGCCGGACGAACCCGGAGGCACGCGCGCGTGCCGAGGGGCTCACCGGTCAGCTGCAGGCCGCGGTCGACAAGCTGCGGGGGCAGATCGACACGGCCCGCGCGCAGGGCAACAACGCGAAGGCCGACAAGCTGGAGCGTGAGCTCGACGGCCGTCAGGCGCTGCTCGACCAGGCGCTCAAGGGCCTGCACGAGTTCGGCGGCTGAGCAGTCATCGCATGATGGGAAGGGCCCCCGGCGCCGAGCGCCGGGGGCCCTTCCCATGTCTGTCGGCTACGGCCTGCGCGCCGACGTCACCCGGTACACGTCGTAGACGCCCTCTACTCCCCTGACCGCCTTCAGGACGTGACCCAGGTGCTTGGGGTCGCCCATCTCGAAGGTGAAGCGGGAGGTGGCCACCCGGTCGCGGGACGTCTGCACGGCCGCGGACAGGATGTTGACGTGCTGGTCGGACAGGACCCTGGTCACGTCCGAGAGCAGCCGCGAGCGGTCGAGTGCCTCGACCTGTATGGCGACGAGGAAGACCGAGGACTGCGTGGGCGCCCACTCGACCTCGAGGATCCGCTCGGGCTCACGGGACAGCGACTCGACGTTCACACAGTCGCTGCGGTGCACCGATACGCCGCTGCCGCGCGTGACGAAGCCGATGATGGGGTCGCCGGGGACGGGCGTACAACAGCGGGCCAGCTTGACCCAGACGTCCTCGACGCCCTTGACGACCACGCCGGGGTCGGCGTTCGCACGGCGCTTGGAGCGGCCGCGCGACGGGGGTGCGCTTTCGGCGATGTCCTCGTTGGCGGCCTCCTCGCCGCCGAGGGCCTGGACGAGCTTCTGGACGACGCTCTGCGCGGTGACGTGGCCTTCGCCGATCGCCGCGTACAGGGACGAGATGTCGGGGTAGCGCATCTCGTGCGCGAGCGTGACCAGCGAGTCGCCGGTGAGGATGCGCTGGATCGGCAGGTTCTGCTTGCGCATGGCGCGGACGATGGCGTCCTTGCCGTGCTCGATCGCCTCGTCGCGGCGCTCCTTGGAGAACCAGGCACGGATCTTGTTGCGCGCCCGGGGCGACTTGACGAAGCCGAGCCAGTCGCGGGACGGGCCCGCGCCCTCGGCCTTGGAGGTGAAGACCTCCACCAAGTCGCCGTTGTCCAGGGTCGATTCGAGCGGTACGAGCCGCCCGTTGACCCGTGCTCCTATGGTCCGGTGACCGACCTCGGTGTGGACCGCGTACGAGAAGTCCACCGGGGTCGCGCCGGCCGGGAGCGCTATGACGTCGCCCTTCGGCGTGAAGACGAAGACCTCGTTGCGCGAGAGGTCGAAGCGCAGGGACTCCAGGAACTCGCCCGGGTCCTCCGTCTCCTTCTGCCAGTCGAGCAACTGGCGCAGCCACGCCATGTCGTTGAGGTGGTCGTCCTTGCCCGTGCCCTTCGGGGCGTCGGAGCGCACCTTGGAGGCACCGGCGACGGCCTCCTGCTTGTACTTCCAGTGCGCCGCGATGCCGTACTCGGCGCGGCGGTGCATGTCGAACGTACGGATCTGCAGCTCAACAGGCTTGCCGTTGGGGCCGATCACGGTCGTGTGCAGCGACTGGTACATGTTGAACTTGGGCATCGCGATGTAGTCCTTGAACCGGCCGGGGACCGGGTTCCACCGCGCGTGCACCGTGCCGAGGGCGGCGTAACAGTCCCTCACCGTGTCGACAAGGACACGAATGCCCACCAGGTCGTAGATCTCCGCGAAGTCACGGCCGCGGACGATCATCTTCTGGTAGACGCTGTAGTAGTGCTTCGGGCGGCCGGTGACGGTCGCCTTGATGCGGGCGGCGCGCAGGTCGCTCTGCACCTCGTCGGTCACTATGGCGAGGTACTCGTCGCGCTTGGGCGCGCGCTCGGCCACCAGACGCACGATCTCGTCGTACATCTTGGGGTAGAGGATCGCGAAGGCGAGGTCCTCCAGCTCCCACTTGATGGTGTTCATGCCCAGGCGGTGCGCCAGCGGAGCGTAGATCTCCAGCGTCTCGCGGGCCTTCTTCTCCTGCTTCTCGCGCTTGAGGTACCGCATCGTGCGCATGTTGTGCAGGCGGTCGGCGAGCTTGATGACCAGGACGCGCGGGTCCTTGGCCATCGCGACGACCATCTTGCGCACGGTCTCGGCCTGCGCGGCCTCGCCGAACTTCACCTTGTCCAGCTTGGTGACGCCGTCGACGAGCAGGGCGACCTGGTCGCCGAAGTCGCGGCGCAGGGTGTCCAGGCCGTACTCGGTGTCCTCGACCGTGTCGTGGAGCAGGCCGGCCATGAGCGTCGCGGGGTCCATGCCGAGCTCGGCAAGGATCGTCGTCACCGCGAGCGGGTGCGTGATGTACGGGTCGCCGCTCTTGCGCTTCTGCCCGCGGTGCCAGCGCTCGGCGACCTGGTAGGCGCGCTCGACCTGGCGCAGCGTGGACGTCTCGATCTTCGGGTCGTTGCTGCGCACTATCCGCAGCAGCGGCTCGAGAACGGGGTTGTACGGGTTCGAGCGCTGCACGCCGAGACGGGCGAGGCGGGCACGGACGCGGTTCGAGGAGCCGGAGCGGGCGGGCTGGCCCGCCGCGGGGCGCACCACGGGCGGCGTGGGCGGCGCAGCCGGGGCCGGGGCGGCGGCTTTGGGGCCGGGGGCCGGGCGCTTGTCGGCGGGAGGCTTGGGGCGCGGCTGCTGCTCGGCCGCCTTGCCGCCCGGCGTGCCGGTTGCGCTCTGCCCGGTCCTGCCGGGCTTCGCGGGCGCGGCTGGGGCAGCCGCGGCCTGGTCGGCCTTCTGGTCGGGCTTGGCGGCTGTGGGTACCCCCACGCGCTCGGCGCTGGGGGAGAGTGGCTTGGCCTCGTCTGGCAACGGCGCTCCTCGTGCGCGACGGGTCCCCCGTTCAGGTCCCGGAGAGCCCATGGTATCGACACTGGGCCGCCCGCTCGCCTTCGGCCGGTGGGACGGCTTTCAACTGGAGAAACGCAAAAGGCGGGCACCGGATTCCTCCGGGCCCGCCTTTACGCCTGTGACCAGGTGTTCAGACCATGAGCAGTGAGTCCAGCGGGGCTCCGTCGAGGGCCGGGAGCAGCCGCTCGCGGCCGCTCAGGAAACCCAGCTCCATCAGGACGGCGATGCCGGCGACCTCGGCGCCCGCGCGCCGGATGAGACGCACCGACGCCTCGGCCGTCCCACCGGTGGCAAGGACGTCGTCGATCACCATGACGCGGTCACCCGCGACCAGGTCCTCGGCGTGCACCTCGATCTCGGCCGACCCGTACTCCAGGTCGTACGACTGGCTGAGCGTCGCCCCGGGGAGCTTGCCGGCCTTGCGTACGGGGATGAAGCCGAGCCCGGCGCGTACGGCCACGGGGGCGCCCAGGATGAACCCGCGCGCCTCCAGGCCGACGACCTTGGTGGCGCCGTTCGCGACGCAGAGCTCCGCGAGGGCGCCGGTGAGCGCCGTGAAGGCCGACGGGTCCGCCAGGAGCGGGGTGATGTCCTTGAACATCACGCCCGGCTCCGGGTAGTCCGGCACATCGCGGATGCGGCTGAGCAGCAGCGTCGAGAGTTCTGCGAGCTCCGTCATCGGCGCTTCCCCGAGGGCCGCCCGCGGCCGCGGTTGCGCGACGCCGGCTGGTGGCGGGGGCCGACGACCGCGGTCGCCGCCTCGCCGTCCGACTGGTCGTCGTCGTAGTCGTAGTCGTCGTCCTGCGGCGCCGGGGCCTCGGCCGACTCGCCCTTGGCGGCAGCCGACGCGCGCTTGGCGAGCACGCGCTTCTTCAGGGCCTTGATCTGCGGGTCGCGTTCCTTGAGGTCGGCGACGAGCGGAGTGGCGATGAAGATCGACGAGTACGCACCGGCCGCGAGGCCGACGAACAGCGACAGCGAGATGTCGTTGAGCATGCCCGCGCCGAGGAAGCCGCCGCCGATGAACAGCAGGCCCGCCACGGGCAGCAGCGCGACGACCGTGGTGTTGATCGAACGCACCAGCGTGCCGTTGATGGAGCGGTTGGCGATCTCGCTGTAGGTGAAGCGGGTCTGCTTGGTGATGTCCTTCGTGCCCTCCTTCAAGGAGTCGAAGACCACCACCGTGTCGTAGAGCGAATAACCGAGGATGGTCAGCAGACCGATCACCGTGCCGGTGGTGACCTCGAAGCCGACCAGGGCGTAGATCCCGACCGTGATCGTGATGTCGTGGATCAGTGCGACCAGGGCCGCGATGGCCATGCGCCATTCGAAGGCGATGGCCAGATAGATCACCACGAGGATCATGAACACGATCAGGCCGGTCCATGCCTTGTTGGCGATGGTCTCGCCCCAGCTGGGCCCGACGAGGTCGGCGTTGATCTTCGCCTCGGGGACGTTCAGGTCCTTGGCGAGTTCGGTCTTGATCTGGTCGGACTTGGCGGTGTCCACGCCGGAGACCTGGATGCGCAGACCGCCGGTGCCGAGCTCCTGGACGATCGCGTCGTGCCCGGAGGCCGCTTCGGCGGAGCGCTCCGCCACGCCCGCGGAGACGCTGGTCTTCGGGGTGGTGAAGACCGCGCCGCCCTCGAACTCGATGCCCATGTTCAGACCACGCACCGCCAGGCCGACGATGGCCGTGATGGTGATCAGGATCGAGATGCCGTACCAGATCTTGCGCTTGCCGATGAAGTCGTAGCCGACTTCACCGCGGATGAGCCGGGCGCCGAGATGGCCGAGCTTCGACATCTCACGCCTCCTTCGTGTTGACAGGGCCTACGGGAGAGCCGGGGGCACGGCGTGTGCGGCGCAGTGGCGGCTTGGCGCCGAGGCGCTTCGGGTCGAGCCCGGACCACGGGTGTCCGTTCGCGAAGAACTTCTTGCGGGCCAGGATCGTCATCAGCGGCTTGGTGAACAGGAAGACGACGACCACGTCGAGCACGGTGGTCAGGCCGAGCGTGAACGCGAAGCCCTGGACCTTGCCGACGGTGACGACGAACAGCACCGCGGCGGCGAGGAACGACACGAAGTCGGAGACCAGGATCGTGCGCCGGGCCCGCGGCCAGGCGCGCTCGACGGAGGGCCGCAGCGAGCGGCCTTCACGGATCTCGTCCCTGATGCGTTCGAAGAACACGATGAACGAGTCCGCCGTGATTCCGATCGCCACGATCGCACCGCAGACCGCCGGCAGGTTCAGCGCGAAGCCGATGGCCGGGCCGAGGAGCGTCATGATCACGTAGGTGAGGACCGCGGACACGAGGAGCGAGGCGAGCGCGATCAGCGCCAGGCCGCGGTAGTAGACCACCAGGTAGATGACGACCAGCAGGAGGCCGATGGCGCCGGCGATCAGGCCGGCGTGCAGCTGCTCGCCGCCGAGGGCCGCGGTGACCGTCGTGACGCTCTGCTCCTGGAAGGAGAGCGGGAGGGCACCGTAGGACAGCACGTTGGCGAGGTCCTGGGCGGACTGCTGGTCGAAGCTGCCGGAGATCTCCGCGCTGCCGCTCAGGGTCGAGCTGACGCTGGGGGCCGAGACCACGTCGCCGTCGAGCACGATGGCGAACTGGTTCATCGGCGGCTGCTGCTGCGAGAGCTTGCTGGTGATCTTCGCGAACTTCTTCGAGCCGCCGCTCGTGAAGTCCATGTTGACGACCCAGGCGCCGGTCTGCTGGTTGATCGTGGCCTGCGCCTTGTCGACGTCCTTGCCGTTCACCTCGGCGGGGCCGAGGATGTACTTCTCCCACTGGCCGGACGAGTTCTTACCGCACGCCACGGCGGTGTCCTCGGGCTTGACGCCCGAGGTGACCTGGCTGCGGGCGGCCTTGTCGGTGCAGTCGAGGTCCGTGAACTTCTTCTGCAGTGCGGCGGTGGCCGCGTCCGGGGTGGGGCTGGCCGAGGGGGTGGGCTTGCCGCTCGCGGAGGCGCTGGCGCTCGGCGACGGTGAGGAGTCGGCCTTCAGAGCATCGGTGACGGCGCGGCCCTGCGAGGTCGCGGAGGCGGTCGGCGTGGGGGTCGGCGTGCTGGACGCCTTGTCCTTGCTGCCGTCCGTGGCCTTGTCGGTCGCCTTGTTCTTGCCCGAGCCGGAAGGGCTGGCGGAGGGCTCGGGAGTGGGCGCACCGGCGGCCACGGTGAGCACGGGGCGGAAGTAGAGCTGGGCGGTCGTGCCGACCTGCTCGCGCGCCTGCGCTTCGTTCGTCCCCTTGGGGATGTTGACGATGATGTTGTCCGAGCCCTGGGTCTGGACCTCGGACTCCGTGACACCCAGACCGTTGACGCGGCGCTCGATGATGCTCACGGCCGTGTTCATGTTGGTCTGGTTGACCGCGTTCTTCTGACCCGGCTCGCTCTTCGCCTTGAGCGTGATGCTCGTACCACCGGCGAGGTCGATGCCCAGGCGCGGCGTGGTGTGGCCGGACAGGAACATCCCGCCGGTCAGCGCCACCATCGCGATCAGGATGAAGGCCAGTGTGCGGCCCGGCCTGCTCTGGGCGCCGTGACTTCGGCCCTTCTTGGGTGCTGCCACCTTCTCGTTCTCCCTCTCCATCCGTCCCGCAGCGGGGTACGTGCCCGGACGGCCATGAAATGGTGTCGAGAATCCGTGCGGAAATCACACGTCCGGGACCGCGGAGCGCGAGCGGGCGCGCGCGGTCCTGGGGGCGTGACTACTTCGCGTCGGACTCGCCGTCGGTCTTCTTCGGCTCAACGCCGTCGGCCTCGGAGGCTACGTCAGTGGCAGCAGCCTCGTCCTTCTTGTCGAGGTCGATGCGCGAGTCGTCCGAGGCGTCGGCGGGCTCGTCGGTCTCGGTGAGGGAGGAAGCGTCGTCCGGCACGATCGCACCATCGGCGCCGAGGGCGTCGTGGTCATCGTTGTCGTCACTCTCGGTGCCGTGGACGATGCGGTTGTACTCGTCGTCGGCCAGGACGGCGCCGATCGCGTTCTTCGCGTAGACGGCGTGGACGCCGGGGGCCACCTCCAGAAGGACCATCTCGTCGTGGACCTCCTTGACGGTGGCGTACATGCCCCCGATCGTGCGGACGCCGGAACCGGGCTGCATCTGGTCCCGCATCTGGCCTGCCGCCTGCTGCTTCTTCTTGGCGGAGCGGGTCATCAGGAACATGGCCCCGATGAGCACGATGAACGGGAGGAGGGTCACGATATTCACGGGACGGAAATTCCTTCGCACGACCGCGCACGTAGGCGGCCTGTTGGATGGGGGTGGGCACGCCGTCCACAAGGGCGGCATCGGCGGAGTCTAAGCGAGTCCGCACTCAAGGAACAACGCTCAGCATGGCACCGGGGTTCCTGACCTGGCGACTACCCTGCGCGATCACGTCCCGAACAGGTCCCCTTGTCCGCTTGTTCCCCTTGTCTGCTGGGGCGGCGTGAGGCCGAGGTGGGCCCAGGCCGCGGGCGTGGCGACCCGGCCCCGCGGCGTACGGGCGAGCAGACCTTCTCGTACGAGGAAGGGTTCGGCGACCTCCTCGACCGTCTCGCGCTCCTCCCCCACGGCGACCGCGAGGGTGGAGAGGCCGACGGGGCCGCCGCCGAAGAGCTTGATCAGCGCTTCGAGGACGGCGCGGTCGAGCCGGTCGAGGCCGCGGCCGTCCACCTCGTAGACGCCGAGGGCCACCCCGGCGATGTCACGGGTGATGTGGCCGTCGGCCTTGACCTGCGCGTAGTCGCGGACCCGGCGCAGCAGGCGGTTGGCGATACGGGGGGTGCCGCGGGAGCGGCCGGCGATCTCGGCGGCGCCCTGGGGGTCGATCTCCACGTCGAGGAGGTTCGCCGAGCGGTGGATGACACGCTCCAGCTCGGCCGGCTCGTAGAACTCCATGTGCGCCGTGAAGCCGAAGCGGTCGCGCAGCGGCGGGGGCAGGAGGCCCGCGCGCGTGGTGGCGCCGACGAGGGTGAACGGGGGCAGCTCCAGCGGGATGGCCGTGGCGCCGGGACCCTTGCCGACGATGACGTCGACCCGGTAGTCCTCCATCGCCATGTAGAGCATCTCTTCGGCGGGGCGGGACATGCGGTGGATCTCGTCGAGGAAGAGGACCTCGCCCTCCTGGAGGGAGGAGAGGATCGCGGCCAGGTCGCCGGCGTGCTGGATGGCCGGGCCGCTGGTGATCCGGATGGGGGCGCCCATCTCGGCCGCGATGATCATGGAGAGCGTGGTCTTGCCGAGGCCGGGCGCGCCGGAGAGCAGGACGTGGTCGGCGGTGGCACCACGCGCGCGTGCCGCCCTGAGGACCAGGTCGAGCTGTTCACGGACCTTCTCCTGGCCGATGAACTCGCCCAGGTCCTTGGGGCGCAGGGCGGCCTCGACCGCCTGGTCCTCGCCGTCGGCGACAGATCCCACGAGCCGCTCGGTGTCGGGCGTCGCGTCGGTCGTGTCGTCCCAGTTCATGAGGTGTGCCTCGCGGTGGTGGTGGTTCGGGCGGGGAGCGGGCGCGGCCCGGTCAGCGGGTGCGGTTCAGCGTCTGGAGCGCGGCCTTGAGGAGCTTGCCGACCTGCGGCGTGCCGCCCTCCTCCTCGGCCTGCGGGGCGACGGCCTCGATGGCCTCGTCGGCCTCGCGCGTGGCGTAGCCGAGCCCGATGAGCGCGGCGTGCAGCTGGTCGCGCCAGCCTGACGTCACGGGGGCGCCCACGCCCGTACCGGTGCCGAGGGGCGCACCGAGCCGGTCCTTGAGTTCGATGAGCAGCTTCTGGGCGCCCTTCTTGCCGATGCCGGGCACGGCGGTGAGCGACTTCTCGTCACCGGAGGCGACGGCGCCGCGCAGCGCGTCGGGGCTGTGCACGGCGAGCATCGCCTGCGCGAGGCGCGGCCCGACGCCGCTGGCGGTCTGGAGCAGCTCGAAGGTCTGCCGCTCGTCGTCGTCGGCGAAGCCGTACAGCGTGAGCGAGTCCTCGCGTACGACGAGGGAGGTGGCGAGCTTGGTCTGCTGGCCGATGCGGAGGCCGGAGAGCGTGTTCGGAGTGCACTGGACGGCCATGCCGATGCCGCCGACCTCGACCACCGCGGTGTCAGGGGCGAGCGCGGCCACCGGGCCGCTGACGAAGGCGATCATGCGATACGGCCTTTCGGTGCTGTGGCTGATTTCGATGCGTGCAGGGCGACGGCCTGCCGGAGTCTGTTCTGCGCGGGGGCGCGCCAGATGTGGCAGATGGCGAGGGCGAGAGCGTCGGCCGCGTCGGCGGGTTTGGGGGGAGCGTCCAGTCTCAGCAGGCGCGTCACCATGGCGCCCACCTGAGCCTTGTCGGCCCGTCCGCTGCCCGTCACGGCGGCCTTGACCTCGCTGGGCGTGTGGAGGGCTACGGGGATGCCCCGGCGGCTGGCGCAGAGCATCGCGACCGCGCTCGCCTGGGCCGTCCCCATGACCGTCCGCACGTTGTGCTGGCTGAACACCCGCTCCACGGCGACGAATTCGGGCCGGTGCTCGTCCAGCCACTGCTCGATGCCCTGCTCGATGGCGACGAGGCGGTGGCCCAACTCCGCGTCGGCCGGGGTCCGTACGACGCCGACACCGCGCATCGTCAGAGGCCGCCCCGCGACCCCCTCGACCACGCCGACACCGCACCGGGTCAGCCCCGGGTCCACACCGAGTACGCGCACCCCGCCCCTCCTTCGATAGCCAGTTTGTGCAGGCTATCGGGTACCGCTGACAATGCGACGGGCCGACGGGTATGTGTCCCGTCGGCCCGTGCGCTGCCTGCGTGTCAGGCGTCGACCTTCTCCATGACCTCGTCGCTCACGTCGAAGTTGGCGAAGACGTTCTGCACGTCGTCGCTGTCCTCGAGCGCGTCGATGAGCTTGAAGATCTTGCGGGCGCCCTCCTCGTCCAGCTCGACCTGCATGGTCGGGACGAAGTTGGCGTCGGCCGAGTCGTAGTCGATGCCGGCCTCCTGGAGCGCGGTGCGCACCGCGACCAGGTCGGTGGCCTCGCTGAGCACCTCGAAGGACTCACCGAGGTCGTTGACCTCTTCGGCACCCGCGTCGAGCACCGCACCGAGGACGTCGTCCTCGGACAGCTCACCCTTGGGGACGATCACGACACCCTTGCGGTTGAACAGGTACGAGACGGAGCCGGGGTCGGCCATGTTGCCGCCGTTGCGGGTCATGGCGACGCGCACGTCGGACGCGGCACGGTTGCGGTTGTCGGTGAGGCACTCGATGAGCACCGCGACACCGTTGGGACCGTAGCCCTCGTACATGATCGTCTCGTAGTCGGCGCCACCGGCCTCGAGGCCGGCGCCGCGCTTGACCGCGGAGTCGATGTTCTTGTTAGGGACCGAGCTCTTCTTGGCCTTCTGGATGGCGTCGAAGAGCGTCGGGTTGCCGGACACGTCGGAGCCGCCCGTGCGGGCAGCGACCTCGATGTTCTTGATCATCTTCGCGAAGAGCTTGCCGCGCTTGGCGTCGATCACGGCCTTCTTGTGCTTCGTCGTAGCCCATTTAGAGTGGCCGGACATCTGCCTGTCTCCTTCGCGTAACCAACCCAGTACTAACTCCCCCTGGCCTCAAGGGCCGGGGGACCCCCCGAGATCCTACAAGGACCCGGCCACCTGCTTCGCCCGCACCATGTCGACGAACAGCGCGTGCATCCTGTGGTCGCCGGTCAGCTCGGGGTGGAAGGACGTGGCGAGGGCGTTTTCCTGCCGTACAGCGACTATGTGCCCGTCGTACTCCGCGAGTACTTCGGCACGGGCGCCCACGGACTCCACCCAGGGGGCGCGGATGAAGACGCCCTCCACGGGGTCGCCCTCCACGCCGCGTACGTCGACCGCCGCCTCGAAGGACTCGTTCTGACGTCCGAAGGCGTTGCGGCGCACGATCATGTCGATCCCGCCGACCGTCTCCTGGCCCGAGCGCGGGTCGAGGATCTTGTCGGCGAGCAGGATCATGCCCGCGCAGGTGCCGTACACCGGCATGCCGTCACGCACGCGCGCGCGAAGGGGCTCCATGAGCCCGAACAGGACGGCCAGCTTGGAGATGGTGGTCGACTCCCCGCCGGGCAGGACGATGCCGTCCACCTCGGCCAGTTCCTCGGGCCGCCGCACGGGCCTGGCCACGGCGTCCGCCGTGGCCAGGGCGACGAGGTGCTCCCGTACGTCGCCCTGGAGCGCGAGGACGCCCACTACGGGAGAGGTCATTACCAGCCCCGGTTCGCGTAGCGCTCGGTCTCGGGGAGGGTGTCGCAGTTGATGCCGACCATGGCCTCGCCCAGGTTGCGCGAGGCGTCCGCGATGATCTTGGGGTCGTCGTAGAAGGTGGTGGCCTTCACGATGGCGGCGGCGCGCTTGGCCGGGTCGCCGGACTTGAAGATGCCGGAACCGACGAAGACACCCTCGGCGCCGAGCTGGCGCATCAGGGCGGCGTCGGCGGGCGTGGCGACACCACCGGCGGAGAACAGCACCACCGGCAGCTTGCCGAGCTCGGAGACCTCCTTGACGAGCTCGTAGGGGGCGCGCAGCTCCTTGGCGGCGGCGTACAGCTCGTTGTTGTCGAAGCCGCGCAGCTTGGCGATCTCGTTCTTGATCTGGCGCAGGTGGCGGACGGCCTCGACGACGTTGCCCGTGCCGGCCTCGCCCTTCGAGCGGATCATGGCCGCGCCCTCGGCGATGCGGCGCAGGGCCTCGCCCAGGTTGGTGGCGCCGCACACGAAGGGGGTCGTGAACGCGAACTTGTCGCTGTGGTTGACCTCGTCGGCCGGGGTGAGGACCTCGGACTCGTCGATGTAGTCGACGCCGAGCGACTGCAGGACCTGGGCCTCCACGAAGTGGCCGATCCGGGACTTGGCCATGACCGGGATGGAGACGGCCTCGATGATCTCCTCGATCATGTTCGGGTCGGACATCCGGGCCACTCCGCCGTCCTTGCGGATGTCGGCCGGCACCCGCTCGAGCGCCATGACGGCCACCGCGCCGGCGTCCTCGGCGATCTTCGCCTGCTCGGCGTCGACGACGTCCATGATCACGCCGCCCTTGAGCTGCTCGGCCATGCCGCGCTTCACGCGCGCGGTGCCGGTGGTTTCGACGAACTGGGGGGTGCTGGACACGGGTGACCTCGCTCGGTGGAAAAGGGGGGGTTGCTACTCACCAGAGGAAACGCCTCGCGACCAGTCCACATCAAGGGCCAATATCTGACCGGTGGCTCATTCTTCGCGAACGCGGCTGCCACCCCTGTGATGTGGTGGGCCTGCCGGCTCAGGTGGTGGGCCTGTCGGCGAGCGCGACGGGCGGCTCGTCGTCCATCTCGAAGGCCAGCGGGAACGGCGCATGGCCCGCGAGCCGGAACCAGCGCACCTTGCGATGCCTGCGCAGGGCGCGTGCGGCCCGTACGGCGTCATTGTGGAAGCGCCGGGCCATGGGCACCCTGCGGACGGCCTGAGCGAGCTCCTCGGCCGCGTCGGGGCCGCCCGGGGCGGCGCGCACGGCCTCCATCTGCCCTGCCTCGCCGAACACGGCCCGCAGCGCCTGGCTCAGCTCGCTCTCGGCGACCTCACGGTGGTCCTCCTCGGCCTGCCGTGCCGCGTGCGCGGCCTCGTACAGGACGATCGAGGCGGCCGGGTCGAGCACTTTGGAGGTGGCCAGCTCCTGCGCCACCGAGGCGCGGCGCAGCAGTTGGGCGTCAAGGGCCGCGCGCGCCGCGTCGATCCGGGCGTGCAGCCGGTCGAGGCGGCCGGCGGTCCAGCTCAGGTAGAGGCCGACCGCGATGAGGAAGACCGCGATCCAGATCAAAGTGGAGGTCACGGGCGCAAAGGCTACAGCCGTGCCCCGCAGCGGCGGTCAGCCGCGTACGGGACGGGAGGGACGTACCGGTTTGTGCGCGTGGCGCGCCGGTACGTCCCGTCAGTCGCGGGCGAGCCCGAACCGGGCCCGCAGTCCGCTGCGTTCGTCGGTGGCGACGGCCGCCGCGCCGGTGGTCACCGTCTCGTACACGGACAGGATGTCCGCCCCCACGGTCGACCAGTCGAATCGCCGCACGTGCTTGCTGCCGCGCTCCCGCAGCTCCTCGCGCCGGTCGGCGTCGCCCAGGAGGCGGACGGCCGATTCCGCGAGGGCGTCCGCGTCCTCGTTGGCGAACAGCTCGCCCGCGCCGCCCTGGTCGAGGACCTGCGCGAACGCGTCGAGGTCCGAGGCCAGGACCGGTGCGCCCGCCGACATGGCCTCGACGAGGATGATGCCGAAGCTCTCGCCGCCGGTGTTGGGGGCCACGTAGACGTCGACGCTGCGCAGCAGTCTGGCCTTGTCCCCGTCGCTGACCATGCCGAGGAACTCGACACGTTCGCGCATCTCGGCGGGCAGGCTCTCGACGGCCTCCTCCTCGTCGCCGCGTCCGGCCACGAGCAGCCGGGTCCCCGGCCGCTCGGCCAGGATCCTCGGCAGGGCCTTCATCAGGACGGGAAAACCCTTGCGGGGCTCGTCGATGCGCCCGATGAAGCCGATGGTCCCGCCCTCTCGTCTCCCACCACCGCCCTCGACCGAGCTACGCGCCCCTTCTGATTGCCACTCGGCCTTGGGCTCGGCGGTGGCGAAGAAGTCGACGTCGACGCCGTTCGGGATGACGACGGCGTCCCCGCCGAGGTGCTCCACGAGCGTGCGCCGCGCGTACTCGCTCACCGCGATGCGCGCGCTGATCTTCTCCAGGGCGGGCTGGAGGATCGGATACGCGGCGATCATGGCGCGGGACCGCGGGTTCGACGTGTGGAACGTGGCGACGATCGGACCCTGAGCCGCCCAGCAGGAGAGCAGCCCCAGCGACGGCGAGGCCGGCTCATGGATGTGGATCACGTCGAACGTGCCGTCGTGCAGCCAGCGCCGCACCCGCGCGGCGCTCAGGAAGCCGAAGTTGAGCCGGGCGACCGAGCCGTTGTACGGCACGGGGACCGCGCGGCCCGCCGAGACGACGTACGGCGGCAGCGGGGTCTCGTCGTCGGCCGGGGCGAGGACGGACACCTCGTGCCCCAGGGCGATGAGGTGCTCCGCGAGGTCGCGGATGTGGAACTGGACGCCGCCCGGCACGTCCCAGGAGTACGGGCAGACGATGCCGATCTTCACGGTCGGCGCTCCTCGAGGTCAGCGAGCCACAGGCGCTGCAGCATGTGCCAGTCCTCCGGGTGGTCGGCGATGCCGGTGGCGAAGGCATCGGCCAGCGCCTGTGTCATGACAGACGTCTTTTCGGCGCGGGTACCTGTCTCGGGCACCTCGATGGGCGGGTGGATGCGTCCGCGCATGACGGGCGACCCGTCGTACCAGAGGGTGACCGGGAGGAGCAGGGCGCCGGTCTGCTGGGCGAGTATCGCGGGGCCCGCGGGCATGCGCGCGGTGTCGCCGAAGAACTTCACCTCGACGCCGGACTCGGACAGATCGCGGTCGGCGACGAGGCAGACCAGGCCGCCGGCGCGCAGCCGGCGGGCGAGCGTGCCGAAGGCGGATCCGCCTTCGTGCGGCAGGACCTCCATGCCGAGGCTCTCGCGGTACGCCACGAAGCGGTCGTAGAGGGTCTCGGGCTTGAGCCGCTCGGCGACCGTCGTGAACGGGGTCTCCAGCTTCGCGGTGACCCAGGCGCCCGCGAGATCCCAGTTGCCCAGGTGGGGCAGGGCGATGATGACGCCCTTGTCGGAGGCGAGGCCGTCGGTGAGGTGGTGGACGTCGTCGACGTCGAACCCGTTCCGTACGCGGTCCGCGCTCCAGGACGGCAGCCGGAACGACTCCATCCAGTACCTCAGGTACGAGCGCATGCCCGCCCGGGAGAGCTGCATGAGGCGCTCTGGTGAGGCGTCGGGCACCACGCGCGCGAGGTTGGACTCCAGGCGCAGGACGCTCTTGCCGCGCCGCCTCCACGCCAGGTCGGCGATGGTGCGGCCGAGGCGGACGGCGACGGGCTCCGGGAGCTTCTTGACCGTGCTCCAGCCCGCCCCGTAAAGGGCGTCGACGAGTCGTTCGCGCGCGTTGCTCACGATGCGGTCCCGCTTTCCTGGGAGGCCTCGGCCGCGGCCTCCGCGTCGGCCTCGGCCGACTCCCTGCGGACGGTCACCATCCGCTGGATCAGCGTCACGAGGCTGCCCGCGGCGACAGCCCACAGGGCGATCGGCAGCACGATCTGGATACCGGGGACGCCGAAC
Organism: Streptomyces sp. NPDC055400; assembly: GCF_053644375.1. Taxonomy (NCBI): domain Bacteria; kingdom Bacillati; phylum Actinomycetota; class Actinomycetes; order Kitasatosporales; family Streptomycetaceae; genus Streptomyces; species Streptomyces sp. NPDC055400. The sequence goes on along the minus strand of NZ_JBSHLM010000017.1, from coordinate 93,160 downwards.
GCGTGCAGCCCCGCGAGGCCCGCGGCGACGAGGGTGATCACGAGGCGCTCGGCGCGCTCCACCAGGCCGTTCACCGCGACGGGCAGGCCGATGGCCTCACCGCGGGCCTTGGTGTACGACACGACCTGGCCGCTGGCGAGGCAGAAGATGGAGACGGCGCACAGCATGTTGTCGTCGCCGGATCCCGCGTACCAGAGGGCGAGGCCACCGAAGATCGCGCCGTCGGCGACGCGGTCGAGCGTGGAGTCGAGGAACGCGCCCCAGCGGCTGGTGCGGCCGAGCTGGCGCGCCATGTTGCCGTCCACGAGGTCCGAGAACACGAACAGCGTGATGACGATCGTGCCCCAGAAGAACTCCCCGCGGGGGAAGAAGACCAGTGCGCCCGCCACGACTCCGGCCGTGCCGAGGAGCGTGACCGCGTCGGGGCTGACCCCGCGACGGATGAGAAACGCGGCGAACGGTGTGAGGACACGCGTGAAAAATGCACGCGCGTACTTGTTCAGCATGGCCTTCCCGAGGGTCGGATGGCCGCGCGGCCCTTCTGGCCACCGGCTGGCCCATCGTAGTCACGCGCGCGTGTGGACGACCGCCGGGCACCCGCGTGCCCCGGGGAACCGCGTACGACGTATGGACGCGCCATGACCGGAGTGCAAAGCTCGAAGACACCGCGGGCGTCGTCGGAGCCGCCATCGCGGGTCCCGCGTGTCCGCGCCCAATGGGACCCCCTCTTCACAGCAGGGGTGCCACCTCACCGTGCAAGTAACCGGGAGGCAAGGCATGGGCGACAAGGCGAATGCACACCCCGGAGCCGCCGGCAGGGCTACGGCGGCCGACCACCCCTCGTCCGTGAGGAATGTGGTGCTGGTCGGCCACAGCGGATCGGGCAAGACGACACTGGTGGAGGCTCTCGCACTGACCGCGGGGGCGGTGAACAGGGCGGGCCGGGTGGAGGACGGCACCGCCGTTTCCGACTACGACGACATCGAGCACCGGCAGCAGCGGTCGGTGCAGCTCTCACTGGTGCCCCTCGAATGGGACGGGTACAAGATCAATCTTCTGGACACCCCCGGATATGCGGATTTCGTGGGGGAGCTGAGGGCCGGTCTGCGGGCAGCGGACGCGGCCCTCTTCGTCGTCTCGGCGTCCGACGGGCCCGAGACCATGGCGGGCGCGACGCGCATGGTGTGGGAGGAGTGCGCGGCGGTCGGCATGCCACGCGCCATCGTGGTCACGCATCTGGAGTCGGCGCGCTCCGACTTCGAACAGATGACGCGGACCTGCGAGACGTTCTTCGGCGGCGACGACCCGGACGCCGTCATCCCGCTCTACCTGCCGCTGCACGGCGAGCCGGGGCCGGACGGGCACGCGCCCGTGACCGGTCTCGTAGGCCTCCTGTCACAGCGTGTGTTCGACTACGCGTCGGGCGAGCGCAAGGAGTCCGAGCCCGACCCCGGTCAGCTGCCGCTCATCGAGGAGGCACGCAGCCGTCTGATCGAGGGGATCATCGCCGAGAGCGAGGACGAGACCCTCATGGACCGCTATCTGAGCGGCGAGGAGATCGACTACAAGACGCTGGTCGGGGACCTGGAGCGGGCCGTGGCGCGCGGTGTCTTCCACCCGGTGCTGGCCGCTGCGCCCGCGGCGCAGGGCGCCCGGCAGGGCATCGGCACGGTCGAGCTGCTCGAACTCATCACGGGCGGCTTCCCCACTCCCCTGGAGCGCGCGGCCCCGGTGGTCACCACCCCGTCGGGCGACGCGCGCACGGTGAACGTCTGCGATCCGGACGGTCCCCTGGTCGCCGAGGTCGTGAAGACGGCATCCGATCCGTACGTGGGCCGGATCTCGCTGGTACGGGTCTTCTCCGGAACCCTGCGCCCCGACGACACGGTGCACGTCTCGGGACACGGCCTCGCCGACCGCGGCCACGAGGACCACGACGTCGACGAACGCATCGGCGCCCTGTCGTCGCCGTTCGGGAAGCAGCAGCGCGTGCTCTCCCACTGCATCGCCGGCGACCTGGCGTGCGTCGCCAAGCTCGGCCGGGCGGAGACCGGCGACACCCTCTCCGCCAAGGACGACCCGCTGCTCATGGAGCCGTGGGACATGCCGGACCCGTTGCTCCCTCTGGCGATCCAGGCGCACAGCAAGCCGGACGAGGACAAGCTCTCGCAGGGCCTGTCCCGGCTGGTCGCCGAGGACCCCACGATGCGGCTCGAACAGAACCAGGACACCCACCAGGTCGTCCTGTGGTGCCTCGGTGAGGCGCATGCCGACGTCGCCCTGGAGCGGCTGCGCAACCGGTACGGCGTCCAGGTCGACGTCGTCCCGCACAAGGTCTCGCTCAGGGAGACGTTCGCCGACAGGTCGGCGGGCCGCGGGCGCCATGTGAAGCAGTCGGGCGGGCACGGGCAGTTCGCGATCTGCGAGATCGAGGTGGAGCCGCTGCCGAACGGCTCCGGCATCGAGTTCGTGGACAAGGTCGTCGGCGGCGCGGTACCGCGCCAGTTCATCCCGTCCGTGGAGAAGGGCGTCCGGGCGCAGGCCGCGAAGGGCGTGGCCGCGGGCCATCCCCTCATCGACGTGCGGATCACGCTGCTCGACGGGAAGGCGCACTCGGTGGACTCCTCCGACGCGGCGTTCCAGACGGCGGGCGCGCTGGCGCTGCGGGAGGCGGCCGCGGACGCGAGGATCCATCTCCTGGAGCCGGTCGCCGAGGTGCAGGTGCTCGTCGCCGACGACTACGTGGGCGCGGTGATGAGCGATCTGTCGGGGCGGCGCGGCCGCGTGGTCGGCACGGAACAGGCACCGGGGTCTCGCACGCTCGTACGGGCCGAGATCCCGGAGATCGAGATCGGCCGGTACGCGGTGGACCTGCGGTCGCTGTCGCACGGCACGGGGCGGTTCAGCCGGGCGTACGCGCGGCACGAGCCGATGCCCCCGCAGCTGGGCGACAAGATGCGCGAACAGGCCGAGGACGCTTCGTAGTTGGCCGTCCCGCGGCCGCCCGACAGCCAGGCCGCCCGCCCGGTCCCCTTCCGGGCGGGCGGCTTCGGCCGTCCCCTGACGGATGTCGGTGCGCCCGGATACGCTGAAGACCTGATCAAGCCGATGACCTGATCAACAGGTGTGCGGAGCAAGGAAGTCGGGAAAAGCCGCAGCAGCGAAGGCGCGCGGCGATGGGGGCGGCAGTGGCGGACGACGTATTCGACTTCAGGCCCGGGGCGCAGGTGCCGTTGCACGGCTCCGCGGGCCAGACCGCGGCCACATACGCCCTCGCTTCGGCGGCGTACCGGGACGCGAAGGTGGACGATCTGCTCGCCGCCAACAGCGAGTGGCACAAGTCCGATGTGAAGAAGGGCATTTGGTCTCTGGCCGCGCCGAATCTGGGCGAGGCGTTCTCGCGGGCCGTCCAGGGCCGGCTGCTCGGCGGTGCCCGCAAGCCGCTCATCCAGTCCTTCGGCACCGAGCCGCAGGTCGTCGTGGAGCACTGTCTCGCGGCGAACCGGATCCGTAAGCAGCGCGACAGCTGGCTCACGGCCGTGATGACGCTGTGCGGCCTGCTCTTCCTGCCCGGCCTGATCGTCTGGCTGCTCGTCTTCCAGGTCCGCCGCATGATCGGCAGCCAGGAGAACAAGCGCATGGCCGCGCTGTTCACGGCGCTGATGGTGGCGGTCGCCGCCGTCGCCGTGATCTTCATGGTCAAGCTGCCGTTCACGGGCTTCTGGGCCTGGTATCTGCGGGGGGCGATCGTGGCGCCCGTGGTCGGCTGGCTGTGGGCCCGGCAGATCTGCGAGCGCACGGCGCAGGACATGCGGGAGCGCTGGGACAGCCTGCTCGCGGGCGGCGGCATCGGCGCCAAGATCCCGGAGGCGGTCCCCGGCAGCCCGGGCGAGACGGCCGCCGAGCAGCTGCGCCAGAGCCTCGCCAAGCTGACCGCGGAGCAGCAGTCGAACGCCGTGTTCTACGCGGGCCCCAAGGGCATCCTCGGCATGGGCACCCGCTGGGGCAGCTGGCAGCTCGCCGAGGAGCTGATCCCTCGCGACGAGGGGGCGGAGATCCACCCGTTCCGCAGTTGGGACGTCATACGGGCGGTCCACGACAAACTGCGGCTCCTGGAGCGCGGCCCGCTGCACACGGGCGGGTTCCCGACGCCGTCGATCAAGCACTGGATCGTCTCGCCGATCGGGGAGAACGCGAAGAAGGTGGCACGCCCCAGCGGCACCGACGTCGAGGCCTTCCAGATCAAGAACCACGAGATACAGCGGATCGGCAACGAGCAGCAGTTCGGCAGCGGCGACCGCCACTATCTGGGCGTGCAGTTCACGCTCTGGGACGGCCAGTTGGTGATCACAATGCTGATCACGGTGACGGTGCTGCACGAGACGCTGCGCATCGAGGTCACGGGCCATGCGCTCGGTCCGGTGCACTCCCTGTTCACGACGAAGCCCGAGCCGAAGACGAAGGAAGTGGCGAAGGCCATCAAGTTCTGGGAGACGGTGGAGAAGAAGCTCCCCCTCATCGAGCCCGACGAGGTGGTCCGCCTCGCGGTGCGCGCGCCGTTCACCTGGTACCCGCCGCTCCTGGACTTCATAGGCGGCAAGCTGATCCTGCCCGAGCCCTTCGGCCTGCGGCACGCGTGGGCGGACAAGCCGTGGCGCCACCGCTTCATGGCGGACGACGCGCTGCGCACGGCCACCCCGGTCCTGCGCGTGGTGCACGCGGCGGCGATCAAGGTGCTCGAGGAGAACGGCGTGGACACGGAGAAGTTCGGTACGCGCTCGTCTTTCCTCAGCAACCTGGTCCAGGCCCCGACGCCCACGAACGCCGACGTGTACGACGCGTAGCCGGGCGCGGCCGGCCCGGGGCGTACACGCCCAGGGCCGGCCGGTCACGATCGGCTCAGTCGGCGTCCGGCCAGGCCTTGGCGAGCGCGGTCCTGGTGTCGCCGAGCAGCTGCGGCAGCACCTTGGTGTGCCCGACGACGGGCATGAAGTTGGTGTCGCCGCCCCAGCGCGGAACGATGTGCTGGTGCAGGTGCGCGGCGATACCGGCCCCCGCGACCGTGCCCTGGTTCATGCCGATGTTGAAGCCGTGCGCCCCGGACGCGGTGCGCAGTGCGGCCATCGCACGCTTGGTGAAGAGGGCCAGCTCGGCGGTCTCGCCGTCGTCCAGGTCCGTGTAGTCGGCGACGTGCCGGTACGGCAGCACCATCAAGTGCCCGCCGTTGTACGGGTAGAGGTTGAGGATCGCGTAGACGCTCGCGCCGCGCGCCACGATCAGCGCTTCCTCGTCCGTCATGCCGGGTGCGGCGCAGAAGGGACAGCCGTCGTCGGCTCCCGGTCCGGTCGGCTTGTTCTCCCCCTGGATGTAGGCCATCCGGTGCGGCGTCCAAAGGCGCCCGAACCCGTCCGGCTCACCCACCGGCCCCGTGTGCTGCTCCGGCTCACTCGTCATGAGATGCAGCATATGGCTTCGCCCGTTCGGAGCGTGTCGGCGGGGCAGGTCCCGGTCCCCGGCCGCGATCCTTGACCGATGGACGAGAGACGGCGGACGCCGTGGGAGCACCGCATGGAGACCCCGCTGACGCTGGCGTCCCTGCTGTTCCTCGCGTCGTACGCGGTCAGAGTCCTGGGGCACGGGCTTCCGGACGCGGTGCGCGACGCGTGTCTCGCGGTGACCTCCGCCGCCTGGGCGGTCTTCGCGCTGGACTTCGCCGTCCGGTGGCGTCACAGCGGCAAGGGGCTCTCGTTCGTGCGCCACCACTGGCTGGACGCGGTGGTCATGATGCTGCCGCTGCTGCGCCCGCTGCAGGTCGTGCGGACCTACGACGCCGTGCGGCGGCGGCACGCACAACCGCGGCTCAGCCTGCACGCGCGCGTGGCGACCTACGCCGGGATGTCCGCCACGCTGCTCGGATTCGCGGCGGCACTGGCCGTGTACCAGGTCGAGCGCGGGCAGCCGCACGCCACGATCCGTACCTTCGGGGACTCCGTTTGGTGGGCCTGCTCGACGCTGGCGACCGTCGGATACGGGGACGTGGTGCCGGTGACCCCGCTCGGGCGTCTGGTGGCGGTGGCTCTGATGGGGTGCGGTGTGGCGCTGCTCGGAGCGATCACGGGCGCGTTCTCGTCCTGGATGTTCCAGGTGTTCAGGCGCGACGACGAGAGGCCCCCGGGGGACTTCCCGGGGGCCTCCTGATGTCGTACGTCGCTGCCGTCAGCGGCGGGCGTCAGACCTGCACGCGCTCCTCGACGACCTTGACGATCTTCTCGATCGCCTCGTCGACCGGGATGCCGTTCTCCTGCGAGCCGTCGCGGTAGCGGAAGGAGACGGCGCCGGCCGCCATGTCCTCGTCGCCCGCGATGATCATGAACGGCACCTTCTGCTTCTGCGCGTTCCTGATCTTCTTCTGCATACGGTCCGACGAAGAGTCCACGTCGACGCGCAGCCCCTTCCGCTTCGCCTTGGCCGCGAACTCCTCGAGGTAGGGGATGTGCGCGTCGCCGATCGGGATGCCGACCGCCTGAACCGGCGCGAGCCAGGCCGGGAAGGCGCCCGCGTAGTGCTCGAGGAGCACCGCGAAGAACCGTTCGATGGAGCCGAACAGCGCGCGGTGGATCATGACCGGGCGCTGCTTGGTGCCGTCGGGGCCGGTGTACTCCAGGTTGAAGCGCTCCGGCAGGTTGAAGTCGAGCTGCACGGTCGACATCTGCCAGGTGCGGCCGATGGCGTCCTTCGCCTGGACGGAGATCTTCGGGCCGTAGAAAGCGGCGCCGCCCGGGTCCGGGACCAGCGGGAGGCCCTGCTTCTCGGCGACCTGGCGCAGCGTCTCGGTGGCCTCTTCCCAGATCTCGTCGGAGCCGACGAACTTCTCCGGGTCCTTGGTCGAGAGCTCCAGGTAGAAGTCGGTCAGGCCGTAGTCGCGCAGCAGCCCGAGGACGAAGGTGAGCGTCTTGTCGAGCTCCTCCGCCATCTGCTCCTTGGTGCAGTAGATGTGCGCGTCGTCCTGCGTGAAGCCGCGGGCGCGGGTCAGGCCGTGCACGACGCCCGACTTCTCGTACCGGTACACGGTGCCGAACTCGAAGAGGCGCAGCGGCAGTTCACGGTAGGAACGCCCGCGCGCATCGAAGATCAGGTTGTGCATCGGACAGTTCATGGGCTTGAGGTAGTAGTCCACGCCCTCGTCGAGCTGCATGGGCGGGTACATGCCGTCGGCGTACCAGTCCAGGTGGCCCGAGGTCTCGAAGAGCTTCCCCTTCGTGGCGTGCGGGGTGTAGACGAACTCGTAGCCCTCCTCCTCGTGCCGGCGGCGCGAGTAGTCCTCCATGACCCGGCGGACGATGCCGCCCTTGGGGTGGAAGACGGCCAGACCGGAACCGATCTGGTCGGGGATGGAGAACAGGTCCAGCTCGTTGCCCAGCTTGCGGTGGTCGCGCTTCTCGGCCTCGGCGAGGAACTCCAGGTGCGCCTTCAGCTCGTCCTTCGACGGCCACGCGGTGCCGTAGATGCGCTGGAGCATCGGGTTCTTCTCGCTGCCGCGCCAGTACGCGGCCGCGTTGCGCATGAGCTTGAACGCGGGGATGTTGCGCGTGGTCGGCAGGTGGGGACCGCGGCAGAGGTCCTTCCAGCACAGGTCACCGGTCTTGGCGTCGAGGTTGTCGTAGATGGTCAGCTCTCCGCCGCCCACCTCGACATTCGCGCCGTCGTCCGTGGATGCGGAGCCCTTGATGCCGATGAGCTCCAGCTTGTACGGCTCGTCGGCCAGCTCCTCGCGGGCGGCCTCGTCGGTGACGACGCGGCGCGAGAACCGCTGCCCGCGCTTCTGGATCTCCTGCATCTTCTTCTCGATGGCCTTGAGATCCTCGGGCGTGAAGGGCTTCTCCACGTCGAAGTCGTAGTAGAAGCCGTCCTTGACCGGCGGGCCGATGCCCAGCTTGGCGTCGGGGAACAGCTCCTGCACGGCCTGCGCCATCACGTGCGCGGTGGAGTGGCGCAGGATGTTCAGGCCGTCCTCGGAGGAGATCTCGACGGGCTCGACCTCCTCGCCGTCCTGCACGGCGTACGCGAGGTCCTTCAGCTCGCCGGCCACACGGGCGGCGACGATGGTGCGCTCGCCGGCGAAGAGCTCGGCCGCCGTAGTGCCCGTCGTCACCACGCGCTCTTCCCGCTCGGAATCGCGTTGGATGATCACACGGACGTCTGACACCGGACTCTCCTGCCTGAAGGGGGCGCGCGATGTTCTGGCCACGCGCGCAATACACAGGGGATCGTACCGAGCCCGGGGCCCGACTCGCGAAACGGTGTCGACACCGCCCGCGCCACGTTCCCCGCGCACACACCGGGAACCCCCGGCTCACGAGCCCGTGAGCTCAGTCGTCCCCGCTGCACGCCTCCTCGAAGAAGTCCAGATTCTCCTGGAGCGACTTCATCAGCCGGTCCCGCTCGGCCTCCTCGACCTGTACGGGCACCACGCCGCTCGCCCCGGTCAGCCGCCGGAAGCCGCCCCGGCTCTCCAGCCGCCCGTGCACCCTGATCGGCAGCCCCACGAGATGCGCGTGCCCCGCCGTCCGGTACGCCTCCTCGTCCAGCGTCATCCGTACGTGCGGCACATCGGCGCCCCCTATGACGTGCAGCCGCACCGTGCCCTCGCCGCGCGGCCGCGATCTGCGCATGCGCACGACGGTGCCGGTGATGCGGACGGCGATGGAGGGCTCGGACTGCAGATAGCGGGCGCTCGCCTCCCGCAGCACGGCCAGGTCGCCGGGCGAGAACTCGACGGGCTCGTCCCCGGCCGTGCACTCGTCGGGCACGCCGGCCGCCGGTGACCACTCGACGCCGACCCGGGCCCCCTCCGTGCCGCGGACGAGGGCGACGAGCGCTTCGACGAGCTCGTGGCTCACCCCCGCCTCGACGGCGCCGTCGAAGGCGTCCATGCCGCCGGTGGCCCGCCGGTAGTCGATGGCCTCGCGGGCCGCGTACAGCGCCTGGTGGAGACGGACGGCGAGCGTGCGGCCCGCGGCGACGGGCACGAACGCGGTGAGTCTGCGCCCGCCTGGGGCGTCACCGACGAGGACGGTCTCCAGCGACGCGGCGGCGGGCCTGCGGTGGCGCGCGCCGTAGTACCCGGCTTTGCTCCGGGCGGCGAGCGCGGCGGCCAGCAGCATCCGCCGGGCGGCGGCGCGCAGTTGCTCCTCCACCGGCCATGCGGTGCTTCCCGCGGGCCCGGCCGGCACATCGCGCCACCAGCGGATCTCGTCGCTCGGCACGGCGAGCGAGACGAGGACCTCCCGCGCGGAGTGCGACCCGCTGCGCTCCAGCGCCTCGAGCGCCTCGCCGAGCAGGTCGTCGCTGTCGGGGAAGGCACGGCTCTCCGGTACGAGCAGGCTGGTGCGCCCCGAGGCGCCGGGCAGCGTCCAGCGCACATAGCGCCCGGTGGCGCCGCCGCGGCGCTCCCAGCCGTGCCGGTCGAGCAGTGCGTTGAGCACGACCGGGTCGACCTGCTCCGGGCCGGGGCCTTCGAGGTCGGCGGGGTGGGATCGGGCGGTGTTCAGGGCGCGCAGGCGCTCCTCGGTCGGGCGGTGCTGCATCAGGGTCTCCCTCCCTGTCCGTCAGGGCCTCCCGCGCGTGGCCTTCAGGCGTCCCGCGCCTTCGGGGCGTCACGCGCTTCAGGGCCTTCCGCCCGTCCCGATCCGCGTCATGATCTCGCAGAGCGCACGGTCGTCGAATATCCGCGAGGTCGGGATGCGCACGGTGGTGCGGCGCCGGCCTGTCACGGGATGGCCGGCCAGGTTGATCCAGTAGCAGCAGTGCCGCAGGTCGAGCCGGTCGTGGCCGGCCCGCAGCCAGTCGTCCTGCGAGCGCGGCACGATCATCACGACCAGGATCTTGTGCACCGACACCGGTGTGCGGGCGAGCTTCTCCAGATGCGCGTTGTCGAGCGTGAAGGAGAAGGACGGCCCCGGCGGCTTCGGCGGGATCTGGTACGTGCACTTGAGCTGCACCTTGATGGTGACCTCGTCGTCGACCGTGTGCCCGGGGGCGCTGTGGCTGACGTGCCAGTCGATTCCGTTGTCGGGGAATGGCTGAGAGAGCGAACAGCCCGCGGCTGCCGCTACGGCGTGCAGATAGCCCACCTGGAGTGTCTCCATGCAGGCGGTGGTGGCGAGTGTGCCGCGCGGCGGTGCGATCCGCTCGGGCAGCAGCCCACCCTGTTCGGGCTGCGCGAGCGCCATGTCCAACTGGCCTTCCGAAACAGGTGAATCCCCTGGGCGGGTCTCTGAACTGCCGTGACCCGTATCTGTGTTGTCTCCGGTCGGCGTACGACGCAAACAGCCCGGGTATCACCGAAACGGGCAGCCGCGAGGGGTCATCTGCCAGGTGTGAACGAGGAGTTGCATTGACATGACGTGCTGGTACGAGGGTCCTCTGGCCGCCTTCGACACCGAGACCACCGGCGTGGACGTGGAGAGCGACCGCATCGTGTCGGCCGCGATAGTGGTGCAGGACGCCGCGGGCAGCCGGCCGCGCGTCTCACGCTGGCTCGTGAATCCGGGGGTGCCGGTGCCGGCCGGGGCGACGGAGGTGCACGGCCTGACGGACGAGCACCTCCAGCGCAACGGCCGCTGGCCGGCCCCCGTCATGGAGGAGATAGCCAGGCTGCTGGGCGAACAGGCCGCGGCGGGCCGCCCGCTGGTGGTGATGAACGCGCCGTTCGATCTGACGCTCCTGGACCGGGAGTTGCGGCGCCATCGCGCGTCCGCGCTCGGCCGCTACATGGAGAGCTCATCGCTGTGCGTCCTCGATCCGCGCGTCCTCGACAAACACCTGGACCGCTACCGCAAGGGCCGCCGCACCCTGACGGACCTGTGCGCGCAGTACGAGGTGGAGCTGGAAGGCGCACACGACGCGGCCGCCGACGCGCAGGCCTCCCTGGAGGTCGTACGGGCTGTGGGGCGCCGTTTCGCGTCCCGTCTGGAGCGGCTGTCCCCTGCCGAACTGCACACCCTTCAGGCGGTCTGGCACGCCGCGCAGGCGCGCGGGCTCCAGGCGTGGTTCGCGCGCAGCGGCAATCCGGAGACGGTGGATCCGGCGTGGCCGATGCGCACGGAACTGCGGGAGGCCGCCTGAGAGTTGCCCGTCCGGGCTCGGGCCCCGGGCACAGAAAAGCCGGTCCGTCTGCTGACGGACCGGCTTTCTTCCGGGTGGGCGATACTGGGTTCGAACCAGTGACCTCTTCGGTGTGAACGAAGCGCTCTCCCACTGAGCTAATCGCCCGGGAACGGGTTGAACCATACAGGCCCCGGCGGGTTTCCATCAAACCGGTTCGGTCAGCGCCGCCGCAGATACGCGACGAGGCCGCGCCGCCCGGCCCGCATCATCAGCGCGTGGTTGACGAGGAACACCGGCCTGCCGACGAGGGCGAAGCGCCGCAACAGGGGTTTGCACACCTCCACCTCCTGCTCGTACAGCGCACGCGTGCCGCCCTCGTGCGCGCGCACGGTCCACCGCGCCCAGCCCTCCAGGTCGCCGGACATGGTGATCTCCAGGACCCCGGCCCCGGGGTCGCCGCGCAGGGCGGCGGCCGTCACGAACAGGTCGTACGGCAGGAGCGAGCGGAAGCGGGCGGTGCCGCGCCGCTCGTCGAGTGGGGTCGCCTCGCGCACTTGGGGCCACCACAGGGGATAGTCCTCGCCGCGCTCGAGGACCGCGAACACGTCGGCGGGCTGCGCGGGCAGGTCCCAGACGCTGCGGAAGCGGTAGTGGCTCCAGTCCATGCTGCGAGTCTGCCCCGATACGGGGCGGCTCACGTGAACGTGAATTGACACGACGGCGCCGGTCATTGATTCACCGTCAGAACTCCGGATTCCGCGCGAAGTCCGGGAACTCTGAAACGGGGTCAGGTTCGTCCGGGCGTCGAATTACCCAAGGCGTCTCGCCGGGTTATCCCCTGCGTCCGAATGGATTATGGGATTCCTGTTCCGGTCGCCGGACACCAGGGGCGTTCCCGCCATCAGAAAGCGCTTGCCGATCGTGGTGGCCACACACGGAAACGCCGAGGGCCCCGGAGGCTTGTAGCCTCCGGGGCCCTCGGTCCGGGGTGGGCGATACTGGGTTCGAACCAGTGACCTCTTCGGTGTGAACGAAGCGCTCTCCCACTGAGCTAATCGCCCGGGCGCAGAGAGAACATTACCGCATGTCAGCGGGTGCTCCGACCAGCCCTGACACCCCCGGCGCGACCCTCGCGGGCCACCCCGCTCACTCCTTGATCTTCCACGGCATCTCGAAGCCGAACTTCCACACGTAGATCCCCACGAGCACCGCGATGATCACGACGCCGACCGACGTAAGGATGATGTTCCGCCGGCGCACCGCCGGGTCGAGCGCGCGCTGCGTGGCCTCGGTGACCTTGCGCTTCGTCCAGCGGAGCACGAGCTGCGCCCAGACGAACTCGGTCGCCCAGATCGCCATGCCGCCGAAGATCACCAGCCAGCCCGGGCCCGGCAGCGGCAGCATGATCACGCCCGCCACCACCACCGCGAGCCCGACCACGAAGACGCCGACCTGCCAGCTCAGGTGCAGGGCCCTGCGGGCCTTGATGAACGCCGGCGCCCGCGAACCGAGCCCCGGCTCGGTCTTCGCCCCGTCCCCCGTCGTCGCGGCCACGGATTCGGACTCGGCCGCCTCGTCACTCCCCGTATTCATACAACCAAACCTACCCGACGGAATCGCGTCACCGGAATGGACGCTCCGGAACAAGAAACACTCCGCCGTCCGAGCTACCTAAAGCCACTCAAAACACTCAGAGGGGTTTACAACGGCACCGTAGGTGGCATGTCGATTTCGCCGACGTGCGAATCCCCGAGCGCACACTGAGCGAAAGGCCCTGGCGCTTATGAACACCACGGTCAGCTGCGAGCTGCACCTGCGCCTCGTTGTGTCGAGCGAGTCCTCACTGCCTGTACCCGCAGGACTGCGGTATGACACGGCCGATCCCTACGCCGTGCACGCCACCTTCCACACCGGAGCAGAAGAGACGGTCGAGTGGGTGTTCGCCCGCGATCTGCTCGCCGAGGGCCTGCACCGGCCCACCGGCACCGGCGACGTCCGAGTCTGGCCATCCCGTAGTCACGGCCAAGGCGTCGTCTGCATCGCTCTGAGTTCCCCTGAGGGCGAGGCTCTGCTCGAAGCCCCTGCGAGGGCGCTGGAGTCGTTCCTGAAGAGGACCGACGCGGCCGTGCCACCCGGCACGGAACACCGCCACTTCGATCTCGACACGGAGCTCTCACACATCCTGGCCGAAAGCTAAGGCCTGGAGCCGACGCCGGCGCACCGCCGGAGTCACGCACCGCGAGAGCCGCTCGATGCCGTCCACTCGGGGAGACGGACGAGCCACAACAACTGCATACGGCATACACCGGCGCCGCCACCGTGGGATCTTCCACGGGGGCGGCGTCGGCGCGTCCACGGGCAGGCGCCACACAGCCGACCGGACCTATAACATCGGCCAGCATCGGCGGGCACAGGCCCGACCCCCAGGCCAGGGAGCAAATCGTGCTGATCACCCACGACACCCGGTGCGCCCTCGACACCGTGGTGGATCTGGTGAACACCGCACCGGACGACGAACAGGCCGCCGACGGGCTGGCCGATCTGGCAGCCCTGGGCGAATTCGTACGAAAGAACGACATCAGCGACGTCGGGATCCTCGCAGAGCGTGACCTCGACGCCGTACAGAGCGTGAGGGCACGGTTCGCCGCCGTGTTCGCGGCGCCCGATCCGCACGCCGCGGCCTCGCTCATCAACGAGCTGGTCGCCGCCGCGGGCACCACGCCGCGTCTGACCGACCACGACGGCTACGACTGGCACGTGCACTACTTCGCGCCCGGCGCGTCCGTCGCCGACCACCTCGCGGCCGATTGCGGGATGGCGCTCGCCTTCTTCGTGGTCGCCGGGGAACAGGAGCGGCTGCGGCGCTGCGAGGCCCCGGACTGCCGGCGGGCTTTCGTGGACCTCTCGCGCAACCGGTCCCGCAGGTACTGCGACAGCCGCACCTGTGGAAACCGCTTGCACGTGGCGGCGTACCGGGCGCGCCGCAAGGAGGCGGCGGGCTGACCCGCCCGCGCTCTCACAGCACGAACAGATCGTGCAGCGAAGCAAGGAGCAGCAGGCAGCCGATCACCGCCAGAAAGATCATCAAGGGCGGCTGCGACAGTGCGAAGAGGCAGCCTCGGCGTTCGTCGGCCTCGAAGGCGTCGTGCCGCTCGTCGGCGTGCGGGGCGGAACCGCCCTGTGTTGTGTCCAGCATCTCGCGGCGATGATGACGCAGTCGGCGCACCGCAGTCGATCAACACGCTCAAAAGAAGCGGGGGTTCGCCGGATCCCGTGACGAGGGTGGTAGGAGCTCGACCGGAAGGAGTCCGGCAGCTTCCGCTTTCAGGCCGAGGCCGACCGACCGCGGTCGAGGGTCCTCGGGTCAGATCCCGTGCTTCTTCAGAATCGCCTCGATGTCGCTGAAGTCCTCGGAGGCGGGCTTCGCGGCGGGGCGGGCCGCCGCGGGCCGGGTGGTCTGGCCCAACGAGGGAGCCGAGGCGGCGGGCGCGACGGCCTGGGCCTCGGCGGCGGCCTTGGCCGCCTTGCGCTCCTTACGGGTGCCACCGCTGCGACGCTCGACCGCGCGGGTCACCATGAACAGGAGCCAGGCGCCGCCGAGCACGACGAAGCCGGCCCACGCCGTCGGGCTGAACGCGGTGTCCGCCAGCCAGCCGACCGCACCGGTCATCACCAGACCGATCGGCACCAGCGAATAGGCGGCTATGCGCGCGGCCGCGAGGAAACGCTTCCGGTACGCCGTGACCGCGGCGATGCCCAGCCCGGCCACGGAAACGGCGGAACAGACGGTCTCGGCAATCATCCGGTCCTCCAGGCACAGGCAGCGGGCGACGGAGCGTTCCGTCCCCTCCATCGTGCACCGCCCCGGGGTCCGGAAGCCACGATCCGGGCGGACCTCAGGGACATTTCCGGGTACGGCCTCCTCCGCAGGTCCCGGTCCGGGGGCTCTCAGGGATCTTGCCCGGAGTCCTGCCGGGGTTCTGCCGGGGGGCCTGCCGGGGTCTGTTCAGGGGGCGTGTTCAGCAGGTGCCGGTTGGGGTCCCCGGCGCCCGACTGGAAGACTGGTCCCATGAACGACGCCTCTCCCGCCTCCGCCCCTCAGGGCCGCCCCGTCCTCGACGTCTGGTGCGAGCTCCAGTGCCCCGACTGCCGCACCGCTCTCGACGACGTGCGCGCGCTGCGGGCCCGCTACGGCGACCGCATCGACCTGCGTCTGCGGCACTTCCCGCTGGAGAAGCACAAGCACGCCTTCGCCGGCGCGCAGGCCGCGGAGGAGGCCTTCGAGCAGGGGCAGGGCTGGCCGTACGTGGAAGCGGTGCTCGGCCGCGTCGAGGAGTTGAGCCGCAAGGGCGAGCCGTTCCTCGTCGAGGTCGCGGGTGAACTCGGTCTGGACGCCGAGGAGTTCGACACCGCGCTCGTCGACGGCCGGCACATCCTGATCGTCGACGCGGACCAGGCCGAGGGCAAGGCGATCGGCGTGACGGGCACACCCACGTACGTCATCGACGGCGAGCGGCTCGACGGCGGGAAGAGCCAGGACGGCCTGCGCGAGCGCATCGAGGAGATCGCCGACCGGCTGCTCGGCTCGTAGCTCCAGGCCCTGCCCCTGCCCCTGCCCCTGCCCCTGCCGCGAGCCGCTCAGAGCAGCGGCTTGTACAGGTGGAACTCGGTCGCCCGGTATCCGAGCGACTCGTACAGGCGGACGGCCGGGATGTTGCCCGCGAAGACGTTGAGCCCCAGGCGGGCGGCGCCCGCGGCGCGCGACTCGGCCTCCGCGAGGAACATCAGCGAGCGTCCGTGGCCGTGCCCTCGGTGCTCGGCCGCGACCTCGACGTCGTAGACGTAGGCGCTCTCGCCGCGCAACGCGACCCACAGCGTGCCGACGACCGCGCCGTCCGTCTCGAGCACGCTCAGGACGGTGTCCCGCGTGGCGAGCCCTTCCCCGAGCGCCGCGGCGTGATCGACCTCGGCCTTGGCGCGCGCCTGGGCTTCCGGGACACCGCGCTCGACCAGGCTGCGTACGTACCCGACACGCGTATGCGCTTCCCATGCCGTGAACTCGGGGCCGGTCATACGCCGCCCCGCGCTGCCCGCAGGAAGCGCGGAGGGCTCGGCGGGGAGGTCCTTCTCCATGTTCCGGTTGCGCTCGACGTAGCCGAGGGCGGTGGCCAGGGCGAGGGCACGCTCGGCCGGTGCGGGGACCGAGACCTCGATCCTGCCGCAGCCCCAGCCGCGCGCCACCTCCTCGGCGGCGAGGGCGGCGACGGTGCCGCGGCCCCGCCCGCGGTCCGGCTCGTCGATCCGAAGATCACGGATCCGGGCCACCCGCTCGCCGTAGACGGGATGAGTGTCCAGGCGCAGCTCGCCGACGGGGCGGCTGTTCACACACACCTGGTAGTGGCGTGACCGCGTCCCGTCGGCGTCGCGCTGAAGCGGCTCGGTCGGCCGCAGAGTGGTGGTCATCAGGTGTGTTCTACCCGCCCTGTGACCACCCCGTCACCCGGATTAGGAGTCGCCCGGACTACGGATCGAGGTCGTCCGCCGCGCGCTCGTCGAAGACACGCATCGCCTTGGCGGTGACGGGCCCGGGCGCGCCCGGCAGCTCGCGTCCGTCGACCCGGTGCACGCCCTGCACATCGCGCAGCGTGGACGTCAGGAAGATCTCGTCGGCGCGCTCCAGCACGTCCAGCGGCAGATCGGTCTCCTTGGCGCCGGTCCACTCGACGGCCAGCGCGCGCGTGATGCCCGCCAGACAGCCGGAGGCGACCGGCGGGGTGTGGATCTCGCCGTCGAGGACGACGAAGACGTTCGACCCCGTGCCCTCGCAGAGCTGCCCCACCGTGTTGGCGAACAGCGCCTCGGAGGCGCCCTGTTCGCGCGCGCGGGCGAGCGCGACGACGTTCTCCGCGTACGAGGTGGTCTTGAGGCCGGTGAGCGCGCCGCGTTCGTTGCGCGTCCACGGGACCGTGACCGTGGCGGTGGAGTCGGGACGCCGGACGGCCTCTCCGAGCGCGACCACCAGCGTCGTCCCGTGCTCACCGCGGTCGGACCCCAGCGGGGAGAGCCCTCCGGTGTACGTGATCCGCAGCCGGCCGAGCGGCATCGGGTTGGCCTCGAGGACGGCGTCGCAGGCCCTGCGCACCTCGTCGAGATCGGGCTCGGCCAGACCGAGACCGCGCGCGGAGCGGGCGAGCCGCTCGAGGTGGCGGGTCAGCGCGAACGGCTTCCCGTCGACCGACTTCACGGTCTCGAAAATCCCGTCGCCCACGGTCAGGCCGTGGTCGAACACCGAGACACGGGCGGCCTCGGGTTCCTGCAGTGCGCCGTCGAGCCAGATCTTCACGTAGGGATCCCTTCGCTGTCCTCGTACGTACCCGACGCTACCGCCAGCAGCCGGGAAGCCTTCAGTTCGGTCTCCCGCCACTCACCTTCGGGGTCGGAGCCCCAGGTGATGCCGGCGCCGGTGCCGAACCGCAGGACGCCCTCGGCCCGGTCGGCCCAGAACGTGCGGATGCCGACGGCCAGCTCGCCGGTGCCCCGGTCGGCGTCGACCCAGCCGATGCCGCCGCAGTACGGGCCGCGGGGCGCCGTCTCCAAGGCATCGATGATGCGCAGGGCGCTGGACTTGGGCGCTCCGGTGACGGAGCCGGGCGGGAACGCGGCGTCGAGCAGGTCGCGCCAGCCGGCACCTTCGCGCAGTTCCCCGCGGACGGCGGAGACCAGGTGGACGAGGCCCGGGTGCTTCTCGACCACACACAGCTCCGGGACGGTCACGGAACCGGTCGCGCAGACGCGACCGAGATCGTTGCGGACCAGGTCCACGATCATCACGTTCTCCGCGTAGTCCTTCTCCAGAAGGTCCGCCTCGGTGCGGCCCGTGCCCTTGATCGGCCCGGACTCGACGGTCCGCCCGGTACGGCTCAGGAAGAGCTCGGGGGACGCGGTGGCTATCTCCACGCCGTGCGCGGGCAGGCGGATGGTCCCCGCGTAGGGGGCCGGGTTGCCGCGCGCGAGGAGCGCCGTGAGGGCGTCCACGTCCGCGCCCGGGGGAAGGGGCGCGGACAGGACGCGGCAGAGGTTGGCCTGGTAGACGTCACCGGCAGCGATACGGGTGCGGATCCTGCGGACGCCCTCGGTGTACGCGGCCCGGTCGAGGGACGTCGTCCAGTCACCGGCCGCGGGCCCCTGCCAGGCGCCGGGGACCGGAGCGGGCACGGGCTCCTCCCGCACGGAGTCGAAGCGGGCGCACACCAGACGGCCCTCGAAGTCGGCGGAGACGGCCCAGAAGCCGGTGGAGTCCAGGGCCTCGGGATCGCTGGTCACGTCGCGCAACTCGGTCGCTACGAGACCGCCGAAGCGGGCCAGAGGGGGCAGGTCGTGAGGGAAGTCGCGCACGTCTTCGAGTCTATGGCGGGTGTCCCCCGCGTGACCTGGGGCGGTCGCACCGCAGCACGCTGCGCAAACGCGTTTTTGTACTGGCCCGGGAATCCGCTAGAGTTCAACACGTCGCCGGGACGCGCAAGCGAAACGGAAACGACAAGCGGACGTAGCTCAGTTGGTAGAGCGCAACCTTGCCAAGGTTGAGGTCGCCAGTTCGAACCTGGTCGTCCGCTCAGGAAGTGGGGGATCTTCCCGAACCCCCACACTCCTGGTGGAGTGGCCGAGAGGCGAGGCAACGGCCTGCAAAGCCGTCTACACGGGTTCAAATCCCGTCTCCACCTCCATGCGCGATTAGCTCAGCGGGAGAGCGCTTCCCTGACACGGAAGAGGTCACTGGTTCAATCCCAGTATCGCGCACTGGATCTTCGGACTCCGGTTCGTATCAGATCCGTCCCGCGCGATTAGCTCAGCGGGAGAGCGCTTCCCTGACACGGAAGAGGTCACTGGTTCAATCCCAGTATCGCGCACGCAGTACGACTCACGGGTCCTGATACAGTCTGGCCCGTCCCGCGCGATTAGCTCAGCGGGAGAGCGCTTCCCTGACACGGAAGAGGTCACTGGTTCAATCCCAGTATCGCGCACAGTCAAGAAGCCCCCAGCCTTTCGGCCGGGGGCTTCTTCATGTGCCGGGCGGCTCAGGAGGAGAAGAGCATCCGGCCGAAGCCGCCCTTGTGGTGGCCGTGGTGACCGTGGTGCCCGCCGTGGTGCGGGGCACCCCAGGCCGGGGCCGGGGCCGACGGGTACGCCTGCGGGGCCGGAGGCGCCGGCGGCACCTGCTGCTGCCACTGGGACTCGAGCCGGGTCAGGGACTCCAGCTCGCCGTAGTCGAGGAATATCCCCCGGCAGCCGCTGCACTGCTCGATCTGGACGCCATTGCGGTTGTACGTGTGCATCGGTGCGTGACACTTGGGGCACTGCATGGTCGGCTCAACTCCTCGCCGTTCGGCACTTCTTCGCCGGAACACTTCCCGGCATCGGTCCGTTGCACCCTACTTCGCGGCGCCGTGTGCCAACTCGGCCCGTACCGCTGCCATTCGGTCGCAGGCGTCGACCAACGCCTCCTCGGCCTCGTCGAGGACGCGGCCGGCCGCGGCTGCCTTGGCCACGGCGAGGGCCGCGGTCTGGACGGTGAGGGCGCGGGCCGGGGCGTCCAGAGCGGGCCAGGGGTCGCCTTGGAGCGACGGAGCGCCGCCCGCCTCCTGGTACGCGGTGAGGAACCTCGTCCACTCCTGTGCCGGAAGCAGGCCGCACGCGAACCACGCGGCGGGGCGCGCGAGGTCCCAGGCCGGGTCTCCGGTGCCGAGGTCGTCGACGTCGATCAATAGCCAGGGGCCGGTGCCGGCGGGGCGGCGGACGAGCTGGCCGAGGTGCAGGTCTCCGTGGCACAGGGCCGACGCGTGCCCGCCGGGGGTCTCTGCGCGGGCCCAGGGCGGCAGGCCCGACCAGGCGCGCAGGATCGGGGCGGAGGCCGGGTGAGGGCCGGCGGCCAGGAGTCGCGCGACGGCGAGGGCCGCCTTGACCGGGCCGCGCATCGGCGGGAGCGGGCCCGGGAGTTCCGCCACGGGCACCGCGTGGAGGCGGGCCAGGAGCGTGGCCGCGTCCTCCCACGGCGCGTGTTCAGGGGCGTCGGGGTCCACGGGGCTGCCGTGCGGCCAGAACGTGACGAGCCGTTCGTGCAGATCCGCCGCGACCGGCGTGAGCGGCGGGAGCAGGACGTCGGGGAGCGCGGCCGCCGCCGCGAGGCGGGCGTTGAGCTCGGCGGGGTCCGTGCCCGGGGCGTGGGCCTTGGCGACGATGTCTCCGTGGCGGACGACCGTCCCGTCCGCGCGGTCGGCGAGTACGGCCCCTGGTGCCGGGCAGGCGCAGGGCCCCGGCGTGCGGTGCGCCGCGCCGCGTGCCGTGGCGGTGAGTGCGGACAGCAGGACGGGTGCGGTCATCGGTGGTTCCCCCCGGGTGGTGTCACCGCGAGCGTACGCAGCATCCGGCCGGTGGGACTCACCGGTACGCGGGCAGAACAATGGCCGCGCAGCTCCCCAGCTGCGCGGCCATCATGTGCCGTCCGCCGCACCCCCGTCCCCACGGGGTTTCATGGCCGGATGTCCCCGCCCGGACCGCTCTTCCGGGCCTGGGGCGCCGCTCAGCGCCCCAGCATCACGCCCACGGACGACGCTTGTGTGACCACCGCTTCCCAGCCGCCGAAAACGACTACGAGCAGGGCCGCCAGGGGAAGAACCATGGCCGTCGCCACCAAGGGGTGACGGCGCTCGGAACGACGGCCGCCGAACGCGGCGAATGCCCTGCGTCCCTGCGTGCGGACCATTGTCCGCGGTGCCGTGTCCGCCATGGTTCCTCTCCCGGTCAAGATCTTCGGTTTGGCAGCGGCGGGTACCTGACCTCGGGGGACGAGTGCTTGCACCCGCCGCTTGACCTCAAATCTAGGCGTGTCAGGAGCCACGGTCGTCATGCCCTCGTACCGATTGCCGGGCCTCCCGGAGGATGACCGCCGCCGTCTCGCCTACTCCCCAGGGTGGAGAAGAGGACCTAGGTCGCGGTCTAGGTCTCGGGGTCTTCCCGGAGGGGACGCCCGGCGCGGGCCGCCGCCTCCGAGGGCTCCTCCCTGGGTACCGGCTGCTCGACCAGGGCGAGCACCCGGGTCGCCATGAATCGCGCCGTACGCACGACAGAGCCGGAGCGGGTGACTTCGCTCACTTCCACCACGCCCCTGCGGACCGCCGTCTCGACCCGGCGGCCCGCCCGGCTCGCCACCACCTCGTACGTGCGCGTCGTGTCCCCCGCGTCCACGACTATCTCCACTCGGTCACCCTTCACAGGCCCAATCCCCCTTCAACGACGGATGGTTGGCGACCAGGGCAGCCGCGGGCCGCACCGCTCCCGCTTTCCCTGACCACCTCTCAAGTTTCCCACCGGGCACTGACAATCGATCGGATCGCGAGGGCGCGGCCTATGCGCGCACCCGGCCGCGGAAACGTAAGCTGTCGCTCGTCAAACGGACCGGGCAGCGGGGATGGACATGGCGATGATGCGCCTGAGGCGCGAGGACCCGCGTGTCGTCGGCTCGTTCAGGATTCACCGGCGGCTCGGCGCGGGCGGGATGGGCGTCGTCTATCTGGGCTCCGACCGCCGTGGCCAGCGAGTGGCGTTGAAGGTGATCCGGCCCGATCTGGCGGAGGACCAGGAGTTCAGGTCGCGCTTCGCGCGTGAGGTCTCCGCGGCCCGCAGGATCAGGGGCGGCTGCACGGCCCGCCTGGTCGCGGCCGATCTCGACACGGACAAGCCGTGGTTCGCCACCCAGTACGTTCCCGGGCCCTCGTTGCACGACAAGGTCGCGGAGGAGGGGCCGCTGGCCGCCTCCGACGTGGCCTCGGTCGGTGCGGCGCTCTCCGAGGGGCTCGTCGCCGTGCACGAGGCGGGCGTCGTGCACCGCGACCTCAAGCCGTCGAACATCCTGCTGTCGCCCAAGGGCCCGCGCATCATCGACTTCGGCATCGCCTGGGCGACCGGCGCCTCCACGCTCACCCACGTCGGGACGGCGGTCGGCTCCCCCGGGTTCCTCGCTCCCGAGCAGGTGCGGGGCGCGGCCGTCACGCCCGCCACGGACGTCTTCGCGCTCGGCGCCACCCTCGCGTACGCCGCGATGGCCGACTCGCCCTTCGGGCACGGCAGTTCCGAAGTGATGCTCTACCGGGTCGTGCACGAGGAGGCCCAGCTGCACGGCGTACCGGACGCGTTGTCCCCGCTGATCCGGGCGTGCCTGGCCAAGGACCCCGGGGAGCGGCCCAGCACGCTTCAACTGTCGCTGCGGCTCAAGGAGATCGCGGCGCGCGAGGCGCATGGCCTCGGCGACGCCAGGCCGCCCGGCCCGCGCGCCGACACCGACCGGCCCACGGGCCGGCTCACCGAGCAGTACACGGAGCAGCGCACGCAGCGCCGGGCACCGCAGGGCACTCCCCCGCCGCGGCCGAGCAACGGCTCCTCACGGACCGGCAGCAACACGCGCCCGGGTACGCCCCGCAACACGACGCGTTCGGGCTCGCGCCCCGCGCCCCGCAGCAACGGCGGGCGGCAGGGGCCGCGTACGACGGGGACCGGGAAGCGCCGGCCCGCCAATCCGCGGCTGCTGCGCCAGCGGTTGTTCGTGTTCGTGGTGGTGACGCTGCTCGTGGCACTGGGGATCGCGGCGGCGCAGGGCTGCCAGGGGCCGTCGCGCGGGCTCGGTGAGCCGCGCGACGGCGTGCACGCGCAGGAGACCCTGCCCCGTCCCTACCTCTGAGGTTGCGAGGTCAGGACTGGGGGCGGCCGGTGGCCACCGCGTAGAACGCGACGGCGGCCGCCGCTCCCACGTTGAGCGAGTCGACGCCGTGGGCCATCGGGATGCGGACCCATTCGTCGGCGGCGACCAGGGCCTGGGTGGAGAGGCCGTCGCCCTCGGCGCCGAGCATCAGGGCCACGCGGTCCATCTTGTGGGGGGCCGCCTCGTCGAGGCTCTTCGCCTTCTCGTCGGGGGTGAGCGCGAGCAGGCTGAAGCCCGCCTCGCGCACCGACTCCAGGGACTTGGGCCAGGATTCGAGGCGCGCGTACGGGACGGAGAAGACCGCGCCCATGGAGACCTTCACCGAGCGGCGGTAGAGCGGGTCGGCGCAGTCCGGGGAGAGCAGGACCGCATCCATGCCGAGCGCTGCCGCGCTGCGGAAGATGGCGCCGATGTTCGTGTGGTCGTTCACCGCTTCCATGACGACGACGCGGCGCTGCGTGGCGAGGAGTTCGCCGGCGGTCGGGAGCGGCTTGCGCTGCATCGAGGCGAGGGCGCCGCGGTGCACGTGGTAGCCGGTGACGCGTTCGGCGAGGTCCGGGCTCACGGCGTAGACCGGGGCCGGGACCTCGTCGATGACGTCGCGCATGACGTCGACCCACTTGGCCGAGAGCAGCATGGACCGCATCTCGTACCCGGCCTGCTTGGCCCGTCTGATCACCTTCTCGCCCTCGGCGATGAACAGGCCCTCGGCGGGCTCGCGCCTGCGGCGGAGCTCGACGTCGGTCAGGCCCGTGTAGTCGCGCAGGCGCGGGTCGTCGGGATCTTCGATGGTGATGAGACCTTGAGCTTCAGCCACAGGTTGATACTGCCTTGTCCTGGGTGCGGTGCCAACGGCTCGGAGCGAGTTCTGTTACCGCTGGTTACGTGTGGGGGTTCGTGACGGGTCACGCGGTGTGCTGCGGGCCCACCGCGACGACGTCGCCGATGACGATGACGGCCGGGGGCCGCACCTCGTGCGTGCGGACGGCGTCCTCGACCGTCTCCAGGGTCGCGTCCACGCGGCGCTGGGCGGCCGTGGTGCCCTCCTGGACCAGGGCGACCGGCGTCTGCGCGGACTTGCCGTGCGCGATGAGGGTCTCGGCGATCCTGCCGATCTTGTCGACGCCCATCAGGACGACGAGGGTGCCGCGCAGCTGGGCGAGGGCGGGCCAGTCGACGAGCGAGCGCTCGTCGTCGGGCGCGACATGACCGCTGACCACGGTGAACTCATGGGCGACGCCGCGGTGGGTGACCGGGATGCCGGCCGCGCCGGGGACGGAGATCGAGCTGGAGATGCCGGGGACGACCGTGTACGGGATGCCCTCGGCCTCCAGCGCGATGGCCTCTTCCATGCCGCGGCCGAAGACGTACGGGTCGCCGCCCTTGAGGCGTACGACGGCCTTGCCCTGCTTGGCGTGCTCGATGAGCGCGTTGTTGATGGCCTCCTGGGCCATGTAGCGGCCGTACGGGATCTTCGCCGCGTCGATCACCTCGACGTGCGGCGGGAGTTCGTCGAGCAGGTCGCGGGGGCCGAGCCGGTCCGCGATGACGACGTCCGCCTCGGCGAGGAGGCGACGGCCGCGGACCGTGATCAGGTCGGGGTCGCCGGGTCCGCCGCCGACCAGGGAGACGCCGGTGGTGCGCTTGCGGTGGTGCGGGGCGACGAGCGTGCCGTCACGCAGTCCCTCGACGATCGCGTCGCGCACGGCCGCCGTGTGGCGGGGGTCGCGGCCGGCGGCGTCGGTGGTCAGGACGGCGACCGTGACGCCTTCGGAGCGGCCGGTCGCCGGTGTCCAGGCGGTGGCCGCGTCGGCGTCGTCGGAGCGGACGCACCAGACGCGGTGGCGCTCGGCCTCGGCGGAGGCCGCCTCGTTCGCGGTGCGGTCGCCGGTGGCGATGAGGGCGTACCAGGCGTCGGCGAGGTCTCCGTCCGCGTACGGGCGCCGCGACCAGGTGAGTTCACCGCCGTCCGCCATGGCCTCCACCGAGGGCGTCGCGGTGGGCGAGACCAGGTGGATGTCGGCGCCCGCCGCGATGAGGGCCGGGAGGCGGCGCTGGGCTACCTGGCCGCCACCGAGTACGACTACGCGGCGGCCGGTGAGACGGAGGCCTACGGGGTACGCGGGGTGTTCTGCGGCCATGGGCGTGCGGCTCCTCGTGCGGGTGGTGCGTGTGACGGGTGATGCCTGTACGGGGCTCGCTTCGGCGCTGGAGCGGCCCTTTGACGTGCGGGTTCAGCGTACGGGGCGGGCGGGACCCCTGTCCCGGCCCGCCCCTGCGGCCACGAGGGCTGCCGCCCCCGGCCCTGCTACTTCTCCGTGACGCCCGCCGAGTCGAACGTCGCCACCTCGTGCATGGCACGGGCCGCGCTCTGGACGATCGGCAGGGCGAGGAGTGCTCCCGTGCCCTCGCCGAGGCGGAGGTCCAGGTCGACGAGGGGGCGCAGACCCAGCTTGTTCAGGGCCGCCACATGGCCGGGCTCCGCGCTGCGGTGGCCCGCGATGCAGGCCGCGAGGACCTCGGGGGCGATGGCGCGGGCGACCAGGGCGGCCGCTCCGGCGCTGACGCCGTCCAGGATCACCGGGGTCCGCAGCGACGCGCCGCCCAGGAGGAGGCCGACCATCGCCGCGTGCTCCAGGCCGCCGACCGCGGCGAGGACGCCGATCGGGTCGGCCGGGTCCGGCTGGTGGAGGTCGAGCGCGCGGCGGACGACCTCGACCTTGCGGGCGTGGGTCTCGTCGTTGATGCCCGTGCCGCGGCCTGTCACCTCGGACGGGTCGACGCCCGTGTAGACCGAGATCATGGCGGCCGACGCGGTGGTGTTGGCGATGCCCATCTCGCCGGTGAGGAGCGCCTTGTTGCCGGCCGCGACGAGGTCGCGGGCCGTCTCGATGCCGACCTCGATGGCCGCCTTGACGTCTTCGCGGCTCAGGGCGGGGCCCGTGGTCATGTCGGACGTGCCGGCACGGACCTTGCGGGGCAGCAGGCCCGGGGTGGCCGGGAGTTCGCTCGCCACGCCCACGTCGATGACGCAGACCTCGGCGCCGACCTGGTTCGCGAACGCGTTGCAGACCGCGCCGCCGCCCAGGAAGTTGGCGACCATCTGGGCCGTGACCTCCTGCGGCCACGGGGTGACGCCCTGGGCGTGCACGCCGTGGTCACCCGCGAAGATCGCGACGGCCGCGGGCTCCGGGATCGGGGGCGGGCACATCCGGGACAGGCCGGAGAGCTGGGCAGAGATGATCTCCAGCATGCCGAGCGCACCGGCGGGCTTCGTCATCCGCTTCTGCCGCTCCCACGCCTCGCCGAGCGCCTTGGCGTCCAGCGGGCGGATGTTGGAGACGGTCTCGGCGAGCAGGTCGTGCGGGTCCTCGCCGGGCAGGGCGCGGCGGCCGTACGTCTCCTCGTGGACGACCCACGACAGCGGGCGGCGCTTGGACCAGCCGGCCTGCATCAGCTCGGGCTCGTCCGGGAACTCGTCGACGTAGCCCACGCAGAGGTAGGCGACGACCTCGAGGTGGTCGGGCAGGCCGAGGGTGCGGACCATCTCGCGCTCGTCGAAGAAGCTGACCCAGCCGACGCCGAGGCCCTCGGCGCGGGCCGCGAGCCACAGGTTCTCGACCGCGAGCGCGGAAGAGTACGGGGCCATCTGCGGCTGCGTGTGGCGGCCGAGCGTGTGGCGGCCGCCGCGCGTCGGGTCGGCGGTGACGACGATGTTCACCGGGGTGTCGAGGATGGCCTCGATCTTCAGTTCCTTGAACTGCTTCGCGCGGCCCTTGGGCAGGGACTTGGCGTACGCGTCCTTCTGGCGCATGGCCAGTTCGTGCATCGTGCGCCGGGTCTCCGCGGAGCGGATGACGACGAAGTCCCAGGGCTGCGAGTGGCCGACGGACGGCGCCGTGTGGGCGGCCTCCAGGACGCGGAGCAGCACGTCGTGCGGGATCGGGTCGCTGCGGAAGCCGTTACGGATGTCGCGGCGCTCGCGCATGACGCGCAGGACGGCCTCGCGCTCGGCCTCGTCGTAGCCGGGAGCGGCCGGGCCCGCGAGGTCGTCGGCCGGGGCCGGCAGCGTCTCGGGGGCCTCGTCCGCCATGTCCTGGACGGCGGGCTCGGGTTCGCGGGGGGCGGGGACGAGGGCTTCCGGCTCAGCCTCCACGACCGCCTGCTCCGCCTCGGCGGTGACGGGCTCGGCGGCTTCGGGAGCGGTCTCGCGCTCCGCCGCGTCCGCCTCGGCCGGGGCGGGGGTCTCGGCGACGGCCTCGGGGAGTACGGGCAAGGGCTCGGCGGGCGCCTCGGGCACCTCGGGCACCTCAGCGGTCCCGGAGAGCTCGGTGGCCTCGGGGGTCGCAGCGGCCTCGTGCGTCGGCTGCGGCTCGTTCATCGCGTGCGCTTCGTTCATCGCGTGCGCCGCGTCGTTCGTCGCGTGCGCTTCGTGTGTCTCGGGTACCACGTGGACTTCGTGTGCTTCTTGCTCTTGGGGGACCTGGTCCGCGGCGGGTGTTTCGGGGGTCTCCTCGATGAGGACGGGGGCCGGGGCGGCGGGCGCCGCCGGTGCGGGCTGCTCGGCCGCGGGCTCGGGCAGCGGCGGCACGACCATGTGCTGCGGCGGCGTCGGCGCCAGGTGCGGCGTGGTGGGGATGTTCCCCTCTACGGGCACGAACTGGCCGAGCGGCTGCGGCGGCTGGTCCGCCGGACCCTCGGCGGGTGCCTCCGGGAAGTGCCGGCCCTGGCCCGCCTCGGGCGCCATGGCGAACTGGCCGGAGTGCGGGTCGACTGGCAGCTCACCGGGGTGCGCGGCCATCTGCTGCTGCCCCGCATAGGCACCCACCGGCTCGGGCTGCACCGCGAACTGCGCGCCCTCGGGGCCCTGCGCGACCGGCGCGAACTGCACGCCGTTCGGAGCGGAGGAGTAGTCGACGGCGTACTCGGCCGGCGCGGCCTGCTCCTCGGCGAACAGGCCACCGTCGGGAGCCGCGGCGTACACCGGCACCTCTTCGGGAACGGCGGACTCCGGGGCCGGGGCCGCCAAGGCCTCCGGCGTCAGCTCAGCCGGCTCGGCCTGCGCGGCATGCACGTCCTGCGGATGCTGCGGCGCCTGGGCGAACACGGGGGCGTCGCCGACGGTCTGCTGCGTCGGGGCGGCCGGTGCGACAGGAGTGGCGTCCGGGACGACCGTTTCTGCTGCGGCCTCTGGTGCGAGCTCCTGCGCGACCTCCGCGGCGGGCGCCTCGAAGACCTGCTGCGGCTCCTGTGCGTCCCAGGCAGGGGCGCCACCCGGCGGGATCTCGCCGAGCTGCGGCGCCGGGGCGCCCGTCTCGTCGCGCGGGATGTCGAGGTACTCGGGCTCCGTGGCGGGCGGGCCCGCCTGACGTACCGGCATGGGGTGCGGCGGTGTGTGCGCGGGGCCGCGGTCGGCGAGCGAGCGGACGGGGCTGCCCGTGCCGTCCGGCACCGGCGGGCCCATGTGCAGCGGGCGACGCGCGGGCCCGGGGTGCGGGGCGGGCGAGGGCCCCGGCACCCGGACGCCGTTCAGGTCGACCTGGCCGCTGTCCCGGCCCGCCGTCTCGTGCGGGCCCGGCTCGTGCGGGGCGGGCATCGGGGCGGCCTGCGGCTCGCCCCAGGCGCCCTGCGAACCCGGCATCAGCAGCAGATCGTCGTCTTCGGTGGGGGTTTCGGAGGGGTCGAGGAAGGTGTACGCACCCGGGGCGGGGACGCCCGGCTGTTCCACCGTGCCTGCGTTCTCCGGCAGCCCCTCGCCCGGAACCTGGCCGGTGTCGGTCATGCGTACCCCTCGCCCATCGGTTAGTGCTTCTTCGGCAGCCCCCGGCCTTCGGCCGGGGATGCGACCCCAGTGACCGGAGCGGCGCACCGACCGCCCGTCATGAAGAACGAGCGTGAGTGCCGTGCGGCACGAGCCGGCTGAGGACAACAGGTATTGTCCCGGTCGGCCGGCTGCCACCGCACCTGGATCGGGCACGGCCCGCTGTGGACTGCGCCACGTTGCGCGTCCTCCGGTCCTGCCGTACCACACGCGCCCCAAAAGTGGCGCGTTTTCCGGACATTGACCGACGGAATGCCGGACGTCCGGGTGCAGTACAACGATCGGCCAGCCTACCGCGCGCCCCGGAGCGACGGGGTCACGGGTTGCGGTCGGGCAACTCCCCGGAGAGCAGGAACCCCACGGTCCGCTCCTTCTCGGTCCAGGCACGAGTGTCCAGCTCGACGGACTGCAGCAGCGAGCACTCGACCCGGTAGCCGTGCTCCGTCAGGTCCCTGCCGATGAGTTCGGCGGCATCGCGTGTCGCGGCGTGCGTCACGATGCGCTCGGGACGCCGGTCCGCGACGGCGGAGACGACGGCCGCTCCCTCGCCCCCGATGCGAACGACATCGGGTTCGGGCAGGTCTTCGAGGATGTGGGGCGCCGTGCCGTGCACGATCTGCGGCTGCACGCCGAAGCGGCGGGCGGTGGCGAGGGTGCGGGCGCAGGCGTCGGGGTCGCGGTCGACGGCGATGACGGCGGCGCCGAAGCGGGCGGCCTCCGCGGTGAAGGCTCCGCTGCCGCAGCCGATGTCCCAGACGAGGTCGCCCACGCGCGGTCCGGTGCGGGCGAGTTGAGCCGCGCGCAAGGGCTCGGTCTCGCCCTCGCCGAGGCCGCCGCCGTACGCTGCGGCGGGAAGGGCCCAGCCGCGCAGGCCGGCCGAGGGGGCGCCTGCGGCGAGCCAGGCGCTTTCGCCGGACGGGGTCGTGGGGCCGCCGATGACGATGACGACGTTCGGGTCACGCCAGGTGTGATCGGCTGCCTTGTCGCTGGTCACGACGGTGACCCGCTCGCGGTCGGTGCCGAGTTCCTCGCAGATGACGAACGTGCGGTGGACGCCTTCGAGGAGCAGTCCGAGCTCGGCGGGGCCGGCTCCGGGCGAGGTGAGGACGGCGACCTTCGGGTGGGCGCGGCAGACGTTGACGGCGCGGCGCAGGGTGCGGCGGTGGGCGACGACGACCTGGGCGTCGTCCCAGGGCATGCCGGCGCGGGCGAACGCCTGGGCCACGGAGGAGACGGCGGGGACCACTTCGACCTCGAGGCCGAACTCGCGCGCGCGCAGCGTGCGTACGACGCCGAAGAAGCCGGGGTCTCCGTCGGCGAGGACGACGGCGGTGCCGCGGTGGGCGGCGATGCGGCGGGCGGCGAGCGCCACGCTGCCGAGCCTGATCCGCTCGGCGCGGCCCGGCACCTCGGGAAGCGCGAGGTGGTGGCCCGCGCCCGCCACGAGGGTGGCGGCGCCGAGCGCGGAGCGTGCCGCCGCGGTCAGGGGCGAGCCGTCCCAGCCGATCACCGTGACCCGGTCGGCCATCGTGTCAGTCTCCTGGGGGTTCTTGCGGGTCGAACGGGCTCGGTGAGCGTACCTGGTGTACCTGGGTGCGACCTTGGGGGTCAGTTCCAGTCCGAGAAGGACGTGTATCCACTGGTTTCGGCGAACTCGTCGGAGACGCCGTCGAGGTCCTCGGGCAGCAGGCTCCACACGATGAAGTCGGTCCGCAGGTCCTCCCAGCCGCCGTCCTCGGTACGGGTGCGCGCTATGCACGCGTTGCGCAGGACGCCCTCGCTGATGCAGCCGATCTTCTGGGCGACCTGCTGGGAGGCGGTGTTGTCGGCCGCGGTGCGCAGCTCAAGGCGCTCGAGGCCCTGCTCGCGGAAGAGCCAGCGGGCGGTGGCGAGCGCCGCCTCGGACGCGTAGCCCTCGCCGCGGGCCCAGGGCGCGATGATGTAGGACAGCTCGGTGGAGCCCACGTGCCAGTTCGTCTTGCCGAGCTGGACGATGCCGACCAGGCGCTGGGTGAGGAACTCGGTGACGGCCAGGTCGAGGCCGCGGCCGGCGATGCGCTCGGTGGGGGCGTACCGGGTGATCCAGGTGCGGGCCTGGTCCTCGGTGAAGGGCTGGGGCACGGAGGTCCAGGCGGCGACCATCTCGTCGTTCATCATCTCGGCGAGGGCGGGGGCGTCGTCCTCCTCGAGGGCGCGCAGCACCAGCCGGTCCGTGCTGATGGAGATGTCCGGGAAGCCCCGAGTACCAGTAGTCATGGCGCCGCTCCGTAACCTTCATGGCCTGGTGAAGTGCCCAGCATGCAGCATGAAGGCACATAACTGCACCACGGGGTCCTCTCCCGGTGCGGAAGAGGACCCCGTGCGGGTGCGGTGGCTGCGGGTGGTGTCAGCCGGCGGTGACCGGAAGCACCGAGCCCTGGTACCTGTCCTCGATGAACTTCTTCACCTCGGGTGAAGTCAGCAGCGTGGCAAGCTTCTTGACCCGGGGGTCGTCCTCGTTGCCCTTCTTGACGGCGAGGACGTTGTTGTACGGGTTGCCCTTCACGGACTCCAGGAGGATGGCGTCCTTCTTGGGGCTCAACTTCGCGTCGAGCGCGTAGTTGTTGTTGATGACGGCCGCGTCGACGTCGGCCAACGAGCGTGGCAACTGGGCCGGTTCGAGCTCCTTGAAGACGAGCTTCTTCGGGTTGGACGCGATGTCCTGCGGGCTCGCGTTCGCGCCCGCGCCCTTCTTGAGCCCGATGACGCCCTTGGAGGCGAGGAGTTCGAGGGCCCTGCCCTCGTTGGTGGTGTCGTTCGGCAGTGCCACGGTCGCTCCGCTGCGGAGCTTCGTGACGTCGTCGACCTTCTTGGAGTAGACACCCATGGGCGGCAGGTACACCTCGGTGACCGCGCTCAAGGTGGTGCCCTTGGACTTGTTGAAGTCGTCCAGGTAGGGCTTGTGCTGGTACAGGTTGGCGTCGAGGGAGCCGTCCTGGAGAGAGGTGTCCGGCAGGACGTAGTCCGTGAACTCCTTGATCTCCAGATCGAGTCCGGCCTTCTTCGCCAGGTGCTGCTGTACGTACGCGAGGACTTCGCCGGCCGGGGTCGGGGTGGCGCCGACGACGAGCTTGCCGCTCCTGTCGCCGGAGCCGGACCCCGAGTCGCCGGACCCGCAGGCCGTCAGGCCGAGCGCGAGGGCTCCGGCGATGACGGCGGCGGGAATCGTGATGGTGCGCATCAGTAGGTACTCGTGTCCCGGATCAGAAGGAGGGGAGCACGGAGCCCTTGTACTTGTCCTCGATGAACTTCTTCACCTCGGGCGACGTCAGCAGCTTCGCGAGCTTCTTCACGCGCGGGTCGTTCTCGTTGCCCTTCTTCACGGCGAGGACGTTGTTGTACGCGTTGTTCTTCGTGGACTCCAGGGCGAGGGCGTCCTTGGCCGGCTTGAGGTTCGCACCGATCGCGTAGTTGCCGTTGATCACCGCGGCGTCGACGTCCTGCAGGGAGCGCGGGGTCTGGGCCGCCTCGACCTCCTTGAACTGGAGGCCCTTCGGGTTCTTCGCGATGTCCTGCGGGGTCGCGGTGGCCTCGGAGCCGCTCTTGAGGGTGATGAGCTTGTTGGCGGCGAGGAAGCGCAGGGCGCGGCTCTCGTTGTCGGCGTCGTTCGGAAGGGCGATGGTGCCGCCCTTCTTCAGGTCGTCGAGCTTCTTGGCCTTCTGGGAGTAGAGGCCGAGCGGCTCGAGGTGGACCGTGGCGACCGACTCGAGGTGCGTGGCGTTCTTCTTGTTGAAGTCTTCCAGGTACGGCTGGGTCTGGAAGTAGTTGGCGTCCACCGACCCGTCCTCGGTCGCCTTGTTCGGCGTGACGTAGTCGGTGAACTCCTTGACCTCGAGGTTGAGGCCGGCCTTCTTCGCCAGGTTGTCCTTCACGTACTCGAGGATCTCGGCGTGCGGGACGGGCGTCGCGGCGACGACCAGCGGGTCGGACGCCTTGGCCTTCGTGTCGCCCTTGTCGGAGCCGCAGGCGGTCAGGCCCAGGGTGAGGGCGCCGGTGGCGAGGACAGCAGCGGTGATCTTGGTGGTGTTACGCACGAAAAGTGCCTTTCTCCATGGGTGGTGCAACCCGCCGGGTGGGACGGGGAGACAGGGACAGCGGTCAGCGGGTCTTGGCCGGGGCGGCGTCCGCGGTGACGGGGCCGCCGGGCAGCAGGCCCGTGAAGGCGCGGAAGCGGAGCGGTTCGCCGCCCTTGCCCGCGCGGCGGTGCAGGACGCGGGCTCCGCTGTCGCCCGCGAACTGGATGACGGCGATGGTGACGGCGAGGATCGCCACGATGATCCACATCAGCTCGGCCTCGAAGCGCTGGTAGCCGTAGCGGATCGCGAGGTCGCCGAGGCCGCCCGCGCCGACCGTGCCGGCCATCGCGGAGTAGCCGATGATCGCGATGATCGTCGTGGTGGTGGCCGAGATCAGCGACGGCAGCGACTCGGGCACGAGGACCTTGCGGACCACGGTCCAGGTGTTGCCGCCCATCGACTGCACGGCCTCGATCAGACCGCCGTCCACCTCCCGTACGGAGGTCTCGACGAGCCGCGCGAAGAACGGGATGGCGCCGATCGCCAGCGGCACGATGGCGGCCTCGCGGCCGATGGTGGTGCCGACGATCCAGCGGGTGAAGCCCATCAGGGCGACCATCAGGATGAGGAAGGGCATCGAGCGGACGATGTTCACGATCTGCCCGATGACCTTGTTCACCACGGCGTTCTGCAGCAGGCCGCCGCGGTCCGTGAGGACCAGCAGGACGCCGAGGGGCAGGCCCGCGACGACGGCGATCAGCGTGGACCAGCCGACCATGTAGAGGGTGTCCCAACATGCCTGGGACAGCAGCGGCTGCATCTCCGACCAGGTCACTTGGTGACACCTTCCTTCAGCAGTACGGGCGCGCCGCCCTGATGTCCGTGGATCTCGACCTGGAGGCCCTGCTCGCGCAGGAAGCCGATCGGCACGACGTTCTCGTCGAAGCGGCCGGGCAGCTCGATACGCATGCGGCCGACCTGCTTGCCGGCGACGGTGTCCATCGCGGCGCCGAGGATCGAGATGTCGATGTTGTACGTACGCGCCATCTGGGAGATGACCGGCTGGGTCGCCGACTCGCCGTGGAAGGTGACGTCGACGACCGTGCGGTCCGAACCGCTGGCGTCGCCGCTCACCGGGAAGAGCGCGGCGGCGAGCTCGGATCCCGCGGTGGCGAGGAGCTCACTGACCGTGCCGGACTCGACGATCTGCCCGCGCTCCATGAGAGCGGCGGAGTCGCAGACCGTCTTGACGACGTCCATCTCATGCGTGATGAGCAGGACGGTGAGGCCGAGCTGCTGGTTGAGGTCGCGCAGGAGCTGGAGGATGGAGCGGGTGGTCTCGGGGTCGAGGGCGCTGGTGGCCTCGTCGGAGAGCAGCACCTTCGGGTCGCCGGCCAGGGCGCGGGCGATGCCGACGCGCTGCTTCTGGCCGCCGGAGAGCTGGGCCGGGTAGGACTTGGCCTTGTCGGCGAGGCCGACCAGGTCGAGCAGTTCCAGCGCCTTGCGGGACCGTTCCTTCCCCGACTTGCCGAGGATTTCGAGCGGCAGCTCGATGTTGTCCTGGACGGTGCGCGAGGACAGCAGGTTGAAGTGCTGGAAGACCATGCCGATACGGCTGCGTGCCTCGCGCAGCTCCTTGCCGGCGCGGGAGCCGCGGCCGACGAGGGCGGTGAGGTCCTGACCGGCGACCGTCACGGTGCCGGAGGTGGGACGCTCCAGGAGGTTGACGCAGCGGATGAGCGAGGACTTGCCGGCGCCGGACTGGCCGATGACGCCGTACACCTCGCCCTCGCGGACGTGCAGATCGACGCCGTCGAGGGCGGTGACCTCTCGACCGCGCGAGCGGTAGACCTTGGTGAGGCCCTGGGTGGTGATCACGTGGGATTCCGTCACTGTCGATTGCGCGGCGCGGGTGAGCGCCTGCGGCGGGCATTCATGGTCGGGATCGGCCTGGACGCAGCACGGTTCTCGCTGTGGCGGTGGAACCTGGGGGAGACTGTGCGCGGGGCGGCCCGGTCACGTACGGCGTAAGTACGTACTGGGCACGGCGTTTCGCTTCGGGGCGCGAAAACTGGGGTTCCCCCTGCTCGAGCGAAGCCGAGACCATGGGGGAGGTGCGGGGGCCCTCAGAAGGCGCACATTCGACACATACAACGAGCACCGGGCGTCATCGTCGCCTCGGTCGCAAGGGTGCGGCTGCTCGTCGTGGTCATGCGAAAAGTAAAGCAGAAGTGCGCCGCGATCCCCGAACCGCTGTCCGAATAGCGGACAGCCCTGGACAGTGCCTGCCCCGGCCCGAGCCGCACCTGGTGCCCCGTGCGGCCAGTGCGGACAGGGGCAGGAGCTGGTTCCCGCCCTCGTACGGGCCGGGCCCGGCACCCGGCTCGCTGTGGCCAACGCCACGGTGGCGGGGCCGCGCGCGGCGGGCCTTTTCGGCCGTAATAGGGTCTCGGCATGCTTGATGCCCTGACGGTCGCGACCGCTGTTGCCGCGCTCGCGCTCGCCGCCTGGTGCGGCTTCGCCGCCTACCGCGACCAGCCGACCAAGGACTGGCACTTCATCGGCATGGCGGTGGTGTCGCTGCTCGCCACGGTCCAGCTGATCGTCGGCATCGTGCAACTGGCACGCGGCGAGAAGCCCGACCAGGGCACGACGATCTTCGTGGCCTACCTGATCGGCGCGTTCGCGTGCATCCCGGCGGCCGGCTTCATGTCGCTCGCCGAGCGCACCCGCTGGGGTTCGGTGACGGTGGCGGCCGGCGGCATCGTGCTGGCCGTCCTGCAAGTGCGGCTCTACGACATCTGGGGAGGCTGAGGTGTCCGTGACCTCACAGAGCGGGACCGGCGGCAAGCCGCAGAAACTGACCAGCGGCCCCGGCACCCTGCTGGTGTGGCTGTACGGCGTGATGGTGGTCGGCGCGGTCTCGCGCTCGGCCGTCCAGATCTCCACGGAGTTCGGCCACGCGCCGCTCGCCTACTCGCTGTCGGCGCTCGCGGGCATCGTGTACGGCTTCATCACGTACTCGCTCGTGCGCGGCGGGGAGAAGGCCCGCAAGGCGGCGCTGGTGTGCTGCGCCGCCGAGCTCCTGGGCGTACTGACCGTGGGGACCTGGACGCTGGCGGACCCGTCGGCGTTCCCGGACGCCACGGTCTGGTCGGACTACGGCATGGGCTATCTGTTCATTCCGGTACTGCTCCCGGTGACCGCGATGTTCTGGCTCAACAAGGCGCGCCGGGCTACGCGCTAGCGCCTGCCGACAGGAAGCGGGCGACAGCAACTAGGCGACGAAGGCGCCCGCTTCCGCCTCCTTGGCGAGCGTCACCACCGTGAGCCGCTCGTCGACGCGCTTCGTGGACACGGCCACGTAGCCGTGCTTCCGGTAGAGCCGCAGGTTGTGCTCGCTGCGGTGGCCGGTGAACAGCTGGAAGCGCTTGGCGGCGCCGTCGACGCCGAGCTTCGCCTCGACGGCGTCGAGGAGCCGCCCGCCCAGGCCGTGGCGCTGCATGCGCGGGTGCACGACGAGCTTGCCTATCCGGGCCGTGCCGTCCTCGTCCACGGCGCCCCGCACCGCGGCCACGACTTCCTCCCCGAGCCGGGCCACCAGGACCGTGCCGCTCGCGAGTTCGGCCCTGACCGAGGCGAGCGGTTCCGTGAGCGGTTCGATGGAGTAGTCGCCGTAGAGCTCGGCCTCGCTCTGGTAGCACAGGTACTGAAGTTTGAGGATCTTCTCGGCGTCCTGCTCGGTCGCCGCAGAGATGATCACGCTCATGCCCATGTGTGCATGCCTCCCGCTCACCTGCTCCGCCGGTTGTCTATCGCTCCTTTCCCCAGGGTTCAGGAGCCGCAACCTCTGCTGCCAGCATTCTGCGCAGGCATCCCAGACATCTGGAACGTTCCGGACCGAGGCTGCCCTGTGAGATACCCAACTCCCCTGCGATCTCGCGGTAGGTGAGGTCCTGCGGTGACAGGAAGGCGGCCACGACGCGGGGGCAGCGCCCGGGCAGTCTGCGCACGGCGGCGTGCAGCGCGCGGTGGCGGTCGCCGGCCAGCGCCCGCTGTTCCGGGCCGTGTTCGAAGTCGTCGGCGGGCTCCGTGACGTACGCGATCTCGCGCAGCGCGGCGTGGCGGGTGCGGCGCGCCTCGGATCTGACGGCGGCGGTGAGCCAGGCCGCGGGGTCGGCGGGCGGGCCGTCGGTGTCGATGCGCTCCAGCAGGCGCAGCCAGACGGCCTGTTCGAGGTCGCCGGGTTCGCCCGCGTCGGCGTGGGCCTCCGCCGAGACCTCGGCGGCGATGAGCGGGCGCAGGGTGTCGATGACCGGGTCGTACGTCATGCCGGGCGGGACGCGGCCGCCCGGGCGTGTGGTTGCCGGGGCGGCCGCGCGTCACCCCGACCGGGGCCGGGGTGCCCGGTGTTGACGGTGCGCTGAGGGAGGTCAGGCCTTCAGGAAGTCCTCGCGGGCGAGGAGCGCCGTGTCGCAGTTGTCCGAGAAGATGCCGTCGATACCGGTGGCCAGATAGGCCTTGAAGGCGCCGAACGCGTCGCCGTAGGCGTTCGGGTCGGTGCCCTTCTTGAAGTCGGCCGGCAGGAAGGTGTTCTCGTTGCGCATCGTGTACGGGTGCAGGATCAGGCCCGCCGCGTGCGCGTCCTTGACGAGCGTGGTGGGCGCGAGGAGCTTGCCGTCCTTGTCCTTGGGGATGACGAGGTCGAGCGTGGGGCCGATGCCCTGGGCGTACGAGGCGATCTCGTCGAGGCCCTTGGGGGTGATGAGGTCGGCGACGGTGCGCGGGTCCCCGGCGTCGACGAAGTCCCAGGGGCGGGAGTTCGCGGTCGACAGGAGCACGACGAGCGGGTTGTCGACCAGCTTGTTCAGGCGCTGGATGCTGGTCGGCTCGAAGGACTGGAGGAAGACGGGCGAATTCTTCCTGTTCACGCCGTACTTGCGCAGGAGCGTGGCGACGCGCTCCTCAAGGCCGAGGCCGAGCTTGCGGAAGTAGGTGGGGTGCTTGGTCTCGACATGGATCCACACCTCCTTGCCGCGCTCGCGGCTCTGCTGCTCCCGCCACTCGAGGACCTCTTCGAAGGTGGGGATCTCCCAGCGGCCGTCGTAGAGGGTGTTGCGCTGGCGGTTGGCCGGGATGCGCTCCTTGGCACGCAGGGTCTTCAGCTCGGCGAGCGTGAAGTCCTCGGTGAACCAGCCGGTGGTGGCGACCCCGTCGAGGCTCTTGGTGGTCTTGCGGCCGGCGAACTCGGGGTGCGCGGAGACGTCGGTCGTCCCGCCGATTTCCGGCTCGTGACGGCATACGAGATGACCGTCCTTGGTGGGCACGAGGTCGCCCGCCTCGATGACGTGCGCACCCATGTCCAGGGCCAGCTGGTACGAGCCGAAGGTGTGCTCCGGGCGGTAGCCGCTCGTACCGCGGTGGGCGATGACGGTGGGCACAGGCAGGCTCTTGTAGCCGCCACCGCCGTGATGTCCGCCACTGCCCCGCTCGTCGGCGCTCGCCGCGCCGGGCGCGCCCAGGACGGCTCCGCCCGCGCCGAGCACCGCCGCGCCCAGTACCGAACGGCGGCCGATCTGCGACCCCCGGGACTCCTGTGACTTCCGCATCCCCATTGAGCATTCCTCCCACATCGCTGCCTTGCACCTGTCAAAGCGCACCGATCGTAGGTGTGCGGGAGTGTCCGGTGGGAGACCTTGGGCCGAACGGAAGGGTGATGCGGGGTGACTCCTGCGCGCCGCGTGACGGCCAACGGAGCGTAAATAAGGGTCAACACTGCGTATCGAGTGCGTGAACCCGATGTGCAACGGGCGGGGGGCCGCGAGTATCGTCCTCACCTGCACAGACTTCAGCTCATCCAGCCACGGCTCAGGCCGCCACCCCTTGACACCGGAGGGCCCGTTGTCCCGTTTCGCGTTCATCAAGGCAGTGCTCTCACCGATCATGCGCCTGATGTTCCGCCCCCGGGTGGAGGGCGCCGAGAACATCCCGGGCACGGGTCCTGTCATTCTCGCGGGCAACCACCTGACCTTCATCGACTCGATCGTGCTGCCGATCGTGTGTGACCGTCAGGTCCTGTTCATCGGCAAGGACGAGTACGTCACCGGCAAGGGCCTCAAGGGCCGTGTCATGGCGTGGTTCTTCACCGGCGTCGGCATGATCCCGGTCGACCGCGACGGCGCCAACGGCGGTGTCGCGGCGCTCATGACCGGCCGCCGGGTCCTGGAGGAGGGCCAGGTCTTCGGCATCTACCCCGAGGGCACCCGCTCCCCCGACGGCCGGCTCTACCGCGGCCGCACCGGCATCGCCCGGCTGACCCTGATGACGGGCGCGCCCGTCGTCCCGTTCGCGATGATCGGCACGGACAAGCTCCAGCCGGGCGGCAGCGGCCTCCCGCG
This sequence comes from Streptomyces sp. NPDC055400, assembly GCF_053644375.1. Taxonomy (NCBI): domain Bacteria; kingdom Bacillati; phylum Actinomycetota; class Actinomycetes; order Kitasatosporales; family Streptomycetaceae; genus Streptomyces; species Streptomyces sp. NPDC055400. The sequence continues at coordinate 54,025 of NZ_JBSHLM010000017.1, read as the reverse complement.
GCCCGGCCGCGTCACGGTCCGCTTCGGCGAGCCGATGGAGTTCTCGCGCTACGACGGCATGGGCCGCGACCGCTATGTGCTGCGCGCCGTGACGGACTCGGTGATGGCGGAGGTCATGCGCCTGTCCGGCCAGGAGTACGTGGACATGTACGCGACCAAGGCGAAGGCCGCCTGAGCCGGTAGCACTTGAGCGTCACGAGGGGCCGCACCCGGTGGGTGCGGCCCTTCGTCATGCGTATGGCCGTCTGGACGCCCACTGAAAGTGTGTCATCCGTACGGCCGCGCCGTCATCCGTGCGGACGCGTCCGTCACGGGTGTTCGACGCCGTCCTCCAGCTTCTGGCCGCGCAGCAGGAACCACGCCGCCACCGCCGTCGTGAGGAGCACCGCCGCGCCGACGCCCGCGGCGGCCCGCAGCCCGTCGACGAAGGCGCCCTGCGCCGCCGTGAGCAGTTCGCTCGCGGTGTGCGCGGGCAGCGCCGAGACGGACTCGACCGCTCCGCCCAGGGATTCGTGGGCGGCCGACGCCACCTCGGGCGGGGTGCCGGCCGGGGCCGTGAAGTTCCGGTAGACGCCCGTGACGATGGAGCCGAGCAGGGCGATGCCGAGTGCCGCGCCCAGTTCGTACGCCGTCTCGGAGACCGCGGACGCCGAGCCCGCCTGCTCCTTCGGCACGCTGGACAGGATCACGTCGGCCGTGACGGTGAACGAGAACCCCGCGCCGACGCCCACGATCAGGAGCACAGCCCCGAGCAGCGGATAGCCGGTCGACTGGCTGAGTGCGGTCAGCGCGGCCAGGGCGAGGCCCACGGCGACGAGGCCGCCCGCGACGACGGAGCGCACGGAGAACCGGCGCGCGACCGTACCCGCGACCAGTCCGGCCGCCACCGCGCCGATGGCGGCGGGCAGTTCGGCGAGACCGGCCTCGAACGGGCCACGCCCCTGGACCAGTTGCAGGAACTGCGAGAGGAAGAACACCAGGCCGGACAGGCCCAGGATGGTGAGCAGGTCGGCGAGGACCGCGGCGGAGAAGCCCCGGTGGCGGAACAGGCGCATGTCGAGGAGCGGTGCGGGCAGCGTGAGCTGGCGGCGGACGAACCAGGTCAGAGCGGCCAGTCCGAGCACGCCGGACGCCGGCACCTGCCAGCCGAGGCCGTGCGACGCGGCCTCCTTGACCGCGTAGACGACACCGATCATGCCGACGAGGGACAGGCCGACGCTGATCAGGTCCCACGGGCCGCCGGCCGGGTTCTTCGACTCGGGCAGCAGTTTGATGCCGACGAGGACGAGGACCGCCATCACGGGCAGGTTGATCAGGAAGACCGAGCCCCACCAGAAGTGTTCGAGCAGGAATCCGCCGACGACGGGACCGACGGCCGCGCCCGCCGAGGCCGCCGCACCCCAGATGCCGACGGCGAGGGAACGCTCGCGCGGGTCGGTGAAGATGTTGCGGATCAGGGCGAGGGTCGAGGGCATCAGCGTGGCACCCGCGACACCGAGCAGGGCCCGGGCCAGGATCATCATTTCGGGGGTCGTCGCGTACGCGTTGAGCACCGAGACGGCGCCGAACGCGACCGCGCCCGTGAGCAGCAGCTTCTTACGGCCGATGCGGTCGCCGAGGCTGCCCATGGAGACCAGGAGTCCCGCGATCACGAACGAGTAGACGTCGCCGATCCACAGGAGCTGCGTGCCGGTCGGTTCCAGGTCCTCGCTGATGTACGGCGTCGCGAGACCGAGCACCGTCGCGTCGACCGCGACCAGGAGCACCGCGAGCACGAGGACGGAGAGCGCGAGCCATCGTCCTCGCCCGGGCCTCGGCTCCACCTCCGCCGCGGATGTGCGCTGGTGTGTGCTGGTCATGGTTCCACTCTCCGTCTGGCGCCGCCGAGCAGAAGCTCGACGATCATGTGTGGGAAGTCCTTGGCGGCCACCCGGCCGTCCTGTACGGCCCATGCGCCCCCGCCGATCAGGCTGTAGAGCGCCTCCGTGAGCCACGCGGGTGTCAGGTCGATCCGGAACTCGCCGCGCTCCTGACCGCGCGTGAACAGCGCGGCGATACGGGCGTCGAGCCGGGCCCAGCCCTCGTTCTGCGACTCGCCCTCGAAGAGCTGGTTCTCCGTGACGAGGAAGGCGAGGAGTCCGGCGCACGGCTGGATCTCCGTCACCAGCCGGCGTACGGCGTCGTCGGCGCCGCCCTCGTCGAGCCGGGCCGCGTCGAGGGCGGCCTCGCACTCCTGGATCCCCAGCTCTTCCAGGGCCCTGACGAGCGCGTCCCGGCCCGCGAAGTGCCGGTGCAGCGTGGCGCGGCTGAGACCGGACGCCCTGGCCACCTCGTCCATCGTGGCCGTGGCCTTGCGGGTGAGCAGGGCGGCGGCGGTGCGCAGCACCTGTTCTCGGTCGACTGACATGAGACGAGGATAGCCCATGTGAGACATGTTTGTCTCACCAGGGGCGTGGGCGTCTTATGGGCGGGTGGATATATGGGGAAAGAGAGTCAATCGGTCGGCGACGGGCGGGGGCGGGGTGTGCGCGCGTGGGGTGCGGTCAGGTCTGCCAGGCGCCGCGGCACAGGGCTGCGGACCCCTCGTCGAGGTAACGGGCCGTGGCGAGCCAGGCACGGGCGAACGCGTCGGTGTCCGCCGGAACGAGGCGGCCGAACCCGTCGCGGCCCCGCTCGGCCGCGGATCTGCGCATCGCGTCGAGGAGCTCGGCGGCGGTGGACAGGCCCGCGCGGCGCAGGAGCGCGGCGTCGGGTGCGGTGGTGTGCGGGCCTGCGGCGGGCGCTGTGTGCGTCAGGGCGCGGCGGCCCGCGACGACCACCTGTTCCGTGCGGCGGCGCAGGATGTGGAGGGGGCGGAGGGCGTGCGCGCGGGTGCCGGCCGGGGTGACCTGGGGGGGCGTCGTCGGGGTCACGTCCTGGCGTTGGAGGCGGTCCAGGCCGAGGTCGTACCGGCCCGTGGGGAGACGGACGGCGAGGAGGGCGACCCGGGGGTGCCCGGCGGGGACGAGGCGCGCGATGGCGCGGACCCTGGTCCCGGGGGCAGGGGGGACGGGGGCGTTGGTGGCAGCGGACGGGGACGGTGCATGAGGCCGGTCGGACGTGTCCGGCGTCCTGGGCAGGAGTGTGTTCGGCGTCGGGGGCAGGAGGTCGAGCGCGGCCAGCGCCTCACGGGCGCGCCGCGCGAGTTCGACCAGGGCACGGGCGTCTTCCGGGTCCTCGGAGCCGGTGAGCCCATCGAGACTGCGGACGGCGGCGACGGTCAGGAGGCCCGTTGCGGCAGACGACCTTGCCGCCGTCGTCCAGGGCGACTTCATAGTCACCCGCGCACATCCACCCCACCACTGCCTCCCCGACAGCCGATTCCCGTTCCCCAGATGTCGACCACCGGTCGTGGGCGCGCGCCGAAGGCACGCGTCACGAGCACCGGTTGTGAGCCGGTGTCGATCAACTGCCGGAAACTTTGGAGGGAGCCACTGACAACGCAGTGCGGCCCGGCCCCCTGAAGGGCCGGGCCGCACAAAAGGCAGGTCAGGACTTGGCTTCGGCCCACGCGCGCTGCACGGCGAGGTCGTCCTTCACCTCGGCGAGCTGCACCGCGACGGCCGAAGGTGCGGTGCCGCCCCGGCCGCCTCGCGAGGCGAGCGCCCCCTGCACGTTGAGGACGGAGCGCACCTCGGGCGTGAGGTGCTCGGAGATCTTCGCGAACTGCGCGTCCGTCAGCTGGTCGAGCTCGATGCCGTGCTGCTCGCACTCCTTGACGCACTCGCCGGCGACCTCGTGCGCGACGCGGAACGGCACGCCCTGCTTGACGAGCCATTCGGCGATGTCGGTGGCGAGCGAGAAGCCGGCCGGGGCGAGCTCCTCCATCCGCTCCCGGTTGACCGTGAGCGTGGCCATCATGCCGGTGAACGCGGGCAGCAGGACCTCGAGCTGGTCGCAGGAGTCGAAGACCGGCTCCTTGTCCTCCTGGAGGTCGCGGTTGTACGCGAGCGGGAGGGCCTTGAGCGTGGCCATCAGGCCGGTCAGATTGCCGATCAGGCGGCCGGACTTGCCGCGGGCGAGCTCGGCGATGTCCGGGTTCTTCTTCTGCGGCATGATCGAAGAGCCGGTGGAGAAGGCGTCGTGGAGGGTGACGAAGGAGAACTCCTTCGTGTTCCAGATGATGATCTCCTCGGCGATGCGCGAGAGATTCACGCCGATCATCGCGGTGATGAAGGCGAACTCCGCGACGAAGTCCCGCGACGCGGTGCCGTCGATGGAGTTGGCGGCCGAGCCGCGCTCGAAGCCGAGGTCCTTCGCGACAGCCTCCGGGTCGAGGCCGAGCGACGAACCGGCCAGGGCGCCGGAGCCGTACGGCGAGACCGCCGTGCGCTCGTCCCACTGCCGCAGCCGCTCGGCGTCCCGGGACAGGGACTGGACGTGCGCGAGGACGTGGTGCGCGAACAGGACCGGCTGGGCGTGCTGGAGGTGCGTACGGCCGGGCATGGCGACGTCGGCGTGCGCCTCGGCGAGGCCGACGAGCGCCTCCTGGAGGTCGGTGACGAGGCCGCCGATGACGCGCGCGTGGTCACGCAGGTACATCCGGAAGAGCGTGGCGACCTGGTCGTTGCGGGACCGGCCGGCGCGCAGCTTGCCGCCGAGGTCGACGCCGAGGCGTTCAAGGAGGCCGCGCTCCAGCGCCGTGTGGACGTCCTCGTCGGCGATCGTCCCGACGAACGAGCCGTCCGCCACGTCCGCTTCGAGCTGGTCGAGGCCGGCGAGCATGCGGGTCAGCTCGTCCTCGGTGAGCAGGCCCGCCTTGTGCAGCACGCGCGCGTGGGCGCGGGAGCCGGCGATGTCGTACGGCGCCAGGCGCCAGTCGAAGTGGACCGAGGCGGAGAGTTTCGCCAGGGCCTCGGCGGGGCCGTCGGCGAACCGGCCGCCCCAGAGGCGGACATCGCCGGTGTTGCTGCTCACGGTTGCTCCTAGATGTGCGGTGACGCGGGGCGGGTTTTCTCTTCCCCGTCCCGCCCCTTCCCGTAACGGGTATCAGGCGAGGTCGCGCTTCGCCGCGCTCTTCGAGGACAGGGCGAAGACGTCGATGACGTCATGCATGAGTATGCATTGGAGTGCATGATTCGTCAATGGCCCATGATCGAGCCCTCCATGGACCGAGACGCGCGCGAAAGTTAGACAGGCGAACGATCTCGGGTCGATAATCCAGAACCATGGGAAAGACCTACGAACGCATAGACGGCAGGCTGCGCACCTTCATCGAGGCGCAGCCCATGTTCTTCACCGCGACGGCTCCCCTCTCCGAGGGCGGCACGGTGAACCTCTCCCCCAAGGGGCTGACCGGATCCTTCGCCGTGCTCGACGAGCGGACCGTCGCCTATCTCGACTTCGCCGGAAGCACCGCCGAGACCATCGCGCACCTGCGCGAGAACGGCCGCATCACCCTCATGTGGTGCGCCTTCCAGGGCCCTCCGAACATCGTCCGGGTGCACGGCCACGGCGAACCTGTCTTCCGTGACGACGCCAGGTTCGAGGAACTGCTCGAACACTTCCCCCATATCGACCCGACCCAGCACGGCCTGCGCGCGATCATCGTCGTCACAGCCGATCTCATCCGCGACAGCTGCGGATACGCGGTCCCCTTCATGTCGTACGACGCGGACCGCGATCTGCACGGGAAGCGCTTCGCGCGCGAGGACGACGCCTCCCTGAGCGAGTACTTCAAGAAAAAGGAACACATCGAGCGCAGCATCGACGGACTTCCGGGGCTGCCGCTTCCACTGCCCCCGACTACCGTCTGACACATGCGTTCACGATCCGTCACCGTCGCGTCCCTGGCCGCAACGACCGCCCTGCTGATCCTGGGTGCGGCACCGCCCGGCGGGCCCGCGCCGCTGCCCGCGCGTATGGCCGACACGGGCGGCGGCTCCCAGCTCGTCACCGCACAGGCCGCACGCACGGGCTCCACCACCGGCACCGTCACCTGGTGGGACCGGCGCGACGGGCAGTGGGTCGCGGCGGGTTCGGCGGCGGCGCGGTTCGGCGCGAAGGGCCTCGCCGACGGCGGCTCACGCAAGCAGGGCACGTACACGACACCCACGGGTCTGTACGGCCTGCCCTACGCCTTCGGGATCCAGCCCGCACCCACCGGCACGGCCACCGCCTACCGGCGCGTGCACCAGGACTCGTGGTGGTGCCAGGACAACGACTCACGGTCCTACAACCGCTGGACCGAGCCGCGCCCGGCCGACTGCCGCGCCGCCGAGTCCGAGCACCTCGTGACGTACGCGACCCAGTACGCGCACGCCTTCGTCATCGCCTACAACTACGACCAGCCGGTGCGCGGCCGCGGAGCGGGGATCTTCCTGCACGTGAACGGGCGCGGGGCGACGGCCGGGTGCGTGTCGGTCCCGGCGGACGCGATGCGGCGCATCCTGCGCTGGGCCGAGCCCGGCCGGCGGCCGCACATCGCGATCGGGACGACGAGCGGCGCGACCGCGATCACGCGCTACTGAGGCGGCGCCTTCGGAAGGCGGACCGTGAACACGGTCTCGCCCGGCTCGCTGCGCAGCGTCGCGGTGCCGCCGTGTGCCTCCGCGACCGCCGTGACGATGGCGAGGCCGAGTCCGGTGCCGCCGCCCGCCCCGGCCGGCCTGGGCCGGTCGCCGTGGGTGAAGCGTTCGAAGATCCCTTCGCGGATCTCCTCCGGGACGCCGGGGCCGTCGTCCCGTACCGACAGCGACACCCCGAGCTCGTCGGCGTCGATGCGGGCGGTGACCCGGGTGCCGGGCGGGGTGTGCAGACGGGCGTTGGCCAGGAGGTTGGCGACGGCCTGGTGGAGGCGGTGCGCGTCGCCCGTGACGGTGACGGGTTCCTCCGGGAGCTCCATGGCCCAGCGGTGGTCCGGGCCCGCCGCCCGGGCGTCGGTGACCGCGTCGAGCACGAGGCGCGTGAGGTCGACCGGCTCGCGTTCCAGGGGCCGGCCCGCGTCCAGGCGGGCGAGCAGGAGCAGGTCCTCGACCACCTCGCCCATCCGTCCGGACTCCGCGGCGATGCGCTCCAGTGCACGGCGGACCTCGGCGGGCACGGGGCCCCGGTGCAGGAGGGCGAGTTCCGCGTGGCCGCGGATGGAGGCGACAGGGGTGCGCAGCTCGTGACTGGCGTCGGCGGAGAAGCTCCGCAGGCGTTCCTCGGAGGCGTGCCGGCGGGTGAGCGCGTCCTCGACGTGGCCGAGCATGCGGTTGAAGGCGGACGCCACCTGGCCGACCTCGCTGCGCGGGTCGGACTCGGGAGCGCGCGGCGGCAGGGCCACCTCGCCGCTCGCGAGCGACAGTTCGCTGACGCGGGTGGCGGTGGCGGCGACCCGGCTCAGCGGGCGCAGGGACCAGCGCACCCAGAGGGCGCCGGCGACGCCGGTGGCGGCGAGCGCGATCCCGAAGACGCCCGTCGCGACGAGTTCGAGACGGCGCACGGTGGCTTCCAGTGGCTCCAGCGGCAGGCCCGTGACGAGGACGTCGCCGTCCCTCCCTTCGAAGGCCTCGACTCGGTAGCGGTCCAGGGACGACAGCCGGACGGTGTGCCCGCGCCCGTCGACGGGCAGGCGGGCGAGGGTCCTGCGGTCCGCGTCGGACAGGCGCACGCCCAGGCCGGTCGCGTCGGAGCCCGCCCGGACGACGGCGGCGCCGGTGACGGCGCCGCCGACGAGCCGGACGCCGAGGGTGCCGGTGGCCTGGCGGCGGGTGTCGGCGTGCTCGTCCCCGTCGTGGTCGTCGGGCGCCCGGCCGCTGTGTTCGAGGCTGGCGGGCAGGGCGCTGCCGGCCTCGTGGAGCTGCTGGTCGAGCCGCCCGGTGAGGAAGCCGCGCAGCTCGACGACCGCGGCCACACCGACGGCCGCGCAGCTGACGGCGAGCAGCAGGACGAGCCCGGTGGTGAGCCGGGCGCGCAGGGTGTGCGGGATGCGCGGGCGCGGCCGGTTCACCGGCCGGCCGGCTTCAGGACGTACCCGGCGCCGCGCACCGTGTGGATCATGGGTTCGCGGCCGGCGTCGATCTTCTTGCGGAGGTAGGAGACGTAGAGCTCGACGACATGGGCCTGGCCGCCGAAGTCGTACGACCAGACGCGGTCGAGGAGCTGGGTCTTGCTGAGGACGCGGCGGGGGTTGCGCATCAGGCAGCGCAGGAGCTCGAACTCGGTCGGCGACAGGTCGATGCCCGTGCCGCCGCGCGTGACCTCGCGGGCGTCCTCGTCCATCACCAGGTCACCGACGGTGAGCTGAGCGCTCTCGGCGAGTTCCCTGGTCATACCGGCGCGGCGCAGCAGGCCGCGCAGCCGGGCCACCAGTTCCTCCAGGCTGAACGGCTTGGTCACGTAGTCGTCGCCGCCCGCGGTGATGCCGGTGACCCGGTCCTCGACGGTGTCGCGGGCCGTGAGGAAGAGCACGCAGACGTGCGGCTGCGCGGCGCGCAGTTCGCGCAGGACGGACAGGCCGTCGCGGTCCGGCAGCATGATGTCGAGGACGACGGCGTCGGGACGGAAGCCGAGTCCTTCGCGCACGGCGTCACGGCCGGTCCCGGCGGTGCGGACGTCCCAGCCCTCGTAGCGCAGGACTCCGGTCACGACCTCGGCGATGTCGGGTTCGTCGTCGACGACGAGGACGCGCACGGGGGTGCCGTCGGGGCGGGTGAGGGCGGGGCGTTCGTTCATCTCGTCCCAAGACTCTCTCGGATTGCTGTGAGTTCGCTCTGAATAACGCGTTGCTGTGAGTTCGCTCTGACGATCGCGCGGGGCCGCCCGTTCAGAGCCCGCTCAGAGGTTCGGGCCGCAGAGTTGCGTTTGTCCGGCCCACCCGACCCCGATCCGACGAGGAGCCGCCCCGGTGACCACCACGCACAGCCCCCCGCCCCTGCGCCACCGCGCCCCGCGCCCGGCGCGCCGCCGCTGCCCCGCGGTGCCGCTGCTGGCCGCCGCGGGCGCGGGCGGGGCCGCGGTGCTCGCACTGTGGTGGCAGGGCACCGGCGTCGTGTCCGGCGCCGACGGCTGGCTGACGGGGGCGGGCCGGATCATGGGCCTGATGTGCGGCTACATGTGCGCGCTCCTCGTCGCCCTGATGGCGCGTGTGCCGCTTCTGGAGAAGGGGCTGGGCAGCGACAGAGCGGCGCGCTGGCACGCCTCGGCCGGCCGCTGGACGGTCGGTCTGCTCCTCGGCCACATCATCCTGATCACTCTCGGATACGCGGCGCAGAGCCGTACCGACCCCGTGTCGGAGCTCGGCACGATCGTCCTCGACTACCCCGAGATGCTGAAGGGCACGGTGGGCGCGGCCGTGCTCGCGCTGGTGGGCTTCGTGTCGGCACGGGCGGTGCGCCGCCGGATGCGGTACGAGACCTGGTACTACCTGCACGTCCTGACGTACGCGGCGATCTTCCTCGCGTTCGGGCACCAGCTGGCGCTCGGCGCCGACTTCGCGGGCGGGGCAGCCGCCAGCGCGGCCTGGTACGCCCTCTATCTGGGGGTGGCCGCGCTCGTGCTGTGGTTCCGGGTGCTGGTGCCGGTGCGGCTCAACGTCCGGCACCGGCTGCGCGTCGAGGCCGTCGTGCGGGAGGCGCCGGGGGTGACGTCGGTGTGGGTGAGCGGCCGACGCCTTGAGGCGCTCGGCGCGCAGCCGGGTCAGTTCTTCCGCTGGCGCTTCCTGGCGCCCGGCATGTGGGGAGCCTCGCACCCGTACTCCTTGTCGGCGGTGCCGCGCGGCGGGTTCCTGCGGATCACGGTGAAGGCGCTGGGCGACCACAGCTCGTCCGTCGCGGGCCTGACGCGGGGCACGCGGGTGTGGGCGGAGGGACCGTACGGGGCGCTCACGGCGGGGCTGCGGCGCTCGCGCCGGGTGCTGCTGCTCGCGGGCGGCACGGGCATCACGCCCCTGCGCACGCTCTTCGAGACGCTGCCGGCGGCGCCGGGCGACCTGACGCTGCTCTACCGGGCGCGCACCGCCGAGGAGCTGGCGCTGCGCGGTGAACTGGAGTCGATCGCGGCCGGCCGCGGCGCCCGCCTGGTGTACGTCCTGAACGACGCCGACGGCACCCGGACGGACGTCACCGCGGACGGTCTGCGCCGGATGCTCCCGGACATCGCGGCCCACGACGTGTACCTGTGCGGGCCGCACGGCCTCGCGCTCGCCTCGTACGACGCCCTGCGCGAGGCCGGGGTGCCCGCTTCCCGTATCCACTACGAGTCCTTCGAGCTGTGAGCCGCGCCATGAGAGCCCATCCGATCCGCCGTACCGTCCTGACCTGCGTCGCGACCGTCTCCGTGACGACGCTGGCACTCGCACTCAAGCCGCACTCGCAGCCGGCCACGGCGGCTCCGCAGGCCCCGGGCTCCAGCCAGTCCCCGTCGGTCTCAGGCGGCACCGGGACCGGATCCGGGACCGGCAGCGCGACCGGAAAGCGGACTCTCACCGGCGAGACGGTGCAGACGCGTTACGGCCCCGTCCAGGTGGAGATCACCGTCGACGGCTCCAAGATCACCGCCGCCCGTGCCGTCAAGACCCCGTCGGGCGACCGGCGCAGCCAGGACATCGCCTCGTCCTCGGTGCCGACCCTCGTGCAGGAGACCCTGGACGCCCAGAGTGCCGGGATCGACACGGTCTCCGGCGCCACGTTCACCAGCGAGGGCTACATCTCGTCGCTGCAGAGCGCGCTGGACCGGGCCCGTGGCTGACGCGGCCGGGCTGCACCGGGTCGTGCACACCATGGGCACGGTGTTCTCGATCACGGTGCGCGGCGCGGACGTGGGTCCGCGAGCGCTCGACGAGGCGGAGGCGTGGCTGCGTCACGTGGACGCCGTCTTCTCGACGTACCGCGAGGACAGCGCGGTCAGCCGGATCGCCCGGGGCGAGCTCGCGCCCGGGGACTGTGCGCCCGAGGTCCGCGAGGTGCTGCGGCTGTGCGAGCGGGCGCGGGAGCACACGGGTGGCTGGTTCACGGCGGGGTACTCCGGGGGCTTCGACCCGAGTGGCCTCGTCAAGGGGTGGGCGGTGGAGCGGGCGGCCGAGGCGCTGCTCTCCGCGGGCGCGACCGGCGTCTGTCTGAACGGCGGCGGCGACGTCCAGCTCCATGGCGGGCCGTGGCGCGTGGGCGTCACGCATCCGCTGCGCCCGGGTCAGGTGGCGGCGGTCGTCGAGTCCCGGCAGGGCGCACTCGCCGTGGCCACGTCGGGTCCCGCGGAGCGCGGCTGCCACATCGTCGACCCGCACACCGGGCAGGCGCCCGTCGGCGGTCTCGCCTCCCTCACGGTCGTCCACGAAGGGCTCACCGACGCGGACACCTGGGCGACCGCCGCGTACGCGATGGGTCCGGGGGCGCGGGCGTGGCTGGAGGCGCAGCCCGGTGTCACGGCGTTCGCGGTGACGGCGGACGGGGAGACCTGGTCGGTGACTCCCTGACGAGGACGGGGAAGATGTGAGGGCCTCATGAAGATGTAGGGACCACATAACGAGACAGGGTTGCGGGCGCACCGGGCGGCGGCGTTGCATCGCCCGGTGCAGACCGAACAATCGACCCCCAAGTCGACCCGGCCGACGGACACCGGCAACCGCGCGGCGCGCCTGGCCGTCACCGTGTTCCCCGTACTCGTGCTCGCGGCGGGTGGCATCGGGCTCGCTTTGCCGGACGCCTTCGCGAGCTGGAAGACGAACGTCCCGTACCTGCTGGGTGTGGTGATGTTCTGCATGGGGCTCACGATGACCCCGCACGACTTCAAGGGCGTCGCCAAGCGGCCCTGGGCCGTCGGCCTCGGGCTCGTCGCGCACTACGTGATCATGCCGGGGCTCGGCTGGCTGATAGCCAACGCCCTCGACCTGCCACCCCAGTTGGCGGCGGGCGTCATCCTCGTGGGCTGCGCCCCGAGCGGCACGGCCTCCAACGTGGTGACCTACCTGGCGCGCGGCGACGTCGCCCTGTCCGTCTCCGTCGCCACCGTCTCGACCGTGCTCGCCCCGCTCGTCACGCCGCCGCTGACGCTGCTGCTCGCGGGCGAGTTCCTGCCGGTGGACGCGGGATCGATGGTCACGGACATCCTCAAGACCGTGCTGCTGCCGGTCGTCGCGGGGCTCGTCGTGCGCCTGGTCCTCGGCCGGTACGTCGACCGGGTGCTCGGCGCCCTGCCCTGGCTGTCGGCGCTGACGATCGCCGTCATCGTCGCCGTGGTCGTCGCGGGCAGCGCGACGGCGATCAAGTCGGCCGCCGGCCTGGTCCTGCTCGCCGTCGTCCTCCACAACGGCCTCGGCCTCGCGCTCGGTTACGGCGCCGGAAAGCTCGCCCGTCTCGGGGCGCCCGCGTCCCGCGCGATGGCGTTCGAGGTCGGCATGCAGAACTCTGGGCTCGCCGCGTCCCTGGCCACGGCCCACTTCAGCCCGCTCGCGGCGCTCCCCGCGGCGGTGTTCTCCGTGTGGCACAACGTGTCGGGCGCCCTGGTCGCGGCCTGGATGTCGTACCGGGCGCGCCGCGCCGAGCAGACCTGAGAACGCGACAGCGCCCCGGACCACCCGTGCACAACGGGCGGTCCGGGGCGCGAGCCAGAACGATTCAGCGCGCTCGGATCCAGCGCACTCAGTGGTCGTTCTGGGCGAGCCGCAGCAGATGGTCGGCGAGCGCCTGCCCGCCGGCCGGGTCGCGGCTGATCAGCATCAAGGTGTCGTCACCCGCGATCGTGCCGAGGATGACCTGGAGTTCCGCCTGGTCGATCGCCGACGCGAGGAACTGGGCGGCGCCGGGCGGGGTGCGCAGGACCACGAGATTCGCCGAGGCCTCCGCGGAGATCAGCAGTTCCCCCGCGAGCCGCCGCATCCGCTCCTCCTTGGCCGAGCCGCCCAGCGGAGCCTGCGGGGTGCGGAAGCCGCCCTCGCTGGGCACCGCGTAGATCAGCTCGCCGCCGGTGTTGCGGATCTTGACCGCGCCCAGCTCGTCCAGGTCCCGGGAGAGCGTCGCCTGCGTGACCGTGAGGCCGTCGTCGGCGAGCAGCTTCGCCAGCTGGCTCTGCGAGCGCACCGGCTGCCGGTTGAGGATGTCCACGATCCGGCGGTGGCGCGCGGTGCGGGTCTGCGGCACGGCGGGTCCCGCGGCGTGCTCGTTGTCCTGCCCCTGACTCATCGTCGTCGTCCCATTCCTCAGGATCGTCCTTCCCCGTCGGCCCCTTCGAGGGCCTTGTCCAGGACGCCCGGCAGCGCCTGGAGGAAGGTGTCCACCTCGTCGTCGTGGAGGTTGAGCGGCGGCATGAGCCGTACGACATCAGGGGCGGGCGCGTTCACCAGGAGGCCGGCGTCCTGAGCCGCCTGCTGCACCTGCGGCGCGAGCGGCTCGGTGAGCACGATACCCAGGAGGAGCCCGGCGCCCCTTACATGGCTGACGAGCGGGTGCTTGAGGGACGCGATCGCGTCCCTCAGCCGGGCCTCCGCGCGCTTCACGTTGTCCAGGAGGCCCTCGCCCGCGACGGTGTCGAGCACCGCGAGGCCGGCCGCGCACGCGACGGGGTTCCCGCCGAACGTCGTGCCGTGCTGACCGGGCCTGAGCAGCTCGGCCGCCTCGCCGAACGCGACGGTCGCGCCGATGGGCAGTCCGCCGCCGAGACCCTTGGCGAGCGTGACGATGTCGGGGTCGATGCCCTCCTCCGCCTGGTACGCGAACCAGTGCCCGGTCCTGCCGATGCCGGTCTGCACCTCGTCGAGGACGAGGAGGGTGCCGGTGGCCCGGGTGATCTCCCTGGCCGCCCTGAGGTAGCCGGCGGGCGGCACCACGACGCCGTTCTCGCCCTGGATCGGCTCGATGATCACAAGCGCGGTCTCTTCCGTGACCACCGCCCGCAGTGCCTCGGCATCCCCGTACGGGACATGCGTGACGTCGCCGGGCAGCGGCAGGAACGGCTCCTGCTTGCCGGGCTGGCCGGTCAGCGCGAGGGAGCCCATGGTCCGGCCGTGGAAGCCGCCGTGCGTGGCGACCATGTGCGAACGGCCCGTCAGGCGGCCGATCTTGAAGGCGCCCTCGTTGGCCTCGGCGCCCGAGTTGCAGAAGTACACGCGGCCGGACCGGCCGAAGAGCTGGAGGAGCCGTTCGGCGAGCGCGACGGGCGGCTCGGCGACGAAGAGGTTCGAGACATGGCCGAGCGAGGCGATCTGCTCGGTGACCGCCTGGACGACCGCGGGGTGCGCGTGGCCGAGGGCGTTGACCGCGATGCCGCCGACGAAGTCGACGTAACTCTTGCCGTCGGCGTCCCACACCTTGGCGCCCGCGCCGCGGACGAGGGGCAGCCGGGGCGTGCCGTAGTTGTCCATGAGCGCGCCCTGCCAGCGCGCGGTCAGCTCCTGGTTGCTCATGACTCCCCCTGCTTGTCGATGGCTTGCACGTCGGTGGTGGGTACGTCGGCGGCCTCGGGGGCGTCCGGCACGACCATCGTGCCGATGCCCTCGTCGGTGAAGATCTCCAGCAGGATCGAGTGCGGGACCCGGCCGTCGATGACGCGGGCGGTCGTCACGCCATTGCGTACGGCGTGCAGGCAGCCCTCCATCTTCGGGACCATGCCGCTGGCCAGCTCGGGAAGGAGCTTCTCCAGCTGCGTGGCGGTGAGCCGGCTGATGACCTCGTCGGAGTTCGGCCAGTCCTCGTAAAGGCCCTCGACGTCGGTCAGGACCATCAGGGTCTCGGCGTCCAGCGCCGCGGCGAGTGCCGCGGCCGCCGTATCGGCATTGACGTTGTAGACATGTCCGTCGTCCTGGGAGCGGGCGATCGAGGAGACGACCGGGATACGGCCGTCGGCGAGCAGGGCCTCGATGGCGCCGGTGTCGATCGCGGTGATCTCGCCGACCCGGCCGATGTCGACGAGTTCGCCGTCGATCTCGGGCTGGTGCTTGGTGGCGGTGATCGTGTGCGCGTCCTCGCCGGTGAGGCCGATGGCGAGCGGGCCGTGCTCGTTGAGGAGCCCGACGAGCTCGCGCTGCACCTGGCCGGCCAGGACCATCCGCACGACGTCCATCGCGTCCTCGGTGGTGACCCGCAGGCCCGCCTTGAACTCGCTGACGATGCCGTGCCGGTCGAGGGCCTTGCTGATCTGCGGTCCGCCGCCGTGTACGACGACGGGCCTGAGGCCCGCGTGGTGCAGGAAGACGACGTCCTGGGCGAAGGCGGCCTTGAGGTCCTCGTCGATCATGGCGTTGCCGCCGAACTTGATGACGACGGTCTTGCCCTGGTGCCTGGTGAGCCAGGGCAGCGCCTCGATGAGGATCTGCGCCTTGGGCAGCGCGGTGTGCTTCCGCGTCGTGCTCATGAGCTGTACGCGCTGTTCTCGTGGACGTAGTCCGCGGTCAGGTCGTTGGTCCAGATCGTCGCGGTCTCGGAGCCGGCCGCCAGGTCGGCGGTGATGACGACCTCCCGGTAGCGCATGTCGACGAGCTCGCGGTCCTCGCCGACGCCGCCGTTCTTGCAGACCCAGACGCCGTTGATCGCGACGTTCAGCTGGTCGGGCTCGAAGGCGGCGGACGTCGTGCCGATCGCGGACAGCACCCGGCCCCAGTTGGGGTCCTCACCGTGGATCGCGCACTTGAGGAGGTTGTTACGGGCGATCGAGCGACCCACCTCGACGGCGTCGTCCTCGGTCGCGGCGTTGATGACGTCGACCCTGATGTCCTTGCTGGCGCCCTCGGCGTCGCCGATGAGCTGCCGACCGAGGTCGTCGCAGACCGTGCGGACGGCTTCGGCGAACTCGGCGTATTCGGGGGCGACTTCGGCGGCGCCGGAGGCCAGGAGCAGCACGGTGTCGTTCGTCGACATGCAGCCGTCGGAGTCGACGCGGTCGAAGGTGACCTTCGTGGCGTCCCGCAGGGCCTTGTCCAGGACGTCGGCCTCGACGTCGGCGTCCGTGGTCAGGACGACGAGCATGGTGGCGAGGCCGGGGGCGAGCATGCCCGCGCCCTTGGCCATGCCGCCGACCGTCCAGCCGTCGCCCTCGAACACCGCGGTCTTGTGCACGGAGTCGGTGGTCTTGATGGCGACGGCGGCCTTCTCACCGCCGTGCGGGCTGAGCTGCGCGGCCGCCGTGTCGACGCCGGGCAGGAGCTTGTCCATGGGGAGGAGTTCGCCGATGAGGCCGGTCGAGGCGACGGCGACCTCGCCCGCGTTGAGGCCGAGCACCTGCGCGGCCTTCTCCGCCGTGGCGTGCGTGTCCTGGAAGCCCTTCGGGCCCGTACAGGCGTTGGCGCCACCGGAGTTGAGGACGACGGCGGACACGAGCCCGCCCTTGAGGACCTGCTCGGACCACAGGACCGGCGCCGCCTTCACGCGGTTGGAGGTGAAGACGCCCGCGGCGGCCAGGCGGGGCCCGTTGTTGACCACGAGGGCCAGGTCCGGGTTTCCGTTCTGCTTGATCCCGGCGGCGATGCCCGCGGCCGTGAATCCCTTGGCTGCCGTCACACTCACTGGGACTCCTTGTTCGCTTCTCCGCCCGCGCGGCGCAGCGGCGCGGCTTTCTCCCCCAGTGCCTCAAGGGCCTGGGAGGTGCCCCCGGTCTGCGGCCCGGCGGCCGCGCGTGCGTCGCTCACGGCGCGACTCCGATCGTCGTAAGCCCCGTGGTCTCATCCAGACCGAGGGCGATGTTCATGCTCTGGAGGGCGCCGCCCGCGGTGCCCTTGGTGAGGTTGTCGATGGCGCTGATCACGATGATCCGGCCGGTCGCCGAGTCGTACGCGACCTGCACCTGCACGGCGTTCGAGCCGTACACGGACCCCGTCGAGGGCCACTGCCCCTGGGGGAGCAGGTGCACGAACGGCTCGTCGGCGAAGGCCTTCTCGTAGACGGCCCGTACGCTCTCGGCGCTCACGCCCGGCTTCGCCTTGGCGCTGCACGTGGCGAGGATGCCGCGCGGCATCGGGGCCAGCGTCGGCGTGAAGGAGACGGAGACCGGTACACCGGCGACGGCGCTCAGGTTCTGGATCATCTCCGGGGTGTGCCGGTGGCCGCCGCCCACGCCGTACGGGGACATGGAGCCCATGACCTCGGAACCGAGCAGGTTCGGCTTGGGCGCCTTGCCCGCACCGGACGTCCCGGACGCGGCGACGATCACGGCCTCCGGCTCGGCGAGCCCGGCCTCGTACGCGGGGAGGAGCGCGAGGGAGACGGCGGTCGGGTAGCAGCCGGGCACCGCGATGCGCTTGGTGCCCTCCAGCGCGGCCCGCGCGCCGGGCAGCTCGGGGAGCCCGTAGGGCCAGGTCCCGGCGTGCGCGCTGCCGTAGAACTTCTCCCAGTCGCCCTCATCCTTCAGCCGGAAGTCGGCGCCCATGTCCACGACGAGCGTGTCCTCGCCGAGCTGCTCGGCGACGGCGGCGGACTGCCCGTGCGGCAGCGCGAGGAAGACCACGTGGTGCCCGGAGAGCACCTCGGCGGTCGTCGGCTCGAGGATCCGGTCGGCCAGCGGCACCAGGTGCGGCTGCAGCGCGCCGAGGGGCTGCCCCACGTTCGAGTTGCCGGTCAGGGCGCCGATCTCCACATTGGGATGAGCGAGCAGCAGACGCAGCAGCTCTCCGCCCGCGTATCCGCTTGCCCCTGCCACTGCTACGCGTACCGCCATGGAACCCTCCTCTTGGATGGCATGACTATACGCACTGATGCACGTTTATGCAATGCGAATGATCGCCGGGGCGATGGCGGTGCCGCCGTGTTCGGGGTGGATGAGGCAGGCGGCGGTGTCCGGCAGCGGCAAACGGCAAAATGGGGAGCACGGGCAACGAGAGGGGTGGGACGAGATGAGTGAGGCCTGGCCGGTTCCCGACGTGCTGGCCCATCTGGCGGGCCGGTGGCACGTCGAGCGGACGGTGCGCGACCTCGCCGGGGACGCGGTCGGCACCTTCTCCGGGTCCACCGACTTCACGTACGAGGAGGACGGCGGCGGGCTGCTGCACCACGAGGCGGGCACCTTCGTGTGGCACGGCACCGCCCGGCCCGCCGAGCGCAACCTTCGCTTCCTGCCGGGCGGCACCCCGGGCACGGCCGTCGTGCGGTTCTCCGACGGCCGCTTCTTCCACGATCTGGACCTGCGCACCGGCCGCCACACGGCGGACCACCCCTGCGCGGCGGACCTCTACCGCGGCGAGTTCGAGGTGACGGGAGTGGACCTCTGGCGGATGGAGTGGCGGGTCAAGGGCCCCGCGAAGGACCTGGTGCTCACCACCGAGTACACGCGGGCGGCGGCCTGACCGCCCGAATCAGACCGCGGCGTCGAGCCGTACGCTCCAGCGGCCCGCGCTCCCCGTCAGGACGGCGGTCGACAGGGGACGGACGTCGATGTTCCAGTACGTCGACGGGGGCGCCTTGAGCGCGTAGACGAGGGCCGCCCGTACGACGGCCGGCTCGGCGACCGCCACGACGGTCGCGCCGTCGTCGTTCGGCCGCGTGTCGAGCCAGCCGCCGACCCGGGATATGAACGCGAGCAGCGACTCCCCGCCGTGCGGCGCCGAGCGCGGGTCGCGCAGCCACGCGTCGACGGCGCCCGGCTCGACGGCCGTCACCTCGGCGAGCGTGCGCCCGCGCCAGCGGCCCATGTCACAGTCACGCAGGCCGAGCTGGGACAGGGGCGCGAGGCCCAGCGCCTCGGCGGTGCCACGGCTGCGGGCGGTGGGCGCGCAGTAGCGCAGCTCCGCCGCGGCGAGCGGCACCAGCGCGGGCGAGGCCAGCTCCACCTCGTGCCGGCCGGTGTGGTCGAGGGGCCGGTCGTCGTCGAAGCGCTCGGCGAGCAGCGAGGCGCTGCGCGCGGCGGCGAGAAGCGTCACGCGAACGGGCATGCGGTGATCGTGGGGTGTGCCACGGCTGCGGTCAAGGGTCACGGGGCGTATGCCAGCCGCATGCGCCCCGCCGCGCGCTCAGCGCAGGGTGAGCGCCATCCAGATCTCCGGCTCGGCGAGCGCCGCGAAGCCGACTTTTTCGTACACCCCGTGCGCGTCCCGCGTGGCGAGCATGATGCGGCGCAGGCCGAACGGCTCCAGGTGATCGCGGACGGCGGCGACGAGCGCGGTGCCCACGTTCTTGCCGCGGGCGGTCCGGTCCACGTAGACGTCGCAGAGCCAGGCGAAGGTGGCGTGGTCGGTCACGACACGGGCGTACGCGACCTGCTAGCCGGAAGCGGAGTCGTACACCCCGAAGTTCAGCGATCCGGCGATCGCCCGGTCCTGCTGTTCGCGGGCGCGGTCCATGGCCCAGTAGGCGTCCGTGGAGAGCCAGCGGTGCACGCGGTCGGCGTCGATGCGGGCGGTGTCGGCCGAGATCTCGTAGCCGTCGGGGAGTGCGGGCGCTGTGGCGTGGGTGTCGGTCATGACGCGAGATTTGCAGGCGGGGCCGGGGTCCGTCGACCGGTTTCAGGCGCCGGTCGTCGCTCACTCCAGTACCTCGTCGCACGCGGCCCGCAGCCGGCGGACGCCCTCCGTGATCTCCGCGGGCCCGGCGACCGCCGCGAAGCTCAGCCGGATGTGCGGGGCCGGGGGCTCGGCGGAGAAGTAGGGGCGCCCGGGCGCGACGGCGACGCCCGCACGCAGTGCTCCCGCGACGAGCGCCGCCTCGTCCGTGCCGTCGGGCAGCCGCGGCCACAGCAGATAGCCGCCCGACGGCACGTGCCCCACGGTGAGTTCGGGCAGGGTGGTGCGCAGGGCCGCCGTCATCGTGTCCCGGCGCACCTTCAAGTGGGCGGCCACGGTACGCAGGTGGCGCGGCCAGGCCGGTGAGCCGACCAGTTCGAGGGCGGCCTCCTGGAGCGGGCGCGGCACGAAGAAGTGGTCGACGACCTGAATCGCGCGCAGCCGCTCGAGGACGGGGCCGCGCGCGGCGAGGCAGCCGATGCGGAAGCTCGGCGAGGTCGCCTTGGTCAGGGAACAGACATGGACGACCACCCCGTCGTGGTCGTCGGTGGCCAGCGGCCTGGGCAGCGGTCCCGCGTCCTCGTGGACGAGGCGGCGCACGAAATCGTCCTCGACGACGAACGCCCCGGCCTCGCGCGCGATCCGCAGCACCTCGGGGCGCCGCCGTGCGGACAGGACCGCGCCGGTCGGGTTCTGGAACAGCGGCTGGCACACGAACACACGCGCGCCCGTCGCCCGGAACGCCTCGGCGAGCAGCTCCGGACGCACCCCGTCCGTGTCGACCGGCACGGGCACGGGCCGCAGCCCGGCCGCGCGCGCGATCGCCAGCATGCCCGGATACGTGGGTGACTCGACGAGGACGGGGGCGCCGGGCGGGGCGAGGGCGCGCAGGGCGGTGGCCAGGGCGGACTGGCCGCCGGACGCGATCAGTACCTCGGCCGCGGTGATGGCGCCGCCGATACCGCGCGCGAACCACTCGCGGAGCTCGGGTATGCCGTCGACCGGGGGCCGCCCCCACGCGCCGGGGCGGCGGCCCGCGCGGGCGAGGGCTGCGGCCATGGCGCGTTCCGGCTGGAGCGAGGGGTGCAGATAGCCGCCGTTGAACTCGACGACTCCCGGTGGCGGGGCGGAGAGCGTGACCAGGACTCCGGAGGCGTCCACGGCCCGCGGCACCAGCTCGGTCGCGGAGTCGGCGCTCAGCGCGAGCGCCTGCCAGGAGGTGTCACCGGCGGGCTGCGACGCGGCACGGGGCTCCGCGCGGAACGCCCCGGCTCCCGGACGCGTCACGACGAGCCCCTCCGCGGCGAGCTGCGCGAGCGCGCGCGACACGGTCACCGGGCTCACCCGGAACCGCTCGACGAGGGCCCGGCTGGACGGCAGCTTTCCTCCTGGAGAGTAGCGGTTCAGCTCCCCTCGCAGCCGTTCCGCCAGCTCACCCACACTGCTACGCTCATGCATGAGCACCGAGAATAGCGCTACTGCCGCCACAGGGATAGCAGTTGACGTCAGCGCGGCCCCCGCGCCGGGCCCCTCACCACGTCCCGCCCCCACCCCTCTCACGCCGAAGGCGATCCGTGGCGGGACCGTGCTCGCCGCGCTCGGCGTCACCGCCTTCTCGCTCACCTTCCCCGCCACCGCCTGGGGGCTCGAAGGTTTCGGGCCCTGGAGCCTCGTCACCGTGCGGAGCGTCCTCGCCGCCGTGATCGCCGGCTCCTGTCTGCTCGCGCTGCGCGTCCCCGTACCCCAGCGGCGGCACTGGGCCTCTCTCGCCGTCGTCGGCGCGGGCGTCGTGCTCGGGTTCCCGCTGCTCACGACGCTCGCCCTGGAGACGGCCACCACCGCGCACTCCGCCGTCGTCGTCGGCCTGCTGCCCCTGACGACCGCGCTGCTCTCGGCGCTGCGCACCGGCGCGCGGCCCTCGCGCGGCTTCTGGATCGCGGCCTGTGCGGGCGCCGCCGCGGTGATCGCCTTCACCGTGCAGCAGAGCGGCGGCACGCTCACCACCGCCGACCTGTACCTCTTCGGCGCGCTCCTCATCTGCGCCGCCGGCTATACGGAGGGCGGCCGCCTGGCCCGCGTCATGCCGGGCTGGCAGGTCATCGCCTGGGCGCTCGTGATGTGCCTGCCGCTCGCCGTGGCGGGGGCCGTCGTCGCGCTGAGCCACGAGCCGCTGCACCTGACGGGGCACGCCGTCGCGGGGCTGCTCTGGGTGGCCGTGGGCTCACAGTTCCTCGGCCTGGTCGTCTGGTACCGCGGCATGGCGGTGATCGGTATCCCCAAGGCGAGCCAGCTCCAGCTGGCCCAGCCGCTGCTCACCCTGGTGTGGTCGGTGTTCCTGCTCGGCGAGCACCTCTCCCCCGCCGCGCCCCTGACCGCGGCGGCCGTTCTCGTGTGCATCGCGGTAACCCAACGCTCACGCGGCTGAGGGTCTCCAACAACGGGACCCGGTCCTACTCTTGAGATACGGGCCGACGACGGACGAGGAGGTCACTCACGATGCGTGCCACCAAGGGCGACCATCTGCGGGTGCACGGCAGGACCGTGGGCGAGCACGACCGGGTCGCGGAAATCGTCGAAATCATGGGCCACGACGGCGAGCCGCCGTTCAGGGTCCGCTTCCAGGACGGCCACGAGGCGGTGATGTCACCGGGTCCCGACTCCGTCGTGCAGCACGAGGAGCCGGCCCCCTAGTCACACCTGGCCCTCTCAGTAGTGGTCCTCGACCACGCGGGCCATGGCACCGATCCGGTCGGCGCCCACCTCCTTCGCCGAGAAGAACACATGTCCGTTCACCTGCGGATAGCGCTCGGCGAAGGTGAGGTGGCGGGAGAGTTCGGCCGGATCCTGCCACTCGGCGGGCTGGGCCGGATCGCCCGCCTTGTAGAGCGCCTCGCCCGCGTAGAGGCGCACCCCCGTCCCGCGTGCGACGTCCGACCACCAGGGCACGAGCTTCGCGTAGTCCGCGGCGGCGAAGCCGATGTTCCAGTAGAGCTGTGGGCAGATGTAGTCGATCCAGTGCTCGCGCACCCACTTACGGGTGTCGGCGTGCAGGTCGTCGTACGTCT
Organism: Streptomyces sp. NPDC055400; assembly: GCF_053644375.1. Classification (NCBI taxonomy): domain Bacteria; kingdom Bacillati; phylum Actinomycetota; class Actinomycetes; order Kitasatosporales; family Streptomycetaceae; genus Streptomyces; species Streptomyces sp. NPDC055400. The sequence continues at coordinate 31,582 of NZ_JBSHLM010000017.1, read as the reverse complement.
GCACCCCGGCCCGCGTGTCCGAGCCGAGCGGGTCCGTCGCCGCGTTGCGCCACACCCCGAAGGGGCTGATGCCGAACTGGGCGCGCGGTCTGATCCGCTTCACGTTCGCGGCCATCTCGCGCACGAGCCGGTCGGTGTTGTCGCGCCGCCATGAGGCCCGGTCGGGGAAGTTCCCGCCGTGCGCCGCGTAGGCCGCGTCGTCGTCGAAGACCTGGCCCGCGACCGGATACGGGTAGAAGTAGTCGTCCCAGTGCACTGCGTCGATGTCGTAGCGGCCCACGGCGTCGAGCATCGCGTCCTGGACGAACGCGCGCACCTCGGGCAGGCCCGGGTTGTAGTAGAGCTTCCCGCCGTAGGGGACGACCCAGTCGGGGTGCAGGCGGGCCGGGTGCGTGGGCACGAGGCGGGAGAGGTCCGTGTGGTTCGCGATGCGGTAGGGGTTGAACCAGGCGTGCAGTTCGAGCCCGCGCCGGTGCGCCTCCGCGACGGCCGTGCCGAGCGGGTCCCAGCCCGGATCCTCGCCCTGCACTCCGGTGAGGACGCCCGACCAGGGCTCGTACAGGGAGGGCCAGAGCGCGTCGGCCGTCGGCCGCACCTGGAAGACCACGGCGTTCAGGTGCCGGCCCACCGCCGTGTCGAGGTGGGCGATGAGCTCCGCACGCTGCTGGGCGGCGCTCAGGCCCGGCTTCGACGGCCAGTCGCGGTTGGCCACCGTCGCCAGCCACATGCCCCGCATGTCGGCCGCCACCGGAGCGTGGCCGGACCCGGCGGCGGCCGCGTCCCCGGCGGCGAGCCCGGTCAGCGCGGCCGCCGCCGCGACCGCGAAGCCCCTGCGTGACAAATGCCTCATCCGCGCACCCCCTGGCCAACAGTCCCGGCCTCGCCGGGCCGCACTGGGGACAGTGTGCCCGACCCGGCCCGCCGTGTACGGGAGGTTCCGAGTAACGTGCAGGGCCGAGGCAGGCGCCGGAACCCGGGAGTCCTGCCGGCCGGAGAACAGCGAAAGGCACGAGGTGACCGACCCTATGGGGGACATCCAGCGCGTCGGAGTGGTGGGCTGCGGCCAGATGGGAGCGGGGATCGCGGAGGTCTGCGCCCGCGCCGGTCTGGACGTCATGGTGGCGGAGACCACCGGTGAGGCCCTGGAGATCGGCCGCACACGGCTGCACAACTCCCTCTCCAAGGCGGCCGAGCGCGGCAAGATCAGTGCGGAGGAGCTGGCCGAGACCCAGGACCGCCTCAGCTTCACCACCGACCTCGGGGAGTTCTCCGACCGGGACCTCGTCATCGAGGCCGTCGTCGAGAACGAGCAGGTCAAGACCGAGATCTTCCAGGTGCTCGACCAGGTCGTCACCCGGCAGGACGCCATCCTGGCGTCCAACACCTCCTCGATCCCGCTGGTCAAGCTGGCCGTGGCGACCTCGCGCCCCGATCACGTCATCGGTATCCACTTCTTCAACCCGGCGCCCGTGCAGAAGCTCGTCGAGCTGATCCCGGCCCTCACCACCTCCGAGGGCACGATCAGCCGCGCCCAGGCCCTGGTCGAGAAGGTCCTCGGCAAGCACGCGATCCGCGCCCAGGACCGCTCCGGCTTCGTGGTCAACGCGCTGCTGATCCCGTACCTGCTCTCCGCGATCCGGATGTTCGAGTCGGGCATCGCCAGCCGCGAGGACATCGACAACGGCATGGAGCTCGGCTGCGCCCACCCCATGGGCCCGCTCAAGCTCGCCGACCTCATCGGCCTCGACACGGTCGCCTCGGTCGCCGACTCGATGTACGCGGAGTTCAAAGAGCCCCTGTACGCCGCTCCCCCGCTGCTCCAGCGGATGGTCGACGCGGGCCGTCTCGGCCGCAAGACGGGCTCGGGTTTCTACCAGTACTCGTGATCGCGCACGTCCTCGTGGTCACGCGCGGTTCGACGCCGCGCTGACTCTGCGTAATCGAAAGTTCGGGCCCGGCGCTCTTCGGAGTGCCGGGCCCGAACCATTCGCACACCGTGTGCGCACCGGGCCCGCATATGCCCATCGCACACTCTCCCGCCGTACCCACCAGGCGAGTTGACTTTCCGTGCGCAGGACAACGGATCTGCCCACTACGGAAAGGAGCCGACCCGTGACCGCCGACCCCGAGCGTCCCGTGGTCCCGGAAGAACTCGCGGAGTTACGCCGCAGCCTCGATGTGGGTCTCGCCCGCGTCGACGGCAGGCTGGCGCTGCTCACCCAGCGCGATGAACAGAGCGTCAAGGATCAGGACGATCTGAGCACTCGGGTCGCCGCGCTCGAGCACACCCGATGGCCGCTGCAGGCCGTCGCCGCGATCACCGCGGCCGGCGCCCTCGGCCTTGCCGTCTGGCAGGCGTTCGGACGCTAGCGCCCTTCTTCCGGATCAGGCCGGGGCGTCCTGCCCCAGCCTGAGATGGTGCAGCATCAGCAGTGCGGCCGCCATGTTGGCGGCCGGGACCTCGCCGCGGGCGACCATGTCGGGGACGAGCTTGAGAGGGACCCACTCCCGGCGGTCCGACTCGAAGTCGTCCTCGGGATGGCCGACGTACGAACCTTCCTCGGCCCAGTAGACGTGGTGCCTGGCGTCCTCGAGACCGTTGGACGGCTCCACGCTCATCAGATGGCGTAAGGGTCCCGGCCGCCAGCCGGTCTCCTCCTCCAGTTCCCTGGCGGCCGCTGCGGCGATGTCCTCGCCGTCCTCGACCACCCCCGCCGGGAGCTCCCAGCCCCAGCTGTCGGTGATGAAGCGGTGCCGCCACAGGAGCAGCACCTCGTTGGCCTGATTGACCACGGTCGCCACGGCGACCGGCCGCAGCCGTATGACGAAGTGGTCGAGGTGCCGGCCGTCCGGGAGCTCGACATCCGCGAGATTGACCCGGAACCAGCGGTTTTCATACACAGTTTGTTCGTTCTGTTTCGTCCACTGCACGGTTCTGCCACCTTCCGCCGAGTTAGATGGCAATATCGCAGCAGCGGAGCGTGAGAGAGCCGTGCAGGTCGGGCTCAGAGCGGTACGCGCAGTGCCCCGTCGATGAGTTCGGCCGCCTCGGCGGTGCCGGCGCAGCCGTTGCGCACCAGGTGTTCACGTACCGCCCGGAGTCTGTCGCGCAGCCGCTGCGACTCCATTCCCCGGGCCTGTTCCGCCATCTCCACGGCGATCGCGACGGCCTTCTCGGCGTTTCCCTGTCTCAGCTCGATCTGGCTGAGCATGGCGAGGCGGTGCACCCGCCCCCGGTCGTGGGCGGGGTTGTGCACGGCCGCCGCCGCGTGCTCGCACGCCGAGCTGAGGTCGCCGAGGCTCAACAGGGCCTCCGCCACCTGCACGTTGACGAGTCCGGGCTGGACATAGCCCGTCTCGTCCGGTTCGTGGCCGCGCCGGATGCGGTCGGCGGCCGACTCCGCACGCCGGATGCAGGACAGGGCACTGGTGCCGTCGCCGAGGTGCGCGTACGCCTTGGCCTGCATCGCGTACAGATCCGAGGCGAGCGCGGGCGTGATGTGCCGTCCCGCGGCCCGCAGCGCGGCCTCGGCGAAGGCCACCGACTGCCGGTACTGCCGCATGTGGAGCGACTGGTTGACCAGGAGGGCGATGACATAGGCGCCGAGCCCGCGGTCACCGCTCGCCTTGGCGAGGCGCAGCGCCTGGTGGAAGTAGCGCTGGGCGAGGCCGTGCGCGTCGGAGTCGTAGGCGCAGATGCCCGCGATCGCGACCAGGCCGCCGGTGGCGCGGTGCAGTTGGCGGCCCGTCTCGTCGGTGTAGCTGCCGCGCAGCAGGGGCGCCGCCTCCGTGTTGAGGAAGCCGACGATGCGGGTGCGCGTCGCGATGCCGCCGGCCTTGCGGTACATCTGCTCGTAGTGCGTGCGGGCCGAGCGCATCATCTCCAGGTCGGCGGCGCTGACCCGGTGACGTCCGCCGCGTGACACATCGGTGTCCTCGGGCGGGTTCTCCCACTCCCATACGGGCATCACGGCAGGGGTCCCGGTGACGGCGGGGGCGCCCAGTATGTGGGGCCGTTGCTGTTCGTCCGAGCGCCACAGGGCGGTGGCCCGCTCGACGAATCCGGACAGGCTCTGGCCGTGCGGGGTGGCCGGTTCGCCGGGCACGCCCAGGCCGATGTCGTCGAGGGTGACAGGGCGGTGCAGGCGGGCGGCGAGGACCTCGCAGATGAGGTCGGACACCTGGCCGCGTGGCCGCTGGCCCTTCAACCACCGTGCGACGGCGGTGTGTTCGTAGCGCAGGGCGAGTCCTCTGGCACGGCCCGCCTGGTTCACGTGTGCGGCGAGGCCAGCATGGGAGATCCCGGCCTCGTCGAGGATCGCGTCGAGCAAGGTGTTGGGCTGCATGGAGGCCCTCCGGTGGCTCGGTGCCGTCAGCGTAGTGGAGCGGGCTTCACACGGGGTGTGAACGGAGTGCCCGAATCCGGGTGTTGCGCACTCTTTTGTGGCGTGATGCAACTCGATTGACTGAACTGCCTCGCAAGAGGCCGGCCGGGCCGCCGGCTCCCCCTCGTACAGTGCGGCGGCCCGTTTCGCGCCGTCCGGCCGGCTGCCTGCCCGACAACTCCGTGGCCGGGCGGACGGCGCGCCCCGGGGGGCGGGACCCCTGGGGTCGGATCACACGGTGGCACGCTCACTTGGCAGCGCTGTGGACGCGGGGCTCCCCGTGCTGCAAGGGAACTCCCCTGCGGTCGTTGCGCAGGACGAGGAGCGCGGCGTCGTCGGCCGGCAACCCGCCCGTGTGGCGCAGGAGTTGGGCGTACACGGCACGGATGACGGCCTGGGGGACGACCGGCTGGACGCGCACGGCCTCGGCGAGCGCGGCGGGCAGCGGGAAGAACCGGCCGCGCGCGTCCCGGGCGTCCTCGAGCCCGTCGGTGTGGAGCAGCAGCCCCTCCCCCGGGAGGAGCCGCCCGCACGCCACGACGGGCAGCTCGGCCGGGAGCGGGAACGGGCCGAGCGGTGGCAGGGGTTCACCGCCCATGACCGGCTCCGCGTAGCCACTCGGAACAGCCGCGGGACCCACGTGGCTGCGCAGCAGATACGGCCACGGGTGCCCGCAGTTGAGCGCGAGCACCTCCCCGTCCTGCCGGATCTCCAGGAGCAGTACGGTGACGAACTCCTCCGCGACCGGACTGACGGGGTCGGCGCCGCCGGCCGCGGGGTGTTCGTCCCGCGAGCGCTCACGCAGATGCCGGGCCATGGCCCGCTCGAGCCGTCTCAGTACACAGGCCAGTTCGGCCTCGTCGTGCGCGGCCTCGCGGAAGCTGCCGAGGACGGCGGCGACGGTCGCGAGGGCGGCGAGTCCGTGCCCGCGGACGTCCCCCATGATGACCCGCACGCCGTGGTCGGTGGCGATGACCTCGTAGAGGTCGCCGCCCACGGCGGCGCCCCGGTCGGCCGAGAGCTGTCCCGCCGCGATCGCCAGACCGTCGATGCGGGGCGGCAGCGGGCGCAGCAGCACGTTCTGTGCGGCCCCCGCGATCCTGCGCAGCTGCCGCAGTTCGCGCTGGAGGCGGCGCCGCACATGGAGGATCAGACCCGTGCCGACGGCGAAGAAGACGGCGCTCGACGCGATGCGCGCCCCGAGTCCGGTCTGCTGCGCGAGCGGGCAGGCCAGCTTGAAGGTGATCGCCACGGCGCCCCAGGCCGTGGGCAGCGCCAGATCGAGCGCGCGGCGTACGCGAAGGGAGCGGGAGCGGGTGAGCCGGGATCTGAAGGAGGTGCGGGGTGGTCGGGAGGGCGTCCTCGGATGGTTACGGATCATGCCGACGGCCTCCCTAAGGCCCTGTTCAGCGCGGTCGGCCCTGCGGCCGCAATGATTCTGCCGACCGCCTGCCCAGAGAGAACCAGATCCCCACCACTTGCCACCCGAACGAGTGAGGAGTCTTACGGGAGGGTGCACTTATGCGCCCCGAAAGGGGCGCGGGGAACTGCGCGACAAGCCACGGAAGCCCCGCAGCCGATGACGCGCAGCTCCCCGCCACGAACGGTGGAACCGCTACAACCTGCGGAGCCTAGGCTCCGCGCAGCACCGCCCCGGTCCGCTCAGCGGCCAGCGCCACCGCCGCGTCGCGGGCCGCGGAGGCCTCGTCGACGGTCAGCGTGCGGTCGCCGGCACGGAAGCGCAGCGCGTAGGCGAGGGACTTGCGGCCCTCACCGAGCTGCTCGCCCGTGAACACGTCGAACAGGCGGAGGGACTCGAGGAGTTCACCAGCCCCCTCGCGCAGTGCCTGCTCCACGTCGGCGGCCGGCACGGTGGCGTCGACGACGAGCGCGACGTCCTGCGTGGCCACGGGGAACGTGGAGATCCGCGGCGCCTGGAGCGCGCCGGTGCCGGCCCGCTCGATGCGGTCGAGGTCGACCTCCATGGCGCAGCTGCGCTCAGGCAGGTGCAGCGCCTTGATGACGCGCGGGTGCAGCTCACCGGCGTGGCCGACGAGCGTCTCCGCGCCGTCCACCACGGCGAACAGTGCGGCGCACCGGCCCGGGTGCCAGGGCGCGTGCTGGTCGCCGCGCACGATCAGCTCGACACCGGCCTCGCGGGCGATGGTGCGGGCCGCCTCGACGGCGTCCGCCCAGTCGGCCGGGCGGCCGTTGCCCCACCAGCCGGCCCGCTCGCGGGCGCCCGTGAGGACGACCGCGGCGTGGCGGGGCTGACGCGGCAGCGCGGCGTCGAGGCCGGCGATCTCCTCGTCGGTGGGACGCCGGTCGATCGGCAGCCGGACGGCCTGCGGCTCGTCACCGGTCGGCCGGAAGACCAGACCGGTCTCGAACAGCGCCAGGTCGTGCGAGCCGCGGCCGTCGTTGCGGCGCAGCGCCTCCAGGAGGCCCGGCAGCAGCGTCGTGCGGAGCGCGGGCTCCTCGTCGGAGAGCGGGTTGACCAGCTTGACCGTGGTGCGGCGCGGGTCGTCCTGCTCGATGCCGAGCTTGCCGAGCGTCTCGTCGCTGATGAACGGGTAGTTCAGCGCCTCGACGTAACCGGCACCGGCCAGGGCGCGGCCGGCGCGGCGGTGCAGGCGCTGGCGCTCGGTGAGGCCGCGGCCCGCCGGGAGCCTCGGCAGCGTCGAGGGCAGGTTCTCGTAGCCCTCGAGCCGGATGACCTCTTCGGCCAGGTCGTTCGGCTCCCTCAGGTCGGGACGCCACGACGGCACGGTGACCGTCAGGTTGTCCTGGCCGTAGACGTCGCAGCCGACCTGCTGGAGGCGGCGCACGACGGTCTCGCGGCCGTACGTGACGCCCGCGACCTGGTCGGGGTGGTCCGCCGGCAGCGTGATGGTGTGCGGTGCGGAGGGCGCGATGACCTCGGTGACGCCGGGGTCGGCGGTGCCGCCCGCGAGGAGCACGAGCAGGTCCACGGTGCGCTGGGCCGCGGCGGACGCGGCTTCCGGGTCGACGCCGCGCTCGAAGCGCTTGGACGCCTCGGAGGACAGCTTGTGGCGGCGCGCGGTGCGGGCGATCGAGACGGGGTCGAAGTGCGCGGCCTCGATGACGACGTCGGCGGTCCCGGCGTCGGCGTCGTGGTCGGCGATCTCGGTGTTGGCGCCGCCCATGACGCCCGCGAGGCCGATGGGGCCGCGGTCGTCAGTGATCACCAGGTCCTCGGCGTCGAGCACGCGCTTGGCGCCGTCGAGGGTGACGAGCTTCTCGCCCTGCTCGGCCCGGCGCACGCCGATCGTGCCCTGGACGAGGGAGCGGTCGTAGGCGTGCAGGGGCTGCCCGAGCTCCAGCATCACGTAGTTGGTGATGTCGACGGCGAGCGAGATCGGGCGCATGCCCGCCTTCTGCAGCCGGCGCTGGAGCCAGATCGGGGAGCGGGCCTCGGGGCTCAGACCGGTGACGGTGCGCGCGGTGAAGCGGTCACAGCCGGCCGGCTCGGAGATCTGGACCGGGTACCCGTTCGCGTTCGGCGCGGGCACGTCGATGAGCGCCGGGTCGCGCAGCGGCAGGCCGTACGCGATGGCGGCCTCGCGGGCGACGCCGCGCAGGGACAGGCAGTCGCCGCGGTTGGCGGTGACGGCGATGTCGAGGACCTCGTCGACGAGCTCGAGAAGCTCGATCGCGTCGGTGCCGACCTCGTGCTCGGGCGGCAGGACGATGATGCCACCGGAGCCGTCGTCCCCCATACCCAGCTCGTCGCCGGAGCAGATCATGCCGTGCGAGGTCCGGCCGTACGTCTTGCGCGCGGCGATCGCGAAGTCGCCGGGCAGCACGGCGCCGGGCAGGACCACGACGACCTTGTCGCCGACGGCGAAGTTACGGGCGCCGCAGACGATCTCCTGCGGCTCGCCGGTGCCATTGGCCTGGCCGACGTCGACGGTGCAGAAGCGGATGGGCTTCTTGAAGCCCTCCAGCTCCTCGATGGTCAGGACCTGACCGACGACGAGGGGGCCCTTGAGGCCGGCGCCGAGCTGCTCGACGGTCTCGACCTCGAGGCCGGTGGCGACGAGCTTCTCCTGCAGGTCACGGCCGGTCTCGGTGGCGGGGAGATCGACGTACTCCCGCAGCCAGGAAAGCGGGATACGCATCAGATCTCCATCCCGAACGGCCGGGTGAACCGGATGTCACCCTCGACCATGTCTCGCATGTCTTCGACGTTGTGGCGGAACATCAGCATCCGCTCGATGCCGAACCCGAAGGCGAATCCGCTGTACTTCTCGGGGTCGATGCCCGCCGCGGTCAGCACCTTGGGGTTGACCATGCCGCAGCCGCCGAGCTCGATCCAGCCCTCGGAGGAGCAGGTGCGGCACGGCCGGTCCGGGTTGCCGACGGACTCGCCGCGGCACACGTAGCAGACCATGTCCATCTCGGCGGACGGCTCGGTGAACGGGAAGAAGTTCGGCCGCAGGCGGGTCTTCATGCCCTCACCGAAGAGCGCCTGGACCATGTGGTCGAGGGTGCCCTTGAGGTCCGACATCGTCAGGCCCTCGTCGACGGCGAGCAGCTCGACCTGCATGAACACCGGGGTGTGCGTGGCGTCCAGCTCGTCGGAGCGGTAGACGCGGCCCGGGCAGATCACGTAGACCGGCGGCTCGCGGTCGAGCATGGACCGGATCTGCACGGGGGACGTGTGGGTGCGCAGGACGACGTTCGACTCCGTCTCGCGGCCCTTGGGGCCCTCGACGAAGAACGTGTCCTGCATCCCGCGCGCGGGGTGGTCGGGGCCGATGTTCAGGGCGTCGAAGTTGAACCACTCCGCCTCGACCTCGGGGCCCTCGGCGACCTCGTAGCCCATGGCCACGAAGACGTCCTCGATGCGCTCCGAGAGCGTGGTCAGGGGGTGGCGGGCGCCGGCCGGGGTCCGGTCGTAGGGCAGCGTGACGTCCACGGCCTCCTCGACCAGGACGCGCGCGTCGCGCTCGGCCTCGAGCTCCGACTGGCGGGCGGCGAGGGCCTTGCTGACGGCGCCGCGGGCCATGCCGACGCGCTTGCCGGCCTCGGCCTTGGCCTGCGGGGGCAGGGCGCCGATCTCGCGGTTGGCGAGCGACAGGGGCGAGGTGCCGCCGGTGTGGGCGACCTTGGCCTCCTGGAGCGCGCCGAGGGACTGCGCGGCCGCGAAGGCGGCGAGCGCCTCGTCCCGCATGCGCTCGATCTCTTCCGGTTTCAAGGCCTCGACCTCAACAGGGTCGTACGACTTATTCGGTGCCGACATCTCTTCCCGTGCTTCCGGTTGGTTTGGCGGATGGTCCCCGTCCACGACTCGGAGACGATTCGTCTCAGGATTGGGACGCAAAGTGCCAAAGACCGAGTCTAACGGGGGTGTGGTGTGCCGAGGTGCCCGTGGGGGCCCGCTCAGGCGTTCAGATACGCCGGAGCCCCCACGGGCAACATAAATCGGAACTGGGCGCCGCCGCCGGGTCCGCGGCCAACCGTGATCGTTCCGCCGTGGGCCTCGACGATGCCCTTGACGATGTACAGGCCGAGTCCGGTGCCGCCGCGCTTGCTGCCCCGCCAGAAGCGGGTGAAGACGCGGTTCATGGACTCCTCCGGGATGCCGGGCCCCTCGTCGCTCACGGTGACCGACGTGCCGGCGCACTCCCGCTCGCGGGGTGATGCCGAGGGCATGACGTCGATGGTGACCGTTCCCTCGCCGTGGCGCACGGCATTTTCCAGGAGGTTGCTGAGCACCTGGTCGACCTTGTCCGGGTCGGCCCAGAGGTCGGGCAACGGCTGTTCCACCCGGACGAGGAAGCGGTCGGCCGGCTGCCCTGAGGCGACGTGGGCCTGGATGTGGCGGGCCACGGCGGCGCCGATGTCGACGGGCTGGCGGCGCACTTCGAGGCGGCCGGAGTCGATGCGGGAGATGTCGAGGAGCTCGGCGATGAGCCGTGTGACACGGTTCGCGTCGGCGTCGACGGTCTCCAGCATGAGCTTCTTCTGGTCGTCGGTGAACCGCTCCCACTTCGCGAGCAAGGTCGCGGTGAAGCCCTTCACCGAGGTGAGGGGCGAGCGCAGCTCGTGGGCGACGGTCGCGATCAGCTCGGCGTGGCTGCGCTCAGTGCGGCGTCGCGCCTCCGTGTCGCGGAGGGAGACGACGACGCGGCGGACGGGTCCGGTGGGCGCCGTGCGGACATAGCGTGCGGAGACGAGGACCTCTCGCCCGCCGGGGAGCAGCAGATTCCGCTCGGGCTGGGCGAAGCGGGTGGCGAGGCCGCCGTACGGGTCGGTCAGCTGCCACCAGCGGCGGCCTTCGAGATCCTCTAAGGGGAGTGCGCGCTCCAGGGGGCGGCCGAGGGCGTCGGCGGCGGGGACGGCGGTGATGCGGACGGCCGCCGCGTTGAAGCAGATGACGTGCCCGGTCTCGTCGGCGATGACGAGCCCGTCGGGCAGGTCGTCGGGGTGGAGGCCGGTGTCGGCGAGGGTGCTGAGGTCGTCGGGGCCGCGTCGGGGCGCGGGCGGGCGCAGGGTGTCCCGTGCCCCCGGTGCTCTGCTCGTGCCGACGTTCATATCCCCGTATCCCGCCTCCCGGAAGGGCGCTGTGGCCTCCGAGCTCGCCACACTACTAGCTGGGGGTGACGGAACGGCACCCTCCGGGGGCTCGCTGTGCACGCGCGGAGGCGTACAAACAGACGGCGGCGGCCGTGGCGAGGTTCAGGCTCTCGGCCTTGCCGTGGATCGGCACGCGCACGACGGCGTCGGCGAGCTCGCGGGTCTCCTCGGGGAGCCCCCAGGCCTCGTTGCCGAAGATCCAGGCGGTGGGGGTGCCCATGGTGCCGCGGTCGAGCTCGGTGTCGAGGTCGTCCTCCCCCGCGCCGTCGGCGGCGAGGATGCGTACGCCCGCGTCCTTGAGCCCCTGCACGGCCCGCTCCACGGGTACGCCGACGGCGACCGGCAGATGGAACAGCGAACCGACTGACGCCCGCACGGACTTGGGGTTGTACAGGTCGACGGACGCGTCGGTCAGGACGACGGCGTCGGCGCCCGCGGCGTCGGCGCAGCGCAGCACGGTGCCGGCGTTGCCGGGGTCGCGGACGTTGGCGAGGACCGCGACGAGCTTGGGGCGGGCGGCGAGGACGTCCTCGAACGGGGTGTCCAGGAAGCGGCAGACACCGACGAGGCCCTGCGGGGTGACGGTCGTCGAGATGTCGGCGATGACGTCCTCGTCGGCGAGGTGCAGCCGGGCGCCGGCGTCGCGCGCCTCCGCGACGATGTCGGCGTAGCGCTCGGCGGCGTCGAGGGTCGCGAACAGCTCGACGAGGGTGTCCGCGTGCCCGGCGGCCTCCCGCACGGCCTGTGGCCCCTCGGCCAGGAACAGCCGCTCCTTGCCCCGGAAGTTCCGCTTGGCAAGCCGGCGCGCGGCACCGACGCGGGGCGACTTGGGGGAGATCAACTCGGGGGCGGCGGCCATTAACTCACCTTCGAAGGGGGAAAGGGGGCGGGACACATGCACCCCTGAAAGGGGCGCGGGGAACTGCGCGACAAGCCCCCACGACCCGCAGAGATCAACGGACGCACTCGGACCCGCAAGCCAATGACTTGCGGGTCCGATAAGGCATCCAGCTAAACGCGGAGCGTCACGCAGCCTTGGGCGCGTTCACGTCGGCCGGAAGGGCCTTCTGCGCAACCTCGACGAGCGCGGCGAACGCGTTCGCGTCGTTGACGGCCAGCTCGGCGAGGATCTTGCGGTCCACCTCGATGTTGGCGGCCTTCAGACCCTGGATGAGGCGGTTGTACGTCATGCCGTTCTGGCGGGCAGCGGCGTTGATGCGCTGGATCCACAGCTGACGGAAGTCGCCCTTGCGCTTCTTGCGGTCGTTGTAGTTGTAGACCAGGGAGTGGGTGACCTGCTCCTTGGCCTTGCGGTACAGGCGCGACCGCTGGCCGCGGTAACCGCTGGCCGCCTCGAGGATCGCCCGACGCTTCTTGTGGGCGTTTACTGCCCGCTTGACGCGTGCCACTTGTTAACTCCTTGTAGCGGGGCCGTGGTTGGACTCACACGGCCCGAATTCGATTGGGTCCCGGTCCGAGATCCGGCGCGCTGCTGCGCGCCGGGACTCACTTGCCGAGAAGCTTCTTGATCTTCTTGGCGTCGCCCGGGGCCAGCTCGACCGTGCCGGTGAGGCGGCGCGTCACGCGGGACGACTTGTGCTCGAGCAGGTGGCGCTTGCCGGCGCGCTCACGGAGCACCTTGCCGGAGCCGGTGATCTTGAAGCGCTTGCTGGCACCGCTGTGCGTCTTGTTCTTCGGCATAGCGCCGTTCTCTCCTCGTCAGTGGCGTTCCCCTGCCGGTCCGGGGTGCGGACCGGCATGCGGAACGTCCAGATGTATCGATTGGCATCCGGTCCGTACGGGCTGTACGTGACCGGATCAGGCCTCGGCGGAAGCCTCGGCCGTGGCCTCTTCGGCAGAGGCTTCGTCGGTCGCCTCGGCCGGGGCCTCGGACTCCGCGGCGTCGTCGCTGGCCCGCTGGGTGCGGCCGTGCGTCGGCTGCGCCTTCTGCTCGGCCTTGCGGGCCTCCTGGGCCTCACGAGCCTCGGCCATGGCCTCGGTCTTCTTCTTGTGAGGACCCAGAACCATGATCATGTTGCGGCCGTCCTGCTTCGGGTTCGACTCGATGAACCCGAGGTCCTCGACGTCCGAAGCGAGACGCTGCAGCAGTCGGTAGCCGAGTTCCGGCCTGGACTGCTCGCGACCACGGAACATGATCGTGATCTTGACCTTGTCGCCCTGCTTGAGGAACCGGACGACATGACCCTTCTTGGTGTCATAGTCGTGCGGGTCGATCTTCGGCCGGAGCTTCATCTCCTTGATGACCGTGTGCGCCTGGTTCTTGCGCGCCTCACGGGCCTTCATGGCCGACTCGTACTTGAACTTCCCGTAGTCCATGAGCTTGCAGACAGGGGGACGGGCTGTCGCCGCCACCTCGACGAGGTCGAGGTCGTACTCCTGAGCGAGCTCAAGGGCCTTGGCAAGCGGAACAATCCCGACCTGCTCGCCGCTGGGACCGACAAGTCGCACTTCGGGAACGCGAATCCGGTCGTTGATGCGGGGCTCGGCGCTGATGGATCCTCCTCGGTAGCACCACACGACGGTCTGGCGGACCGCCGCGTAACGTCTGTTTCGTAGTACCAACCGCACCGAAACACAAAAAATGCCCCGGACGGTACACAGGCGGGGCTCCAAGGACTACCGGAGCACCGCCACGGGTAACCGTGGGGCGCACATCGGACGGCTCCATCGTCCGTACGGAACGATGGGGGCCATCTGACCGGTGACCCGCCGCCCCTCAGGAGCGGCCAGGTGGGAGATCGGAGCCTCCACTTGTGGGCCGGTCACTCAAGCCAGTGGCATGCGTGTCCGGCCGGTCGTTACACAAGGTTAGCAGCTCCCGGGGGGTGGGCCCAACCGAGTGCGCGGGCGGCATATCGTGGGGCACATGAATGACGCCACCCCCGCTGCCGAAAACACTGACTACGACGCCCTGACCAGGGACATCGCCGAGGTCCCCGCTGTCGAGGTGATCGTGACGGTCGCGGTCAACCTGATGAGCGCCGCCGCGGTGAAGCTCGGCCTCACCGAGGAGGGCGACGCCCACAAGGACCTCGACGAGGCCCGCAAGCTCGTGCACGCCCTCGCCGGTCTGCTCGACGCGAGCACGACCGAGATCAGCTCGTTCCACGCGGCGCCGCTGCGCGACGGTCTGAAGTCGCTGCAGCTGGCGTTCCGCGAGGCGTCCTTCGTGCCGGACGAGCCGGGCCAGGGCCCCGGCGAGAAGTACACGGGCCCGGTCTACGGCTGATCGTTCCGGTAGTTCACGCGCGTACGTAGAGGGGCTCGCCCGGTGGCGTGGTCTCGGCCGGCAGGAGTGCCAGGTCGAGGCCCCGCACCAGGCGGGCCCTCAGTGTTTCGTCGGCGGCGATGCGCCCGGCGACGGCGCGGGCGGTCTCGGCGGGAGCCGCCGACGGGTCAAGGACGAGCGCGAGGATGCCGTCGGCGGCCCCCGGGCCCAGGTGGGCGCGGAGCACGCCGGGCTCGGCGGCGACGGCGGCGCGGATCGCCTCCGTGACGGCCGGGTCGGCGAGGGGGTCGACGCTGGTACGGCCCTCGTTCGCGGCGCGCAGGGCGGCGCCGCTGAGCTCGTAGGCGACCGGGCCCGCGAGGTCGATGACGACGGTGTCGGCCTGCTCGTGCGCCGCGGCTTGGAGCGCCTGGTGCAGGGGGACGGCGACGGGGCGGGCCGCCGGGTCCCAGCGGGCCAGGGACTCCGTGGACGTGAACGCGGGCAGGGCCTTGCGGTCGCCCGCCGTGAGCGTGGGCACGGCCATGTCGCTGGTCTTCTCGCGGCGCAGTCCCTTCTCGTCCACTTCCACCTCGCCGAGCACGGCGACCATGGGGACGAGGAGCCGGGCGTCCTTGAGGGCGGCCAGGACCGGGGCGTGCGCCGTGCGGTCCTTCGCCCACGCGGCGAGGGCCGCGCTCAGGCGCGGGTCCGCGGAGCCGTCGTCGTCGGAGAAGCCGGGGTCGGGAATGTTCTTGTTCGCCACGTTCACCGACCCTACCGACCGGGCGGCGCGTTCTTCTCAGCGGACCCTGAGCCTGGTCTCACGGTGCGCACAGGACGGGCGCCGAGCATCCGGGCATGCACCGGAACGGACTCGCGGCGTGGGCCGCCCTTCTCACGGGAACGCTCGTGGGGACCCTCATAGGCTGCTCGCCGGGCGGGGCGGAGCAGCCGGTTCCTGTCGCCGCCACGGCGTCGGCGTCAGCGTCCGGTTCCAGTTCCGGTTCCGCTTCCGGTTCCGGGGAGGCGTCCGCACCCATATCCGAAGAGGAGGTCTCCGTGGACCGTGACGACGCGCTCGCGAAGGCGCTGAAGCCGCTGCTTGCGGACGGTGACGCGCGGGTCTCCGTGGCGGTGGCCGCGCTCGACGGGTCGGCGGACAGCGCGGTGTACGACGGCGCGTCCGCGTTCGACACCGCGAGCATCGTCAAGGTCGACATCCTCGCGGCGCTGCTGCTGCGGGCGCAGGACGCCGGGCGGGCGCTGACCTCGCAGGAGCGCGCGTACGCGACGGCGATGATCGAGAACAGTGACAACGCGTCCGCGACGGCCCTGTGGGAGGCGATCGGCGGCGCGGACGGGCTCGACGCGGCGAACCTGACGCTGGGTCTGACCGGGACGAGGGCGGGCGCGGGTGGCGAGTGGGGTCTGACACAGACGACCGCGGAGGATCAACTGACGTTGCTGCGGGCCGTGTTCGGCGCGAAGGACACCGACTCGAAAAAACTGGGCGAGGCGTCGCGCGCGTACGTGGTCGGGCTGATGGGGCGGACCGCCGCGGATCAGCGGTGGGGTGTGTCCGCGGCGGCCGACTCCGCGTCCGTGTGCGCGCTGAAGAACGGGTGGCTGCCGCGCAGCGCGACCGGGCTGTGGGACATCAACAGCGTCGGGCGGGTGTCCGTGGGCGGGAAGCGGTATCTGGTCTCGGTGCTCTCCGACGGCAATACGACCAAGGACGCGGGGGTGGCTCTCGTGGAGGGGGTCGCGAAGGCGGCCGTCACCGTGCTCACCGGCTGAGGCTCACAGGACCGTGCGACGCCCGCGCCACAGGTAGACGGCGGCCGCGAGGAGCACGACGCCGAGGCCTCCCGCTACGGGACCCACCCAGCCGGTCGAGGCGTCGCCGTCGGGGGTGTCCGGTCCCGTGCCGAAGAACTTCTCCGAGTACGTGGTGGAGCGCAGGCCCTCGGGTTTGAGGGAGTCGCCCTTGCGGATCGCGGCGGCCGGGTCGACGAAGCCGAAGCCGAGGGAGTCGTCGCGGCCGCCCGAGGGGGCGTCGCGGGCGGTGTCCTCCAGGAGCTGCTTGATCTGCGCGGGCGTGAGCCCCGGGTGGGCGGCGCGGACCAGCGCGACGGCGCCGGACACGAAGGCCGAGGCGGCGCTGGTGCCCCAGCCCGAGTAGTACGTGCGGTCGGGGTCGGCGATCGCGATGGCGTTGCCGGGGGCGCTGACGGTGGCGTACCAGCGGCGCGTGGAGAAGGGGGCGCGGTGGAGGTAGCGGTCGACGGCGGTGGCCGTGATCACTCCTGGGTACGCGGCCGGGTACGAGATGTGGTCGCCCTTCTTGCCGCCGTTGCCCGCGGAGGCGACGACGACGGAACCCTTCTTCAGGGCGTACTGGACGGCGGCGTCCTCGGTGGCTTCCGGGTGGGCGGTGGCGGAGTCGTCGCCGAGGGAGAGGTTGATGACGTCGGCGCCGTGATCGGCGGCCCAGCGGATGCCGTCGGCGAGTGCGCTGCCCCGGCTGGAGCGGGCTTCCTTACGGGCCGGGTCGCCGTCCTCGAGGATCACGCGGACGGGCAGGATCTTCGCCTCGGGGGCGATGCCGAGTACGCCGTCGTCGCCGCCCGGGCCGTGGCCGTGGCCGGCGATGATCCCGGCCATGGCGGTGCCGTGCCGGGCCCAGGAGCGGTCGCCCCGCTCGGCGCCGAAGCCGACGAAGTCCTTGACGGGCAGGACGTTGCCCTTGAGGTCGGGGTGGGTGTCGTCCACGCCGGTGTCGAGGACGGCGACGGTGATGCCCTTGCCCTTGGTCGTGTGCCAGGCCTCCTCGGTGTGCATCGCGTCCAGGCCCCACTGCTGGGCGCGGATGGAGTCGGCGTGGGCGGTGGTCGACGGGAGCAGCGCGAGGGCCGCGGCGGCGGTGAGCGCGGTGGCGGCGTTCCGCCAGGCGGCGGCCGTGCGGGTCAAGACGGCTCCTCGGTGGCCTTGGCGACGGCGGCGCGCAGGCTTCGTTCGACGCGGTCGGCGATGCCCTGGGCCTCGAAGCCGAGGCCGGCCTGCGCGGGGGTCGTGACGCTGCCGGACTTCATGGCCTCGGCGGCGGGCTGCGGGTCGGTGACGGTACGGGCGTCGGCGAAGCCGGAGACGGCGTAGGCGACAACGGGGGCGTCGGTGAGGACGGAGAGGGTCCAGGAGGCGCGCTGGGCGTCGCCGAATCCGGCGGCGAGGGTGCCCTTCGCCGCGTACGGGCGGGGCACGAGGTCGGTCCTGCGGTCGAGGCCGTCCTCGGTGAACCGGGTGCGCAGCGCCTTCATGGCCTCCGTGTCCGCCTTGGTGAACAGCAGGCCGACGGTGGTGACATGGCTGCGGGTGGCGTCGGTGTAGGTGGCGCGCAGGAGGCGCAGGCAGCCGACGGGCCTGAGCGCCTTCTGCAGCAGCGGGTCGAAGGCGTTCTCGCAGGTGCTGTCCGGGGCGACGGCGATACGGGTCCAGGTGCGGTCGGCGCCGCCGGGTCCCGCTCCGTCGCCCTTGATGACGGGCGGGAACAGCCGGTCGACGGGGACGCTGTGCCACAGGGTGCCCGCGGCGGCGTACGAGCTCGGTGAGCCGGTGCTGCCGCCGCTGTCCCCGGTCAGCCAACTCCCGGTCGCCGCACCGCCGATGAGGCCGAGCCCGAGCACGGCGCAGGCCGCGGCGGCCGCGACGCGGGGCCGTATCCGGGAGCCGATGGGGCGCAGGCGGGTGGTGCTGTCGTCGTACGAGGCGGGGCGGGCGAAGAACACGAAGGGGCGGCCGGTGCCGGGTCCCGGGGTGAGGTCGACGGCCCCGACGGGGCGCCTTCCGGCAGGGGGCTCGCCCGGGATGCGCGGGGGCACGGCGGGGCGGGGGACGGTGACGTGCGGTTCGCCGGGGGCGCGCGGCGGCGCGGCGGGGCGGCGCGGGGGCGTGCCGTCGGGGCTCTGCGCGGCGGTGTCCCTGATCGGGCGCAGCCTGGTCGTGGTCTCCGTCGGGCGCTCGGGCGGCAGGGGGCCGGGGTGCGCCGGCCGGTCGCTCACGGGAGCCGCGGGCGCGCCCGGCACGGGCGGGGTGTCCGGAAAGCGGGCCGAGGCGGGGGGCGGCGGGGGTGTCTGGTCCGGCGCCGGAGTGTGCGGGGGGCGCGGGGGTATCGACGCGTCCGGGCCGGCCGAGGCGTCGGTCAACTCGTCGCGCGGCGTGGGCGGCTGGGAGGGGCGCGGCGGGATCGGCGCGCGGCGCGCTTGCGTGCTCATGCCTCCCCGTTTCCGTCCCGTTCTCGTCCTGCGTCCGCGTCACTCTACGGGCTGACGCGGCCTCGCAGGGACCCCGTACCGCAGGTCAGGACGATCTGCCCGGATCCTCCCCCTACCCCGCGGTAATCGTGTCTGGCAGGCTTCGGTCATGACACCGCGCGCAGCCGACAGGGCCCGCTACGACCGGGCCACCGCTCATCTCGACGCCCCGGTCGCGATCGTCGATCTGGAGGCGTTCGACGCCAACGCGGACGACCTGGTGCGGCGGGCGGGCGGCAAGCCGATCCGCGTCGCGAGCAAGTCGGTGCGCTGTCGCGCGCTGCTCGAACGGGTCCTGGCCAGGGACGGTTTCGCCGGGATCATGTCGTTCACGCTCGCGGAGTCCCTGTGGCTGGCGCGGTCCGGTTTCGAGGACGTGCTGCTCGCGTATCCGTCGGCGGACCGGGCCGGTTTCGCGGAGCTCGCGCACGATCCGAAGTTGGCGGCGGCGGTCACGGTCATGGTCGACGACCCGGCCCAGCTGCGGCTGATCGACGACGCGCGGGACGGCGGGCGCGAGGAGATCAGGGTCTGTCTGGAACTGGACACCTCGTGGCAGGTGCTCGGCGGGCGCGTGCGGGTCGGCGCCCGCCGCTCCCCGCTCCGCTCCCCCGCCCAAGTCGCCGACATGGCACGCGCCGTGGCCCGGCGGCCGGGGTTCCGGCTCGTGGGCCTGATGGCGTACGAGGGTCATGTCGCGGGTGTCGGTGACGCGGTCGCGGGGCGCCCGGTGCGGTCGCGGGTGATCCGGCTGATGCAGGCCGCGGCCCGTAAGGAGCTGACGGTCAGGCGGGCCGAAGTGGTGCGCGCGGTACGGACGGTGGCGCCGGACCTGGAGTTCGTCAACGGCGGCGGCACGGGCAGTGTGCAGCACACCGCGGCCGAGCCCGCGGTGACCGAGATCGCGGCGGGGTCGGGTCTCTATGTGCCGCGCCTGTTCGACAACTACACGTCGTTCACGGGCCGGCCCGCAGCCCTGTTCGCGCAGCCCGTGGTGCGCAGGCCGGGCGTCGGGGTCGTGACCGTGCTCGGTGGCGGCTACCCGGCGTCGGGCGCCGCGGGAGCCGACCGGCTGCCGGTGCCGTATCTCCCGGAGGGCCTGCGCTACGACCCCCAGGAGGGCCCGGGCGAGGTGCAGACACCGCTGCTCGGGGCGCCCGCCGACGATCTGCTGATCGGCGACAAGGTGTGGTTCCGGCACGCGAAGGCCGGCGAGCTGTGCGAGCGGTTCGACGTGCTGCGCCTGGTGGAGGGCGACACGGTGACGGCGACCGTGCCGACGTACCGCGGCGAGGGCTACACGTTCCTCTGAGGATTCCGGGACGGTTCACGGCGTGACGGTGGGGCCGATGCTGCTGCCCACGCCGCCGTCCGACCCGCTGTCGCCCGCCGCCCTGATGCCCTTGACGATGCGGTCCATGTCGGAGAGCGGTGGCGCGTCCTGGCCGGCGTCGACGGTGATGCGGACGGTCACGAGGGACTCGGAGCCGGCGCTGGAGGGGAAGACGACGGACTGGACGTAACCGCCGGGTCCCTTCGCGGTCTTCACCTTCCAGCGGACGAGGTAGCCGGCGCGCCCGGCGACCGCGGTCTGGCGGGCAGCGATCTGCTGGTGCGACTCGATGCCGCCGAAGGGCTGCTGGTTGATGCCGTTCTTGTCGTACGAGGCGTCGGCGGCGTCCTTGATGTCCCGTTCGGCAATGACTTCGGGTGAGGTCTCGTCGGTCCCGGTGACGGTGCGGGAGACGACGGTGCCGTGCCGGCACAGGCCTGAGTCGCCGGGGCAGTCGTAGGTGCGCGGGGTGGTGATCAGCATGTCGTCGTCGACGACGTTCTCGGCCTTCTGCCAGCCGTCGAGGACGGGGAGCGTGATGCCGTTGAGCTGGTCGACGACGGTGGACGCGTCCTCGGTGGGGGTGGGCCCGGCGCTGCTCGCCGTGGCGGTCGGGTCCGTGGGTGCCGGGGCGCTCGAGGTGGGTGACGTACGGCTCTCGGGGTCGTCGTCGCCGCGGCCGAGCAGGACGGCGCCGGTGGCGATGGAGGCGACGAGCACGATCCCGGCGGCGGCCAGGGCGACGGTCTTCGCGCGGCGGCCCGGGGCGGCGGGCGGGCGCTGGGGGCCCGTGGCCGGGAGCGGGGGCCCGACGGGCGGCCCGAAAGCCTGTGGCGCGGCCGGGGTGTTCTGCGGCTGCCGTCGGTGCTCGGTCCATTCGGCCCCGTCCCACCAGCGCTCGGTGGGCGGGGCCGCGGGGTCCGGGTACCAGCCGGGCGGGGGCGTCATGCTCATCCCGGCACTCTAAGTTGTGCGGGGAAAGTCAGTACACCGAGTCCGCCTGGTCCGGCACGACGGAGCCGTCCGGGCGCAGGACCGGGCCGAAGCCGCCATCGGGCTTGTTGTATGCGGCCGTGGAGCAGGGGTAGCCGCCGGACTTGCGCGGGAGCGGTTCGATGAACATGGGGTTCACGACCCAGCGCCCGTCGGCGTTGTCGTAGGCGCGGCACATCACCTCGTTCTTGTTGCGGTTGAGCACGAGGTGAGCTCCGGAGGCGTCGCCGACGAAGGTGACGTCGGTGTCGGCGTCCCCGCCCCCGAGCGCGATGCGCCGGCCCCGACCCTGCTTCTCCCAGGCGGACTTGCCCTTGATCCGGAAGATGTCCTGGTTGATCCAGCAGCGCTTGCCGTCGATGTACGGGATGGCCTCGCCCTGGGTGCGTCCGACCCCGCCGCAGCCTTCGTTGTACGTGGTGATGCGGCCCTCGCTGTCGAGGACGGAGCGGATGGCGATGGTGTGGGCGCGGTCGATGCCGACGCCGCCCCGGCCGCGCGACCACACCTCGGTCACGGGCTCGGACCCGGCCGACACGATGTAGACGTCGAACCCGGCCTTCTTCAGTGTGCGGATGAGGTCGCGCTGCTGCTCGTAGTAGCGGACGTAGCCGGGGATGGTGTGGGTGCCGAGGGTCTGGGTCGAGCCGACGGGGGCGGCGAGGGCCTCGCGGCGGGCCTGTGCGGCGTACGACTCCAGTTCGGGGACGGTGTGTCCGGCGAAGAGCTGTGGCACCCAGGCGTACTGGGGCACGGTGCGGCGATGGTTCCACTCGCCGGCGAACGCGGCCGCTCCGCTCATGGTCTTGCCGGATTCACGGATGTTGAAGATCTCGTCGGTGCAGTCGGTGTCGGTGGACGTCGGCAGGGGTGCGCCGACGGGGACGGCGGTGCCGCAGGCGGCGGTGAGGGCCTTGTCGGCGTCGTCGGTGAGCCACTTGCCGGTCTTCTTCCAGCTCGCGGGCCGCAGGATCTTGTCGTGCTTGAGCGACCAGGCGATCGTCACGTCGGTGACGTCGTTCTTGGAGACGGTGTTGTCCCAGTCGAACGCGGCGACAGGGCGGGGGCCGTGGTGGCCTGCGCAGGTCCCGCGCTCGTCGATCACGCGCTGGAGACTGGCCCGGTTCTGCCCGTACCACGGCAGCTTCTCCGAGAGCTGCGGGCAGGCCCGGTCGGTGGTGGGAGCGGACGTGGCGGCGGCCGCAGGAGAGACGGGAGCCGTGGCCACCAGGGCGGTGACCACGGCTGAAGTCCACGCGGCAACATCTCTGTTACGCATGCCTGGGGACCGTACACCTACATGGGGCACGGCCTACAGAGGCGTGACGTACGCCCCCGAGATCCCGCCGTCGACGAGGAAGTCGGTGGCGTTCACGAACGAGGAGTCGTCGCTCGCGAGGAAAGCCACGGCGGCGGCGATCTCGTCGGCGTCCGCGAAGCGGCCGACCGGGATGTGGACGAGGCGGCGCGCGGCGCGCTCGGGGTCCTTGGCGAACAGCTCCTGGAGGAGCGGGGTGTTGACCGGGCCCGGGCACAGGGCGTTGACCCTGATGCCCTCGCGGGCGAACTGCACGCCGAGCTCGCGGGACATGGCGAGGACGCCGCCCTTGGAGGCCGTGTACGAGATCTGGGAGGTCGCCGCGCCCATGCGCGCCACGAACGAGGCGGTGTTGATGACGGAGCCCTTGCCCTGCTGCCGCATGTAGGGGATGGCGGCCTTGCAGCAAAGGAAGACGGAGGTGAGGTTGACCTCCTGGACGCGCTTCCAGGCCTCGAGGCCCGTGTCCAGGATGGAGTCGTCGTCGGGGGGCGAGATCCCGGCGTTGTTGAAGGCGATGTCGACCGAGCCGTAGGTGTCGTACGCGGTCTTGAAGAGGGCCTCGACCTGCTCGGCGTCGGTGACGTCGACCTGGACGAAGGTGCCGCCGACGTCTTCGGCGGCCTTCTTGCCGGCGCTCTCGTCGATGTCGGCGCAGACCACGTTAGCGCCCTCGGAGGCGAGGCGGCGGGCGGTGGCGAGGCCGATGCCGCTGCCGGCTCCGGTGACGACGGCGGTGCGGCCGACGAGGCGGCGGCAGATGTTCTCTGTCACTGTGCGGGACCCTCCGTGCTGATGAAGACGTTCTTGGTTTCGGTGAAGGCGGTGAGGGCGTCGGGGCCCAGTTCGCGGCCGACGCCGGACTGCTTGTACCCGCCGAACGGGGTCGAGTAGCGGACGCTCGAGTGAGAGTTGACCGACAGGTTCCCCGCGCGGACCGCCCCGGCGACGCGCAGGGCGCGCCCCACGTCCCGGGTCCACAGGGATCCGGAGAGCCCGTACTCGGTGGCGTTGGCGAGCCGGATCGCGTGTGCCTCGTCGTCGAAGGGCAGGACGACGGCGACGGGCCCGAAGACCTCCTCGGCCGCGGCGGGCGCGTCGGGTGCCGTCTCGGTGAGGACCGTCGGCGGGAACCAGAATCCGGGGCCCTCGGGCGCGCTGCCCCGCAGGGCCGCCGCTCCCCCGTCGACGTACGAACGGACCCGTTCCAGCTGGGACTTGGAGATGAGCGGGCCCATCTGGGTGTTCTCGTCGGCGGGGTCGCCGACGACGACCGACTCGATCGCGGGCGCGAGCAGGCCGAGGAACCGGTCGTACACGGACCGCTGTACGAGGATGCGGGTGCGGGCGCAGCAGTCCTGGCCGGCGTTGTCGAGGAACGACATGGGGGTCGCGGCGGCGGCCGCCTCGATGTCGGCGTCGGCGAAGACGATGTTCGGGCTCTTGCCGCCGAGTTCGAGGGTCACGCGCTTCACCTGGTCCGCGCACTTGGCCATGATCTGTTTGCCGACGCGGGTGGAGCCGGTGAACACGATCTTGGCGATGCCCGGGTGCTCGACGAGGGCGGCTCCCGCCACGTCTCCCGCGCCGGGCAGGACCTGGAAGAGGTACTCGGGAAGCCCTGCTTCCAGGGCGAGTTCGGCGAGGCGGAGCGCGGTGAGCGGGGTCGCCTCGGCGGGCTTGAGGATCACCGCGTTCCCGGCGGCGAGGGCCGGGGCAGTGCCCCACGCGGCGATCGGCATGGGGAAGTTCCAGGGCGCGATGACCCCGACGACGCCGAGGGGTTCGAGGATCGTGATGTCGAGGCCGCCGGCGACGGGGATCTGCCGGCCGGTGAGGCGCTCCACTCCCCCGGCCGCGTAGTCGAGCAGGTCGCGGACGTTGCCGGCCTCCGAGCGGGCGTTGCCGATGGTGTGCCCGGCCTCGCGCACCTCGAGGCGGGCGAGTTCCTCGACGTGCTCGTCGACGACGGCGGCGAAGCGGCGCAGGAGGCGGGCCCGGTCGGCGGGGGCGGCGGCCGCCCAGTCGCGCTGTGCCCGGTGGGCCCGCAGCACCGCGGCGTCGACCTGGTCGCGGGAGGTCGCGTGGATCGTGGCGATGACTTCTTCGGTCGCCGGGTTGAGGATGTCGTGCACGCTAAAGCCTTTCGCCCTAGAGCCTTTCGAACGACCTGCGGAGTTCCCAGTCGGTGACGGCCGCGTCGAACGCCTCAAGTTCGACGCGCGCCATGTTGCGGTAGTGCGCGACGACCTCGTCGCCGAACGCGGCCTTGGCGATGGGACTGTTCTCCCACAGCTCGGCGGCCTCGCGCAGCGTCGTGGGAACGTGCTCGTACTCGCCGGTGTAGGCGTTTCCGGTGCACTCCTCGGGCAGTTCGAGCTTCTGCTCGATGCCGTACAGGCCGGCGGCCACGAGTCCGGCGACCGCGAGGTGCGGGTTGACGTCACCGCCGGGCAGGCGGTTCTCGAAGCGCATCGAGCGGCCGTGGCCGACGACGCGGAGCGCGCAGGTGCGGTTGTCGTAGCCCCAGGCGGCGGCCGTCGGCGCGAAGGAGCCCGGCTGGAACCGCTTGTACGAGTTGATGTTGGGCGCGTAGAGCAGCGAGAAGTCACGCAGCGCGGCGAGCTGGCCCGCGAGGAAGTGCCGCATCACCGGCGACATCCCGCCGGGGTCGTCCGCGGTCCCCGCCATGGCGTTGGTGCCGTCGGCATCCTGGAGCGAGAGGTGGATGTGACAGGAGTTGCCCTCGCGCTCGTTGAACTTGGCCATGAAGGTGAGCGAGACACCCTCCTGGGCCGCGATCTCCTTGGCGCCCGTCTTGTAGACGGCGTGCTGGTCGCAGGTGACGAGGGCCTCGTCGTAGCGGAACACGATCTCGTGCTGGCCCGGGTTGCACTCGCCCTTGGCGGACTCGACGACGAGCCCGGCCGCCGCCATGTCGTTGCGGATGCGGCGCAGGAGCGGCTCGATGCGGCCGGTGCCGAGGACCGAGTAGTCGATGTTGTACTGGTTGGCCGGCGTGAGGTTCTTGTAGCCCGCGTCCCAGGCCTGCTCGTAGGTGTCCTTGAAGACGATGAACTCGAGCTCCGTGCCGACGTGGGCGGTGTAGCCGAGTTCGGCGAGCCGGTCGAGCTGGCGGCGCAGGATCTGCCGGGGCGCGGCCACGACGGGCGAGGCGTCGTTCCACGCCAGGTCCGCGATGAGCATCGCGGTGCCGTCGTTCCAGGGGACGCGGCGCAGGGTGGAGAGGTCGGCGTGCATGGCGAAGTCGCCGTAGCCGCGGTCCCAGGAGGACATCTCGTATCCGTCGACCGTGTTCATCTCGGTGTCGACGGCGAGGAGGTAGTTGCAGCCCTCCGTGCCGTGGGCGAGGACCTCGTCGAGGAAGAAGCGGGCGGCGAACCGCTTGCCCTGCAGCCGCCCTTGCATATCGGGGAAGGCCAGGACGACAGTGTCGATCTCTCCACTCTCGACGAGGGACGTGAGCTCCTCGACGCCGAGCGGGGGTGTGCGGTCTGCCACGGGAAGGCCTCCTTCGGGCTTCTTCGGTCAGCCGGAAGCCATAAGGTATTGCGGAGAACCATTGCTTGGGAAGGGGGTACGGCCATATGTCGCACACCGATGACGAGGACCGGCTCACGCCGGTGCTGCGGCCCGTGCGGGCGGGCAACGGATTCGAGGAGGCCCTGGAGCAGATCCTCCAGGTCGTCCGGCTCGGCCTGGTGTCGGGTGGTGAACGCCTGCCGTCCGAACGGGAGTTGGCGGACCGGCTCGGGATCAGCAGGGTGACGCTGCGGGAGGTCCTGAAGGTGCTCCAGGACCAGGGCCTGGTCGAGTCGCGGCGCGGGCGCTACGGCGGCACGTTCGTGGTGGCGCGCACGGACGCGCCGGGCGAGGACGAGCTGCGCCGCCGTCTCAAGGACGTCGACGTCGAGGACGCGCTGCGCTTCCGCGAGGTCCTCGAGGTCGGGGCGGCCGGCCTGTGCGCCGCACACGGCCTCACCGGCGAACAGGCCGAACGGCTGCGCGGCGCCCTCGCGCGCACCCATGACGCACCCCTCGCCGACTACCGCCGCCTCGACACGCTGCTCCATCTCACGCTCGCCGAGCTGTGCGGGTCACCCTCGCTCACGGCTCAGTACGCGGCGGTGCGCGCGACGGTGAACGACCTCCTCGACTGCATCCCGCTGTTGGTACGAAACCTGGAGCATTCGCAGCGCCAGCACACGGCCCTGGTGGAGGCGGTGCTGGACGGGGACGCGGACGGGGCGCGGGAGATGATGCGCGAGCACTGCGCCGGCACGGCCGCTCTCCTGCGGGGCTTCCTGACCTGAGCCGGTGATGAACCGGCGCGTAACGCAGGGGTCTTGATTTCTTCGCACGCTCACCGCAAAGGTATGGATCCGCTCCATTGAGCATCCGCCGTACGACGGGGAGCCCGCGCCACGACCTTGGACACCCGGCACGCCCGCCCCACCGGTGAGACGGGGACGACCATCCGGAACGCAGAACGCAGAACGCTGCGCCGCGGCAGCGCGGGCCGGCTGCTCCTGACCGGGCTCGGCGTCACGTACGTCGCCTCCGGCGACTGCTCGGGCTGGAACTTCGGCCTGGCGCAGGGCGGCTTCGTCGGCCTCGGGATGGCCCTGATGGGCGTCATGTACGCGTGCATGGTGTTCTCGCTGGGGTCGCGGCGCTGCTCGTCGCCTCCCCCGCTTCCTGTCGCTCACCAGCCGGCGCAAGGCGCCGCACCTCGGACTGCTCGTGCCGGGCGCGATCGGCTTCGCGCCGGCGGCCGCGACGGGCGACGGTGCCCGCATGCTGAACGTCGCGGTGTTCGGCGCCACGATCTCGTACGCTCTGATGTCCCTGTCGCACATCGTGCTGCGGCGCCGGGAACCGGGCCTCGAGCAGCCGTACCGCACTCCGGGCGGCGTGCTCACGTCATCCGTGGCGCTGGTCCTCGCGTGCGCGGCGCTGGTCGCCACCTTCCTGGTGGACGTCACGGTGGCGCTGATCGCACTCGGGGTGTACGCGGTGGCGATCGGGTACTTCGGGGCCTGCAGCCGCAGGCATCTGGTGCGCGGGCCCCCGAGGAGGAGTTCGCGGCCTCGCGGCCACAGAGGCCGAACTGGAACGGGATTGACCACGGTGAGGGAGCACGGGCAGATGTTGAGCAGGCCGCTGATCGGTGTCAGCACCTACCTGGAGGAGAAGGCGAGCTGGGGCGTGTGGCAGTTGCCCGCCGCGCTGCTGCCCGCCGGGTACCCGCGGCTCGTGCAGTCCGCCGGCGGCCTCGCCGCGATGGTGCCGCCCGACGACCCCCAGTACGCGCCCTCGGTGGTCGCGCGGCTCGACGGGCTCGTCGTCGCGGGCGGGCCCGACGTGGAACCGGGCCGCTACGGCGCCGAGCGCGAGGACCGCACGGGGCCGCCCGCGGTGGAGCGGGACGCGTGGGAACTGGCCCTGATCCGTGCGGCGTTGGCGTCCGGCAAGCCGCTGCTCGGCATCTGCCGGGGCATGCAGCTCCTGAACGTGGCGCTCGGCGGCACGCTCACCCAGCACATCGAGGGACACGTCAAGGACATCGGCGTCTTCGGGAAGCACGCGGTGACGCCCGTGCCCGGGACGCGGTACGGCGAGCTGGTGCCCGAGGAGTCGGACGTGCCGACGTACCACCATCAGGCGGTCGACCGGCTCGGCCGGGGTCTGGTCGCGTCGGCGCACGCGGCGGACGGCACGGTCGAGGCGGTCGAACTCCAGGGCCTCACCTGGGTACTCGGCGTGCAGTGGCATCCCGAGATGGGCGAGGACGCGCGCGTGATGGGCGGTCTGATACGCGCGGCGGCGCGGGGCGGCTCCTGACGTCGCGGGTGAGGCTCAGGCCGGTCCGCGGGTGAGCGCGAGCAGCTCCCTGGCCGGCCCCACCGGGCGGTGACCGGTCGGCCAGACCGCCCGCAGGTCCCTGCGCAGCCGTACGCCTTCGAGCGGGATCTCGACGAGTCTGCGGGCGGCGAGCTCCTCGCCGACGGCCAGCTCGCTCAGGACGGAGGGGCCCGCGCCGCTCACCGCGGCCGCCTTGACCGCGGTCGTCGACGACAGCTCGATGAGGGGGCGGGCCAGGCCGCCGAGGGCCGCGTCGAGGACCTGGCGGGTGCCCGAGCCGCGCTCGCGCAGGATGAGCGGGGTGGCCGCCAGCTCGTCGGCCGAGAGCGGCTTCCTGCGCCGGGCCCACGGGTGTCCGGGGGCGGTGACCACGATGAGCCGGTCGTGGGCGATGACGGCGGCGTCCAGACCCGCGGGCACCGCGAGGCCCTCGACGAAGCCGACGTCCGCGTCGCCGGACAGCAGGCGCTCGGCGACCGCGGCCGAGTTGCCCGCGTGGAGCGACACCGCCGTGTCGGGGCGCTCCGCGCGCAGCGCGAGCAGCCAGTTCGGCAGCAGGTACTCGGCGATCGTCATGCTCGCGGCGACCCGCAGCCGCGAGTCGCGGCGGTCGCGCAGCGCCTGCGCCCCCGCGTCGAAGGCCGCCGCCGCCTCCACGATCCGGCGCGCCCAGTCCGTGACGAGGGCGCCCGCGTCGGTGAGCCGTGAGCCGCGCGGTGACCGGTCGACCAAAGCGACCCCGAGCTGGCGTTCCATGGAGCGGATACGGCTGCTGGCCGCGGGCTGCGTGATGCCCACCTCTTGGGCCGCCCGGCCGAGGCTGCCGAGCCGCGCCACGGCGAGGAGGAGTTCGAGGGCGCCGAGATCCGGGACCCGGTGGGCGAGCCCCGCCCCCGTCGTCGGACCGTCCGCCGTACCCGTCGTATCGCCACTCATAAATCCAGCTTATGCCCTCATAGAGGCATGGTCCCTGGTGGGGGGAGCGGCCGGCCACGACCGTGGGGTCATGGTCACCGCCGCCCAGCCGATCAGGGCCTCCCGCATCCCGTCGCTTCGATGTCCCGCCGTCCGCCATCTCGGCCCCAACTGGTACGCGTCCGTGATGGGCACCGCGATCATCGCGAACGCGGGCGCCGCGCTCCCCGTACACGTCCCGGGCCTGCGGGCCCTGTGCACCGCGATGTGGGCGCTGTCCCTCGTGGCGCTCGTCGCCCTTCTCGCGGCCCGTGCCCTGCACTGGAGGCACCACAGCGACCGGGCGAAGGAGCATCTGCTCGACCCGGCCGTGGCCCCGTTCCACGGCTGCCTCGCGATGGCACTGCTGGCCGTCGGCGGCGCGACGATGCTCGTCGGCCAGGACTTGATCGGAACGCAGGCGGCCGTCGCCCTGGACACGGTGCTGTTCACGGCGGGAACGCTGATCGGGCTCGTCGCGGCGGTGACCGTCCCGTACCTCATGGTGGCCAGGCACCGGATCGAGCCGGGTCAGGCCTCCCCCGTGTGGCTGCTGCCGGTGGTGGCGCCCATGGTGTCCGCCGCAGTCGGCCCGCTCCTCGTGCCCCATCTCCCGGCGGGCCAGTGGCAGCAGACGCTGCTCGTGGGCTGTGTCGCCCTGTTCGGGCTCAGCCTGATCGCCACGGCGGTGATGCTTCCGGTGATCTTCGCGCGCCTGGTGACGGCGGGACCGCTTCCCCTGATGCTCACGCCGGCGCTGTTCCTGGTGCTCGGCCCCCTCGGCCAGTCGACGACCGCCGTCAACAAGTTCGCCGACACCGCGCCGGGCGTCCTGCCAACCCCGTACGCGCAGGGGTTCGGCGTCTTCGCCGTGCTGTACGGCGTTCCCGTGATGGGGTTCGCGCTGCTGTGGCTGGCGCTCGCGGCGGCGCTCGTGGTGCGCGCGCGGCGCCGCGGCATGCCGTTCGCGATGACGTGGTGGGCGTTCACGTTCCCCATCGGCACGTGTGTCACCGGCGCACAGGGCCTCGCGAAGCACACGGGACTAGCCGTGTACGACGTGCTCGCTGTCGTCCTGTACGCCGTGCTCGTCGCCGCCTGGACCGTCGCCGCAGTGCCCACCGTCCGCGGCCTGATCAGCGGAGAGCTGCTCGCAGCGCCGCGCCCAGTACTTGAGGCGCCCGCGCCAACGACGGCCCGTACCACGTGAGATGACGCCCGCTGACGAGCGCGGCGGGCACCGGGAACTGCTCGGGCCCGTCGTCGCGCGTGAAGCGGTACGGCTCGTCGGGCAGCACCACCAGGTCGATGTCCGCCGAGCGCAACTCGTCGGCCGCCAGGCGCGGATAGCGCTCGCCGTGGTCCGCGTACACGTTGTCCACGCCGAGCCGGGCGAGCACGTCACCGGCGAAGGTGTCCCTGCCGAGCACCATCCAGGGGCGGCGCCACACCGGCACCGCCGCCCGCAGCCGCCGGGAGGGCGGTTCCAGCCCGCCCCAGGCCGCCGCGGCCTCGTCCAGCCAGCGGGGCCGGCGTGGCGAACCGCAGGCCCTGAGGACCCGCTCCAGCTCGCGCAGCGCGCCCGGCAGATCGCGGATCTCGGTGACGAGGACGTCGAGTCCCGCGGCGCGCAGGGCCACGAGGTCGGGCGCGCGGTTCTCCTCCTCGTTGGCGATCACCAGATCGGGGGCGAGGGCGATGATCCGTTCGACGGCGGGGTTCTTCGTGCCGCCGATCCGGACGAGGCCGCTGCCGAGGTCCGCCGGGTGCGTGCACCAGTCCGTGGCTCCGACGAGCACTCCGGGCAGGGTGACGGCGACGGCCTCGGTCAGCGAGGGAACGAGGGAGACGACGCGCGGGCCGCCGGGCACGGTCACCGCCCGGGTTCGTCCAGTGCCTCGATGTGTTCGGCCACCGCGACGACGAGCACGCGGGCGTCCCCGCCGGTGGCCCGCCAGCGGTGCCGTACGCCACCGGTCAGGTACAGGGTGTCACCGCGGCCCAGCCGATAGGCCCTGCCCTCGGCCTCGACCTCGACGGCCCCTTCGGTGACATGCATGAGCACGTCGTTGCGGAGCTGGAACTCGCGGCCCGGGTCGTGGTCGCCGATGAACTCCTCGGCGTGCAGCTGGTGATGACCGCGCACGAGGGAGCGCACGACGGCCTCGGGGGACGCGTCCTCGACGACCGTGGTGTCGTCGGCGCGCACCAGGTCCACGGTGTGGGCGGGGTCCGCGGCGGCCAGGAGCTCGACCGCCGTGGTGCCGAGCGCGTCGGCGACCTTCTCCAGGGAGCGCCGGCTCGGGCGGGCGCGTTCGTTCTCGACCTGGCTCAGGAACGGGACGGACAGGCCGCTGCGTTCGGCCACGGTGGCGAGGGTGAGCTCCTGGGCCCGGCGCCTGCGCCGCACGGCCGCGCCCACCCGAAGAGTCTCCTTGTGTTCGTCCATCCCTCCGGCTCCCTCCCGCGCGTCGTCACCTGCTCGGCTCCTTGCACCCTACGCAGGTTCGCCGGACGGTTTCATGTGAGCGGCGGAACGCGCGTGGGCGGCCGGTGCTGAACACCGGC